>JBIOEG010000032.1:0-47113 GCA_044445825.1 Caulobacterales bacterium
CCTGCTCCGCACCTGTTATGCATCGATAACAGGCCTGTTTGGCGCCTGTTATCACCTGTTATCACCTGTTCCTGAGCGATATCAGGTGGCTGCAAGCCATTGAACAATCACGGTTTCCAGACCGGAACAGGTGGAAAAAACACCGAAATAACAGGTGGAACAGGTGAATAACAGGTCGGAACAGGTGGAACAGGCGCGATCGGGCGGCCCGGGTTCAGACTTCCCTAACCACGTTTGGGGACGGTTTTTTCACTACGTTGGCCGCACTGCGGAGAGCTAGATCGTCAGGGTGCGTGCATGGACCTTCAGACCGACCGGATCATCCTCGGCGACTGCGTCGAGGCCATGGCCGCCCTGCCCGCCAGGAGCGTCGACCTGGTCTTCGCCGACCCGCCCTACAATCTGCAGCTGGGCGGCGACCTGCTGCGGCCGGACAATTCCAAGGTCGACGCGGTGGACGACGACTGGGACCAGTTCGCCTCCTTCGAGGCCTACGACCAGTTCACCCGCGCCTGGCTGACCGAGGCCCGGCGGGTCCTGAAGGACGACGGGGCGCTGTGGGTGATCGGCAGCTACCACAACATCTTCCGGGTCGGGACGGCGGTGCAGGACCTGGGGTTCTGGATCCTCAACGACGTGATCTGGCGCAAGTCCAATCCGATGCCGAACTTCAAGGGCACGCGCTTCACCAACGCGCACGAGACCCTGATCTGGGCGGCCAAGGGGCGGGGCGGGCGGCGCTACACCTTCAACTACGACGCCATGAAGCTGGCCAACGACGATCTGCAGATGCGCTCGGACTGGACCCTGCCGCTGGCCACCGGCGAGGAGCGGGTGCGCGACGCGGCCGGGGTGAAGGTCCATCCCACCCAGAAGCCCGAGGCCTTGCTGCACAGGGTGATCCTGTCGTCCAGCCGGCCCGGCGACGTGATCCTCGACCCATTCTTCGGAGTCGGCACCACCGGGGCGGTGGCGCGCCGGCTAGGGCGGCGGTTCATCGGCATCGAGCGCGACCCGGCCTACGCCGCCCAGGCCGAGGCGCGCATCGCCAAGGTGACGCCCACGGCGCCGGAGGACCTGGAGGTCATGGGCTCCAAGCGCTCCGAGCCGCGCATCCCCTTCGGCCAGATCGTGGAGGCCGGCCTGCTGAACCCCGGGGACATGGTCTATGACCCCAAAGGCCAGCGCGCCGCCCGGGTCCGCGCCGACGGCAGCCTGGTGATCGGCGACCTGGCCGGCTCGATCCACAAGGTCGGCGCCATGGTGCAGTCGGCCCCCGCGTGCAACGGCTGGACCTACTGGCACTTCCGCACGGACAAGGGCCTCACCCCCATCGACGTGCTGAGGGCCAGGGTCCGCGCCGAGATGGCGGCGTAGTCGCTCAAGCTAGAGCGGCCCCGCCCTCGCGGCCTTCAGGAAGACGCTCGGCATGTGCTCCAGCTCGCGCAGGGGCCGCCACAGGCCGCCTGGCCAGTCCGCCTCGGCGCGGAAGACCCGCAGGGTGAGGGTGAAGTGGGTGAAGACGTGCTCGACGCTTCCGCAGTCGCGCCAGTCGGCGCGGACCGGCGCGGCGGCCAGGGCCTGGGCGGCGGTCCAGGGCCTGGCGGTCCAGTCGCTGGTGGGCAGGGCCAGCATGCCGCCGAGCAGCCCGCTGGGCGGCCTCCTCACCAGCGCCACCTGCCCGCCCCGGGTGACCAGCCAGGCGACCCCGTGGCGGCGCGGGCGTTCGGCCTTCGGGGATCGGCGCGGATAGGCCTCCGGGGCGCCGCGAGCCCGGGCGGTGCAGGCGTCCGCGATCGGGCAGCGATCGCAGGCGGGGGACTTCGGCGTGCAGATCGCCGCTCCCAAGTCCATCAGGGCCTGGGCCCAGTCGCCGGGCCGATCTTCGGTCACCAGGGCGCCGGCCAGGCGCTTCAGGGCAGGCTTCGCCTCGGGCAGCGGAGTCTCGACGGCGTACAGCCGGGCCATCACCCGCTCGACGTTGCCGTCCACCACATTGGCCGGCCGGTCGAAGGCGATGGCGGCGATGGCCGCCGCCGTATAAGGCCCGATCCCGGGCAGGGCGCGAAGCTCCGCCTCCGCGCCCGGAAACGCGCCGCCGAGATCGCGCGCGACGAGCCTGGCGCAGGCGATGAGGTTGCGGGCGCGGGCGTAGTAGCCGAGGCCGGCCCAGGCGGCCATCACCGCCGCCTCGTCCGCCGCCGCCAACGCCGCGACGTTCGGCCAGCGTCGGGTGAACGTCAGGAAATAGGGCGTCGCGTGGGCCGTGGTGGTCTGCTGCAGCATGATCTCCGACAGCCACACCCGGTAGGGATCGGGCCGCGCGCCCAGCGCCCGTTCCGCCGGCCCCACGCGCCCGGCCAGGTCCCGCGCCGCCCGGTCGTACCAGGCCAGCAGCCGGCGGCGCAGGGACCGCGATTCCTGTGAGTCACGTGGCGCCGGGGGAGGGACGCGGAGCTTGGGCATCGTCTATATAGACCGCATGCCCCGACCGCTGCCGTCCGAGCAAGAGGCCATGGCCATCCTGGCCGCGCGCCCCCCACGTCCGCCGCCGCGGCCCCCTCGCCACGCCGGCCGCGCCTTCGCGCCGCTGCTCAAGGAGCTGGACGCGCGCTTCGGCCAAGGGCCGGACGTGCTGCGCAGCCGCTGGCGCGAAATCGTCGGCGAGGCCCTGGCCGGACGGTCCGAGCCGGTGAAGCTGGTCAAGGCCCGCACCGGAGGTTCGACCCTGGAGCTGCGGGTCGCCGGGCCCGTCGCCGCCCTGGTGCAGCACCAGGCGCCAGAGATCCTGGCGCGGCTCAACCTCTACCTGGGCGCCGAAGCCGTGGCGCGCCTGCGCATCGTGCAGGGCCCGCTCACCGCGCCCGCCGCCCGGACCCTGCCGCGGGGCAATGTGCGACGCATGCGCGCTCCGCTGGACGCCGCGGCGGAGAAGGTCCTCGCCGACAGCCTCGCCGAGGCGCCGGAGGGCCCGTTGCGGCGCGCCCTGCTGCGTCTGGGGCGCGAGGTGTTGCGCGCGGGCGATTGACCGTGGCCACACAAGCGCCCTCTTCATCCGCGGTACGGAATCGGGCTCTACTGGGTCATTCAGCGGGAGATTTCATGCGCCGCATCGCCGTTCTGCTTCTCGGCCTCATGCTCGCGGGCGCCCTGGCGGCTTGCCACAAGACCGTCGCGAACGCCGGGACGGGGGACATGACCCTGGGCTCGCCGGCCGCGAAGGTGACTGTCGTCGAATACGCCTCGGTGGCCTGCCCGATCTGCGCGAAGTGGAACAACGAGGTGTTCCCGGCCTTCAAGACGAAATACGTCGACAGCGGCAAGGTGCGATATGTCTCGCGCGAGATGCTGACCCACGACCCGGCGGTGGCCGCCGCGGGATTCCTGCTCGCCCGCTGCGCCGGCAAGGACAAGTACTTCCAGGTCACCGACGCGATCTACCGCCAGCAGGACCAGATGTTCGCCCCCGGCGCCTCGCCCAGGGACACGCTGCTGGCGATCGCGCAGAAGCAGGCGGGCCTGTCGGAGGCCCAGTTCGACGCCTGCGTCAACGACGACAAGGCCCAGCAGGCGCTGAACGCGCGCGTGGACACCTATTCGAAGATCGACAAGATCAACGCCACCCCGACTTTCGTGATCGACGGCAAGGTCTTTGACGCCGGTTTCATGTCGCTGGACGACATGGACAAGGCGATCACGGCGGCCGAGGCTGGCGCGAAGTGATGCGGACCCATCCCCTGAGGCAGGCCGCCGTTCTGGTCGTGGCGCTTGCCCTCGGCTTCGGCCTCGCCGCCTGCCAGAAGAGCGGACCCGACACCAGCGCGGACGTGACCATCGGCAGTCCCACCGCCAAGGTCTCGGTGATCGAATATGCGTCGCTCGGCTGTCCGCACTGCGCGCGCTGGAACAACGAGGTCTTTCCGTTGTTCAAGGCCAAGTACATCGACACCGGCAGGGTCCGCTACATCGCCCGGGAGGCGCTCACCGGCGACACCCAGATAGCCGCCGCCGGGTTCCTGCTCGCCCACTGCGCCGGCAAGGACAAGTTCTTCCAGGTGACGGACGCCGTCTACCACCAGCAGCTGGACATGTATCAGCCCGGCGCCTCGCCCCACGACATCCTGCTGAAGATCGGCGAGTCGGCCGGCCTGACCCAGCCGCAGTTCGAGGCCTGCGTCGGCGACGACGCCGCCCTCAAGGCGCTGAACGCGCGGGTGGCGCACAACTCGGCCCTGGACAAGATCACCGGCACCCCGACCTACATCATCAACGGCAAGACCTACGAGCACGGCGAGATGTCCATGGCCGATCTCGACAAGGCCATCGCCGAGGCCGAGGCGGGGGCCAAGTAGCCGTGCCTTTTCGCGGGACTCACCGTTCGGACCGCATCACCCGGCGCGGCGCCCTCGCCGGGAGCCTGGCCCTCGTCGCCACGGGCGCGAGCGCGGCGGGGCGGGGGTTCCAGTTGCGCGCCGACGACATGGCGCTGGGAGATCCCGCGGCCAAGGTCACGGTGGTGGAGTATGCCTCGCTCGGCTGCCCGCACTGCGGCCACTGGGCCAATGAGGTGTTCGCGCCGTTCAAGGCCAAGTATGTCGACACCGGCAAGGTGCGCTTCGTGCTTCGCGAATGCCTCACCGGCGAGCCGACCGTCGCCGCCGCCGGCTTCCTGCTCGCGCGCTGCGCCGGGCCGGCGAAATACTTCGCCGTCGCCGAGGCCGTGTATCGGGACCAGGAGATCATGTTCAACGGCGAGGACACGCCGAGGAACGTTCTGCAGAGGATCGCCGCCGCCAATGGCCTGGACGCCGCGAAGTTCGACGCGTGCCTGACGGACAGGGCCGGGCAGGTCGCGTTGAACGCACGCAACCAGCGCAGCGTCGATGTCGACAAGGTGGAGTCCACCCCGACTTTCCTCATCGGCGAGAAGCGTATCGTCGGATTCGCCACGCTGGATGAGCTGGGCGCGGCCATCGCCGCGGCCTCGCGGCGGCGATAGGGGGCGCGCGGGAACGGCGTGCACTTCCAGAAACTCCGACTTTCGGGCTTCAAGTCCTTCGTCGATCCCACCGACTTCCGCGTCGAGCCGGGCCTGACCGGCGTCGTCGGCCCCAACGGCTGCGGCAAGTCCAACCTGCTGGAGGCGCTTCGCTGGGTGATGGGGGCCAGCTCCGCCAAGGCCATGCGGGGCGAGGGCATGGACGATGTGATCTTCTCCGGCACCGGCGCCCGGCCGGCGCGCAACCATGCCGAGGTCGCCCTCACCATCGACAACGCCGACTTCACCGCGCCCGCGGAACTCGGCCGCGCGCCGATCCTCGAAGTGGTGCGGCGCATAGAGCGCGGCGCGGGCTCGACCTATCGGGTGAACGGGCGCGAGGTACGGGCGCGGGACGTGCAGCTGCTGTTCGCCGACGCGTCCACCGGCGCCAACTCGCCGGCCCTGGTGCGCCAGGGGCAGATCTCAGAGCTGATCTCCGCCAAGCCGCAGAACCGGCGGCGTATCCTGGAAGAAGCCGGCGGGGTGTCGGGCCTGCACACGCGTCGCCACGAGGCCGAGCTGCGCGTGCGTGGCGCCGAGACCAACCTGCAGCGCCTCTACGATCTCGCCCGGGAGCTGGAAGCCACTCTCGCGAGGCTTCGGCGGGAGGCGCGCCAGGCCGAGAAGTACAAGAAGCTCTCCGCCGAGATCCGCGCCCTGCAGGGCGCCGCCCTCTATGCGCGCTGGCTCGAGGCGGGCGAGGCCCTGCGTCGGGTGGAGGCGGAGGCGCAGACCGCGGGCGGCGCGGTGGAAGCCACCGCGCGGGCCGCCGCGGCGGCGTCGGTCGCCGCCGAGGCGGCGGAGGCGGCGATCCGGCCCTTGCGTGACGAGGAAACCGCCGCCGCCGCGATCCTGCACCGGCTGGTGCTGGAAAAGGACCGCCTGGACCGCGAGCTGGAAGGCGCCTCGGCCGAGCTCGAACGGCTCGCGGCGGAGTTGGCCCGGATCGACGCGGACACGGCCAGGGAAGGCCAGATCGTCGAGGACGCCGGGCGGGCTCTCGCCCGGCTGGACGCCGAGACCACCGACGTGCAGACCGAAATCGCCGCGGCGCCCGAGCGCCTGCCGCAGCTGGCCGCGCGGGCCGAGGCGGCCGAAGCGGCGCGCAAGTCGGCGGACGCCGAGCTGGAGCGCCTGGCCGGCGAGGCGGCCGCGCTCGAGGCGAGCCAGCGCGCGGCCGAGACCCGCGTGGAGGACGCGCGCCTGCGACTTGCCCGCACCGTTCGCGCGCTGGACCAGGCCAGGGCGGAGCGCGCCGGCCTGGGCCCGGCGGAAGATCCGCGCCATGCCGCCGCCCGCGTTGCGCTGGAGGAGGCCGAGCGCCGGCTCGCCGCCGCCCGCGAGGCCCTGGACGCCGCGGAGAGCGAACGCACCGCCGCCGGCGAGGCCGAGAGCGCGGCGAGGGCCGCGGCGCGTGACGCGGAGGATCGGCTGGGCCGGCTGAAGACCGAAGCGCGGGGCCTCGCCCAGCTGACCGCGCGCGCGGCGTCGGGCGGATTCGAGCCGGCGCTGGATGCGGTCTCGCCGCAGCGGGGTTATGAGGCCGCGTTGGCCGCCGCCCTCGGCGACGACCTCGACGCCGCCCTCGACACGCGCGCTCCGGCGCACTGGTCGGGCGCGGACGCCCAGGCCCCGCAGTGGCCCAAAGGCGCCACCCCGCTCGCGCCGCTGGTCGAGGCCCCGCCGGCCTTGGCGGCGCGCCTGGCCTATGTCGCCCTGGTGTCCCGCGCCGACGGCGAGCGCCTGAGCAAGCTGGTGGTCCCCGGCGCCCGGCTGGTGTCGCGGGAGGGCGACCTGTGGCGCTGGGACGGGTTCGTCGCCCGCGCCGAGGCGCCCAAGCCCGCCGCGGTGCGGCTGGAGCAGCGCAATCGCCTGGCCGATATCGAAGCCCAGATCGAGATCGTGGGACCGGCCGCCGCCGAGACCGCCGCCGCGGCCAGGTCCGCCATGGACCGGCTGCGCGTCGCCGACCAGGCCGTCGCCCAGGCCCGTCCGGTCCCCCGCGCCACCGAGGGCGCGGTCGCCAAGGCGCGGCAGGTCCTGGGGATCCTGGAGCGGGAAGGCGCCCGGCGCGATGCCCGCGCCCAGTCGCTGGACGAAACCATCCGGCGTTTCGACGCCGAGCGCGCCGACCTCGGCGCCGCCCTGGCCGCAGAGGAGGCGGCCGCCGCCGAGGTGAAGATCGACGAAGGCGCCGGCGCCCGCCTCGACGCGGCGCGCGAGGTGGCGACGCAAGCCCGCGCGGCCGAGGCCGCCGCCCGTGCGGCCCTGGACATCGAGCGTCGCGAACGCGACGGCCGGGCTCGCCGGCTCGAGGCGCTGCAGCGCGACCACGCCGACTGGGCCGCACGGTCCGACACCGCCGCCCGCCGTCGCGCCCAGCTGGGCCGCGACCGCGAGAAGACCGTGGCCGCCCTGGAGGCCGCGCGGGCCGCGCCGGAGCGGGTGGAGGCGCGCCGGCTGAAGCTGCTCGATGAGCTGGCGGTGGCCGAGGCGCGCAAGGCGCGCTCCTCCGACGCCATGGAGCAGGCCGAGGCCGCGCGCAGCGAAGCCGACCGGACGCTGCGCGCCGTCGAAGCCGCCGCCGCCGAGGCCCGCGAGCGGCGCGCCACCCTTGCCGAACGCCTCGACGGCGCCCGCGACCGGTTCGGCCAGGCCGCCCACGCCATCCGCGAGCAGGCCAAGCTGGAGCCCGACGCCCTCGGCAGGCGGCTGGCGGACGAAGCCGTGGCCGTGCCAGCCGACGCCTCCGGCATCGACGTGCACCTGGCCAATCTGGAGCGGGAGCGCGAGGCCATCGGCCCGGTGAACCTGCGCGCCGACGTGGAGGCGATCGAACTGGACGCGCGGGTGAAGACCTTGCGCTCGGAGCGCGCCGACCTGATCGGCGCCCTGACCCGCCTGCGCCAGGGCATCGCCGAACTGAACGCCGAGGGCCGCGATCGTCTGCTGGCCGCCTTCGAGGTGATCGACGGCCATTTCCGCAACCTGTTCACCACCCTGTTCGAAGGCGGCCAGGCCGAGCTGCGGCTGGTGGAGTCCGAGGATCCGCTGGAGGCCGGCCTGGAGATCTTCGCCTGCCCGCCGGGCAAGCGGCTGGCGGTGATGAGCCTGATGAGCGGCGGCGAGCAGGCGCTCACCGCCGTGGCCCTGATCTTCGCGGTGTTCCTCGCCAATCCTGCGCCGATCTGCGTGCTGGACGAGGTGGACGCGCCGCTGGACGACGCCAATGTCGAGCGCTTCTGCAACCTGCTCGACGAGATGCGCCGGCGCGCGCCGACCCGCTTCATCAGCATCACCCACAACCCGCTGACCATGTCGCGGATGGATCGCCTGTTCGGCGTCACCATGCCCGAGCGAGGCGTCTCGCAGCTGGTCTCCGTCGACCTGCGCCAGGCCGAGGCCCTGGCGGCGCAATAGGCGATGGCGAGCGTTCCCGCCGCCCTGGCGCCTTACCTGCGTAGATGGAACCTGGAGGTGGAAGGCCAGCCCACCTCGGGGGTCTCCCGCCAGGGGGTGCTGTTCGTTCGCCGGGGCGGCGAGCGCCTGGTGCTGAAAGCTCTGGGCGCCGTGGGGGACGAGCTGCGCATGGCTCAGGTGCTGACGCATTGGGATGGACGCGGCGCCGTGCGGCTGGTCGAGGCGGACGCCGGCGCGGTGCTGATGGAGCGGGCCCGGCCGGGCGACGAGCTCACCGGCATGGTCTACGCAGGCCGCGACGATGAGGCGACGGCGATCATGTGCGAGGTGATGTGCGCCCTGGACCGGCCGGCGCCGCCGGCGAGCGCCGGGTTCCGCACCGTTCAGGACTGGGGCGGGGGCTTCGCGCGCAATCGCGCCCTGGCGATCGCCGGCGGCCTGGAGGCGCGCCTGGTCGACAAGGCCGAGCGATTGTACTTCGAGCTCTGCGCCAGCCAGGGACCGCCGATCCTGCTGCACGGCGACCTGCACCACGAGAACGTGGTCCGCGACGAGGCGCGCGGCTGGCTGGCCATCGATCCCAAGGGGATACTCGGCGAGGCGGCTTACGAGACCTGCGCCATGCTGCGCAACCCCGGCGAGGCGCGCGGATTCGAGAACACCACGGCGGTCATCGAGCGCCGCGCGCGGCAGCTGAGCGAGCGCCTTGGCCACGACTACGACCGGATCATCGCCTGGTGCTTCGCCCAATGGGTGCTCGCGGCCCTCTGGGGCTTCGAAGACGGCAACTACGGCCCGTTCATGATCAAAGGCGCCTACCAGACCGAACCGCTGCTGCGCAGTTAGGCCCGGTCAGGGGCGCTGCGTCAGCCCCACCACATTGCCGTCGGGGTCGTAGTAGCGGGCGCTGAGCCCCCAAGGCTCCGGGCGCGGCGGATGCGCCGCCCGCACCCCCGCCGAGACGAGGCGCTGGTGGAGGGTGGCGAGGTCATCCACATCGAAGGCGATCTGCGCGCCCCGGGTGGGCTCTTCCTTCGCGGCGTAGAGGGAGAAGTGGAGGAAGGCGCCGCCGTTCCAGGAAATCGCGGCGTGGGCGCCGGAGATCCAGCGATCGTCGCCGGCCTCATTGTCCGCGCCCTCGTGCAGGTCGAGGCCGATCAGGTCCCTGTAGAAGCGGACGGCCGCCGCCAGGTCGGAGACCTCCAGGATGACTGTGACGAGGCGACCGACCGCCATGGCGCGCGCTCCACATTTTCCGGCGCGGCAACCTACCGCCTTGCAACCCCGCTACAAGCGGCGCAATCACACGGGTGACGTCGCCAGCCGTGAGTTTCGTCGAAGAAAACAGCGTAAAATCAGTTAGTTGCATATGGTTCGGGCAGCCTTGACGCTCGGCGCCCGCGTCTATAGGTTCCGCCGCGACCTGGCCGGGCCGCGGCGAGGACGCCGGGGTTGGCTCTTCCAGGGCGGACCTTCGCTTCCATGTCGCAGCCGGACGAGTCGAGCCAGGAGGCGCTGAGGCGCCTCAACAAGCGGCTCGAGGCGTTGCAGGCCGATCGGGCGCCGCAGCCGGGGAGCCGGGGTGGTTCGGCCGAACGCTCGATGGGCGAAGGCTATCGCCTCATGGGCGAGGTGATCGGCGGCGTGCTTGGGGGATTGGGGCTCGGTTGGGTCTTCGATCACTTCGCGCACACCACGCCCTGGGCGATGGTGGCCGGCCTGCTGCTCGGGACGGCGCTGTCGGCCTATGCGGCCATGAAGTCCGCCGACCGCATGGGACGGCAGGCTTCGGTGAAGCCCGGCCCGGCGCCGGACGTCGCCGGCGATGACGACGAGGACGCCTGAGGGCGAGGGTTGAGGACGTAGGGGACGAATGGCCGCCATCCAGCCCATGGAGCAGTTCATGATCCAAAAGATCGTGAGCCTGCCGCCGGTGAACGTGCCGGGCCTGGGTCTCGTGGACCTGTCCATCACCAACTCCGTGGCCACCATGATGGGCGCCGCGGTGCTCATCTCCCTGTTCTTTCTGGCGGCTGGCCGAGGCAAGCTGGTGCCGGGCCGCGTGCAGGCCTTTGGCGAAATTCTCTATGACCTCGTGGACAAGGGTCTGACCGGATCGATGATCGGCGATCGCGGCCGCCCGTTCCTGCCCTATGTGTTCACTCTGTTCTCGATCATCGCGGTGCTCGACATCTGGGGCCTCGTGCCCGGCCAGTTCACGGTGACCTCGCAGCTGGCCGTGACCGTCACATTGGCGATCCTCACCTTCGTGATCGTGGTGGCGGTGGGTTTCATCCGCAACGGCCTCGGCTTCTTCAGGCTCTTCGTGCCCGGCGGCGTGCACTGGATCATGCTGATCATCCTCGTACCGATCGAGTTGATCTCCTTCATGGTCCGGCCTGTCACCCTGTCGATGCGACTGTTCGGGAACATGATCGGCGGCCACGTGGTGATGTACATGTTCGGCAGCTTCGTGGTCGGCATGGGCCTTTTCGCCTTGCACGGCGGCCTGGCGAGCCTCGGCTTCATCGGCTCGGCGCTGTCGCTGACTATGGTGATCGCCCTGACCGCCCTGGAGTTCATCGTGGCGTTCCTCCAGGCCTTCGTCTTCGCCGCGCTCACCTGCACCTACCTCAGCGACGTCGTGAACCTCGATCACGGCCACTAACCTTCAAAGCAGTCAAAGGACCTTCCCAAAATGGACCCCATCGCAGCCAAGTACATCGGCGCGGGCCTGGCCATGACCGGCCTGATCGGCGCTGGCGCCGGCCTCGGCATTCTGTTCGGCAACTACTTGCAGGCGGCCATGCGCAATCCGTCCGCCGCCGCGAACGAGAGGGGCATGCTGTTCCTTGGTTTCGCCGTGACCGAGGCCATGGGCATCTTCGCGCTGGTGATGGCGTTCATAATCCTGTTCGTGAAGGTCTCTTGATAGCGCGCCCTCATGGCTGACCCCGCTTCCGCGGCCGCCGAGCAGGGCTCAGGCGGCCTGCCGCAATTCGACCTGGCTCAATGGCCGGGCCAGATGTTCTGGATGCTGATAATCTTCGGCGTCCTGCTGATCCTGTTCGCCCGCGTCTTCGTCCCCCGCATCGGTGGGACCATCGCCGAGCGGGAGGATAAGATCGGCGGCGACATCCACGACGCCCGGCGGCTCAAGGAAGAGGCCGAAGCCCAGTCGGCCGCGGCCGCCGAAGAACTGTCCCAGGCCCGAGCCCGCGCCCAGAGGCTGGCGCAGGACGCCAAGGCCGCGGCTCATTCCGAGGCGGCCGCACGGCAGGCTGAAGAGGAGGCCAAGATCGCCGAGGTGCTGGCGGCCGCCGAGGGCCGGATCGCCGTGGCGCGCGACGAGGCCATGGGCCACGTGCGATCCATCGCCGCCGAGACCGCCTCGGTCATCGTCGAGAAGCTGACGGGCGCCGGCGCGAGCACCGCCGAGGTCGAGCGCGCCCTGGCGGGACTGGCTTAAGGGAAACCCATGGAACGCCTGCAGAACGCGCACGTGTGGGAGGCCGTCGGCCTTTTCATTTTCCTCGGGGTCCTCATCTGGCTGAAGGTCCCAGGCATGGCGCTCGCCGCCCTGGACGCGCGTGGGGCCAAGATCCAGGCCCAGCTCGACGAGGCCCAGAAACTGCGCCAGGAAGCAGAGAACCTCCTCGCCCAGATCAAGGTGCAACGCGAGGAGACCGAGCGACAGGCCGCGGCCATGCTCGCCGCGGCGCGGGCCGACGCCGATCGACTGCGCGCCGAGGCCAAGGTCGCTCTGGAAGCGCAGATCGTGCGCCGCGGGCAGATGGCCGAGCGGCGAATCGCGCTCGCCGAGTCCCAGGCCGCCGCCGAGGTGAAGGCCGCCGCCGCGGACCTCGCCGCCCAGGCCGCCGAAGCCGTGCTCAGCGCGCGCCTCGCAGGCGCCAAGACCGACCCCCTGGTGGACCAGGCGATCTCGCAACTGGCGAGCAAGCTGCAGTAGTCACCCCGGAAAGGCCGCGCGCCTGGTTCTGGGCCGAACCATCAGGCGCATAGTCGACATCCAGCTCTGCGAACCTACGGTCCGGCCGCGGGTCCGCGCGGCTAAGGCGCTCCGTCCGGGGTGACCAGGGACTCCGCCCTCGGGGTCCGCCGCGGCCGCAGGTGCCGGCGGCGAAGTCTCGCCGCGGCGCGCCAACGCCGGGGGATCACCAGGCGCTCGAAACGCAGCAGCTGCTGCCAGACCACCGGGATCACCTCCGGCTCCCGGCGCAGCAGCCGCCGGATGGGGAAGACGATGTTCGGGTGGCGGCGCTGCAGCCCCACGAACTGGCGGCGGGCCTGCATCGAGGTCCGCAGCACGAGGATCAGGCCGACCACGAGGATCGGCACCCCGAGATGTCCGGGCAGCAGCGCTCCGACCGCGCCGACGCCGATCAGCAGGCCGCCGATGATCAGCAGCAGCCAACGCCACAGCCGCCGCATGAGCCGGTGGCTCAAGGCGGCGCGCAGGGGAGCGGGCGTGCGGAGGAACGCGGCGGTCATCTCGTCAACTGGCTGGGACCGGCGCCTGGGGAGGGGCGCCGATGTGGATCACATATGGACCTTATTCGGTGAACGAATAGGGCGCTGATCAGGCAATTTGACGCCGTACCGCGGATTCGACCGTGCTGTGGCAAAGGCGCCGCAGCGGTGAGTCCGGCGGACCACAGATCCCGCCGTCGATGGGGGGCGGGCTTTCAGGTCTCCGGCGTCCAGCGCAGCCGCGGCTTGCGGGCGGCGGCGGTCTCGTCGAGGCGGCGCAGCGGGGCGCGGAAGGGCGCGCCCTTGAACCTCTCCACCGCGCCGCTCTTGGCGGCCGCGGCCAGGCGCAGCATCGCGTCGCAGAACCGGTCGAGCTCACGCCGAGGCTCGGTCTCGGTGGGTTCGATCAGCATCGCCCCGTGCACCACCAGGGGGAAGTACATGGTCATGTGGTGGAAGCCCTCGTCGATGAGGGCCTTGGCCACGTCGAGGGTGGTGACGCCGGTGTCCTCCAGCCAGCGGTCGTCGAACAGGGCCTCGTGCATGCAAGGCCCATCCGGGAAGGCCGCGGTCATCACGGTCGACAGGCGCACCTTGATGTAGTTGGCGTTCAGCACGGCGTCGTCCGCCACCTGGCGCAGCCCGTCCGAGCCGTGGCTCATCATGTAGGCCAAGGCCCGCACATACATGCCCATCTGGCCGTGGAAGGCGCACAGCCGCCCGAAGGCCGACGACGATAGTCCCTCGGCGTGCTCGGCCAGCTCGAACCCGTCAGTCCCGGCGATCACCCAGGGCTTGGGCGCATAAGGCGCCAGGGCGGCGCTGAGCACCACCGGGCCGGCGCCAGGCCCGCCGCCGCCGTGCGGTGTCGAGAAGGTCTTGTGCAGATTGATGTGCATGGCGTCGACGCCGAGGTCCCCCGGCCGCACCCGCCCGACGATGGCGTTGAAGTTCGCCCCGTCGCAGTAGAAGTAGGCGCCGGCCGCGTGGGTCAGCCGGGCGATTTCCAGCACGTCGCGCTCGAACAGCCCGCAGGTGTTGGGATTGGTGACCATCACCGCCGCCACGTCCGGCCCCAGCTTGGCGGCGAGGTCCGCCAGGTCGACCCGGCCGTCCGCCGTCTGGGCGATCTCGGTGACCTGATAGCCGGCGATGGCCGCGGTTGCCGGGTTGGTGCCGTGCGCGGAGGTGGGAGCCAGCACCCGTCGTCGCGCGTCGCCGCGGGCCTCGTGCGCCGCGCGGATCGCCAGCAGGCCGCATAGCTCCCCATGCGCGCCGGCCTTGGGCGATAACGCCACGGCCGGCATGCCGGTGAGCGTCTTCAGCCAGTGGGCCAGCAGGTCCATCAAGGCCAGGGCGCCCTGTACGGTGGACACCGGCTGCAGCGGGTGGATGTCGGCGAAGCCGGCCAGGCGCGCCATCTTCTCGTTCAGGCGCGGGTTGTGCTTCATGGTGCACGAACCCAGCGGATAGAGCGCCAGGTCGATGGCGTGGTTCTTCTGGGAGAGCCGCACGTAGTGGCGCAGGGTCTCGGGCTCGGAGAGCCCGGGCAGGCCCATGGCCGGATCGCGGGTCAGGCCGGCGAGGTCCGTGGCGTCCAGTTCGGGCGCCGGCAGATCGACGCCGGTCCGGTCCCACCCGCCCAGTTCGAAGATCAGCGGCTCGTCCTGCATCAACGCCCCGCCGCGCAGGTCGTGGTTCATCGCGGACACCTCCTGCACGGCCTCGGGTCGGGTCGCCCGGCCGACGTTGAGCATGGTCATCGAGCGAGCTCCTCGCTGAGCGCCTGTGCGAAGGCGGCGATGTCTTCGGCGGTGGTGGTCTCGGTGGCGCAGACCAGCAGCACGCCGGGCATGCCGGCGCTTGGATCCAGGCGGGCGTAGGGCACGCCGGCGATGATGTCGCGACGCGCGAGCGCCTCGACCACCGCGGCTGCGGGCTTGCTCAGGCGCACCGCGAATTCGTTGAAGAACCGCGCGGTCAGCACTTCGACGCCGGGGACCGCCGCCAGGGCGTTCCTCAGGCTGCGGGCGCGGGCATGGTTGATCTCGGCAAGACGTCGCAGGCCGGTCTGGCCCAGCAGCGACATGTGGATGGTGAAAGCCAGGGCGCACAGGCCGGAGTTGGTGCAGATGTTCGACGTCGCCTTGTCGCGCCGGATGTGCTGCTCGCGGGTGGACAGGGTCAGAACGAAGCCGCGCCGGCAGTCGGCGTCCACTGTCTCGCCGCACAGGCGGCCGGGGGCCTGGCGGGTGAAGGCCTCCTTGCAGGCGAACAGCCCCACATAGGGTCCGCCGAAGCTGAGGGCGTTGCCGATGGACTGGCCCTCGGCCACGGCGATGTCCGCGCCCATCTCGCCGGGGGACTTCAGCAGGCCATAGGACACCGCTTCGGTGGTCACCACCACCAGCAGGGCGCCCGCTGCGTGGGCCGCCTCGGCGATCGCCGTGACGTCGGTGACCGCGCCGAACACATTGGGCGTCTGCACGACGACGCAGGCGGTGTCCGCGTCGATGGCGTCGATCACCGCCGCCTCGGCGTCCACGGCGGCCGGCAGGGGGACGGTCTTCACGCCGGCCGAGTGGGCCAAGGTCCAGGCGGCCTCGGCATAGTGGGGATGCAGCCCGCCGGAAAGCACCGCCTTGCTCCGCCGGGTGATCCGCGCGGCCATCATCACCGCCTCGGCGCAAGCGGTGGAGCCGTCGTACAGCGAGGCGTTGGCCACCGGCAGGCCGGTGAGCGCCGCGACCTGGGTCTGGAACTCGAACAGCACCTGCAGCGTGCCCTGGGCGATCTCCGGCTGGTAGGGCGTGTAGCTGGTGAGGAACTCCGAGCGCTGGATGATGTGGTCGACGCTGGCCGGCACATGGTGGCGGTAGGCGCCGGCGCCGCAGAAAAACGGCCCGGCCCCCGCGGCGCGGTTGCGCGACGCCAGCCGGCCGAGCGCCCGCTCCACCTCCAGCTCGCCCTGATGCCGCGGCAGGTCCATCGGCCCGGGCAGCACGGCGCTCGCCGGCACGTCGCGGAACAGTTCGTCGACGGACGCGGCGCCGATGACGGCGAGCATCTCGGACCGGTCGGCGTCGCTGAGGGGGAGATAGCGCATGGGCTTGCGGTCCTAGAGGGTCGCGAGGAAGGCTTCGTAGGCGTGACGGTCCATCAGGGCGTCCACCTGGGAAGGATCGGCCAGCTTCAGCTTGGCGAACCAGCCGTCGCGTTCCGGTTCGGCGTTCACCATCTCGGGCGCGTCGGGCAGGGCGCCGTTCACCGCCACGACCTCGCCGGTCACCGGCGCGTAAACGTCCGACGCCGCCTTGACGCTCTCCACCACCGCAAAGCCGTCGCCGACGGTCAACTCCTCGCCGACCTGCGGCAGTTCGACGAACACCACATCGCCCAGCTGCTCGGCGGCGTAGGCGGTGATGCCCACTGTGGCGATGTCGCCGGAGAGTTCGACCCACTCGTGGTCCTTGGTGAAACGCATGCGTGGGTCCTCTCAGATCTTGCGGACGTAGCGATGGGGAACGAACGGCAGGGCGGCGACCTCCGCCGCCTGGGCCCGGCCTCGGACGATGACGGAGAGCCGGGTTCCCGGCTCGCTCAGCGCGGGCGGCACGTAACCCATGGCGATGGGCGCGCCGAGCGACGGCGAGTAGCCGCCGCTCGTGACGCGTCCGACGACCTTGCCTGCGGCGTCGCCGATCTCGGCCCCCTCGCGCGCCGGGGCGCCTTCCAGCACGCGCAGGCCGACGCGGATGCGGCTCAGATCACCGGCCAGTTCGCGAGCGACGCGCGCCGCGCCTGGGAAATCGCCGGCCGCGCGGCGCCGCCTGGAGACAGCGAAGGCGAGGTTCGCTTCGATGGGCGACACGGTCTGGTCGGCGTCGTGGCCATAGAGCGGCAGGCCGGCTTCGAGCCGCAGGGAGTCGCGGGCGCCCAGGCCGATGGGGCGTGCGCGCTCGTCGGCCAACAGGGCGTCCCAGATGGTGGTCGCCTCGGGCGCCGGGATCAGCACCTCGAAGCCGTCCTCGCCGGTGTAGCCCGAGCGCGAGACGATCAGCGTCTCGCCTTCATGCACCAGGCGCCGGAAGGTCATGAAGCCGAGGTCGCGGACCCTCGGCAGGATTTCGCCGAGCACGTCTTCCGCCTGCGGCCCCTGCACGGCGATCAGCGCGCCGTCGTCGGCCCGAGTCAGGGCCGCGGCGTCGCCGTCGGCGGCGTCGAACAGCTCGAAGTCGCCGAGCTTCGTTCCCGCATTGACCACGATGTAGAGTTCGCCCTGGCGCTCGCTCTCCGCCGGGCGGCCGACCATCAGGTCGTCGACCATGCCCCCCTGGTCGTTCAGCAGCAGGGTGTAGCGCAGCTGTCCCGGCTTCAGCCCGCGGATGTCGCCGCAGACCAGACGCTCGGCGATGGCGGCGATGGCGTCATGGTCGGCGTCGGGATCGCCGCTGCGGTCGTACAGCTCCAGGAACGCCGGGCCCATGTGCGAGACGTCGAACAGCCCACAATGCTGCCGGGTCCAAAGGTGCTCCTTGAGGATCCCGTCCCGGTACTGCACCGGCATCTCATAGTCCGCGAACGGCACCATGCGCGCGCCGAGGGCGCGGTGCGAGGCCGTCAGGGGCGTGGTTTCCAGGGGCTGGTCGGACACTGTGACGCGGGACTCCGGGCGGCGACGAGCGCCGGCGAAGGCTCCGCCGGCCACGCGCCCCCGCTGTCCCTGTGGCCTGAGAGATTTCAGGTTCGGCGAGCCGCTCGGCCCGCTGTGCCCTTGCTCCTTCGGCGAGCGCCAAGCCCGCAGGGCCTGGAACTCTTTCCAGCGTTCATCGGCTCCGCGGTCCTTTTGCCTGAGCGTTTCCGGGGCGGTTGCGCCTTCGGCGCCGAGCTCCAAGACTCGGCCTCTCCCGCGAGAGCAGCGGAAACCTGGGGGAGGGGCGCCGGCAAGTCAAGCGGCCCGCGCGCTCAACCCCGAAATGCATTGAGGCGATGGCGCGCGCGGCTATAAGGCCGCCAGCACAGGGAGTCGCCCTCCGTCATGACCGATGCGTTGGTGATCAAGGGACTTAGCAAGTCGTACGACAAGCCCGCGGTCGACAACCTCAGCCTGACCGTGCGATCCGGCGAGCTCTACGCGCTGCTGGGACCGAACGGCGCGGGCAAGACCACTACGCTGCGCATGGTGGCGGGCCTGCTGAAGCCCAACGCCGGCTCTATCGAGGTGTTCGGCGTCGACGCCCGGACCGATCCGGCCGCCGCCAAGCAGATGATCGCCTGGGCCCCGGACGAGCCCATGCTCTACGATCGTCTCACCCCGATGGAGTATCTCGAGTTCGTGGCGGGCCTGTGGGGCGTCGATCCGAAGCCGGCGCGCGAGCGGGCCGAAGCCCTGCTCAAGTGGCTGGGCCTCTGGGACCAGCGGGCCCAGCGCTGCGAGACCTTTTCCCGAGGCATGAAGCAGAAAGCAGCCCTGGCCGGCGCGCTGATCCACGAGCCGCGGCTGCTGATCCTCGACGAGCCGCTCACCGGCCTCGACGCGGCGGCCGCCCGCCAGGTCAAGGACGTGCTGGGCGAGCGGGTGGCTGGCGGCGCCACGGTGATCCTCACCACCCATATCCTCGAAGTGGCCGAACGCCTGGCCGACCGGATCGGCATCATCCAGCATGGTCGATTGCTGGCCGAGGGGACCCTCGACGAGTTGCGCGCCCGCGCCAGCGAGCGGGAAGGCACGCTGGAGGACGTCTTCCTGGAGCTGACCAGCGAGATCGAGGCGCCGGCGGCGTGACCTTTCGCGTCGGCTCGACCCCGTGGCTGTTCGCGCACGAGATGCGCCTGGCCTGGCGCGGCGCGATTACGCGACGCGGCGGCCGCGGGCGGCTGCTGGTAGTCTCCGGCCTGCTGCTGGCGGGCATGGTCTTCGCCGGAGTCCCCCTGGGATTCGCCGTGCGCCACGCGAATGTGCCGATCATCCCGGTGGTGGTGGTGGTCGCGGACGCCGCGGTGGCCACGGTGTTCACGCTCATGCTGTCGCAAACCCTGGCGGCCGCCACGGAGACCCTCTACTCGCGCGGCGACCTGGACCTGCTGTTCTCCTCGCCGATCGCGCCGCGCAAGGTGCTCACCGTGCGCATCGCGGCGATCGCCGCCAACGTCTTCGCGGCCTTCGCCCTGCTGGCCACACCGCTGTTGCTGCCAGTCGCGGTGATCGGCCACCCGGCCTGGCTGGCCGCCTACCTCGTGCTGGCGGCCTTGGCGCTCACCGCCAGCGCCTTGGGGTTGGCGATCGCCATGGGGCTGTTCCGCCTGATCGGGCCTCGTCGCACCCGGTCGGTGGCCCAGATCCTCGCGGCGCTGATCGGCGCGGCCCTGTTTCTGACCGCCCAGGCGCGCAACATCCTGGGCGGCCGCCGCACAAGTCTGTGGGCCGACCTGGCGATGCGCGCCGCGCGCGAAAACCTGCACCTGCCGCCGGCCGCGGCGTGGCCGTTGCGCGCCATGCTCGGCTCGCCCGCGCCGCTGCTGGTCCTGCTGGCGACCGGGGCGGCGGCGTTCGCCGCTTCGGCGTTCTGGATCGGCCGTCACTTCGCGGCCGACAGCGCCGCGGCCAGCGGCGCGTCGCTGTCCACGCCGGCCAGGTCCGGGGCTGCGGCCGCCTTCGCCGGCGGCCCCTTCGCCGTCACCGTCCGCAAGGAGCTTCGCCTGCTGGTGCGAGACATCGCCCTGCTGGCCCAGGTGCTGCTGCGGCTGCTCTACCTGCTGCCGCTGGCCTTCGTGGTGCTGCGCGGCGCCAGCGGCCAGGCCGCCTACAGCCTGCCGCTCGGCGTCGCGGGCCTGACGTTCCTGTCCGGCCAGGTGGCCGCCAGCCTGACCTGGATCACCATGTCGGCGGAGGACGCGCCGGAGCTGATCGCCTGCGCCCCGGCGCCGATCTCCACGGTCCGGCGCGCCAAGCTCACCGCGGCGCTGGCGCCGCTGGCGGTCATCCTCGCGGTTCCCCTGGCCATCCTCTTGGTGATGTCGCCGATCGCGGGCGTCGCCGCGCTCCTCGGCTGCGCGGGCTCGGCATTGGCGAGCGGGCTGATCAACACCTGGCTGCAGAAGCCGGGCAAACGTTCCGAGTTCCGTCGGCGACGCGCCTCCTCGTGGACAGCCGGCATCGCTGTCGCGGTGATCGGGGCGTTGATCTCCGGCGCCGCCGCCCTGGCCGTGGTCCCATCGATTTTCGCCTTGGCGCCGCTGGCCCTGGCTGTCGTCGCGCTGATGCTCCTGCGCCGCAGCGACAGCCAGATCAACGAAGCCATCGCCGCAGGCTGAACACATGTGCGCAATTCAGCGGCGACGGACTTCAGTCCGCCTCGCCGGCGCCCACGTCGCTCAGGCCACGGATGCGCGCCGTCACGTCGTCCAGCAGCGCGTAGCGGGCGCGCCAGGCCTTGCGCTTGGCGGGCGCCACCTCAGCCTCCGCGCGCCGACGCCGGACATTGGGCAGGAGGTAGTACCCGGCTCCGGTGAGCGCGCCGCCCAGTTCGCGCCAGAAGGCGTCGTAGTCGGCCGAGATTCGCACGCCTCGCGCCCCCACGCCGCGCAGGACGTGGCCCCGGTTGGAGACGGCCCGCAGGCTGGCGGCCCCGAGTCGATGAGCCAGACCGTAGGCCGCGTCCACCACCAGGTTCTTGGGGCGCAGACCCCACAGGTCCTTCGTGGCTTCGCCGATGTCCGACTTGGCGTGCACCGACCTGCCGCCCTGCAGACCTCCGATCACCAGATCGGCCGCGCCGCCGGCCGCGAGGGCGCCGACCACGAAGCTGAGGCTGACTACGCGCCGGACGGGCGCCTCGCGAAACAGGCTGACGACCAACTCGCCCTCTTTGGAGAACAGCCCGTCGCGCCCCAGCACCAGGCGGTAGCGTCGGCCGGACTTGCCGGTCAGCTCGGCGAGCGGGATCTGCTCGCCGCCAAGGATACGCGAGACGAAGGCCGGTCCGAGGGCGTTGAGCAATTGCGCATAGTGCTGTTCGAGCATCCTGATCCTTGCGGCGCGGCCCAGAGCATGGTGCAGGAAGGCTCGCCCGGACTTGCGCGCCAGGTCGAAGGGCAGTTCTTCCACGCCGGTCTGGGCGCGAAGGCGCTCCAGGGCGCGCAACCATCGCAGCGTTGCAACCGGAGCGAGCGCGGCGCGGAGTGTGAACTTCGCGGCGTGCAGCCCGGCGCCGGCAGCGAGCCTCGACGAGATGATTTCACGGAACAGCTTTCGGCCGTCGACCGCTCGCGCACGACCGTCATGGCCGCCCGGACGCCCAACAAGCTCAGCCCGCGGCCAAAGCGTTTCAACGTTCGCCACTGGGCCGATTTCCCAACCACGCAAACTTATTTCGAATGAGTAATACTACCGAGCCATCCACGCTAGCGGCAAAGCTGTCGCAGAACCATCATCGAACGCCCATCGCCGCGCCGGTTACGGCGCAGAGCGCGACTACGACCAGAGGTGGCGCGCGCCAGGCGGTGAGCAGCACCGTGGCGGCGAGGGCGACGGCGAAGTCCAGGTGCGTCGTCACCGAAGTGGTCCAGACAGGGTCATAGAGCGCAGCGGCCAGGATGCCGACCACGGCGGCGTTGACCCCGCGCAAGCTGGCCTGGGCCAAGGGCAGGCGCTGCAGCCGGCTCCAGAACGGAATCGCGGCGACCACCAGCAACAGGCCGGGCAGGAAGATGCCGACGAGGGCGATGACCCCGCCCGCCGCCCCGCCAGGTCCGACCTTGGAGACCGCGCCGAGGAATGCGGCGAAGCTGAACAGGGGTCCGGGCAGGGCCTGGGCCGCGCCATAGCCCGACAGGAAATCGCCCTGCGACACCCATCCCGGGCTCACCACAGCTCCGCGCAGCAGTGGCAGCACCACATGGCCGCCTCCGAAGACCAGGGCGCCGGATCGGTAGAAGGCGCCAAAGAGCGACAGTTCGCCCGACCCGTCGGCTAAACCTACGACGAAGAGCGCGGCGACAATGACGATGCAGGCGAGCCCGGCGGCGCGTGAGACCGGCCACACCAGGGCATCGCCGGCCGCCGTTGTCGCGTCCTTCGAACGACAGAACGCGAGGCCCGCGACCGCGCCGGCGCAGATGGCGCCGATCTGGGCGACGGCGGGCGCGGCGAAGAGGCAGAAAGCTGCGGCCGCCGCGGCGATCGCGGCGCGCGTACGGTCGGGCGCGAGGCTGCGCGCCATGGACCAGGCGGCCTGGGCGACCACGGCTACGGCGGCGAGTTTCAGCCCGTGCAACACGCCAACACCGAGGGGTTGGGCGGCGACGGCGGGCGCGGCGTAGGCGAAGGCCAGCATGAGCAGCGCCGACGGCATGGTGAAGCCCAGCCAGGCGGCGAGTCCGCCCAGCGCGCCCGCGCGCCTGAGACCGATGGCGAAGCCCACCTGGCTGGACGCCGGGCCGGGCAGCAGCTGACAAAGGGCGACGATCTGCGCGAACTGTGCTTCGCCCAGCCAGCCGCGCTTCTCGACAAAGGCGTCTCGGAAATAGCCGATGTGTGCGATCGGTCCGCCGAAGCAGGTCACGCCCAGGCGCAGGAAGGCCACGAAGACTTCGAACGGAGTCGAGCCCCGCGCCTGCCCGGCCGCCTCGCTCATCGCCCGCCTCGCCGCTTTCGCTCGCCCTACATGCGTTCTGGCGCCTCGATGCCGAGCAGGTCCAGGGCGATCTCCAGCTGCTTCAGCGCGGTCTGCGCCAGGGCCAGCCGCGAGGCGCGCGACGCCTCGCTGGGCGCGGTCAGGATCGGGCAGGCGTCGTAGAACCTGGAGAAGGCCCGGGCCAGGCGATAGGCGTGCTCGGCGATGAAGTGCGGCGCCCGCTTGTCATAGGCCTCCGCCACAGCATGGTCGAAGGCGTCGAGGCCCAGAACCAGGTCGCGCTCGGCGGGGGCCGCGACGACGATTTCCCCGGCCACCGCGCCGTCCTCCAGCGCCTTGCGCAGCAAGGACTTCACCCTCACCGCCTGGTAGAGCAGATAGGGTCCGGTCTTGCCCTCGAAGCTGGAAAAGCGGTCGAGGTCGAACACATAGGACGTGCCGCGATAGTTCTGCAGGTCGGCGAACTTCAGCGTGGCCACCGCCACCTTCAGCGCCGTGTCCTCGAAGGCGTCCGGCGCCAGTTCGGCGCCGAGGCCGGCCTCATGCAGCCGCTCGCGGGCCTTGCCGGACGTCAGTTCGATCAGGTCGCGCAGCTTCAGCACGCCGCCGGCGCGCGTCTTGAACGGCTTGCCGTCCGTGCCGTTCATCGTGCCGAAGCCCACGTGCTCCAGCTGCCCCTCGGGGGCGTAGCCGGCCAGCATCGCGGCGCGGAACACCACCTCGAAATGGTCGGCCTGGCGCTGGTCCACCACATAGAGCACCAGCTCCGGATCGAAATAGCGGCGCCGGTCGACGATGGTGGCCAGGTCGGTGGTGCCATACATGGCCGACCCCTCGGATGAGACCGCCAGCAGCGGCGGCAGCTCACGCCTGTCGTCGTTGCGCGTCACCCGCACGATCTGGGCGCCCTGGTCCTCGACCAGCAGCTGTTTGCCGCGCAATTCCTCGACCATCGGCTCGATCAGGTCGTTGACGTCGCTTTCGCCCTTCCACAGGTCGAAGTCGACGCCGAGGGCGTGGAAGTCCCGCTCCAGGGCCGCGCGTGTGACTCCGGCAAAGTGCGACCACAGCAGACGATACCCCGCGCGGCCGGCCTGCAGCTCCGCGGTGGCGCGCCGCGCGCGGTCGCGGTAGTCAGGATCGGCCTTCCCCTTCGCCGCCGCCGCCGGGTAGAGCCGGTCGAGGTCTTCCAGGCTGATCGCCCGGGAAACCTCGGCGAGCAGCGCCGCGCGCGTGGCGTCGCCAGGCGCGGATTCATAGGCGTCGACCATGCCGCGCAGCGCTGGATCCTCGTCCAGCACGGCGGTGATCAACAGGCCCATCTGGAACCCCCAGTCGCCGAAGTGCGCGTCGCCCAGCGTCTCGTCGCCGCGAAAGCGATACAGACGCTTCAGCGCCTCGCCGATGATCGAGGCGCGCAGGTGGCCTACGTGCATCTCCTTGGCGACGTTGGGGCCGCCGTAGTCCAAAATCACGCGCCTGGGCTGGCTCACGGCGCCCGCTCCAGCCCGCGCGTCGGCGGCCAGCAGATTCGCCCGCCGCGACAGGGCCGCGTCGGCCAGTTTCAGATTGATGAAGCCGGGGCCGGCGATCTCCACCGCCGAGAAGTCCGGATCGGCCTTCAGGTGGCCGGCGATGGCGGCGGCGATCTCCCGGGGATTGCGCCCGGCCGCCTTCGCCGCGGCCAGGGCGCCATTGCACTGGAAGTCGGCCAGATCAGGCCGGTCGGAGGGCGCCACCCGGCCGAGGGAATGAGGAAGGCCGGCTGCAGCGAAGGCGGCCCCGACCGCTTCGCTCAAGGCCCGGCGCAGATCGCTCATGGCTGGGCGGGCGGGCTCGCCTGGGCGGCGACCGGCGCGCCGGCATTGACTCGGAAGCGCTTGCCCTGGCGGTTGAAGTCCGCCTGCTCCGGCGTCACGTCGAAGCCTGTCAGCACTTCGAAATTGGAGCCGCTGACCTGGATGCTCGCCCGCGGGATGACGATGCCGCTGACGTCCTGGGTCACGCTCACGCGATCCTGACCGGCCGGGAAGGTCACCGGAACGTCAAAGTATTCCTTGGCGAGTACGCCTCGATTGCGGTCGGTCACCGCCACCCAATAGCGATAGTCGCGGCGGTTGGAGGTCGCGGCGGGACCGCGGCCGAAGGAGAACAGCACCCGCATGCCGACCTGGATCGGTTCGTTGCTCTTGTAGGCGCACGACGCCGAGAGGTTCTCGATCTCGCCGGTGTAGGTCACGGCGGCGCTGGCCTGGCGGGCGCCCTGGAAGTCCACCACCCGGGCCGCGTCGTAGAGCACCTTCACGAAGGGACATGGGCCGGCGTTGCGCAGTTGCGGCAGGGTGGGGGCCTTCGAGCCCCACTCCTGGTCCCGCTTAGCCTTCGCCGAATCGTCCTGGCCCTGCCCCTGCTGGTCGGCCGGGCCGGTGGCCTGGGCCCAGACCGGGCCAGCGAGGCCCAAGGCCAAGCTCGCGCAGCCCAAGACGAAGACGGAGGCGATGCGGCGCATGAGACTGTCCAGACAACACGGTTCGGGCGGGCGCGCGGGGGCGTGGCCGCATGTGCCGCGTGATAAAGGCTAATCGACGGCGCCGCAACGCACGCCCTCAGGCAGCCATCCGCCTCTGGCGGCGGGGCGCGCGAAGCCCTAGGTTGCCGCCATGGCCAAGACCTTGAAGATTCTGCTCGCCAGCCCGCGCGGCTTCTGCGCCGGCGTGGACCGTGCGATCCAGATCGTGGAGCGCGCCATCGCCAAGTACGGCGCGCCGGTCTACGTGCGCCACGAGATTGTCCATAACCGCCATGTCGTGGACCAGCTGCGCGCCATCGGCGCGGTGTTCGTCGAGGAGCTCGACGAGTGCCCGGACGACCGGCCGGTGGTGTTCTCCGCCCACGGCGTCCCCAAGTCGGTTCCGGCCGAGGCGGAGCGGCGCAACATTCTCTATCTGGACGCCACCTGCCCGCTGGTCTCCAAGGTGCACGTGGAGGCGGAAAGGCACTACCGGGCCGGGCGTGAGATCGTGCTCATCGGTCACGCCGGGCACCCCGAGGTGGTCGGCACCATGGGCCAGCTGCCGGAGGGCGGCGTGACCCTCATCCAGACCACCGCCGATGTGGAAGCCTTCACGCCGCGCGATCCTGGCAACCTCGCATTCGTCACCCAGACCACGCTGTCGCTCGACGACACGGCCGAGATGATCGAGGCCCTGCGCCGGCGGTTCCCGCAGATCAGCGCGCCGCGCAAGGAAGACATCTGCTACGCCACCACCAACCGACAGGAAGCCATCCAGGCCCTGGCGGACGACTGCGATCTGCTGCTGGTGGTGGGCGCCCAGAATTCCTCCAACTCCGTGCGCCTGGTGGAGGTGGGCAAGAGGGCCGGCGCCAAGGACGCCAGGCTGATCGCCGACGCCTCCTACATCGACTGGAGTTGGTTCGACACTGTCGACACCCTGGGCCTTACCGCCGGCGCCTCGGCGCCCGAACACCTGGTGCAGGAGGTGATCTCCGAGCTGGCCAAGCGCTATGAGCTGGAGATCGAGGAGATCTCAACCCGGCGCGAGACCGTCACGTTCAAGCTGCCCCGCGCCATCGCCGTCTGAGGTTCGCTTGACGGGGGCGGCTTGCTCCCCGATCAAGCCCGCGTCATGGCCGTCTACACCGACATCAGCGACGCCGAACTCGACGCCTTCCTGGCGGAGTACGACCTGGGTGCGCCGCTGGCTTTCAAGGGCATCGCCGAGGGCGTCGAGAACTCGAACTTTCTGCTCGAAACCGAGGCTGGCCACTACTTCCTGACCATCTACGAGCGGCGCGTGCGTCGCGAGGACTTGCCCTTCTTTCTCGGCTTCATGCAGTGGCTGGCGGCGAGAGGTTTTCCCAGCGCCACGCCGGTGGCCGGCCTCGACGGACAGATCGTCAGGACCCTGCGGGGCAAGCCGGCGGCCATCGTGACCTTCCTCACGGGACTTTCCGTGCGCCGACCGACGGTGGCCCACTGCCGGGAGGCGGGCGAGGGCCTGGCCTGGCTGCACGAGGCCGGCGCAGGGTTCGGGGGTCACCGGGAGAACGACCTCGGCGAGGCCGCGTGGGCGCCGATGGTCGAGCGCCTGCGCGGCGAGGCTGAACATCTGAAGCCCGGCCTGGCCGCCGCGATCGACGGCGACCTGGCGCGGATCACGGCCGGGTGGCCGATAGGCCTGCCGCGCGGGGTGGTCCACGCAGACTATTTCCCGGACAATGTATTCTTTCGCGAAGGGCGTTTCGCAGGGGCCATCGACTTCTATTTCGCGGCCGAGGACGCACTGGCCTACGACATCGGGATTGCGCTGAACGCCTGGTGCTTCGAGCCGGACGGCAGTTTCAATGTCACCGCCGCGCGCGCCTTTGTCGGCGGCTATGAGCGGCGCAGGACGCTTTCGGCCGCGGAGCAACGCGCGCTGCCCATCCTGGCCCATGGCGCCGCGCTGCGCTTCTTCCTGACGCGGCTCAACGACTGGCGCGCGACGCCGGCGGGCGCCTTGGTGCGGCCGAAGGATCCCCTGGAATACGAGCGAAAGCTCGCGGTGCACCGGGCGGCGGCGGACATGCCCGGCGGGCTTACCCTGTTCGGAGCCGATCCGTGACGCCGAAGGTGGTGATCTACACCGACGGCGCGTGCCGGGGGAATCCGGGACCCGGCGGCTGGGGCGCCGTGCTGCTGTCCGGCGAGCACGAGCGGGAGATCTGGGGCGGAGAGGCGGACACCACGAACAACCGCATGGAGCTCACCGCGGCCATAGAGGCGCTGCTGGCGCTCAAGCGGCCCTGCCACGTCGAGCTGCACACGGACAGCCGGTACGTGAAGCAGGGGATCACCGAGTGGCTGGGGCTGTGGAAGGCGCGCGGCTGGCGCACCATGAGCAAGGGTGCGGTGAAGAACGAGGACCTGTGGCGGCGGCTCGACGAGGCTCGCCAGCGCCACGAGGTCGATTGGCGATGGGTCAAGGGCCACGCCGGCCATGAAATGAACGAGCGCGCCGACGCCCTCGCCCGCCGTGGCCTGGAGGAGATCGAAGGCGCACGTTGATTAGTTCAATATCAAACTATAAGATAGTTCAATGATAAACTATCTGGACCGCCACCCATGACCGAGGCGCGGGAGCGGGCGGACGTGACGGTGTTGACGCAGATCGCCGCTATCGCCCAGTTGGCCGACAACCGGCTGGGGCGGGTCCTGCCCGCCGGCCTCTCTGCCGCGCAGTTCGCTGTGCTGGCCCACCTGGCGCGGACGGGCGGCGACGAGCACCCTCAGTCCCTGGCGCGCGCGGCCCTGGTGACCAAGGGCGCAATGACCAACACCTTGCAGCGGCTGACCGCCCAGGGTCTGGCCAACGTGACGGCCGATCCGGACGATGCGCGGCGCAAGCAGGTGGCGATCACGGCGGCGGGCATCCGCGCCTTCCAGGAGGGTTTGATCGCGTCCCGTCCCCAGCTTGCGGCGATGCGCGCGGCCTTCCCGGCGGAGGAGTTCGACGCTGCGCTGCCATTCCTGCGGCGCCTGCGCGAGTGGCTGTCGTCGGACGGGCGAGGCGCCGGTTCTTAACCAACGCCACGCTACCCAAGGCGGCGAACTCAGTGACGTGCCATGACCGAACCCATCCAGCCTGTCCGCCGGGCGAACCGCACCCGCCCCTACGGACGCCGGGCCGCGGACCAACCCGACGCCGCAGCGCCTGCTTCCACCGCTGGCGGCCTTCCGGCGCCCGTACCCTTGCCCGCTCGCTCCGAGCGGCGCGCGGCCGCCCCGCCCATCGGCGATGGCGCGAAGCCTGCGGCGGCCTTCGCCGCGCAGGTGATCGCGGGCGGGCCGAGACGCGGCCTGAAGGGCGGACCTGAGAGGCTGGAGACCGCGAAGGCCGCCTATCTGGAGACGGAATTCTCCGGCCCGGCGGATCGCCGACCGGTGAAGGGCCGGATCACCAAGACCGAGATCTGAGTCGCGCGGTCAGAGCCGATCCTGGGGCACGGGCTGCAACGGCGCTTCCTTGGGTGTGATCATCCTGGCCAGGCGCGGCTTCAGCCAGCTCTCGAAATCGTCGACGAACTCATAGACCACGGGCACCAGCACCAGCGACAGGATGGTGGAGGTCATCAGTCCGCCGATCACCGCTATGGCCATGGGCTGGCGGAACTCCGAACCCTTGCCCAGGGCGAGGGCGGTGGGAAGCATGCCGGCGGCCATGGCCACGGTGGTCATGACGATCGGGCGCGCCCGCTCCCGGCAGGCCTCCAGCAGCGCCGCCCGCTGGGAATGGCCCTCGCGCTCGCGCTCGATGGCGTACTCCACGAGCAGGATGGAGTTCTTGGCCGCCAGTCCCATCAGCATCAGGAATCCGATCAACGAGGGGATCGACAGGGCTGCGCCAGACACCAACAGGGCCAGGAAGGCGCCTCCCACCGCCGTGGGCAGGGCGGACAGGATGGTGCCCGGCTTGAAGAAGCTGCCGAACAGCAGCACCAGCACGCCGTACACCAAGCCCACGCCGGTCACGATGGCGACGACGAAGCCGCCCAGAAGCTGGCCGAGGGCCTGTTGATTGCCGAAGCCCTTCTCATTCACGACGCCGGGCGGCAGGTTGTGCATGATCTGCAGCTTGTCGAGCTCGCGATAGGCGTTGCCGAGCTGGGCGCCCCCGGCCAGGTCGGCCAGGGTGGTGATCTGGCGCTTGCGGTTGAGCCGGTCGATCTCCGCCGGCCCCGCCTGGAAATAGACGTCGGCGACGCTGTCGAGGGTCGTGGACCCGCCGCCCAGGGTCGGAACGCGAAGCGCCTTGATGGTGGGCAGATCGCTTCGGGCGTTCAGCGGCAGGCGAACGCGGATCGGCAGACGTCGCTCGCCCACGTCCATCTTGGGAACATTGGCGTCTATGTCGCCCACGGTGGCCACCCGGGCGACGTTGGCGATGGTCTGGCTGCTGACCCCCAGGCGTGCGGCGTCGTCGGGCCGCGGCTGGATGATCAGCTCCGGGCCCGCCGGCGAGCTGGACGGGCGCGGGTCAGCCAGAGTGCGCATGCCGCGCATCTCCCGCTGCAGCTCGAGGGCCGCGGCGTCGAGGCCCTGGCCGGTATTGCTGGTCAGGATCACCTGCGCGGTGGCGCCGCCGAAGCCGGAGCCCTCGAAACTGAGGCGTGCGTCGGGGATCTTGCGCAGCTCGGCGCGGATCCGCTCGCGAATCTGCGGCACCTTGGCCGCCCGCTTGTCCTTCAGCACCGCGGTGACCTGGGCGCCGGTGATGCCGGCGGAACTGCCGGGACCGAAGCCGCCGCCACCGCCGCTTCCGGAGCCGATGGCGGAAAACACATGATCGGTTTCGGGCTGGCGGTCGAGGAAGTCGGTGAGCTGGGCCACCACGCGCTGCACATCCGCCAGGGTCGAGCCAGGCGGCGCCTCCACGTTGACCTGATAGAAGTTCGGATTGCCTTCCGGCTGCAGGCCCACGGGAATGAAGAAGATCAGCGCCACGGAAGCGAGAAACACCACCGTGCCAATCCCCAGGGCGGCGAGCCGGTGGTCGAGGGCCCAGGTCAGGGTGGAGGTGTAGACCTTCGGCAGCGGCGCGCGCGGCTTTCCGGGTTTTGCCCTGAGGAAGTACGCCGCGAGCAGCGGCGTCACCAGGCGGGCGACGGCCAGCGAGAACAGTACGGCCACCGAGATGGTCAGTCCGAATTCCTTGAAGAACTGACCGGAGATGCCCGGCATGAACGACACCGGCGTGAACACCACCACGAGGGTGAAGGTGGTCGCAACGACCGCCAGGCCGATCTGGTCGGCGCCCTCCATCGCGGCGGTGTAAGGTCGCACGCCGACGTGCACGCGCTTCTCGATGTTCTCGATCTCGACGATCGCGTCATCCACCAGGATGCCGATCACCAGGGTCAGGGCCAGCAGGCTGACGGTGTCGAGGCTGAATCCCACCAGGGCCATCACCGCGAAGGTCGGGATCAGCGAGACCGGCATGGCCAGCGCGGTGATCAAGGTGGCGCGCCAGTCGCGAAGGAACAGCCAGACCACGAAGCTGGCGAGCGCCATGCCCTCCAACATGGTCTCCAGGGTGGCGCGAAAGCTGGCGCGGGTCTGGTCCACCGCGGAGAAGATCTTGCGGACGGTGACCCCGGGGTGCGCCTGCTGGATCCTGGCCAGCGCGGCGTCCACCCCGTCCTCCGTGGCGACGTCGCTGGATTCCTTGGTCTTGGAGACCATGAAGCCCACCACCGGCCGGCCGTCATAGCGCGCGTCCTGGCGAACCTCCGCGGACCCGTCGCCGACGTCGGCGACGTCGGAAAGGCGCACGAAATGATTGGTGGCCGGCAGCACCAGGTTGCGCACCTGGTCAACGGTGGTCGCCGCGCCGAGGACGCGCAGGGTCTGCTCCCGGTCGCCCACCTGAACTCGGCCGCCGGCTGAGTTCAGGCTCATCGCGAAGATCGCGTCATTCACCTGCGGCGCGGTCACGCCCTGGGCGGCCATGCGCACGGGGTCGATGACCACATTGATCTCGCGGTCCACGCCGCCGACCCGGTTGACCTGGGCCACGCCCGACTGGCCTTGCAGGTCGCGCGCCACGGTGTCGTCGATCAACCAGGACAGCTCGCTGGTGGACATCGACGGCGCCGAGACGGCGTAGGTGATGATCGGCTGGTCTGAGATATTGACGCGCTCGACGGTCGGCGGGTCGATTTCCCTCGGCAGCTGGGCGCGCGCCTGATCCACTTTCGAGCGCACGTCGTCAGTGGCTTTCTGCAGGTCCTGCCCGATCTGGAACCGCACGAAGGTGGTGGAGACCCCCTGCGTGACGGTGGATTGAATCGCCTCGACGTTGGAGATGCCGGCGACGGCGTCCTCGATCGGCCGGGTGACCTGGCTCTCCATCTCGGAAGGCGCGGCGCCGCTTTGCGTCACAATGACCTGGACGAGCGGGAATTCCACGTTGGGGAAGTTCTTCACCGGCAGGGTGAAGTAGGAAAACACCCCGGCGATGACCACGGCGATGAACAGAACGGCCACTGGCACTGGGTTCTTGATGGCCCAGGCCGAAATGCGCAGCTGGCGGCCGCCGCCATTCATCGCGCGGCCACCGACCCGGCCTCCACGGGCTGCACTATGTCGCCCGGCAGCAGCTGGGCGGCCGCCTTCGCCACCACACGCGAGCCGGCAGGCGGGCCGCTCACCAGCTCCACGAAGCCACCGCCGCGCTGGCCGGTGCGAATCGGGATCTGGCTCACCCGATTGTCCGGCCCCACCACCATCAATGAGGCGCCGTTGGCGTCATAGCGGATCGCGCTCTCGGGCACGCTCGTCACGGCCCGGGTCGTGTCGATGAACGTGGCGTTGGCGAAGCCGCCGGCACGGATGTTTGCCCGCACCGGCAGGGTGATTCGCACGCGGCCCAGATGCGTCGTGGAGTCGACGCGCGGGCTGACCAGCCGAACCGTACCGTCGGCGCCGGCGCCGTCGGCCAGGGTCACTTTGGCCGGAAGCCCCGGATGGATCTGCCCGAAGGCCTGCTCGGCGACGTCGGCCCAAAGCTCGATCTGGCCGTCCCGGGCAAGGCGAAACCAGGGGGTTGCCGATCCGCCGGAGATGTCTCCGGGCCGCACCGAGCGTTCGATCACCAGGCCGCTGAACGGCGCTCGCACGACCATGTGCGCGAGCCGTGTCGCCATCTCCCTGGCGGCCGCGTCCTGGGCCGTTGCGGCGGCCCTGGCGCCGCGCGCGGAGAACCGTCTGGCGTCCAGCTGCTCCTGCGAGAGCACTCCCGATCCATCGAGGCCCTTGACGCGCGACGCTTCGGCGTCGGCGCGGTCGGCGACTTCCCTTTGCTGCGCGGCGAGAGCGACCTGCTGGACCCACTGGGCATGCAGCAGGGAATCGTCGAGCTCGGCGAGCGGCTGGCCGGCACTGACCCAGGCGCCTTCCTCCACCAGCACGCGCGTCACGCGGTAGCCCGCGAGATCGGCGCTGACGGCCACTTCCTCACGCGGCGTGAGCAAGCCGGAGGCGGTGAGGCCGCCGGCGATGGGGCGCATCTCCACGCGCGCCACGTCCACGGCGCGCGCCTGCGCGGCCTGGGTCTCCGCGTCGTGCTTCTGGCCGCACGCCGCCAACGCGAGAATCGCGGCGGCGGCGATTACCCGGTTCATCGTCGTCACGCCGCTTCGCCTCATTGCGCCCGGGCCGTTGTCACGGTGGTGGAGGCCCAGCCGCCGCCAAGCGCCTTATAGACCTGCACCGCGCGCCGCAACGCCTGCACGCGCTCGCTGGTCAGCGCCGAGCGCGCACTGCGCCACTCCTGCTCGGTGGTCAGCGCCGCGGTCAGTTCATCCAGGCCGTCCGCGTAGCGCGTGCGTCCCGCCTCGTAGGCCCGGCGAGACCGCGCCTCCCCGTCCCGCAGGATCGCCAGTCGCCGCTCGTCCGCCGAAAGCCGCACGAGGGCGTTCTCGGCGTCGCCATAGGCGTTCTGAACCGACTGCTCATAGGCGATCACCGACTGTTCCGTCCGCGCGTCCTGCGCCTTGGCGTCGGCCAGCAGGCGGGGGATGTCGAGGACCGGCTGGACGAGGCCGACGCCAATCGACCAATAGTCGGTCGCCGTCGTCTGCTGCTGGGGTGCGAGAGTCGCGGGCGGGATGAATGCCACGCCGGGCGCCACGGTGCGCGCGAGGCCGAGCGTGGGCTCCAGCATCAGATTGGGGAACAGCTGGAGTTTGGCGAGCTTGGAGCGTCCGGCCGCGCTCTGCATGCGCGCCTCGGCCTCGCGAACGTCGGGCCGCCGCACGAGGATTTCGCCGGGCACCGCCGCTGGCGCCGGCGGCGGTTCGGCCGCTTCAGCCTTCACGGGCAGGCTCTCCACGGGCTCGACGCCGCGTCCGACCAGGATCAGCAACAGGCGCTGGGCGGCGTGCAGCTCCGCCTCGAGACTTTCCACCTGGGACTTTGCCTGGGCGAGGTCGCCGGCGATCCGGTCGGCGTCGGAAGCCGGCCCCAGGCCCAACTCCGCTTTCCGCGTCGCGATCGCATAGAGCTGCTCTTCGATGCGGACGCTTTCCCTGGCGTCCACCAACTGGATGGCCAGTCCCTCCGCCTGAAAGTAGCTGTCGGCCACATTAGCCACCAGGCTCGCCCGGGCGGCCTCGGCGTCGAACCGGGTCGCCGCCGCGTCGCTCTTGGCCACGTTGCGCGCCACGGCCAAGCCACCATAGAAATCCAGCTCCCAGGTCGGATCGAAGGCCAAGGTTTCGCTCTCGCTCTTCCCCCCGATGGGGATCAGCGAATTGCTTCGAGCCCCGATGTTGTTGGTTTGCTTCGAGCTCGCCGAGCCGGTGAGATTGCCGGTGGGCAAGGTCTGGAAGATCTGGCTCCACTCCGAGGCTCGAGCCTCCTGGAGCCGGGCGATCTGGGTCTTCGCGTCCGGGCTCAGCCGCAGCGCATCGTCCTCGAGGCCATTCAGCTGGGCGTCATTGAAGATGGTCCACCAGCGGTCCAGCGCCGCCGTGGGCAGCACGGTTGATCCGCGCGGCGCCTCGAAAGCAGTGGGCAGGGTCACGTCGGGCTTGCGATGGCCGCTGATGTTGCAGGCCGCCAGCGCGGCGGCGAGGCCGACAAGGACGAGCGCGCGTTTCATCAACTGCACAATCCGCTCGTCACCGTTCGGTGTTCTCCAAGGCCTCGGGCGCGCGAACCGCTGTCGCCCGCTCCGAGCCGTCGCCCCCGATTCGAAACCGCCGGGGCATGACATAGCGCGAGCCAATCGTGATTTCATCCCCGACATGCGCGAAACGCTGTTTGGGGCGGCCAAGTGGTTGTGGGCAACCTCGACCTACGGTTGGACTGCTGACGGCTATTGGCTGACTGCGCTATAGTTTCGGCAGCGAGGCGGGCCGCGGAAGGAGGAGGCCGATGAGATTAAAGTCACCGAGCGAGCAACGCTGATGCCCGAGCGCGGCGCCATACGCGCCGGCGTCGGCGGCTGGACGTTCGAGCCGTGGCGCGGCGTGTTCTACCCCGCCGGCCTGCGCCAGAAGGACGAGCTGAACTTCGCATCCCGCGCGCTGACCACCATCGAGATCAACGGCACCTACCACTCCCTGCAGAAGCCGGAGAGCTTCGCCAAGTGGGCGGCCGACACGCCGGACGGCTTTGTCTTCGCGGTGAAGGCCTCGCGCTACGCCACCAATCGCAAGGTCCTTGCCGAGGGCGGCGAGGCGATCACCCGCTTCCTGAACCAGGGCCTCACGGAACTCGGCGCCCGGCTCGGTCCGGTGCTCTGGCAGTTCATGCCGTTCAAGCGCTTCGACCCCGCCGACTTCGGCGGATTCCTCGACCTGTTGCCGGACGAGCTCGGCGGCCTCCCGCTGAGGCACGTGATGGAGGTGCGGCACCCCAGCTTTGCCGATCCGGCGTTCATCGAGATGTGCCGCTCGCACAAAATCGCCATCTGCCTGGCCGACCACGCCAAGTATCCGCTGATCCCGGACATCACCGCCGATTTCGTCTACGCGCGGCTGATGCAGGGCTCGGACGACATCGAGACCGCCTACCCGCCAGCCGACCTCGACCTGTGGGCCAATCGCCTGAAGACCTATGCCCAGGGCAGCTTGCCGGACGGGTTCGCGCCCATCGACCCCGCGCACGCGCCCTCGCCGGGCCCGCATGAGGTGTTCGCCTATGTGATCCACGAGGGCAAGGTCCGCGCGCCGGCGGCGGCGATGGCGTTGATCGAACGCTTCGGAGTCTGAAGCACGCGGGCGTCTTCCCTTCCGCCGGAGATTGAGTTCTAAAGTCGGGCAAGCTCCGCACTGTCGACGTCCAACGACGGAGCGCGCCGCAGGAAACCCACAGGAACCGCCATGCCCAAGCTCGCCGACCGTTATCCATTTCCCGCGCCCGAAGGTTCGCACTGGAAGGTGCCGCAGGATTTCGACGTCACCTTCAACTGGGACTATCCCGACGGCCGGGCCACCATGATGGAGCTCTACCGCAAGGGCGTGGAGATGCAGTGGAACGCGGAAACGCGGATCGACTGGTCTCAGGAACTGGATGAGGAGAACCCGGAGCAGCTGCCCGAGGAGATGCTGCCGATCTCCGGCATGGCCGAGTACGAGCGCATGTCGGCCAAGGAGAAGGCCAAGGTGCGCCGCCATTTCCAGGGCTGGCAGATCAGCCAGTTCATGCAGGGCGAGCAGGGCGCTCTGATCTGCGCGGCGAAGATTGTCACCCAGGTGCCGGACCTCGACTCCAAGTTCTACGCTTCCACCCAGGTGATCGACGAGGCGCGGCACGTCGAGAGCTACAAGCGCCTGCTGGAAAAGTTCGGCGTCGCCTACCCCATGACCCCGCCGCTGCAGGAGCTGATCGACCAGGTGCTTCGCGACAGCCGCTGGGACATGACCTACCTGGGCATGCAGGTGGTGATCGAGGGCCTGGCGCTGGCGGCGTTCCAGCAGATCCGCGACCACGCCCAGAACCCCCTGGCCGCGGCGGTGAACGCCTATGTCATGCAGGACGAGAGCCGGCACGTGGCCTTCGGCCGTCTGGCCCTGCGCGACTTCTATCCGCAACTGACCCAGAAGGAGCGGGACGAGCGCGAGGAGTTCCTGCTGGAAGCCTGCTATCTGATGCGCGATCGCTTCGACGCGGTGGAGGTGTGGAAGACCCTCGGTCTCGATCCCGCCCGCTGCGCCGAGCACATGTACGATTCCGGCTTCATGGAGATGTTCCGCTCGTCTCTGTTTACCCGCATCGTGCCCATCGTGAAGGACATCGGGCTTTGGGGAACGACCATCCGCAACGGCTATGAGACCATGGGCATCATCGGGTTCGCCCAGACCGATGTTCAGGCCCTGCAGGACGCCGACGACACCATCGCCAAGGACTTCGACGCCCGCCGCGCCTATGTGGAGAGCGTCGCCGCACGCGCCGCGAACCTGCAGCCGGCCTGACGTATTTCGCCATCTCCCGGGCGACCGGGCGATGGCGCGAAGACCCGCTTGACGTCCGCACGGGAACGTCCGCCCACTTCCGCGCAATAGCGGAGGAACGCGCGCCATGACGCCCGATGATCTGATGTTCAAACCCGGCCTGATGAAGGGCCAGCGTATCCTGATCACCGGCGGAGGCACCGGCCTTGGCAAGGTGATGGCCGAGGGCTGCCTGATGCTGGGGGCCGAGGTCTATATCTGCGGCCGGCGTGGCGGCGTGCTCGACGAGGCAGCCAAGGAACTGATGGACGCCCACGGCGGGAAGGTCGTGGGCATTCCCTGCGATATCCGGGTCCCCGAAGCCATCGGCGAGATGCTCGACCGCATCTGGAGCGACGGCGGGGCGCTCACCGGCCTGGTGAACAACGCCGCCGGCAACTTCATCAGCCGCACGGAGGATCTCAGCCCGCGTGGTTTCGACGCCATCGCCAACATCGTGTTCCGCGGCTCCTTCTTCGTCACCCTGGACTGCGGCAAGCGCTGGATTCACGAAGGCAAGAAGGGCTCGGTGGTGTCCATCCTGACCACCTGGATCTGGAGCGGCGGCCCATTCACCGTACCTTCCGCCATGTCCAAGGCAGGCCTGAACGTCATGACCCAGTCGCTGGCCGCCGAATGGGCGCCGAAGGGTCTGCGGCTGAACGCCATCGCGCCGGGGCCTTTCCCGACCGAGGGCGCCTGGGCGAGGCTCAACCCCGGCGGCTCGCGCGGACAGAGCGACACTTCCAACCCCATGGGCCGCGTGGGCCGCATGCCGGAGCTGGCCAACCTGGCGATCTATCTGCTCGACCCCGGCTCCGAATATGTGAACGGGCAGACTATCGCCATCGACGGCGGCGCCTGGAACGCCGGCGGCGGCAGTTTCCACGCACTGCGCAACTGGACGGACGAGCAGTGGGAGCAGGCGCGCTCGGCGATCAAAGGCGCCAACGAGCAGGACCGGGCCAAGCGCACGGTTTGACGTGGTTAACCGGTGCTTAGGGCGCGCGCTGCAGGCTCGCCCGATGCGCCGACTGCTCCTCGTCCTGCTGCTTGCAGCGCCCGGCCTCGCCAACGCGGCCGCCGCTCCGCCTCCCGCCGGTCGGATCGCCGTGGTCGCGCCGGTGAAGCTGCGCGGACCGGTGCGCGACGCCTCGGCGACCATCACCAAGAACTCGAACCCGTCGCCGCACGCCCCAACCGCCACCGCCGCGCTTTCGCCCGCGCCGTGGGCCGCGCCCGCGCGCCCCATCACCCCCGCAGATGGTGGCGAGTGCCGCATGGCATGCTCCCAGACCTACTACTTCTGCCGCGCCGGCGAGACGCCTGACGACTGCGCCCCGAAGTGGAGCCAGTGCGTCAGCGCGTGCGACTCGCCGAACCTGGATCTCAGGGTCGCCACGACGCCTTGAACGTCCGGCTGGCGAGTCGGTGGACTTCGCCGCTGGAGTATCCGATCTTAAGCCACCCGCAGGCCCTCGGCCGCGCACGGCCCAGTTTCGGAGTCCATGTCCCAGGTCGCCTATCTTTCTCCCGGCAAGCGCGAGCAGACCAAGCTTGCCAACCGCCAATCGATCCTCGCCGCCGCGCGGGAGGTGTTCGCCGAGTTGGGGTATGAGACCGCCACGGTGCGCGACATCATCCGGCGCACTGGTCTCGCCTCGGGCACCTTCTACAATTACTACCGCTCCAAGGAGGAGGTGTTCGCCGCGCTCAGCGACGACGGCGCGCGGCGCTTCCGTCCGATCCTGCACGAGCAGTACCTCAAGGCCACGGACTTTGAGTCCTATCTGCGCGGCGCGGTGCGCGCCTACTACGACTTCATCGCCGCCGAGCATGAGCTGTGGCGCGTCGATACGCCGACGGATTCTCTGCCGCACCCGCGGTCCACGCCGGAGATGCTGGCGGTGTTCGCGGAGGTGCGCGACGCCTTCGCCGACGTGATGGAGCGCGGACTGGCCCCGCGGGTGGACCTCGACTACCTGGCCACGGCCTGCATCGCCATCGCGCGGGAGGTGGGCGACAAGATGCTCGAGCGGCAGCCCGTCAACGTGGACGCAGCTACGGAATTCTGCGTGCGCCTGATTCTGGGCGGCGTCTCGGCGCTGCCCAGGCTGGAGAACTAGGTCGGAGGCATGGCCGATCTGGCGTTCCAGCGGGCCCTGCTCCACGCCACCCTGTCGCTTCCCCGTCCGATCCTGCGCGCGCTTGCCGGCGGCGGGGTGGTCTATCAGGGCGGCCGGACCCTCGATCCGCGATTCCAGTACCTCGCCGTCGCGACGCGAGGGCAACCGCCGCTCTCCACCTTGACGCCCCAGGAGGCCCGCGTCGGCACGGCCGCGCTGACCGGCATGATGGAGGGCAAGCCCGAGCCGGGCGTGCGCATCGAAAACCTGGCCATCCCCGGCCCCGGCGGCATGATCGGCCTTCGCGCCTATCGCCCCCAGGATCAGGATCCCGCCGCGCCGCTCATGGTGTTCGCCCACTTTGGCGGCGGGGTGATCGGGGACCTCGGCGCCTGCCACGTATTTTGCACCATCCTCGCCAGGGCGGCGCGCTGCGCGGTGCTCTCGGTGGACTATCGCCTGGCCCCGGAACACCGCTTTCCGGCCGGCCTCGAGGACATGCTCTGCGCTTACCGCTGGGCGCGCGACAACGCTGGGCGGTTCGGCGCCCCGGACGGCAAGGTGGCGATTGGCGGCGACTCCATGGGCGGCAATTTCGCCGCGGTCGTGGCCCAGGAGATGAAGCGCGGCGGCGAGCCGCAGCCGGCGCTGCAGCTGCTCATCTACCCCGCCGTCGACGCCGCCAGCGAGACCCAGTCGATGACCACCTACGGCGAGGCCTTTCCCCTGTCCCGCGACACGATGCAGTGGTTCATGGGCCACTACCTGGGCCCCGGCGACGATCCGGCGGATCCGCGCGCTTCGCCGATCAAGGCTTCAGATCTTTCGGGACTGGCGCCGGCGGTGGTCGTCACGGCGGGGTTCGATCCGCTGGTGGACCAGGGCGAGGCCTACGCCAAGCGCCTGCTCGACGCTGGCGTGCCCGTGATCTACCGCTGCTATGACAGCCTTGCGCACGCCTTCACGGCCTTCACCGGCGCCGTCCCCGCCGCCGACGTGGCCTGCCGCGAGATCGCCGGCCTGGCGCGGGAAGTGATGGAGGGAAGGACCGGCTGATGCGGGCCCTGGTGGTGGAAGCCTTGGCGCCGGACTACGCCGGCTGCGTGCTGAAGGACGTTCCGACGCCCCGGCCGGGCGCCGGCCAGGTGCTGGTCGAGGTGCGCGCCGCGGCGGTGAACTTCCCCGACCTGCTGCAGACCCGCGGCGAGTATCAGCACAAGCCGCCGCTTCCGTTCATCCCCGGCCTCGAGATATCCGGCGAGGTGGCCGAAGTCGGCGAAGGCGTCACCCGGTTCACGGTGGGGGATGCCGTCGCCGGCGGGGCCGGAATCGGCGGCTTCTCGGAATATGCGCTCACCTTCGCAGCCGGCCTGCGCCCGAAGCCGCAGAATCTCTCCTTCGCCCAGGCCGCCGGCTACGGCGCCGCCTATCTCACCGCCTACGTCGCGCTGGTGCGGCGCGCGCAGGTTCAGCCCGGAGAATGGGTGCTGGTCCACGGCGCGGCCGGCGGCGTCGGCCTCGCCTGCGTCGACCTTGCCAAGGCCCTCGGTTGTCGCGTGATCGCCGCGTCGGCGTCCGACGAGAAGCTGGCGGTGATCACGGCCGAATACGCTCCGGACGCCACGGTGAATGTCACGGACGGCTTTCGCGAGCGGGTGAAGGAGATCACCGGCGGCCGCGGCGCCGACGTCATCTACGACCCCGTCGGCGGCGATGTCTTCGACGAGAGCGTGCGGTGTATCGCGTTCAACGGCAGGCTGCTGGTGGTGGGCTTCACCTCCGGGCGGATTCCGACCGTTTCGGTGAACCTGCCGCTGATCAAGGGTTTCTCGGTGATGGGTGTCCGCGCCGGCGAGTTCGGTCGCCAGTTCCCGGAGCTCGGACGGGAGAACCAGGCCGCCATCTGGGCTCTGGCGGAACAGGGCGCGGTCCACCCGAGGGTCTACAGGGCGTTCGCGCTGGACGACTGGCGCGCGGCTTTCGACTCCCTCGCGAACCGCCAGGTGATCGGCAAGTCCGTCGTCATTCCCTGACGAGATGCTGCGCGCCTGTTGGTTCGGCGAACGCAATTCTTCATTGCAAATATCGTTATCGTTGATAACTGATCATCGATAGGTGCGAACCTTGGCCCATGTGACGGCTCGCGGAACCAACGCCGTGTTCGCACGTTGTTTCAGATTCTTCTGGGAAGGCTGTTCATGAAGCTCCACCTCGCCGCCGCGGCGCTCGCCGTCGTCGTTTTCGCCGCCGGCTCGGCCATGGCCGCAGGCGGCGTCACCGCCACGATCGAAAGCCCGGTGGCCAAGCGCATCAAGCTGATCGCGGCCGAGTCCGTGTGGGTCTGCGAAAAGGACTCCTGCGTCACCGGCCGAACGCCTGACGCTGCATTCGGCCCGCCGGCCTGCCAGGAGCTGGCGAAGCAGGTGGGCCGCATCTCGGACTACAAGGGCGAGGTTCGCAGCCTAACCGCCGCCGAACTCGACAAGTGCAACAGCGTGGTTCACGCAAGGCGCTAGACTGCGGTCGCGGCCGCAGCGCGCACGACCTTCGCGGGTCGCTGTCGGACGCTGCGTGACATGCCTCCGGAGGGCGCCAAAACGGCGCTGCGACAGGCTTTGGCGCTTGGTTGCGGCGCCGAACCTCGCATGCTATCAGGCGCGCGGCTTCGGGGATGGGGGCCAGGACGGCTCCCCGGACCCACGTGCTTTCTCAAGCGCAATCAAGCCTTTAGGCCGGTTTGGGCGACAGCCCGAGTCCGGCGTTGCAAGTGCACCGGACGGAACTCGAGTGGCTGACGACTCCAAGGCGACGGATGTGGGCGCGCGGTACGCGCAGGCCCTGTTCGATTTGGCGACGGAGACCGGTCAGCTGGCCCAGGTCGAGGCGGATCTGAAGAGCCTGAAAGCCATGCTGGCTGACAGCGCCGACCTGCGCACCCTTGTCGGGTCGCCGGCCTTCAGCGTCGAGGACAAGGGCAAGGGCCTGGCCGCGGTCGCCGCCGCGGCGATGCTCTCGGCCACCACGCGCAAGTTCCTCGGACTGCTGTGCGCGAACCAGCGCGCCGCCGCCCTGCGAGCGGTGATCACCTCGTTCGAACGCCTCGCCGCCGAAGCGCGCGGCGCCATCTCCGCCGAGGTGATCACGGCCATGCCGCTCACCGCCGCCCAGGCGTCCGCCATGGCCGCGGCCCTGCGCCTGGCTCTGGGCAAGGACCCGGAGATCGAAACCCGCGTCGATCCCGCCATTCTCGGCGGGGTCAAGGTGCGGGTCGGTTCGCGACTTTATGACGCCTCGCTCAAGTCGAGGCTCGATTCCCTGAAGTTCGCCCTGAAGAGAGCGTAAGCACACCCATGGACATCCGCGCCGCCGAGATCTCGGCCATCCTGAAGACCCAGATCGCCAACTTCGGCGAGGAAGCCGACGTATCCGACGTCGGCCAGGTGCTGAGCGTCGGCGACGGCATCGCCCGGGTGTTCGGCCTCGACAACGTCCAGGCCGGCGAGATGGTGGAATTCCCCTCCGCCGGGGTGAAGGGCATGGCGCTCAACCTGGAGCGCGACAACGTCGGCATCGTGATCTTTGGCGAGGACCGGGCGATCAGCGAGGGCGACGAGGTCCGCCGCCTGGGCGAGATCGTGGACGTGCCGGTGGGCAAGGGCCTGCTGGGCCGGGTGGTCAATCCGCTCGGCGAACCCATCGACGGCAAGGGTCCGCTGACCAATGTCGCGGAGCGCCGCGTGGTCGACGTCAAGGCGCCGGGCATCATCCCGCGCAAGGGGGTGCACGAGCCCATGTACACCGGGCTGAAGTGCATCGACTCGCTGACCGCCATCGGCCGAGGCCAGCGCGAACTGATCATCGGCGACCGCCAGACGGGCAAGACGGCGGTCGCCATCGACACCATCCTCAACCAGAAGCAGGTCAACGCCTCCGGCGACGAGACGACCAAGCTCTATTGCATCTACGTGGCCATCGGCCAGAAGCGCTCCACCGTCGCCCAGATCGTCAAGACCCTCGAGGACCGCGGCGCGCTCGACTACACGATCGTGGTCAGCGCCACGGCCTCCGAGCCCGCGCCTCTGCAGTTCCTGTCGCCGTTCTCCGGCTGCGCCATGGGCGAGTGGTTCCGCGACAACGGGATGCACGCGCTGATCATCTATGACGATCTGTCCAAGCAGGCGGTCTCCTACCGCCAGATGAGCCTGCTGCTGCGCCGGCCGCCGGGACGCGAGGCCTATCCCGGCGACGTCTTCTACCTGCACTCGCGCCTGCTCGAACGCGCCGCCAAGCTCAACGAGAACTTCGGCTCCGGCTCGCTGACGGCGCTGCCGATCATCGAGACCCAGGCCAACGACATCTCGGCCTACATCCCGACCAATGTGATCTCCATCACCGACGGCCAGGTATTCCTGGAGACGGACCTGTTCTTCCAGGGCATTCGTCCGGCCATGAGCGTCGGCACCTCGGTGTCGCGTGTGGGCGGCAACGCCCAGATCCGCGCGATGAAGCAGGCCTCCGGCTCGCTGAAGAGCGAGCTGGCGCAGTACCGGGAGATGGCCGCCTTCGCCAAGTTCGGCTCGGACCTGGACGTCGCGACCCAGCGGCTGCTGGCCCGTGGCGCGCGGCTGACCGAACTGCTGAAACAGCCGCAGTATTCGCCGCAGCAGGTGGAGGAGCAGGTCTGCGTGCTCTATGCGGGCACGCGCGGCTATCTGGATCCCATCGCCATGAGCGACATCGGCCGGTTCGAGGCCGAACTGCTGAGCCGGCTGCGCACCCAGCACGCCGACCTGCTCGACGCGATCCGCACCCAGAAGACGCTGAACGACGAGCTGGAGGCCAAGCTCAAGGCCGCGCTCGACGCCTTCGCCGCCACCTTCGCCTAGGAGCCCCTGACGGCATGGCCAACGTCAAGGACATGCGGACCCGGATCAAGAGCGTGCAAGCCACGCAGAAGATCACCAAGGCTCTGCAGATGGTCGCGGCGGCCAAACTTCGCCGCACCCAGGACGCGGCGCAGAACGCTCGCCCGTACGCCGCGCGCATGGCCGCGGTGATCGCCAATCTCGCGGGCGCGGTGAGCGGTCCAGGCGCGCCCCGTCTGCTCGCCGGCACGGGCAGCCGCGGCCGGGAGCTCGTGGTCGTGGCCACGGCCGACCGCGGCCTGGCCGGCGGCTTCAATTCGGCCATCGTGCGCGCGGCCCGCGACTATATGGCGGCCGCGGTGAACGACGGACGGCAGGTCTCGCTGCTGACCATCGGGCGCAAGGCGCGCACCCAGCTGCAGCGGCTCTATGGCGACAGGTCCATCGGTGCTTTGGAAGCCGGCGCCCGGCCGGCGCTCGCCCGCGCCCAGGAGGCCGCCGACATCATCCTGGAGCGCTTCGAGGCCGGCGAGACCGACGTGGTCTCCCTGTTCTACAGCCGCTTCCGTTCGGTAGTGAGCCAGGTCCCGACCCGCCAGCAGCTCGTCCCGGCCCAGATCGCCGACGCGACGTCCGGTCCCGCGCAGGCGGGGATCGACCTGAAGGGCGCGGTCTACGAATACGAGCCGGACGAGGAGTCCATCCTCGCCACCCTGCTGCCGCGCAACATCACCGTGCAGATCTTCTCCGCCATGCTGGAGAATGACGCAGGCTTCTACGCCGCCCAGATGGCGGCCATGGACAACGCCACCCGCAACGCCGGCGACATGATCGCCGGCCTCACCCTGATCATGAACCGAACCCGCCAGGCGCAGATCACCAAGGAGCTGATCGAGATCATCTCCGGCGCCGAGGCGCTTTAGACGAAAGACGAGTCCGCAATGGCCACCACCGCCGCCAAGAAGCCCGCCGCCAAGAAGACCCTCGCCGCCAAGTCCGCCGCGCCCGCCGAGGCCTTGCCACAGGCCGTCGCCACGGGTCGCGTCACCCAGGTCATCGGCGCCGTGGTGGACGTGGAGTTCGTGGGCCACCTGCCGCCCATCCTGTCGGCGCTGGAGACCGTGAACCACGACCAGCGCACCGGCGAGGCCGTGCGGCTGGTGCTGGAAGTCGCCCAGCACCTTGGCGAGAACACCGTGCGGACCATCGCCATGGACGCCACCGAGGGCCTCACCCGCGGCCAGCCGGTGGTGGACACCGGCGGCCCGATCACGGTGCCGGTAGGCCCAGGCACCCTCGGCCGGATCATGAACGTCATCGGCGAACCGGTGGACGAGGCGGGTCCGATCCCGCACAACAAGCGCTCCTCCATCCACCGCGACGCGCCCTCCTTCGCCGACCAGACCACCTCCACCGAGATCCTGGTCACCGGCATGAAGGTGATCGACCTGCTGTGCCCCTACACCAAGGGCGGCAAGATCGGCCTGATCGGCGGCGCGGGCGTCGGCAAGACGGTGACCATGCAGGAGCTGATCAACAACATCGCCTTGAACTACGGCGGCTATTCGGTGCTCGCGGGCGTCGGCGAGCGCAGCCGCGAAGGCAACGACATGTACTATGAGATGATCGAGTCCAAGGTGAACGTCGATCCGCGCGAGCACGGCGGATCGACCGAAGGCTCACGCTGCGCCCTGGTCTACGGCCAGATGAACGAGCCGCCGGGCGCCCGCGCGCGCGTGGCGCTCACCGGCCTCACCCAGGCCGAGTACTTCCGCGACGAAGAGGGCAAGGACGTGCTGCTCTTCATCGACAATATCTTCCGCTTCACCCAGGCGGGCTCGGAAATGTCGGCGCTGCTCGGCCGCATCCCCTCGGCGGTGGGCTATCAGCCGACGCTGGCCACGGAGATGGGCAATCTGCAGGAGCGGATCACCTCCACCAACAAGGGCTCGATCACCTCGGTGCAGGCGATTTTCGTGCCCGCCGACGACCTCACCGACCCGGCGCCGGCCACGGCCTATTCGCACCTCGATGCGACCACCATCCTGTCGCGCGACGTGTTCGCCCTGGGCATCTTCCCGGCGGTCGACCCGCTGGATTCCACCTCGCGCATCCTCGATCCGCTGGTCATCGGCGAGGAGCACTACACCGTGGCCAGGCGGGTGCAGGAGATCCTGCAACAGTACAAGGCGCTGAAGGACATCATCGCCATCCTCGGCATGGATGAGCTCAGCGAGGACGACAAGCTGATCGTCGCCCGGGCGCGCAAGATCACCCAGTTCCTCTCCCAGCCCATGCACGTGGCCGAGGCGTTCACGAACCTGCCCGGCATCTTCGTGCCGCTGGCCGACACCATCCGCTCGTTCAAGGCCGTATGCGACGGCGACTACGACCACCTGCCGGAGACCGCCTTCCGCATGGTCGGCACCATCGACGACGCGGTGGCCAAGGCCGAGCAGATGGCGGCGGAGGCGTAGCACGCTTGCGATCAGCCTTCTGCGGCGTCTGTATTGCGTGCTTTTGCTTTGGCTCCGCAGCCGCGGAGTCAACAGCGGAACTCACCGCTCGGCTCGTGGCGGACGTCTGTATGCCCACGATGCAGCAAGGCCTTTTCGATCCGAGCAGCGTGCCTAGAGGCGGCCGCGAGCTCACGGCGGCCGAGAGGGAAAAGTACCGTATGACGACGGACTTAGCGGACTGGCGCTACGACTCGGACGACGACTACGTCGTTCTTCAGCTACGACCCGACGGCTGCGACGTAGTCACCGATCATACCGGTGGACCGGCATTCTTGCCGGTGCTCGAGCGGGTCGTCTCCGACCGGTATAGTTCGCCGAAGGTCTTCATGCAGGATGCATCGACGAAGGACGGATGGCTCAAGACTAGGGCCTACATGGTCTCACCGCCGTTTCGTCAGGCCGCTGGAACCTCCGTTGCGGAAGCCCTAGCCGTCACGTATGCGGTGGACGGCGCCCCGACGGGGCACAAGATGTTCTACGTTGGCGTCATCGCCGTGAAAGAGAAATCCCACTGATGTCGGACAAGCTGCACTTCTCCCTGGTCTGCCCGGAACGCGAACTCTACGCGGGCGACGTCGACCAGGTGGATGCGCCAGGGTCGGAGGGTGACTTCGGCGTGCTGGCGGGCCACGCCCCGTTCATGACCACGCTCAAGCAGGGCCGCGTGAAGGTCTACAACGACGGCGCGACCCAGGTGTACGAGGTATTCGGCGGTTTCGCCGACGTAACGCCCGCGGGACTGACCATTCTGGCCGAGCAGGCGGTCGAAGTCGTTTAGCAGCTTGGACGGGCGGCCAATGCCTCGCTAGAAGGCTTTGAAGGGACTACTGGGACGCCCCGCCTGGCGTCCCGCCGGAAGGGAAGAAGACGCCATGCGCCCTGCGCTCGTCAGTCTCATCGCGCTTGCAGGCGCAGCCTCGCAGGCCATCGCGCAAACGCCGCCCGCGCCTGCCAACGCCGCCGCCCCAACGCCAGCGGCCCAGCCGTCGGCCCCGGCGCCAGCTTCTCCAGCCGCCGC
>JBIOEG010000033.1:0-47091 GCA_044445825.1 Caulobacterales bacterium
CCCCCCCGGGCCGTGGGGGTTCTCCCGGCGGTGGTGGTACCCCTGCTGGCTCAAAAATTGCCCCCCCCCCCCGGGGGGTGGCCCGCCGCGCCTACTGCCCCCCCCGGGTGGGGATGTGAGAGATCAGCCCGGTCTGTGGGACTCAGCAGACTCCCCCACCCTGGCTGCTTCGCAGCCTGTCTCTCCCCATGAAGGGGAGGGAGTGGGGCGCCAACGCTGCTCATTCGTCGGGCCCAATGTGCGTCACCCCGCGCATGTAGCCGTGCAGGGCCTGTGGGATGGCGATGCGACCGCGCTCGTCCTGATAGTTCTCCATGATCGCCACCAGGGTGCGCCCCACGGCGAGGCCCGAGCCGTTGAGGGTGTGGACGAACCGCGTGCCCTTTTCTCCGGCCTTCTTGCACCGCGCGTCCATGCGCCGCGCCTGGAAGTCGCCGCAGTTGGAGACCGAGCTGATCTCGCGGTAGACGCCCTGCGACGGCAGCCAGACCTCCAGATCGTAGGTCTTGCGCGCCGCGAAGCCCATGTCGCCGGTGCACAGGACGATGGTGCGGTGGGGCAGCTCCAGCCGCTTCAGCACCGCCTCGGCGTTCTGCACCATGCGCTCGTGCTCGGCCTGCGATTGCTCGGGCGTGGTGATCGAGACCAACTCCACCTTGTAGAACTGGTGCTGGCGGATCATGCCGCGCGTGTCCTTGCCCGACGCCCCGGCCTCGGATCGGAAGCACGGCGTCAGCGCGGTGAGACGCAGGGGCAGCTCCTCCTCAGGCGTGATCTGCTCACGTACGAGGTTGGTGAGCGAAACCTCGGCAGTGGAGATCAGGTAGCGCCCGTCGGTAGTCTGGAAGAGATCCTCGGCGAACTTGGGGAGCTGGCCGGCGCCGAACGCCGCCTCCTCCCGCACCAGGATCGGTGGCGAGACCTCGGTGTAGCCGTTCTCCCGGGTCTGCAGGTCGAGCATGAACTGGCCGATCGCGCGTTCCAGCCGTGCGAGTTGACCCTTCAGGACCACGAACCGCGCGCCGGACATGCGCGCGGCCGTCTCGAAATCCATCATCCCCAGGGCAGCGCCGAGGTCGACGTGGTCCTTGGCGGCGTCGAGTTTGAACGGCTCGCCCCAGCGTCGGACTTCGACGTTGGAGTGTTCGTCCTCGCCCGCCGGCACCTCCGGCATGGGCAGATTGGGCAGGCCGGCGAGGATTTCGGTCAATTCGGCAGTGGCCTGATCTACGTTGGTGGTTTCGGCCGCGAGGGTTCCCTTCAGCGCCTCCACCTCGGCCATCAGGCCCTGGGCTACAGCCTCGTCCTTCTTCGCCTTGGCCAAACCGATCAGCTTGGAGGCTTCGTTGCGCCGGTTCTGGGCGGCCTGCAGCGCCGTCTGGGAGGCCCGCAGGCGCTCGTCCAGGGCGAGGATAGCCGGCGTCTGCGGCGACAGGCCCCGGGAGGCCCAGGCGCGGTCATAGGCGTCGGGAGTCTCGCGAATGGCTCGGATGTCGTGCATGGGGCGCCGGGAAGTCGGAAAGGCCTCCCCTTAAGGCGCGTCGGCGGGGGCGCCAACATCACGATTTCGGTTCCATCGCCCCTTGCAGGAAAAGGTAGCCCCGAAGGGGGGTCTGACAGAGGTGGAACAGGGTTCACCACGGAGGTCACGGAGAAGCACAGAGATCACGGAGTGAGTGGTGGATCGGACCGAAGCGAGCCTGGCTGCTCCGTGACCTCGGTGGACCTCCGTGACCTCCGTGGTGAACCTTCGCGCTTCGCGGCCCTATGCGGCGGCCGCGTCCTCGCGCTCGCGGTTCAGCTGGATCAGCTTCACGCACCAGATCGACACCTCGTAGAGCAGGCAGATCGGCAGGGCCAAGGAGATCATGCTCACCGGGTCCGGCGGGGTGACGATGGCGGCCACCACGAAGACGCCGACAATGGCGTAGCGTCGCCCCGACGCCAGCATCTTGGCGTTCACCAGTCCGGCGATGCCCATCAGGCTGAGGATCACCGGCAGTTGGAAGCACAGCCCGAAGGCCAGCAGCAGCGTGGTCACCAGGCTGAGGTAGTCGCTGACCTTGGGCAGCAGCGACACCGACACCGCGCCCGCGCCGACGATCTGCTGGTTCAGGGAGAACCACAGCACGAACGGCAGCATAATGAAGTAGACCAGCGCGCCACCCATGCAGAACAGCACCGGCGAGGCGATCAGGAACGGCAGGAAGGCCCGGCGCTCGCGCTTGTAGAGGCCGGGCGCGACGAAGCGGTAGAGCTGCCATGCCAAGACGGGAAAGGTCACCACCACGGCGCCGAAGCCGGCCAGCTTGACCTTGGTGAAGAAGAATTCCAGCGGCGCCGTGAACACCAGATTGAGGTGCTGCGGCGTTCCTGCCGAGGCGCCGTTCTGGCCGAGAAGCGACAGGAGCAGGTCGAAGGAGCCCTTGTGCCCGCCGGCGGCCTTCTGGGCGGCGAGCAGGCGCGCGCCCACCTCGAAGGGGTGGAGAAGCACGATGTAGATCTGCTGGGCGAAGTAGAAGCAGACGAGGAAGCCCACGGTGAGCGCGGCGGCGCAGATGATCAGGCGCCGGCGCAGCTCCACTAGGTGATCCAGCAGGGGCGCGCGGGAGGCTTCGATCTCCGTGTCGTCGTCCACCGCGCTCACGACGCGGCCCCGGCGTTCTTGGACCTGGCGCGGGTCTTGCGCGCGGTCGGGACGGACTCAGCAGGCTTGGCGGCGGCCTTGCGCACGCGCTTGGGCTTGGCCGCCGTCGGCGGTTCAGGCGCGGCGACGGGCGGCGCGGTCTGGGCCGGCGGCGGGTCGGCCGCGGAAGGCTGATAGGCGCCCGCGGGATGCAGCTGGGCGCCGGTCTCGGCGAGGCCGGCGTGAATGTCGGCCAGCACCTTGTCCGGGTCGGCGTGCTCGGCCACGGCGTCCAGCGGCCGGGCGTTGCGCAGGGCCTCGACCTCCTTGCGAAGTTCGTCGAGTTCCGACTGGCGGGCCAGTTCGTCGAAGCTGGCGCGGAACTCGGCGGCCATGCCGCGCATGCGGGCCAGGAACTGGCCGACCTTGCGCATCAGGATCGGCAGGTCCTTGGGGCCGACCACGATGAGCGCCACCGCGCCGACGATGAGAAAATCGAGGAGCCGGCCTTCAGGAAACATGCGCGCCTCGCGTTACAGCGTGGGTCCCGGGCGCCGGCCGCCCGGGCGGACGCCGGCGGTCTTGGAGGTTAGCGGACGATCGGGTCTTTCTCGACTTCCGCGCGCGGCAGAGGCTGGGCCGGGGTCGCGGGCGGGGCGGCGGCGGCGGCCTTCTCTTCGTCGTTCTTCAGACCGTCGCGGAAGGCGCGAATGCCCTTGGCCGCGTCCCCCATGAATCCGGACAGCTTGCCCGGACGCGCGAAGACCACCAGCAACACCGCCGCGATGATCAGCCAGTGGATCGGGCTGAGTGAGCCCATGTCTGTTCTCCGTACCGTGGTCGACCCGCCCTAGCACGTTCGGGCCGCCGGTGTTCCGTCTCGCCCGCAATATAGGACCGCGCCGCGCACGACGCCAACGAAAGGCTTGTCGCGGCGCTGGCGGGTTCTATTCCGAAGGGTCCGAGCCCGCGCCTCAGGCGCCGCCGTCGGGGGCGTCCTCCAGATAGTCCGTGTGGAACTCGTGGGCGGCTTCGTCTTCCAGAGCGTCCTCGACCGTCGCAACGGCGGCGGCCGGATCGGGGACGCTGAAGTCCGGCGGCAGATCCAGGTCCAGCAGGCCGGCGGCCTTCATCTCCGCCGCGCCGGGCAGATCGCCGAGGCTGGCCAGGCCGAAATGCTCGAGGAATCCGTCCGTGGTGCCGTAGGTCACCGGCCGGCCGGGCGTGCGTCGCCGTCCGCGCAGCCGCACCATGCCCATCTCCAGCAGCACGTCGAGGGTGCCGCGCGAGGCCTGCACGCCGCGCACGGCCTCGATCTCCGCCCGGGTCACCGGCTGATGGTAGGCGACGATCGCCAGGGTCTCCTGGGCGGCGCGGGAGAGCCTGCGCGGCTCCTGCCGCTCCCCGGTCATCAGAAAGGCCAGATCCTCCGCCGTCTGAAACCGCCAGCGGCCGGCCACCTCGGCGAGAATCACCCCGGCGCCGGCGAACCGCGCCTGCAGGGCCGCGAGGCCGCCGGCCACGTCGGCGCCCTCCGGCAGGCGCCGCGCCAGGTCGCCTTCGCTCAAGGGTTCGGCCGCCGCGAACAGCAGCGCTTCGAGCATCCGTTCGATGGATGTGTGGTCGGTCATGCGGCCTTGCGCGTGCGCAGGTAGATTTCGGCGAAATGCTCCAGCTGGCGCGCCTCGAGGTCGCCCTCGCGGACGAACTCCAGCGTGGCGGCGAGGGTCGACGCCAGGAACGACGCCCGCGAGGGACCGGCCGCGCCCGCCATCGGCGCGACCCCGGTCAGCGGGGTCCAGCGGTCCAGCTCCGGGAGCAGGGAAAGCAGGCGATCGCGAGCGTCCTCCAGCGCATAGGCCGGGGAAGGCGCTGGCCTGTAGCGCCGCGTGGTCTCGCGCTTGCGCTGGCTGACGTAGGCGTCCATCAGCTCATAGAGATCGCCGGCGACGTGGCCCGCCGGCACGATCTTCACGGCCTGCGGATCGCCGCGGACGAAGACGTCGCGGTGCAACACCGGACCCCCCAGCAGCGCCTCCGCCGACTTGCGCATGGCGTCGAGCTTGGCCAGGCGGAAAGCCAGGTGAGCGGCCACCTGCTCGGCCGGCGGCTCGTCGGCCGGCGCCTGCTCGGCCTTGGGCAGCATCAGGCGCGACTTGAGGTAGGCCAGCCAGGCCGCCATGACGAGGTAGTCGGCCGCCAGGGCGAAACGCTTGCGCCGGGCGTCGCGCACGAAGGCCAGGTACTGTTCGGCCAGCTGCGTCACCGACAGCTTCATCAGGTCGACCTTCTGGCTGCGCGCCAGGGCCAGCAGCACATGCAGCGGGCCTTCGTAGCCGTCGAGGTCGAGGATCAGCGCCTCGCCGGTCTCCACCGCGTGGCTGGCCGCGTCGAAGTCCAGGTCTGGCTGGAAGTCCTCGCTCATGCCGCCCAGCGCCCCTGGAAGGCGGCGTCGAAGCGGGCGCGCGCGGCGTCCACGTCGAGAGGTTCGGGCGCCTTGGCGAGGCGGCCCAGCGCGGCCGTCGCCCGGCGGAGCGACGCGCCCGCCAAGGACTTTGCGCCGGCCGCGACCTTGGTCATCTCGCCCATGTCGCCGTTGCAGTGCAGGACCACGTCACAGCCGGCGGCGAGTGACGCCCTCGCCCGCGCGGCGAAGTCGCCCTGCAGCGCCTTCATCGACAGGTCATCGCTCATCAGCAGCCCGTCGAAGCCGATGTCGCCTCGGATCACCCCTCGGATCACCCGTCTCGAGGTGGTGGCCGGCGCAGCGGCGTCGAGTGCGGCGTAGACCACGTGGGCGGTCATCGCCATGGGCATGTCGGAGTTCACCCGGAACGGGGCGAAATCGCATGCCGCCAGTTCGTCCAGCGGCGCGTCCACCACCGGCAGGCGCTCGTGGCTGTCGGCGTGGGCGCGTCCGTGGCCGGGGATGTGCTTGATGACCGGCAGGACGCCGCCGGCCAGCAGGCCCTCGGCGGCGGCGCGGCCGAGCAGCGCCACCTCGCCCGCCGTCTCGCCGTAGGCGCGATCGCCGATGATGTCGTGGGCGCCGGCCTGGGGCACGTCCAGCACGGGCAGGCAGTCGACGTTGATCCCGAGCGCCGCCAGGTCATGAGCCAGCAGGCGCGCGCCCAGCCGCACCAGCTCCCGGCGGGCCAGGAGATCGCTGCCGGCTGCGCCATATGCGCGGCCGGGCGGGTAGCGGCGCCAGTGCGGCGGGCCTAGGCGCTGCACCCGCCCGCCCTCCTGGTCGATCAGCACTGGCGCGTTTTCGACGCCGATCGTGGCGCGCAGAGCCTCCACAAGCGCGCGGACCTGCCCGGGGCTGTCCACATTGCGCCGGAACAGGATGAACCCCCACGGCCGCACATCCCGGAAGAACGACGCCTCGCGCTCGCTGAGCGTCGGGCCCGAACAGCCGAAGATGGCGGCGAGTGGGCTCATTTGACGATGCAGTGCTGCTTCAACCTGACCAGGTCCGTGCAGAAGCTCACCGCGTCATCGTGCGAGGCGAAGCCGGTGATGAAGGTGCGATAGAGCGTCTTGCCGTCCCTGTCCAAGGGCAGGACCTTCTTGCCCTTGCCAGCCATCTTGGCCGGCCGGAGCCGCGCGACGTCGTTCCAGCCCTGCTCGGCGAGCGCGCTGGACGAGAAGGCGCCGATCTGCACCCAGCCGGCCTTTGGCTGCGCGGCCTTGGCGCCTGGGCTTTCTGACGCCGCCCCGGCGACGGCGGTCCTGACCGGCTTCGGCGCCGGCGACGCGCTGGCCACGCGCACCGGCTGCGGCGGCGGCGCGGCGTCCGCGCCGGTATCCGGCGCAGTCGGCCTCAGCACGGTGACCGGGGCGGGACCGGTTGGCGCCGCGGCCGGCGCTGCCGCCACCGGGGCCGAACGGTCCTGCGGCTGCTCCGGGGGCGCGGTGAACACCGGCGTGGCGTTGCCGGACTCGCTCTTGGTGATCACCAGGCCGTTGGCGGCGTCGGGACTGGCGTTGTCCGCCGGCGCGGGCGCCTTGATGTCGGTCAGCGGGGCGCCCACCGGCTCGGGCGCCGCGCCGGGACCGCGAATGCCGCCCCGATAGACGAACACCACCGCGGCGACCAGGCCGACGAGCACCAGGCCGCTGATGATCAGGGTCACCGGCACGGGTCCCGAGCCGCGCACCGGCCGGCGGGGATCAAAGGCCAGGGGCGCCTCGGCGGGGGGCGTGTAGGGGCCGCGTTCATAGTCGGACATGGCGGATATGCTCCAGGGAGACGGAGGCCCCTGCGAAACGAATCGCAAGCGCGTCCCGTCAGTCTACAAAAGCCCCATCACCACCAGAACGAAGACCTTTGCGGTCTGCGTCAGCCCGAGTGAATCACCGCAGACTCCAGAGGTCGAGCTGAAATAGCTTGCGGTGCTCCTCGATGGCGAAGCGGTCGGTCATGCCGGCGATGTAGTCGCAGACCACCCTCGCCCGCCCCGCGTCGTCCAGGCCCTGGGCGCGGGCGTACCACTCCGTCGGCAGCACGTCCGGTTCAGCCATGAACAGCCCGAACATGTCGGCCAGAATGCGGCGCGCCTGGCTGCGCGTGCGGTTCACCCGGAAGTGCCGGTACATCCGCTCGTAGAGAAACGCCCGCAGGCGCGCGAGATCCGCGTTCATGCCTTCGGAAAACGCGACCAGCGCCCGCCCGAGGGTGCGCACCGCCTCGGGCGAATCCACCTTCGACGCCGCGACGCGACGCCCGGTTTCGGCAAGCACGTCGTCCACCATCAGGCCGATCATGCGCCGCACCGCCTCGAGCCGGGTCATGCGGTCGTCGAGCTCGGGCCGCTCGGCGCGCACGGCGTGCAGGATCGGCCCGATCAGAGGCACGTCGAGCAATTCGTCCAGCCGGAACAGCCCCGCCTCCAGCCCGTCGTCCACGTCGTGGTTGTTGTAGGCGATGTCGTCGGACAGGGCCGCCACCTGGGCCTCGGCGGACGCCCAGGAGTCCAACCGCAGCGGAAACTCGGCGTCGAAGGCGATGATCGGTTTCCACGCCGGCTTGCTGAGCATGCCGGTGACCGGCCCGTTGTGCTTCACCACCCCCTCGAGGGTCTCCCAGGTGAGGTTGAGACCCAGGAAGTCCGGGTAGCGCCGCTCCAGTTCCGTGACGACGCGGAACGTCTGCACATTGTGATCGAAGCCGCCGAAGTCGCGCATCTGGATCTCCAGCTCCTCCTCGCCGGAGTGGGCGAAGGGCGGGTGGCCGAGGTCGTGCGCCAGGGCGATGGTCTCGCAGAGGTCCACGTCCAGCCCCATGGCCGTGGCGAGGGAGCGGGCGATCTGTGAGACCTCGATGGAGTGGGTCAGCCGGGTGCGAAACTGATCGCCCTCGTGCGCCACGAAGACCTGGGTCTTCTCCTTCAGCCGCCTGAAGGCGGAGGTGTGGATGATACGGTCGCGGTCGCGGGCGAAGGGCGTGCGGGTGCGGCTCTCGGGCTCCGCAAATCGCCGACCCCTGGAGGCGCCGGGGTCTTCGGCGTAGGCGGCCCAGAACCGGGCCCGCGCGTCGGGCATGAATTCCCCCTGGACGACGTCCGCTTTGCGTTGGACGCACGGCTTCTCATATAAGGGGCTCAAGGATTCCCAAAGTCATGCCGCAACCTGAAGTCACGCTCTCTCCCGCCGCCGCCAGGCGCATCCAGGCCATCGCCGCGCGCGAGGGCCGGCCGCTGATGCTGCGGGTCGCGGTGGACGGCGGCGGCTGCTCCGGCTTCCAGTACCGCTTCGACCTGGTGGAAACCGCCGAGCCGGACGACCTGAAGGTCGAGCGCGACGGCGCCGCAGCTCTGGTGGACGTAGTGTCGCTCGCCCTGCTGAAGGGCTCGGTGATCGACTTCGCCGACGAACTGGCCGCGACCGAGTTCCGCGTGAAGAACCCCAACGCCAAGTCCAGCTGCGGCTGCGGCGTGAGCTTCTCGATCTAGCTCCCGGCCTTTCAGCCGGCGGCGCGCCCGGCTAGGCTGGCGCCATGCGCATCGCCACCTGGAACGTCAATTCCGTCAACGCCCGGCTGGAGACCGTGCTGGGCTGGTTCTCCGAGGCTCAGCCGGACGTCGCCTGCCTGCAGGAGATCAAGTGCGTCGACGAGAAGTTCCCCGCCAGCGAGTTCGAGCGGCTGGGCTACAACGTCGCGGTCCACGGCCAGAAGACCTACAACGGCGTGGCGCTGCTCTCGAAAACGCCGCTCGAAGACGTGCGCAAGGGCCTGCCGGGCGACGACGGTGACGACCACGCCCGCTACATCGAGGCGGTGGTCTCCGGCCACACGCCGGTGCGCGTGGCCTCGATCTACCTGCCCAACGGCAATCCGGTCGGCACGGACAAGTTCGCCTACAAGCTGCGCTGGATGCAGCGGCTCACCGACCATGCTCGAGAACTGCTGGCGCTGGAGGAGCCGCTGGCGCTGTGCGGCGACTACAATGTGATTCCGGAACCCGAAGACGCCGACAATCCGGCGAGTTGGGCCGGCGACGCCCTGTTCCAGCCGGCAACCCGCGCCGCGTTCCGCGCCCTGAAGTGGATCGGCCTCACCGACGCCTACATGGAGGCCGACGGCGCGCCGGGCGGCTACACCTTCTGGGACTATCAGGCGGCCGCCTGGCAGCGGAACCACGGCATCCGCATAGACCATATCCTGCTGTCGCCCCAGGCCGCCGATCACCTCACCGGCGTCGCCATCCATCGCGACGTGCGCTCGCGCGAGAAGCCCTCCGACCACGTGCCGCTCGTGGCGGAGCTTTCTCTGTAGGCGGCGCAATCCCGCCCCTGGGAGCGACCGGAGACTCCCGCTAGCTTGGCCGCCCATGATGGAGCTCCTGCGGCTCGTCCTCATCCTGGCGCTGGCCGGCGCCGCCGTGACCTTCTTCGCGGCGGCGGCGGGCTGGTACATGGAGGAGGAACGGCGGATGAACCGGGCGTTCAGCCGGGTGCTGGGCGCGCCGCCGGACGCGGTGATCATCGCCCGCGGCCGCGGCCGGGCCGCCGCCTTCAGCTTCTCCGCCGGCTCCATCGCCACCGCATGGTCCGGCGGCAGCTGGTGCCTGGTCTTCTCCCTCGCCGAGCTGCTGGGAGGCGAGATCATCCTCGACGGCCAGGTCGCCGGGCGGGTGATGCGCGGGGAGCCGCGCCGCGCCCTGGACCGGCTGGGCGACGCCCACCGCGAGGTTCGCCTGCGCCTGATGTTCGACGACCCGCAGCATCCCGACTTCGACCTGATCCTCTGGCCGACAGGCGGCCACCGCCCGCGCGGGCCGGCCACCGCCGGCGAGGCGGTGTCGGAGGCCAACCAGTGGCTGGCCAGGGCCGACGCCGTGCTGCGCCGCGCCGCCGCCGGTCAGGCCGCGGTAATCCGCCCGGAACCGGCGGCCCACCGCCCCCCTGCCGCCGCGGGGCCGCCGATCCGCAGCGACGCGCCTGAAGCACACTTCGAAGACGACGACGACTTCGAGGACGAGGACGAAGGCCCGCCGTTTTGAGTCACGCGCACGGCCGCATTGGTGCATGGTCTAAAAAAATGGAGAGCGTCCGATGACCAGCCTCGTCGCCGCGGCCGCAGTGTTCCTGATGATCCATCTGCTGGTGTCAGGCACCCGGGTGCGCGACGCCCTCACCGGCGCCATCGGCCAAGGGCCCTACATGGGGCTGTTCTCCCTGGCGAGCCTGGCCTGCCTGGTCTGGCTCGGCTACGCCTATGGCCACGCCGGCGCCGCCGCGACCTATTGGAGCGCCACCGACGTCAGCAAGATCGCGCAGCTGGTCATACAGTTCGTCGCCGTGCAGTTCGTGGTCATCGGCCTGGCCACCCCCAACCCCACCAGCGTCCGCCAGGAGGCGACGCTCGACAAGGCCGACGCCGTCCGCGGCATGCTGCGCGTCACGCGCCACCCGTTCCTCTGGGGCGCGGCGCTCTGGGCGGCGGGTCACCTGATCGTGCGTGGCGACGCGCCGAGCCTGGTGCTGTTCGGGACCATCCTGGTGCTGGGCGTGGCCGGAACCTTCAGCATCGACGCCAAGCGCAAGCGGGTCCTCGCCGCCAAGTGGGACGCCTTCGCCGCCCAGACCTCCAACATCCCCTTTGCGGCGATCGTCCAGGGCCGCCAGAAGCTGAATCTCGGCGAGATCGGCTGGTGGCGCATCGCCATCGCCGTGGCGGTCTGGGTGGCCATCGTCGCAGGGCACAAGCTGGCGTTCGGCGTGTCTCCGCTGCCGGGGCGCTGAAAACCTAGGTTTGTCCCGCCAACGCGAATGCCATCGCCGCCCTGGCGTGAAGTTCGGTGGTGTCGAACACCGGCACGGTGAAGTCTTCGGCCTTCACCAACAGGCCGAACTCCGTGCAGCCGAGGATCACGCCGTCCGCGCCATCGCCGCGCACCGCGCTTTCGGCGATCTGGACCATGGCTTGCTTGGAGGACAGCTTGAAGCGGCCCTGCACAAGCTCGTCGAAGATGATCGCGTGCAGCCGAGCGCGATCCGGCTCGGGCGGGATCACCGCCTCGACGCCGCCGCGCCTCAGACGGTCGCGGTAGAAGGCCTGCTCCATGGTGAAGCGCGTGGCCAGCAGCAGCGGTCGGCGCACGCCGGCGGCGCGGATCGCCTGGGCGGTGACGTCGGCCACGTGGATAACCGGCGCGCGCACCGCCGCCTGCACCTCGTCCGCCATGCGATGCATGGTGTTGGCGCAGATCAGGATGGCCTCGGCGCCGGCAGCCTCCAGCCGGCGCGCGGCGTCGACCATGACGGCGCTGGCCTCGTCCCACAGCCCGGCGGCTTGCAGGGCGGCGATGGGCGCGAAGTCCATCGACCACAGGACCAGCTTCGCCGAGTGCTGGCCGCCCAGCGCCTCGCGGGCGAGGCGATTGAGCTGCTGATAGTAGGCGGCGCTGCTCTCCCAGCTCATACCGCCGATCAGGCCGAGGGTTCTCATACTCTAGCGAAGCTTCACGCGCCGCCGAACTCGTCGATCACCTTGAACACCTGCTCGAGGTTGCGGGCGATACCCTCCACGCGCGCGCGGTCCACCAGGGTGGTGAACATGTTGCCGATGTCGAACTGTTCGCCGTGCTCCAGGGCGATGAAAAGGTCCGGGCCGACGAAAGCGCAGCGCAGGTGCTTGCCGACGAAGCCTGCCTCCAGATTGACCAGCTCCTGCATGAAGCTGGGCGTCAGGATCTCGCGCGCCTCGACCTGGTCGGATCCGAACACCTGCCAGATCTTCTGGAATTCCGGATCTTCCAGCCCGACCTTCTGCAGGCCGGCGGGGCATTCGAACATGTTCAGCCAGCCGGAATTCTTCAGCACCACCGTCGTCGCCAGCAGCTTGCGCGGGGTGGTGATGCGAAACAGCTGGCCCTGGAACACCAGGGTGCGGTTCTTGCCGGAGCCCTGATGCAGGATCGCCTCGTAGAGGGCGAACTCGACACTGCCGCGCCGGCCGGTGAAATAGTCCTCGAAGGTCTTGTCCGACGCCGACGGCAGCAGGTTGTAGCGGCGGAAGGCGTCGAAATCCGGCCCGTCGCAACTGGGCTGGTAGGTGATGTTCAGCGGGCCGCACAGCGCCGAGATCACCCCCACCTTGGCCTTCTGGCCCACTGAGCGCAGCGGCATGTAGCCGATCACCCCGAATGCGAACCCGGTCATCAGCATGATCTGGAAGTTGTGGAAGAACAGGTACTCGGCGAGCACCGCCACCGCGCCGACGGCCACCGCTCCGATGAAGATGGTCAAGGCCTTCTGACGCTCGCCTTCGCACACGGCGAGTTCGGGCTCGATGGACTTCTCATAGAGCGCATCGAAGGGCGCGCCCTCCAGAGGATCTCCGGGCGGCGCGAGGCGGTGGCCGAAGCCGGCCGCGGACGCGGCGGGCGGCGGCGCGAGGGTGGCGGCCATGTCCGTCATGGGCGCGAAGCTAGCGCCCGAATCCTAACGAACACCAATATGCGAACCGGTCACGCTTGCGCGACCGGTCCATTCCGCGCCTCCCACTCAGATGTCGGCGTAGACCTTGCGCTCGCCGGCGAAGCCCGGATGCGTCACCGCCCCCCTGTGCGCCGGGCCGACGCCCTGGGCGAATTTCCACAGCGCGCCCGAGCCGAACTCGGTTTCGCGCGGGCGCCAGTGGCGCTTGCGGTTCTCCAGCTCCACCGGGTCGACCTCCAGCTCGATGGTCCCCGCGTCGGCGTCTATGGCGATGATGTCGCCGTCCCGGATCAGGGCGATGGGTCCGCAGTCCTGCGCCTCGGGCCCGATGTGCCCGACGCACAGGCCCCGCGTGCCCCCCGAGAAGCGGCCATCGGTGATCAGGGCCACCTTGTCACCCCGGCCCTGCCCGGACAGCGCCGCCGTGGTGGACAGCATCTCGCGCATGCCGGGGCCGCCCTTGGGGCCCTCGTAGCGGATCACCAGCACCTCGCCGTCCTGGTATTCGCCCTTCTCCACCGCCGCGAAGCAGGCCTCCTCGCCGTCGAACACCCGGGCGGGGCCGCGGTGCGAGCGGTGCGAGGTCATCCCCGCCACCTTGACGATGCCGCCGTCCGGCGCGAGCGAGCCCCAGACGCCGACCACACCCCCCGTGGGCGACAGGGGATTGGAGACCGGGCGGATCACGTCCTGGTCGTCGCGCCATTTCACGTCAGCCAGGTTCTGCGCGACCGTCTTGCCGGTCACCGTCATGCAGTCGCCGTAGATGAAGCCACCCTCCAGCAGGGTCTTGAGCAGCACCGGCACGCCGCCGGCCTCGCCCATGTCCTTGGCCACATAGCGGCCGCCGGGCTTCAGGTCGGCCAGGTACGGCGTCTTGCGGAAGATCTCGGCCACGTCGCGCAGGGTGAATTCGACGCCGCACTCATGGGCCATCGCCGGCAGGTGCAGCGCCCCATTGGTCGATCCGCCGGTGGCCGCCACCACCACCGCGGCGTTGTGGAAGGCTCGGGCGGTGCAGATGTCGCGAGGGCGGATGTTTGTCTCGATCAGCCGCACCACCGCCTCGCCGGAGGCCTCCGCATAGCGGTCGCGGCTCTCGTAGGGCGCCGGCAGGGCGCTGGAGAGCGGCAGGGCCAGGCCTATGGCCTCCGAGACGCAGGCCATGGTGTTGGCGGTGAACTGGCCGCCGCACGCCCCGTCGCCCGGGCAGGCGTGCTGCTCCAGCTCGCACAGGTCGGCGAAGGGCAGCTTGCCGGCGGAGTGCTGGCCCACCGCTTCGAACACGTCCACCACAGTGACGTCCTTGCCGCGCCAGCGCCCGGGCAGGATGGAGCCGCCGTACAGGAACACGCTGGGCACGTTCAGGCGCAGCATGGCCATCATCATGCCCGGCAGGGACTTGTCGCACCCCGCCACGCCGACCAGCGCGTCATAGCTGTGGCCGCGCATGGTCAGTTCGACGGAATCGGCGATGACTTCCCGGCTCACCAGCGACGACTTCATACCCTCGTGCCCCATGGCGATGCCGTCGGTGACGGTGATGGTGCAGAACTCCCGCGGCGTCGCTCCGGCGGCGGTCACGCCCACGGACACGGCCTGGGCCTGCCGCATCAGGGCGGTGTTGCAGGGCGCGGCCTGGTTCCAACACGAAGCCACGCCCACGAAGGGCTGGTTGATCTCCCGCGTGCCCAGGCCCATGGCGTAGTAGTACGACCGGTGCGGCGCCCGCGACGGGCCCTCTGTCACGTGCCGGCTGGGCAATTTGGACTTATCCCAGGTTCCGTCCGGCTTCTTGGTCATGGCGGGGGCTCCTCGCGAAGGCGCGCATCCCTAGCCGAGGGCCGCCGCGAGCGCAAAGGCTGGCGCTAGCGCTTCATCGCGACCAGCACGCCGGTCTCGATCATCTCGGTGAAGAAGCCGCTCGGATTGAGGCGGAGCATTGCCTCGCGGATGTCGGCCTCGAAGGCCTCCGTCCGATCGCCGAACAACCGCTTGGCGGCGCCGCTCGTGGAATAGACGTGGCCGATGACCGAGGGTATGTCGCGCTCGATGGTCGAGGGGAACTCGTCATAGGCGACGATCTCGAACCGCGAACGCCGCAGCGCCGGCTCGTGCCTCGGCTCGCGGTTGCGTTGCGGATGAGGCGGCTGAGCGCCGAGATACCGCCGCACGACCTCCGCCGCCGCGGCTTCGGAGGCCTCCTGCGGCCGCCGCTCGCCGGGCGCGATCATGGCGATGCCGCCCCCGTCGCGAACGCGGTCGTAGAGGTCGCGGAGCACTTGGTCGCGGTCCGTCCAATGGAATGACTGGCCCATAAGCACCAACTTGAACGACCCCTCGAGCGAGCCGAGCTCCCTCGATCCGGCCCGTCGCCAGTCGATGTTGGCGAGCCCGGCGGCGGCGGCCAAGCGGCGGCCCTCGGCGAGCATCTCGGCGTCGGGGTCCATGGCGACGACCTTTCCCGCGATCCGGGCGAACGGCACAGTCAGCGTCCCAGGCCCGCAGCCGAGGTCGAGCACCCTGTCGGCGCCGCTCAGCGCGAACCGCTCGATCACCGATTCCAGGGCGGCGCGAGCGTAGGGGGCGCGGTAGCGCGCGTAGTATTCCGCCGTGCCTCTGAAGAGGTCTGGATCGTAGGCGCCGGTCATGGGGCGCTCGCGATACACCCCCGCTGGCGAGTCGCCAATCACGGGCGGACGGCTAGCCGAGCGGCGGGTCAGCGCCTAGACAGCGGCTAGCAAGGAGGGCCGACATGCGCTTGGACGCCGTACCCATCGGGGCCGATCCGCCGCGCATCGTCAATGTGGTGATCGAGGTGCCCATCGGCGGCGAGCCGATCAAGTACGAGATGCACAAGCCGTCGGGCGCGTTGATGGTCGACCGCTTCCTCTACACCGCCATGCGCTACCCCGGGAACTACGGCTTCATACCGCATACGCTCTCCGGCGACGGCGATCCGTGCGACGTGGTGGTGGCCAACACCCGGGCCATCGCGCCGGGCGCGATCATGAGCTGCCGCATCGTCGGCGTGCTGGTGATGGAGGACGAGGCCGGCGGCGACGAGAAGCTGATCGCCGTGCCCGCGCCGAAGCTCACCCAGCGCTACGACCACGTGACGAACTACACCGACCGGCCCGAGATCACCGTCAAGCAGATCGAGCACTTCTTCGCCCACTACAAGGACCTGGAACCCGGCAAGTGGGTGAAGATCGTCCGCTGGGGCGACGCCGAGGAGGCCCGTCGCATGGTGCTGGAAGGCATCGAGCGGGCGAAGGGATGACCTCCCTCCCCTTCATGGGGAGGGAAGATCGCGCAGCGATCGGGTGGGGGTGTCTGGTGAAGCGCGCCGGCGCGGGACTAACCTCAAACACCCCCACCCGGTCCTTCGGACCGACCCTCCCCACAAGGGGGAGGGAGCGCGCTAAAGCGCCGCTTCCACCGCTTTCTTGATGGTCGCGTCCAGCGGATCGGTCCGCGGGCCGAAGGCGGCGACCGCCTCGCCATCTCCACCGATCAGGATCTTGTGGAAGTTCCACACGGGCACGGCCGGCGTTCCCAGCTTCTCCTCCGCCCAGGCGTAGAACGGATGGCGCCCGGCGTCCTTCACGTCGACCTTGGCGGTCATCGGGAAGTCGACGTTGAACTTCAGCTCGCAGAAGCTCTTGATCTCCGCCTCGGTCCCCGGCTCCTGGCCGGCGAACTGGTTGCACGGCACGCCCAGCACCACCAGGCCCTTGTCGCGGTAGTCGCGGTAGAGGCTCTCCAGCCCCTCGTATTGCGGGGTCAGGCCGCACCTGGAAGCGGTGTTCACCACCAGCACCGGCTTGCCCTTGAAGCTGGCCAGCGGCAGTGGCGCGCCGTCGATGCTCTTGAATTCGAAGTCGTAGGCGTTGGACATTGATTTTGAGGCTCCCGGTTGATCTGCGGCCCTATTCGCCCACAGCCTGTTCCACCGCAAGCGCCAGGTCCAGAGCCCTCGCGCCGTCCTGGGCGTCCGCCAGCGGCTTTGCCTCTCCGCGCACGGCCGCCAGGAACCGGCCGATGCTGGCGCCCAGCCGATCCCGCCCGGCCGGCGTGTCGTCGAAGTTGGGATTCAGCTGGAACCGCGTGGTGTTCTCGAAGGCATGGGTGAGGAAGTCCACGCGCACTTCGCCGGATGGATAGACAAGCCGCATGGTCCGCTCGCGCCCCTCGCCGATGCGCGAGGATCGGAAGGTCGCCGAGAACCCGTCGTCGAAGTCCACCAGGGCGCGGACCTCGTCGAAGCCGTCGTTGCGCACGGCCGCGCCTTCGGCCTCGACCGTCAGGGGCTGAGCCGGGCTCAGCGCCAGCGCCAGGTCGAGGTCGTGGATCATCAGGTCCAACACCACCGACACATCGAGGTTGCGCGGCGACGGCGGGCCGACGCGCACCGCCTCCAGCGACAACGGGCGCTCGGAAATGTCGAACAGCCCCATGGCCTCGAACGCGGCGCGCTCGAGAAAGCCGCAGGCGACCACCAGCCCGCCCCGCGCCGCGGCCTGCACGATCCTGTCGGCGTCCTCCAGCCGCGTGGCGATGGGCTTTTCCACATAGGCGGACTTGCCAGCGTTGAGCGCGGCCAGCGCGCACTCGGCGTGGGCCACCGCCGGCGAGGCGACCGAGACGATGTCCACCGCCCCCAGCAGTTCGGCGAGGCTCGACACCGCCCGCGCGCCGTGCCGCTCGGCCACGGCCCGGGCGTGGTCCGGGTGATGGTCATAGACCGCCGCCAGCGTCACCCCTTGCAGGGCGGCGTACTTGTCCGCGTGGTAGCCGCCGAAGACGCCCGCGCCGATCACGCCGGCGCGAAGGATAGAGGGCATGCGCTCGCCTTTAGGAAATATCGGGCCGCGCCTAGCACGGCGAGCCCCTGCAGGGCCACACCGGGCCTTGTGAGCGCCCTGAAACACGTGTTTGAACTGCGTCTCAAGAACGGGAGACCAACGCCATGACCACGTCGCGAGAAATCCGCCTCAAGAGCCGGCCTGTCGGCGCGCCCACGCCCGGCAACTTCGAGCTGGCCAGCGTCACCCTGTCCGAACCCGGCCCCGGCGAGGTTCAGGTGCGCAACACCTGGATGACCGTCGACCCCTATATGCGCGGCCGGATGAACGACGTGCGAAGCTATGTGGCGCCGTTCCAGATCGGCGAGGCGCTGCAGGGCGGCGCGGTGGGCGAGGTGGTCGCCTCCAACGCCCCGGGCCTCGCCAAGGGCGACCTGGTGCAGAGCAATTTCGGCTGGCGCGAGGCGTTCAACGCCCCGGCCGACGCCCTGCAGAAGCTGGACACCCATGGCCTGCCGCCCCAGGCCTTCCTGGGCGTAGCCGGCATGCCGGGCCTCACCGCCTATGTCGGCCTGATCAAGATCGCCGCCCTCAAGGAAGGCGATGTGGTGTTCGTCTCCGGCGCGGCCGGGGCGGTGGGCCAGGTGGTCTGCCAGATCGCCAAGCTGCGCGGCCACAAGGTGATCGGCTCGGCCGGCGGGGCCGACAAGGTCGCCTATCTCAAGGACATCGGCGTCGATGTCGCCATCGACTACAAGGCCGAGAAGAGCGTCGCCGCGGCCCTGATGCGCGCCGCGCCGGAAGGCATCGACGTCTATTTCGACAACGTCGGCGGCGAGCACCTCGAGGCGGCGCTGACGGCGGCCAAGCCGTTCGCGCGCATGGCCCTGTGCGGCATGATCTCCCAGTACAACGCCACCGACATGGGCGAGGGCGTGCGCGGCCTGATCCAGTGCGTGGGCAAGCAGTTGCGGCTGGAGGGTTTCATCGTCTCCAGCCACTTCGACATGATGCCGGCCTTCGTGCGCGAGGTCTCCGGCTGGATCGCCGACGGCAAGCTGAAGTACCGCGAAACTGTTGAGAACGGCATCGAGAACGCGCCCAAGGCGTTCATGTCGCTGTTCTCGGGCGGCAACACCGGCAAGATGCTCGTGAAGCTGAGCTGATCAGGGCGTCTCCAGCGCGAAACCCGGCCAGGTGCAACCACGACGGGCTCCGTTGACAGCCGGGGCGCGGCGAGGTGTTGTCCCGCGCCCCATTCACCAGCTCCTGGATCGCCGAAACATGGATTGGACGTCCGGCTACCGCGCCGACATTGATTACACCTACGGCTACTATCGCGAGCTGGCGCCGGGGCTGATCGATTTCGCCCTGATCAACGCCGGCTATGAGCCGCCGCGCCGGACGCCCATGCGCTACCTCGAGCTCGGCTACGGCCAGGGCCTGTCGTTAAACATCCACGCCGCGGCCTGCCCCGGCGAGTTCTGGGGCGCGGACTTCAATCCCGTGCACGCGGCCAACGCCCAGGCCCTGGCCCGGGTGTCCGAGGCGCCCGCCCAGTTCACCGACGAGAGCTTCGCCGACATGCTGGCGCGCGACGACCTGCCGCCGATGGACCACATCGTCCTGCACGGCATCTGGAGCTGGGTGTCGGACGACAACCGCGACATCATCGTCGACACCATCCGCAAGCGGCTGCGGGTCGGGGGCGCGGTGTACTTCAGCTACAACACCCTGCCCGGCTGGGCGATGGCGATGCCGTTGCGCCACCTGCTGACCCTCCACGCCGAGGCCGCCGGCAGCGACGTGCAGGGCATCGTCAGCCGAATCGACGCGGCCATCGAGTTCGGCCGCAAGATCGCGGACGCCGGGGCGCGCTACTTCCAGGCCAATCCCATGGCCAAGGACCGGCTCAACGCCATCGCCGGCCAGAATCGCAACTACGTGGCCCACGAATACTTCCACGAAGTCTGGACGCCGATGTACTTCTCCGAGGTCCACGACCGGCTGAGCGAGGGCAAGCTCAGCTACGCCGGGCCTGCCGCGCTGCTCGACCAGATGGACGCGTTCAACCTCACCGCCGCGCAGCGCGAACTGCTCAACAGCTATCCCAACGGCGTGCTGCGCGAGACGGTGCGCGACTATCTGCAGAACCAGCAATTCCGGCGCGACCTCTACACCCGCGGCGCGCGCCGGCTGTCGCCGCTGGAGCGGCTGGAGCGGCTGTCGTCGACCCGGGTGACGCTGGTGACCGACTCGGTCGAGTCGCTGCGGCTCGAAACCACCCTCGGGCCGATCACCCTGCGCGAAGACATCTACAAGCCGGTGGCCGAGCACCTGCTGAAGCACGCCGACCAGCCGCAGAGCCTGGGCGAAATGGCCGACGATCCGAAGCTCGCCGCCCTCCCGCCCGGCGCCCTGATGGAGAGCATCGCCGTGCTGATCGGCGCCGGGCGGGCGCACCCCGTGCAATCCGAAGACGACATCGCCCTCGCCGCCCCACGTTGCGCCAAGCTGAACAGCGATCTCATCGACCGCTCGCGGATCAGCGGCGACGTGGGCTTTCTGGCTTCCCCGGTGATCGGCGGGGGCGTTCCCGTGGCGCGCTTCGAGCAGATGTTCCTCTGGGCCCGGGCCAGAGGCGGCAAGACGCCGGCCGACTGGGCGAAACAGGCCTGGAACACCCTGTCCCAGCAGAACCAGTCGATCATCAAGAACGGCGAGGTGCTGAAGACCGCCGAAGCCAACCTCGAGGAGCTGGGCGCCCATGCCAAGGCCCTGGCCGGGGCGCGCCTGTCGCTGCTGAAGCGGCTCAAGGTCGCCGACTGAAATCGTCACGCCTCGGCGCGCGATGCGTTGGCCCGGCCGGCCGGACGGGCTAAACACGGCGGCCCTCCCCGCCCTGGAGTTCGTGATTGGCCCGGCTGTTCAACGCCTATGTGATCGTCGACTGGAGCGCCGCCTCCAAACCCACCACGGGCGCCGACAGCGTTTGGATCGGGGTGCTGAAGCGCGACGTGCGCTTCCGGCCGACCTTCGAGGCGCACAATCCGCCGACCCGGGCCGAGGCGGAGAAGCTGCTCACCGGCGTCCTCGACGACCGCGCCAAGCGCAGCGAGCGCACGCTGCTGGGCTGCGACTTCCCGTTCGGCTTCCCGCGCGGCTTCGCCCAGGCGCTGAAACTGCCGCTCGAAGCGCCCTGGCGCGCCGTCTGGAACCAGATCGACCGGATGGTGAAGGACAAGGCCGACAACACCAACAACCGCTTCGGCGTCGGCTCGGAGGTGAACCGGCGGATCACCGGCGGGCCGTTCCCGTTCTGGGGCTGCCCGCCGAAGGACGCCCTGACCACCCTGCAGCCCAAGCGCGGCCATGACCACGGCCCCGGCGACTTGCCGGAATTCCGCCACGCGGACCTGGCCGCCAAGGGGTCCAGTTCCATCTGGAAGCTCTATTACCAGGGCTCCGTGGGCGGCCAGGCGATCCTCGGCATCCCCCTGATCCGCCGGCTGAAGAACGCCCGGGGCGAGGCCTTCAAGGTCTATCCCTTCGAGACCGGCTGGAAGGCGCTGACCGAGGCGGACCTGGCCGGCGTGCAGGTGGTCGCCACCGAGGTCTACCCCTCCATGTTCAAGGGCCAGCCCCTGCCCGGCGAGGTCAAGGACGCCACCCAGGTGCGCACCACCGCCGAGCACTTCGCCCGCCTCGACGAGGCCGGCAAGCTGGGCGCCCTGTTCGCCGCGCCCAAGGACGCCTCGCCGGAACTGGTGGCCGAGGTGGTGAACGAGGAAGGCTGGACGCTCGGGGCCTGATCGGGCGGGCGGGCGCGTCACCTGTTCCACCTGTTTTCACCTGTTCCGCACCTGTTACACCTGTTATTTCGCTGTTTTCGCGGCGCGTTCGGAACGGATTTCTTCGCCTATTCAACCTGTTATGCGGCCGCCTCGGCCGCCGGAACAGGTGAATAACAGGTGATAACAGGCGCCAAACAGGTCGGAACAGGTCGGTAACAGGTCCGGAACAGGCGCCTGGCCAGGGAGGGCAGAGCGCCGGCCCGTGCGCGATAAGCCGGACGCACCTGGGACGACACTGAAAACCATAGCGGAATCGTCACGATTCGGCGAGCGACCTACCCCGCCCGCCCCAGCATCCAGAACCGCCCCAGCAGCAGGCCCGCGGAGATGTAGCTGGCGATGATCACCGCCCAGACTATGCCGATCAGCCCAAGGTGCAGCGGGATGGCGAACAGGTAGGCCAGCGGGACCATGACCAGCACATAGCTGGCCAGGTGCGTGCAGGTGGGCACCAGCACGTCGCCGCGCGCCCGCAGGGACTGCGCGGCCACCACCTGCAGGGCGTCGGGCGGGAAGAACAGGCAGGCCAGGGCCAGCGCCCCGGTGGCCAGGGCCACGGTCGACGCATCGGTGGTGTAGAGGTGGCTGATGGCCGACGCGTTGGGCCAGACCACCAGGGCGGCCAGCAGTCCGAACGCCGCGGTGACGCCGTAGCCCAGCACCGCCGCGCGCCGCATCGCCGCCGGGTCGCGCGCGCCATAGGCCCGGCCGACCATCACCGCGGTCGCCGTGGAAAGGCCCAGCGGGACCATGAACACCAGGGCCACGGTGTTCAGCATCACCGCCCATCCGGCCACGGCCAGGGCGCTGATCCAGCCGGCGATCAGGTTCATGCTGGAGAACGACGCCATCTCGAAGAAGTTCGACGCCCCGGCCCCGAAGCCGATCCGGCGCTGCTCGATCTCCAGGGCGCGCGAGCGCGGCGGCCTGGCGAACACGCCCAGGGACCGCGCGTCGCGCATCGTCGCGACGTAGGCCAGGGTGGCGATCGCCAGGAAGCTGCGGCTGGAGCAGGTGGCGATGGCCGCGCCCACTGCGCCGAGGGCGGGTATCCCCGGATGTCCGGGCACCAGCACCAGGTCGATGGCCAGGTTCGCAAGATTGGCGATCCACATCAGCACCATGGCCGGCGTCGGCCGCCCGAGCCCCTCCAGCCAGGACGCGGCGGCCACCGACACCGCGAAGCTCGGCATGGAGATGGCGAACACCCTCAGCGGCGCGGTCGCCCCGCGCGCCAGCCCGCCGCTCAGGCCGAGATGGGCGAGCAGCCAGGGGCCGCCGAAGCCGGCGACGAGCCCCGTGCCGGCGCCGATCCACAGGCCGTAGACCACGCCCCGGCGCAGCGCCGCGCCGGCGTTGGCGGGCTTGCCTTCGCCGATCGCGCGCGAGGCCATCACCTGCACGCCCGACAGCAGGCCCAGGGCCGAGCCGAGCACCGAGCTGAGCACCGCCCAGGCCATGGCGTGGTAGCCCAGCTGCACCGCCGAATAGCGCCCGACCACCACGGCGTCGGTGATGCCCATGGTCATGATGCCCAGCCGCGCGGCCACCACCGGGCCGGCCAGGCGGGCCAGCTCGACGAGGTCGGCTCGGAACGGATGCGCGGCGGACCCCTTGCGGGAGACCGTCGCGGCGGCCTGGCCGCTCATGCCCGTGACCCTGGTTCGACGAAGCGGCGGAACCTGACGGAGATCGCGCGGCGGGGCAAGGGTGGGGGGAGCGCCAGCGATGCACAGGCATGAACATCGGCTCCACATTCCAGCGTCACCCCGGGCGAAGACCCGGGGCCGGACGGGCCGTCACCCAGCTGGAACTCGTCTATGAACCGGCCCGTCCGGCCCCGGATCGGCCTTGCAGGCCGTCCGGGGTGACGCGGCTGGGTGACGCTGTTGAGGGGGCGCTACGGGCGTGGCGTCGGCCGGTCCGGCTGCAGGCGCCCCCGCGCCCTCCAGGCCTTGGGTGATCCATCCCGCCGATCTGCCGTATACTGGCAGCGACATCGCCACTTGCCGCGGGGAGCAAAGCCATGGTCGCCACCATCAACCGCCGGGTCTGCGCCGAGATCGACGGACCCTTCGTGGTGTTCATGATCGGGGCGCGGCTTAACCGGCCGTGGAAGCTCAACGTCGCCCTGCCCTTCTTCGCCACCATGCCCCGCATGCTCAAGGAGCTGGCCGCCGAGCCGGCGCTCGGCCTGATGCACGTGCGCCAGGACTTCGGGTTCAACTCCGCGACGCTCACCCAATACTGGCGCAGCTTCGAACACCTCGAGGCCTACGCCCGCGCCCCGGAACGCCAGCACCTGCCCGCCTGGCAGTGGTTCAACGGCAAGCTCGGCTCCAACGGCGACATCGGCATCTGGCACGAGACCTATCTGATCCAGCCGGGCTGCTACGAGACCGTCTACAACAACATGCCCCCCTACGGCCTGGGCGCCGCCGGACGCCTGGTTGACGCCACGGGCGTCCGCCAGAGCGCTCGCGCGCGGATCAAGGCGTCGGCCGCCGCCGCGAAGCAGACGGAACCGGCCTGAAATCCAGCGTCACCCCGGCCGGAGCGTTGGGTTCCCCCTATCCCTTCCGCGCCTCGTAGGTGATCGCCCGGTCGCCGCGCCGCGGGGCGCGCTCGCGGGCGTAGCTCCCCACCATTCTGACGTCGCCAAAGCCGGACGCCTCCAGCGCCATGCGGAACTCTTCCAGGCCCCAGAAGCGCTGGACCATGGGCTCCAGCTGGGCCTCCACCAACACGTTGTCGCGCCAGCGTTCGTAGCGGCAGGTGGCCTCGACCCGCTGGTTCAGCCAGTCGACGAGGGTGCGCTTGCCCTCGATGGTGAGCAGGTCGCCGTTCTCCGCCCGCCAGCTGCGCCGGTCCTCGCCGGTGGCGCCCAGGGAGGACACCAGGTCGATATCCAGCACCAGCAGTCCGCCCGGGACGAGATGGTCGTGGAAGCGCCGGAGGGCCGCCATGGCCCTGGCGAAGTCGTCGATCAGGGTGAAGGTTCCCACCGGCACGATGATCGCGGCGAAGGGGTGGGCGTAGTCGAAATCCTCGAACCGCTGGCGGCTGAGGTGCGGGGTGAGGCCGCGCTCGGCGCACCGCGCGCGGCAGCGTTCCAGCATGTCCTCGCTCTGGTCGAAGCCGGTGACGTCGTGGCCAGCCTCGAGCAGGGGCACCAGGGTTCGCCCCGTTCCGCAGGCGGGCTCGAGGATCGGCCCCTGCACGCCGGCGAGGCCCTGCAGGTGGAAGGCCGTGTCCGGCAAGGCGCCGAAGGGTTTGTCGATGTCGTAGATCTCCGCGGCGATGGCGCCATAGCGGTTGATCGTGGTGTTGCTGTTGGAAAGCATGAAGCTCTTTCGAAACCTGCGCGGCCGCCCGCGGCGGCTTGGCGCGTCAATTTCCGGGAATGCGCGGCGCGGACGCCTGCGCGTGAAGGAGGCCGGCGGTGAACGCGGCGCTTATGGAGAGCTAGGCCTTCATAGTGCCACGAGCCTAGCCGAGGCACGCCCCGACGCCAAGTGTGGGGAGTGCAAGCACCTCGCGAGTGGGGCCGCAGTCCATTCGCACCCCGCCACCCGCGGCGGCGCAGCCGGTGCGAGGAAGTTCAACCACGGAGGTCACGGAGGAGCATGGAGTTCACGGAGACTGTGGCCTTCACGCGCGGGCGGCGCGCGGGACATGCCGAACGAGCCGCTGGCGCGGCTTTTCCCGGGTGAGGCCCGAGGCATCGAAAGCCCACTCCGTGAACTCCGTGCTCCTCCGTGACCTCCGTGGTAAGTCTTCAGGCCCTCTCATCCGACCGCTGCGCGGGCCACCTCTCCCAAGCGGGCGGGATAGCCAAGGGCGGCCGGCGCGAACGCATCAGAGCGGCGGATGCGCCCGGTCCTACACGTCCGCGACGATTGTCGGGTCGAGTGCGGACGCAGGCCCGGCTGCCGCGTCCTCCAGCGGTTCGAGACACGCCAGGTCCATCGATCCCTGCTCTTCCGGCGGCCGCGCACCGTGGCGACGCCAGGACGCGTGTTCGTTCCACAGTCGCCCGCGCCAGCCGTGAGCGGTGCTGTAGAGTGTGGATTCGGCGTACTCGGCGGACATATGGACGCTCCTGAAATGAACCCCGAATGCATTGGCGGGACGAGCCGCCGCGTGCCCCACTCTGCCGGCCTGACCGGCCGTCGCGATGATCTGCATCAATCCCGCCGCCCTGGAGCCGGCTATGGACGCCGCCGAAAGATCCCCTTCCAGAAGTCCCAGTAGTCGCGCAGGAGGTCGGGGACGAGCCACAGGCCGTGTCGGTAGGGGGTATCGACCCCGATGGGCAGGGACTGGTCGGCGTCGCCGCGCCAGGTGCCGAACAGATGGTCCCACACCGGGGCTATGCTGAAATGGCCGGTGGGCTCGGTGGTGTCGAGGACGTGGTGCAGGCGGTGATGTGTTGGGCTCTGCACCACATAGCGGCCGATCCACCCCCAGTCCGAGTCGATCCGCGAATGGATCAGGAAGCCGATCGCGATGACCAGGGTGTTCACGTAGATCAGCACCGCGGGCGACGCGCCGAGCACCGCCATCGGCAGATTGATCAGGAACGTGCCGGTGAAGGTGGCCGGATGTACCCGCACCGCGGTCACCACATAGAACTCGCGGGCGGAATGGTGGTAGCGGTGCAGCGGCCAGAAATAGCGCGTGTGGTCCAGCCGGTGCGTCCAGTAGTCGAAGAAGGTGTAGACGAAGAAATAAGCGACGACCTGCAGAGCCAGGGGCAGCGGCGCCAGGCTGAGCACGACCCCGAAGCTCGACTTCAGCCAGCCGTGGATGAGCAGGCCCGAGACGATCGCCGCGCCCAGCGTCAGGAATCGCCCGGCGATGTCGAGGAGGTGCGCCTGGCCGGCGAACAGGCACGCGAGGTCCGACCGCGCCGAGGGCGTCTGGGCGAACAGCAGCTGGCGGGCGGAGCTTCGGTTCCAGCCGACGATCGCGCACTCCAGCCACAGGGTCGATGGCAGGATGAGGAAGAGCACCAGGCCGTTGTTGACGATGCGGCGGTGGATTTCCCCTAGGACGACGTGGCGGCCGAACGCCGTGAAGGCAAGGTGGTCGGGGATCCAGGTGGTCAGCGACCACCAGCCGACGCCCAACAGCGCCACGTAGAACAGCAGCGAGACGATGACGGCGGCGCGGGCCGGCGTTCGAGCAGCGCCCGTCGACGCTGATGCAAGTTCCATGGGCGTCGTCCCCCCGCCCAGGGCGACCCGAGCCGGCTGAGCGGTTCACGTCGCGTGCCATGGCCAGGGCCGGCGTGACCGCCGAGCGCCGCGCCCACTTCATTCCAAACTTATCTGTTCAAGATCAATCAGCTAGGGGATTGTCCTAACTTGACCACCACGGGCGGCGCCGCACCCTCGGTTAACTCGCGCAAGCCGGCGCCCCACCCTCGTTTGTCCGAATTTCAGCCACGCCAACCCCAATTCGGCACACCTGACCGGCGCGCGCGCCTTGGCGGCTCACGGCGTCGGCGCCGACGTCCGCCGGGCCAGGAACAGGCTGGTGGTCATGTTGCGCACCACCCGGCCGCCGAACTCGTCCAGCGCGATCCGCCGCAGCGCGGCGAGCACTTCAGCGCGGTCATCCCGCGCGTTGATGTTGGAGTAGGTGCCGTAGAGACGCACGGTCTCGTCCGGGTCCAGCACCAGGGACCATAGACTCAGATGGTGTTCGCCGGCTTCGAAAGCGCCGCAGCGGGCGAGCGCCGCGAGGCGCGCCTCGGCGTCGAGGGGGAAGGGAATGCCGCGCTCGCCGGCGGACGGGCTGTCCGGTCCCTCCAGCAGGGTGCTGGTGGCCTCATGGAACGGATCTTCCCGGCTGTCGTCGCCGAACACGTTCCACAGCGCCGCCCACCAGCCGCCGGGGCGCAAGGACGCGGCGATCTTGGCCAGGGCCGGACCCTCGTCCAGCCAGTGGAAGGCGGTTGCACTGAGCGCCAGATCGAAAGCGCCGTGCGCCAGCTCGGCGTCCTCGAACGCCGCCTCGACCACGCGCAGCCGCCGGGCTCCGAGGGCGGCGCGAAGGTAGCCGGCAAGCCGCGGATCCGGCTCGATCGCCGTGACCTCCGCGCCGAGTTCCACCAGCCGGCGCGTCGCCTTGCCGGTCCCGGCCCCGATCTCCAGCACCCGCGCGCCAGAGGCGAGGCCGCAGCGCTGCGCCAGCTTATCGAACACCCAGGCCGGATAGTCCGGCCGGGCGGCGTCATAGGCGGCGGGATCAGCGCCGAAGGCCTGGCGGCCGTAGCGCCGGTCCAGCGGCGGCATGGTCCTATTCGGCGGCCTGGTGGCGCGGGGCGGCGACGCGTCCGGCCTTCAGCTTCTCGGCCACCAGGAAGGCCAACTCCAGGGCCTGCTCGCCGTTCAGCCGCGGGTCGCAATGGGTGTGGTAGCGGTCGGCGAGGTCGCCTTCGCTCAGCGCCCGCGCGCCGCCGAGACACTCCGTGACGTTCTGGCCGGTCATCTCCAGGTGCACGCCGCCGGGATGCACGCCCTCGGCCTGGGCGATCTCGATGAAGCTCTTAACCTCCGCCAGGATACGGTCGAAAGGTCTTGTCTTATAACCATTATTCGCCGTGAGCGTATTGCCGTGCATGGGGTCGATGGCCCAGACCACCTGGCGGCCATCGCGGCGGGTGGCGTCCATCAGCATGGGCAGGCGCGCGGCGATCTTGTCCGAGCCGAAGCGGCCGTAGAGGGTCAGGCGGCCGGGCTCGTCCTCCGGATTGAGCGCGTCGATGACGCGGATCAGCTCGTCCGCCTCCATGGTGGGACCGACCTTGAGTCCGATGGGGTTCTTGATCCCCCGGGCGAACTCGACGTGGGCGCCGTCGAGCTGGCGCGTGCGCTCGCCGATCCACACTAGGTGGGCCGAGGTGTCGTACCAGTCGCCGCTGGTGGAATCGACTCGGGTCAGCGCCTCCTCATAGGCCAGCAGCAGCGCCTCGTGCGCCGTGAAGAACTCCACTTGGCGCATGGCCGGGAAGCTCTCGGGGTTCACCCCCACCGCCGCCATGAAGTCCAGGGCTTCCGAGAGCTTGTCGGACAGTTCCCGGTAGCGGGCGCCCTGCGGGCTGCCGTCCACGAAGCCCAGCACCCAGCGGTGCATGTTGTGCAGGTCGGCGTAGCCGCCGCCGGCGAAGGCGCGCAGCAGGTTGAGCGTGGCGGACGACTGGCCGTAGGCCTTCAGCAGGCGCTCAGGGTCCGGCGTGCGCGAGGCCAGGTCGAACTCCATGCCGTTGATGTTGTCGCCGCGGTAGGACGGCAGGGTGACGCCGTCCTGTGTCTCCGTGGGCGAGGAGCGCGGCTTGGCGAACTGGCCGGCCATGCGCCCGACCTTCACCACCGGCTTGCCGCCGGCGAAGGTGAGCACCAGCGCCATCTGCAGGATCAGGCGGAACATGTCGCGGATGTTGTCCGCCGAGAACTCCTTGAAGCTCTCGGCGCAGTCGCCGCCCTGCAACAGGAAGGCACGCCCGGCGGCGACCTCGCCCAGCAGGTGCTTCAGCCGCCGCGCCTCGCCGGCGAACACCAGGGGCGGCATGCGGCGCAGCTCGGCGTCCACGCGCGCCACCGCCGCCGCGTCCGGATAGTCCGTCGGGATGTGCAGCGCGGGTTTTTCTCTCCAGGACGCGGGCGTCCAGCGGTCGGTCATCTCAAGGCCCTTTCGGAGGGCGGGCGTTCTAGCTCAGATAGGCGCCTGAGGCAAAACCGGCAGGGGCGAGCGCCATGCGAACATTCGACGCGATCTACCGACAGGCGGCCGAGCGGAAGGGCGGGCCTGCGGCGCTGGAGGCGCTGATCGCCGAGCACCGCTCCATGAGCCGCGACGAGCTGGCGGCCACGCCGGACGACCGGTGGCTGGCGCAGATGACCAAGTGCGTGTTCCAGGCGGGCTTCAACTGGAAGGTCATCGACAACAAATGGCCGGGCTTCGAGATCGCCTTCCACGGCTTCGACCCGCCGCTGAACGCGGCCATGTCGGACGAGGAGTTCGACGCCCACCTGAAGGACACCCGCATCGTCCGCAACGGCGCCAAGGTCGCCTCGGTGCGGCTCAACGCCCAGTTCCTGGTGGACCTCGCCCGGGAACACGGCAGCGCGGCCAAGTTCTTCGCCGACTGGCCGCAAACCGACTTCGCCGGCCTGCTGGAGGTGATGAAGAAGCGCGCGAACCGCCTGTCCGGCGAGACCGCCATGCGCCTCTTCCGCTTCATGGGCAAACCCAGCTTCATCACCAGCCGCGACGTCGGCGCCGCCCTGGTCGACGCAGGGGTGCTGGACAAACCCCCCAGCGGCAAGCGCGACTACGAGGCCGTGCAGGCGGCGTTCAACGCCTGGCGCCAGGAGTCCGGCCGCGACCTCACCGCCATCAGCCGCGTGCTCGCGATGAGCACAGGATCGAGCTACGTTTGAGGAGACTGCCCACGGGCGCACTCATTCGCGTTCCCAAAAAGATCCGAAATTCCCCGCGAAAGCGGGGACCCAGGCTTTTTTTGTTGTCGAACGCCCTAGCCGCTCAAGTCCTCGAACAGATCGCGCCACTCCGGATTGAACCGCTCGATCAGCTCGAGCTTCCAAACGCGGTTCCATTTCTTGAGCTGGCGTTCGCGACGATACGCGCCATCTCGCGAGTCATGCATCTCGTACCAGACAAGGCGGGTGACGCCGTACTTCGCGGTGAAGCCCGGGCGCACCTTCTCGCGGTGCTGGACGAGGCGCGAAGGTAGATTGTCCGTGTACCCGATGTAGAGGGTTCCGTTTCTCTGACTGGCGAGGATGTAGACGTAGAACAAAAAAAAAGGCCTGGGTCCCCGCTTTCGCGGGGAATTTCGGGGGTGGGTGTTGACGGAACGGTGATGAGAAGGCCGACCGTGCTTCCCTACCCCGCCATCACCAGGTCCTGGTGCACGTGCTTTTCGCGCATGGTGACCAGTTCCTCCGCGGCCGTGGGGTGCACGGCGCAGGTGGCGTCCCACTGGGGCTTGGTGACGCCCATCTTGAGGGCGATGGCGGCCATCTGGATCATCTCCGGGGCGTCTGGACCGACGATGTGGCAGCCGAGGATGCGCTCGGTCCTGGCCTCCACCACCAGCTTCATCAGCATCCGCTCCTCGCCGCCGTAGAAGGTCGCCTTCATCGGCCGGAACGTCGACTTGTAGATGTCGAGCTTGCCGTACTTGTGCCGGGCGTCGGCCTCGCTGAGGCCCACCGCGCCCACCGGCGGCTGGGAGAAGACGGCGCTGGCCACGGTCTCATGGTCGAAGCTGGTAGGGTTGTTGCGGAACTCAGTCTCGGCGAAGGCGGCGCCCTCGCGGATCGCCACCGGGGTCAGGTTGATCCGGTCGGTGACGTCGCCCACCGCCCAGATGTTGGCGACGTTGGTCTTTGAGTAGTCGTCGACGATCACCGCGCCGTTCTCGTTGAGCGCCACCCCGGCGTTCCCCAGGCCGAGGCCGGCGGTGTAGGGGTCGCGGCCGGTGGCGTACATGACGAGGTCGGTTTCCATCGCGTGGCCGCTGGTCAGGTGGCCGCGCACGCCGCTCGCCGTCTTCTCGAGGCTGGTGTGCTCGCAGCCGAGGATCACCCTGATCCCCCGCCGCTCCAGCTCCGTGGCGAGATGGGCGCGCACGTCGTTGTCGAAGCCGCGCAGGATGTTGGCGCCGCGGTAAATCAGCGTCGTGTCCACCCCCAGGCCGTTGAAGATGCCGGCGAACTCCACGGCGATGTAGCCGCCGCCGACAACCGCGATGCTTTTCGGCAGGTCCGGCAGATGGAAAGCCTCGTTGGAGGTGATGGCGTGCTCGATGCCCGGGATGGCTTGCGGCAGCACGGGCCGCGCGCCGGTGGCGATGAGGATCTTCTCGGCGGTGAGCTTCTGGCCCTTGTCGCTGAGCTGGACGGTGTGAGGGTCGAGCAGTTCGGCGCGGGAATGGAAGATGTCCGCCCCGGCGTTCTGCAGGTTGGTGACATAGATCCCCGACAGCCGGGCGATCTCTATGTCCTTGGCCTCGATGAAGGCGCCCCAGTCGAAGGTCGGCTCGCACTTGCTCCAGCCGAAGCCCTGGGCCGCCTTGAAGCTCTGCGAGAACTCGCTGGCGTAGACCATGAACTTCTTGGGCACGCAGCCGCGGATCACGCAGGTGCCGCCCACCCGGTGCTCCTCGGCCAGCGCCACACGCGCGCCGCTGAGCGCCGCGAGCCGCCCGGCGCGCACGCCGCCTGACCCGGCGCCGATGACGAACAGGTCGTAGTCGTACGGACTGGTCATTTTCCCTCAGCTTCCTGGAGGCATTGCGGCGCACCAGCGCTTCACATGGCGCAATCCGCGCGCGCCACAAGCCCTTGCGGTGCGCGAAGTCTTCCTATTGAGCCGCTCCGGCGGTCCGCGCCGCGGCGATCGCGGCGGCCACATCGACGTCTCCTGCCAGCTGCTTGAGCGCGATGCGCACCGCATCGTCCAGCCGCACCAGTCGGTTGGCCGGGTCGGCGTAGAAGGCGTCCAGCGCCGCCTTGATCTGCTTGTCGTTCCAGCCGGCCAGGTAGAGGTTGTAGGCGCCGGTGAAGGCGGCGTTGGGCGGCCCGTCCCCCATGGCGTAGCGGCTCCCGAGGGTGACGCCGTTGGAGACGCCCACCACGAAGGCGAACTTGCCGGTGTCGTCCTGCACGATCCACCAGTTCCCGTCGCGCCGCGGGTCGGCCCGCGCCGCCGTCGCCGCCAGCAGGAAGATCGCCGCCAGCACCGCCACGCCCTTGCGCATGATCAAGCCTCCCCGTGGCGCTGTCGCGGCGCCCGTTTGGGCCACGATAGCACGGCCTGGGAGAACTCAATCGCAACAGTGGCTTGCCCTGGGGCGTGAAACGCTGAAGGTTGCGGCTGCAGGTGGGGGAATTGTTGCATGACGGCTGCCACGATCGCTCCGGATCGACCGGCGCCCGACAATTCCCTGGTCAACGCGGCCATCGTCATCGTCGTCGGCGTGCTCGCCACCACGCTGGCCCAGCCGCAGGTGCTCGCGCGGTTGCCGCTGCAGAACCTGCTGAAGAACGAACTGCACGTGTCGCGTTCGGCCAGTTCGGCGTTCTTCTTCTGGATGGGCCTGGCCTGGTATTTCAAGCCGCTGGCCGGGATCTTCACCGACGCCTTCCCGGTGTTCGGCAGCCGACGCAAGAGCTACCTCCTGATCAGCGTCACCATGGCGGTGATGGCGTGGGTCGGCCTCTATTTCACGCCCCACGCCTACAACAGCCTGCTTTGGGTCTGCATCGTCATCAATGCCTTCATGATGACGACCAGCACCGTGATCGGCGCCTACATGGTGGAGACGGCCCAGGCCGTGGCCGGATCGGGGCGGCTTACCGCCCTGCGCCAGATCGTCACCCAGATGTGCACCATCGCCGCCGGTCCCAGCGCGGGTTATCTCGCGAGCATCGCCTTCGGCTGGACGGCGGCGGCGTGCGGCGGGGTCGCGTTCCTGCTGGTCCCCGTGACGATATTCTTCCTCAACGAACAGCGAAAGCGGATCAATTCGCGCGAGATGCTCGTCAACGCCGCCAGACAGCTGGAGAACATCGGTTCCGCGCGAACCATGTGGGCGGCGGCGGGATTGCTGTTGCTGTTCTTCATCGCCCCGGGATTTTCAACAGTCTTATTCTATATTCAGCAGAACGACCTGCACATGAAGCCGCAGGATCAGGGGTTTCTGGCATTCATCGCTGGATGTTCAGGAATATTCGCCGCCGTCGCCTATGGCTTTGCGTGCCGGCATTTCAATCTTCGCATGCTCCTCGTTGTCTGCATTCTGCTGGCGACGATCTCCAACCTCGCCCATTTGTTCTACACGTCTGTCGGGAACGCGCAGATCATCGCGGGCTGCAACGGCTTCGGCTACACGCTGGCCGAACTGGCGCTGATGGATCTGGCGGTGCGCGCGACGCCCATCGGCAGCGAGGGCCTCGGCTTTTCGCTGATGATGAGCGTCCGCAACCTGGCGCTGTTCGGCACGGACTGGGTCGGCTCGAGTCTCATGGACGCCTACCACCTGAAGCTCAACACCCTCGTCCTGGCGAACGCCGCGACCACGCTGGTCAGCGTTCCGCTGGTGCTCCTGCTGCCGCACGTGCTGGTCAGACGCAAGGATGCCGATCTGTACGAGGAGGCTGCGGAACCGGTGACCGCGCCGCAGCCTTGAGGGCCTACTCCGCGGCCTGCAAGGCCCGCGGCGGCGCGACGTCCGCGACACCGCCCGCCGGGTTGTCGAACACCATCACCCCGTCCTCCAGGGCGCCGAGGCGGATCATCTTCTTGTCGCGGCTGTAGCTCTGCGGATTGATCCAGGGCTCGCGGTCGCCCTGTCTGGGAAAGCGGTCGAGCGCGCGCTGCATGTAGCCGGACGAGAAGTCGCCGATCCAGGGCCGCGCCGGCATCTGCTTGTCGCTCTCGCGCAGGCGCGGCGTCGCCTGGCGGGTCCCGGTCTCATCCATGTGGTTGATCAGGCGGCAGACGTACTCGCTGGTCAGGTCGGCGCGCAGGGTCCAGGAGGCGTTGATGTAGCCGAACCAGGACACCAGGTTCGGCACGCCGGAATACATCATGCCCTTGTAGGTCCAGGTGTCGGCGAAATTCACCGGCGCGCCGTCCACGGTGAACGCCATCTCGCCGAGCACCACGAGATTGAGGCCGGTGGCGGTGACGATGATGTCGGCGTCGAGGATCTTGCCGGACTTCAGCTTGACCCCGGTCTCGGTGAAGGTCTCGATCAGGTCGGTGACCACCGAGGCCCGGCCCGACCTGATCGCCTCGAACAGGTCGGAATTGGGAACCAGGCACAGGCGTTGGTCCCAGGGGTTGTAGCGGGGCGTGAAATGGGTCTCGACGTCGTAGTCGGGGCCTAGCTCCTTCCTCACCATGTCGAGGATCGCCTGCTTGACCTTCGCCGGCTGGGTGCGCGTCTGCCGGTAGATCGCCTCGGTCATCGAGACGTTCTTCCAGCGGGTCAGGGCATAGGCCCAGCTGTCCGGCAGGACGGCGCGCAGGGCGTTGGCGACGGCGTCCTTGTCAGGGCGCGAGACCACATAGGTGGGCGAGCGCTGCAGCATGACCACGTGGCCGGCGGTCTCGGCCATGGCCGGAACCAGCGTCACCGCGGTGGCGCCCGAGCCGATCACCAGGACGGACTTGCCCTTGTAGTCGAGGTCCTCCGGCCAGGCCTGGGGATGGACGAGCCGGCCCTTGAACCGCTCGATCCCCGGGAACTGCGGCGTATAGCCCTCCCGGTAGCTGTAGTAGCCGGCGCACATGCACAGCATGTTGCAGGTGAAGCGCACGCTCTGGCCGGCGCACTCGGCCTCCACGGTCCATGCGGCGTCGGCGGTGGACCAGGCGGCCTTGCGCACCATGTGGTCGTAGCGGATGTGCTCATCGACGCCGTATTCCGCGGCGGTCTCGTGCACATAGTTCAAGATCGACGGCCCGTCGGCGATGGCCTTGGCCTCGCGCCACGGCTTGAAGCGGTAGCCCAGGGTGTGCATGTCGCTGTCCGAACGGATGCCCGGATAGCGGAACAGGTCCCAGGTGCCGCCCATGGCCGGGCGGCCCTCGAGGATCGCGTAGCTTTTGCCGGGACAATGTTCGTGCAGATGCACCGCCGCCCCGACGCCGGAAAGTCCGGCGCCGACGATGAGGACGTCAAAGTGTTGGGGGGACATGCTCGCCTTCGCCGCTTCGGCCGCAAGCGACGGCCAAGTGTTTCGCCCTGCCTACGCACATCATGGCGCCGGCGTCTACGCCAGGTTCAGCTGCCACGAGACGCCGAACCGGTCTCCCACCCAGGCGAACTTGCGGCTGAATCCGTATTCGCCCAGGGGCATGAAGCTCTGTCCGCGCTCGCCCAGCGCCTCGGTCAGCCGCGCGATTTCACCCTCGTCTTCGCACTCCACGAAGAACGAGAACGAGGGCGTGAAGGTGAAGGCGTGCTTCGCCGGACTGTCGATGCAGTTCACGATCTCGCCCAGGAGGCTGAATCGCGCCCGCACGACCGAGCCTTCCGCGCCGGCCCCGCCGGGACCGTAGCGCTCGATCTCGAGGATCTCGCTGTCCGGCAGAAGCGAGACATAGAAGTTCATGGCCTCCTCGGCCTGGCCCTCGAACATCAGGAACGGTTGAACGCTTTGCGCCATCAGGTCCTCCCGCGATCGCGTGCGCCGCGGTCAGGCAGCGACCACCGCCAACATATCGAACATCCCGTCCCAGCCGGCGAGCGTCGCCGCCTGGTCTTCCGGCGCCACGCCCACCTGGGTCAGGGTCAGAATGCAGCCGGCCCCGTCGGGCGCCAGATCCACGGTCACCGTGTCGAAGGCGTCGGAAAACTGCGGCATGGCGAAGGTGAAGACGATGCGGCGCGGCGGGTCGATCTGCAGATATTCGCCGATCGCCCGGTAGTCGACGCCGTCGCGCCGGTCGGTGATGCTCCAGGCGCCGCCGATCCGCGCGTCGATCTGCGTCGTGTGCGTTTCGCTGGTCGGCGAGGTGAACAGCCACCTGCCTGCCAGCTTCGGATCGAGCCAAGCGTCGAACACGCGCTGCGGCGAGGCGTCGAAACGGCGGGTCACGCGCAGCACCCTGGCTTGATCGGCGGCCATTCAGTCTGCCCCTGCCCCGCCGCCAATGCTCGCGATGGCGAACGTTAAACCATATGGATTAATGACGGCGGCGGCCGAAGTTGTCAAACCGTTTGGTTCAGCATTCGCCGCCCTCACCCGCCGGCTTCCAGGTCCCGCTTCAGCCGCGCCAGCAGGTCCACGGCCGCCGTGGCGTAGGACGAGATCCAGCGTTCGTGGATTTCGGTGAAAGGCGCGGCGTTCAGATAGTTCCAGCGCTTGCGCCCTTCCCTTCGCGCGATGACCAGATCGGCCCGCTCGAGCACGCCGATGTGCTGCATCACGGTGCAGCGGTCGAGCACGCCCGTGAAATGGTCGCACAGCTCGCCGGTTGTGCGCGGCTGCGCCTTCAACAGGTCCAGGACCTCGCGCCGCCGGGAGTCGGCCAACGCCTTGAACAGCAGATCGTCCTGGGCCGCGCTTGACATGTTATAACCTTATAACATATGACGACGGCTCGCGCAAACGCGAGGACGCCCGATGCAACCGAAGTTCCAAGTGCAGCTGAAAATACGGAAACCGGCCGCCGAGGTGTTCGAGGCGGTGGTCAATCCCGAGAAGCTCAGCAGCTACTTCGTCACCACGGCCAGCGGCCCGCTTGCGGCGGGCGCCACGGTGAAATGGAAGTTCGCGGAAGCCCCTCACCCCTTGGACGTGGTGGTCCGCGAAGTGGTCAAGGACCGGCGCGTCGTCTTCGAGTGGCCGGCGGCCGGCGGCTACAACACCCGGGTGGAGATGGTGTTCAAGCCGCTGGATGGCGGCGACACCATGGTCCAGATCAGCGAGTCCGGCTGGCATGAGGACCAGGCGGGTGTCGAAGCCTCCTACGGCAACGCCGGCGGCTGGATGCACATGATGTGCTGCCTCAAGGCCTACCTGGAATACGGCCTCAACCTGCGCGCCGGCGGGGCGCGGTAGCTGCGGGCGCACGCGCCATCGAGGCGCGTGCTCCGCCGCTCTCTACTTCGTAAACTGCAGTTCGCGCAGGAGTACTTGTCCGCGCGAGGTTCGCATCGCTTCCCGAGCGATGGCTGATTCCTGTGCCTTGGCGACGCTGCCAAAGACTGTCGCCGTCTGCGCATCGAGATCACTGAGGGGTCGATCGAACACAGCCATGTTCTTGTATTCCACCATCAGGAATAGGTTCGGCTCATGATCGCGCGGCGAGTCGACCAAGAGCACCTTGTAGCTGATCACGTCCCCGGTCTGCTTTCGGGCCTCCATTGTGGCCCGCCAGGTTGTCGATAGGTATTTCATGTAGTCTCGGAGCTGGCCGGGTTTCGTCTCGACGGCGGAGACGCGCCAAACGGTCCCATTGTCATACACTCGATCAGTGGTCTGAGCATGAGCGCCTAGGCCGCCGATCAGGCTCGTAGACGCCATGGCGAACGCCAGCGCTGCGGCCGCGAAGAATCTCTGCATTTCAGGACTCCGGGTTCGACACAGTTCGGTCGGGCCGGTGTTGGCGCGGCCGGAAAGCAGGGCGCAGCACTGCCGTGAAACTCTAATCAGCCCCCCGAAGCCATAGAGCCCCTAGGGCGGTGGGCTACGCAATGGGAACCCGAAGCGTGGACAGTGGGGGGAGCCGAACGCCAGCTGTTGCGTGGTTGCAGACATTCGAACGGCCCGCCGCTAGGGTTGAGCCCTAACCTCCGGAGGATCGAGCGCCATGGCGAAGCGTTTGACGATGCTCGCCCTCGCGTGCGGGGCCATCGGCCTTCTGGTCGCCGCGCCGTCTGCGCGCGCCGATACGGGGGTCCTGTTCACCTGCCTGGTCAGGGGCGAGCCGGACACCACGGTATACCTGGACTCGACCGGCAAGCTGGCGAGTTTCGAGCAGGGAGAAGCTCACAGCCAAGATGTCGCCATCAAGAATGGCGCGTTTCGCGCGAAGATCGGCCACCGACTGTTCAGGTTCGTCCCCGTCTGGCCGAAGAACAGCTACAAGCTGACGATCACAGGGCCGAAGGGGACCCACAGCGGGCCCTGCAAGATGCCCTGAGAAAGGCGTCGTCGCGTCGCCCCTACGACCCCTGCGCGGCGCTCTCCACGGCCCACTCCGCGTAGAACTGCCGGTACCACTGACGGAACGGCAGGATCGGACCGTCGCCGTCGCAGACGATCGGCTTGGCCATGTAGCGCTGGCGGTCCCAGATCACCTTGTCCTGGTCGAGCTGGCGGCACACCTCATGGATGAAGCCGCGCGCCGCCATGGCCGACAGCCCCTCCACCTGGCCGCGCGGCTGAGTGAAGCAGAAGCGCACACGCACCTCGTCCTTCTCCACGGGCGTCACAGCGGCGATGAGCAGGGTCTCGGCGATGCCGGTGAAGCGGGTGGCGCTCTGGCCGGGGCCGATCATCTTGGCCACGATGCGCGAGTCCACCCGACCCTGCGGCGTGTCGAGCCCCGCCTCGATGATCGAGGTGCGCCGCACGCCATCCCAGATCATCTCCGAGGTGGGAAAGGTGGCCGTGCCGTGCACGAACTGGAAATGCGCCACGTCAACTGCGTTCTCGGCCATGTTCTGCAAGGCCCCGAACACCCGCCACTCATGGATTTCGTAGGGCGTCCAGTCGGGATCGCTCGCCTCCGAAAACGCCTCCACCTCCCACTGCGGCGCCAGCCCCTGCGGGTGATACCAGAACCAGATCATCCGGTTGGCCTCGACGAGGGGCCACTGGCGCTCGCAGGGCCGGGTGAGGCTCGGTGGGATCCGCTCGGCGTAGGGGATCTCTTGGGCCACGCCTTCGCCGTCATAGCGCCAGGCGTGGAAGGGGCATTCGAGCAGCTGGCCAATGACCCGGCCGCCGTGGCCCATGTGGGCGCCCAGGTGACGGCAATGCGCGTCCAGCATCCGCGCCTGCCCGTCTTCGCCGCGCCAGATCACCAGGTCCCGGCCGAAGTAGCGCAGCGGCTTCACCTCGCCGGCCGCCAGCTCGTCCGACAGCAGGGCCGGAAACCAGCCGTAGGGAAACGGCATGTCGAGGTTGCGCTCCGCCGCCGAGGGCCGGCCTGGCACATCGGCGGTGCGCCAGCGCGCCCGCTCCTCGCTGGTCATTCCCGCCAGGGCGGCGGCGACCGCGACGGGGGAGCTCAAGACGACGGCGTGGGCGTCATCGGCCATGATGCTAACTCGACTCCCAGGTTGAAGAACTCGAACGCCGCAGCGGGCTACAAAATCCGAGCCGTGGCAAGGGCGGTCAGGCGTGCGCCACCACCTTGGGATACAGGCCCCGGAAGTTCTCGGCGAAGAACCGCGCTTTGGTCGGCTCGTCGAAGCCGGCGAGCGCGCGCTCGAAGCGACCGATGGGGTCGCGGCCGCCTTCGGCGTGGGGGTAGTCCGACGAGAACAGATAGAGTTCCGGATAGGACTCCCGGATCAGAGCGCCCACGTCCTCGAAGGGATAGGGGGTGAAGCGCAGCTGGTCGCGGATCTGCTGAGAGGGCTTGCGCTGCATCAGGGCCAGGTGCGGTTCGGACTTGGCCCAGATGTCTACGGCGTGGTCCAGGCGGCGGACCATGTCGGGAACCCACCCCGCGCCGATCTCGATCACCCCGCCGCGCAGCTGCGGGAAACGGTCCAACACGCCGTCGAGGACCAGGGTGGAGATGAACCGTTGGGAGGCGTGGTGGATCACGGTGAGGTCCTTGGAACCGATCACCTCGGCGCCGCCTCGGGCGGTGACCCTGTCCGGGAAACCGTCATTCATCCAGGGCGCGGGAATTTGCAGCGACGAGCTGCCCACATGCAGGATGAACGGCATGCCGCGCTCGGCCAGGGTCGCCCAGACCTTGTCGTGCGCCGGATGGCCGGGCGAGCGGCCGCCGGGCGGGTCGGCGGCGACCCAGGCGGCGCCCAGGCCCATCGCCGTGGCGCGGTCGATCTCCGCGAGCGCCTGCTCAGGGTCGTCCAGCGGCACGATGGCCACGCCGATCAGTCGCTTGTCGCCCTGGCAGAACGCCGCCATGGCCCGGTTGTGCGCACGGGCGATGGCGTAGCGCGCGGCGGGCGGCGCCTCGAAGGTCGGCCTGGCGCAGAACGAGGAGAACACCACCTGCGACTTGAAGCCCAGCAGATCGAGGGCCTGGGTGCGCTCCGCGCCGCTGAACGAGCCCAGGGCGTCGTGCCACTTGGGCCCGCGCGTGATGTTGTCGCCCAGCTGCATCAGCCGCTCGACCACCTCGGGCGTATGGCCTGACTGGCCCACGTGGCCGCCGGGATCGAACTGCCCCGTGGTGATCGCCCCGAGCCGCGGCATCAGATCCAGGCTGTCGCTGTCCGCGTGCTTCGACAGGAAGTCGGGCAACTCCACCAGATGGCTGTCCGCATCCAGGATCAGCCTGTCGCCGGCGTAGCTCATGGCCCTCCCCTATCGGCTCGCGGTTTCGCGGCCCGAGCTTAGGCCCAGTCAGGCGTCCGGGGGAATGTTGGAGTTGACACCGGGCAGCTTGCCGGGACCGCGACAGCGCGTCGGGCGTCTCGTGGATCAGCCGGCGCCAGCGCCGCCGACAAGCGCCTGCAGCTCGCGGCTTACCGCTGCGATGACGCTCGCCCAATCGCCGGGCTTCGGCTGGCGGAAAAGGCGGGCGGTAGGATGCCACGCGGTGTCCGAGCGACCCAGGCCCCAGCGCCAGTCGGGGCTGAAGGGCAACAGAATCCAGACTGGCTTGCCCATGGCGCCCGCCAGATGGGCGACGCTGGTGTCGACGCAGATCACCAGGTCCGTCAGGTCGATGACGGCCGCGGTGTCGCTGAAATCTGCAAGCGCCTCACCGAGGAACGCCACATGGTCGAGCGCGGCGAGCCTGTCGGCGTCCCGGTCCCTCACCTGGTTCTGAAGGCAGACCCAGTCGATGTCGGGCGAGAGCAGCGGCGCGAGGCGTTCGAGGGCGATGGAGCGGTTGCGATCATCGGGATGATGGCCGCCGCCGCTCCAGGCGACGCCGACACGGGGCTTGGTGGTGGACGGCAAACGGGCCCGCCACCGCGAGCGCCGCTCACCGTCGGCTCGCAGATAGGGGCCATCCACGGAGAACTGGTCCGGCTCGATGCCCAGGGCGAGAGGCAAGCTCATGAGGGCGCAGTGGACGTCGAAGGGCGGCGGGGCTTCGGCGGCGTCGACGACGGTCACCGCGCCGAGGTTCGCGGTCATCAAAGACTTCAGCTCGGGCTGGACCTGCAGGACCAGGTTCCGGCATCGGGTTCGAAGCCTGCCGACGAACCTGCAGAACTGGATCGTGTCGCCAAGTCCCTGCTCGGCGTAGACCAAGACGGTGGATTCCGAGATGTCGCGCTCGCCGAGCCACTCCGATGCGACGGGAAAGCTCCCGGCGCGCCGCCCGGGCCGCCGCTTTCGCCACTCGTAGGCCGGCCAGCCCGCGTCGAAATCGCCTGCCAGCAGCATCGCCAGACTCTGCTGAAAATGTGCTTCGGCGTCGTCGGGATCGATGCGGATCGCCTGTCCGTAGCTGTCGATGGCCTCGCGCGGACGGTTGAGCCTGTAGAGTGCGGCGCCTCGGTTGCGATGCGCGTCCGCCAGTGCGGGCTGCAGGCTCATGGACCGGTCGTATGCGGCCAACGCTTCGGCGGGTCGGCCCAGGTCGAGGAGCGCATTGCCGCGATTGCTGTGGGCCTGAGCGAGATCGGGCTTGAGCGCGAGCGCCCGGTCGTAGCTGGCCAGGGCCTCGTCGGGGCGATGGAGATCGCGAAGGGCGTTGCCGAGGTTGTTGAATGCTTCCGCGTAGCCGGGGTTCAACCGGATCGCGGCCTGGAGGTTGGTCATGGCGTCGGCGGGGCGCCCCAGGGTGGTGAGCAAATGGCCCAGATTGTTGTGCGCGGGAGCGAAGTTGGGCTCCGCGGCGATGAAGGCGTCATAGAGTTCGAGCGCGGCCTCCAGTTGACCGTCCCGGTGTCGCTCGACGGCCTCTTCGAGGGTTCGTTGGAGCTCGCCCACCGTTGGCATCTGGATCAGACCCTTCCGGCGCCGGCCATGCCCTAGTAGCTGTGGGCCGGATCGACCTGGAACGCGCCCTCGTGCAGCAGCTGGGCCAGGGCGATCCGCCTGACCTTTCCCGTGCCGGTGCGTGGAAGGCGGTCCACCACATGCGCGTGATACTGCGGAAACCCCGCCAGGCTGGCGCGCAGCGCCTGCGCGATGTCCTGATCGGGGATCGGCCGGCGGGTCTCAATGAACACGTGCAGCTGTTCCTCGCCCGTGCGCCAGTTGCCGGAGAGGACGTAGACCCCTTCGCAGCCCAGAAGCTCCTGGATGGCGCTCTCCCAGGGTTGCGCGGGGTATTTCACGCCGGCGATGTGGACTATGTCGCTGGTGCGGCCGTAGAGCGCCAGGCGCCCGGCGCCGTCCAGCACGCCCAGGTCGCCCGGATAGAACCAGCCGTCGGAAAAAAATGTCGCGGTGGTCGCGGGATCGTCCAGGTAGCTGGTGGCGTTGTCCGGGCGCAAAGCCACGCGAACCCGCCCCATCTGCCCAGGCGGCAGTGCGGCGCCGGCGTCGTCGACCACCTCGACCCGGCGATTTGGCTCGAGCCGGTACCAGCGCAGGTCGTCCATGGTCCTGACGACCGTGCGCGCCCAGCCGCCGGCCTCGGTGGAGGACAGGTTGATGAGGATTCGGGGCGTCAGTCGGCGGATCGTCTCGCGCGCCAGGGACGGACTGACCGCGCCCGAGACGACGGTGAGCTGCATGTCCGGCAGGTACGGGAAGGCCCCTTCCGGCAGGGCCATCAGCTGCGAGAGGCAGAAAGGCGTCGCCACCGTGTGGGTGACGCCACGCCAGTCGAATGCCCGGTGCAGATCCTCCGTCTGCTGAATGACGACGGCCCCACCAAGACACCAGGTGAAGATCGGCCGCGAGTAGCCGCCCGCCGACCACAGGCTCATGTTGAAGATGTTGAGGACGGAGTTTTCGTCCTGCTGGATGATGCTGTCACCCAACTCGGCGTACCGCTCGGCCTTCTCGTCGATGGGCCCCTGGGTCGCGCCGAACTCGTCCCGCACTTTCTTGTAGAGGCCCGTCGTGCCCGAGGTGAGGCCGATGTGCGCGCCGGGCTCGCGAGGTTCCGGCAGGGCCGGCAGCGGGCCGGCGATGGAGATCGCCTGCTTGGATGGATCGCTCAGAACGAGATGCTTCAGGCCCGGCGGTGCGGCGCCGTCCCTCCCGGCTTCCGAGGCGAGCGTGATCAGGCAAGCGACGTCAAGTCCGCTGAACAGCTGTATCTGGTCGTGGCTTCGGATGTTGGCCGTATCGAGGCCCAGGCTCCGCACCGCCAAATCCAGGATCCAGCACTCCAGCAGGCTGTCGACCCAGATCAGCGCGATCCCTTGGTCCGGCAGGAACGGCTGCAGGGACCTGCGGCAACCTTCGATGAAGCGCCAGAAGGCGCCATAGCTGACCGGGGCGCCGTTGAAGACCAGGGCCAGTTTCCTGGGCTGGGCGGCGGCGGTCTCATGCATCCGCTGCAGCACGAACAAGGGCAGATCCCCCACGCGGCAGGTCTTACGCCGAAGGCCCTACAGGCTTAACCATAAAGAAGAAGGCCAGGGTTTGGCCAGGGGCCTGCCTCAGTGGGCCGGCGCCGTAGTTGGCGAGAGGACGGTCGATCATGCCGGACCTGGCGTCGCTTCCACCGCCGCCGGCGGGATTCCTGCCGCTCGAGCGCCGCGGAGCCTTCAACAACCACAACGGGCCCTACTTCCGAGCTGCGGACGGCCGGCAGGCCTTCTTCGCCCTCGAACGGCACTGCAACGGATTGGGGTTGATCCACGGCGGCATGCTGGCGGGATTTATCGACGGACTTCTGGCCAATGCCGCGGCCCGCGCGTTGGGCGCCACCGCCATGACCATGCATCTGTCCATCGACTTCCTGGGCATGGGCCGCGCGGGACAGTGGATCATCGGCGAGGCCGGCTTGCTGCGCGCCGTCGGAGACCTGGCCTTCGTGGAGGGCCGAGCCCACGCCGGCGGCCGGGACCTGGCGCAAGCCGCGGGAATCTTCAAGCTGGGCCGGAACGGCGACCGCTGAACGGCGCCATGGCGGTCCGACATCCGGCCCTAGGGCTGCACCGTCACCACCCCGCCATCGGTCCCGATCAGCGCGATGTCCGCCAAGTCGAGGAAGAGGCCGTGGTCGACCACGCCGGTGACGCTCTTCAGGGCCTTGGCCAGGGCGGCGGGGTCCGGGATGGCGCCGCAGGCCGCGTCGTAGATCAGGTTGCCGCCGTCGGTGCGCACCGCCGCGCCGTCCTTCAGGCGCAGGCGCGGTGCGACGCCGAGGTCGCACTCGGCCAGGGCGTCGCCGATACGCAGGGCCGTGGCCTTGTGGCCGAAGGCAACCACCTCGATGGGCAGGGGGAACCTGCCCAGCCGGTCTACCTGTTTGCTGGCGTCGGCGATCACCACGCAGCGGGCGGAGGCTTCCCACACCAGCTTCTCGCGCAGCAGCGCCGCGCCGGCGCCCTTGATCAGCGACAGCCCAGGCCCGATCTCGTCGGCGCCGTCCACGGTGAGGTCGATGCGCGCGACGTCGTCCAGCGACGCCAGTTCCAGGCCCAGCGAGCGGGCGAGGTCGGCGGTGGCCTCCGACGTCGGCACGCCGCGCACCTTCAAGCCCCGACCCGCCAGCGCCTTGACGAACCACGCGGCGGTGGAGCCGGTGCCCAGCCCCACCAACATCCCGTCTTCCGCCAGCAGCGCCGCAGCCTCGCCCGCCGCGCGCTTTTGATCGTCCTGGCTCATGCCTTGCCGGCCTTCTCGGACAGCTTGCGGGTGCGGAACGCGGCGGCCCAGCCCGGCTTTTCCACCTGCCGGCCGCGGGCCAAGGCCAGGGCGTCGGCCGCCACGTCCTGGGTGATGACGGAGCCGGAGCCGGTGTAGGCGCCCGCGCCGACGCTCACCGGCGCCACGAGAGCCGTGTCCGAGCCGATGAACGCCCCCTCGCCAACGTGGGTGTCGTATTTGTCGAAGCCGTCGTAGTTGCAGAAGATGGTCCCGGCGCCGATGTTGGCGCCCGCGCCCACCGTACCGTCGCCGAGATAGGCCAGGTGGTTCGCCTTGGCGCCCTTGCCCACGGCGACCTTCTTCACCTCCACGAAGTTGCCGATGTGGGCGTCCTCGCCGATGTCCGCGCCCGGGCGCAGCCGCGCATAAGGCCCGACGATGGCGCCGCCGCGCACCACGGCCCCCTCCAGATGGCTGAACGCGCGGATCAGGGCGCCGGTCATCACCGTCACCCCCGGAGCGATCACCACATTGGGTTCGATGACCACGCCCGGCTCGACCAGAGTGTCCCAGCTTACGAACACCGTCTCGGGCGCCGGCATGGTCACGCCCCGGTCCATCAGCTCGGCGCGCCGGCGCCGCTGGAACGCCGCCTCCGCGGCGGCGAGTTCGTCCTGCGAGTTCACGCCCCAGAACGCCCCCTCCGGCGCGAAGGCCACGCGCACGGCGCGGGCGGACTCCGTGGCGAGGCCGACGATCTCGGTGAGGTAGTACTCGGCCTTGGCGTTGCGGTTGCCGACCCGGGCCAGCAGCTCGAACAGCAGACGCGCCGGCGCGGCGAGCACGCCGGAATTGCAGGCGGTGACCGCCAGCTCGTCCGGCTTGGCGTCCCTGGCTTCGACGATCCGCTCCAGGATCCCGCCGCCGCCGATCAGCAACCGGCCGTAGCCGCCCGGATCGGGCGTCTCGAAGCCCAGAACCGCAATGTCCGCTCCAGCGCCGCGCAGGTCGAACAGGGGCGCGATGGCCTCGGCCCCCAGGATGCCGTCGGCATAGGTGACCACCACGTCGCCGTCGAAGCCCGCCAGCGCCGCCTTGGCCGCCAGCACCGCGTGGCCGGTGCCCAGCGGCGGGTCCTGCACCGCCAGCGCCCCCTCGCCCAGCCGCGCCGCCACCCGGGCGCTGAGCGCCGCGGCGTCCGCGGCCACCACCACGATGATCTTCTCGCAGCCGAGAGCCTGGGCGGCGTCGATGGCGTGGTCGATCAGGGCGCGGCCGCCCACCGTATGCAGCACCTTGGGCGTTGGCGACTTCATGCGCAGGCCCTGGCCCGCGGCCAGGATGACGGCGGCGCGTGCGCTCATCTGCTCGATCTCCGACTCAAAGGCTTCAGCTCAGGGGCTCTGCGCTTGTAATCCGCCCGGCTTTAGCCGAAACGGCGAGGCCTTTCGACCGGAGAAGCCCGTGAGCGCCGCAGACCCCGCGCCCGACCGTCCGTTCCAAGGCGCCGTGGTGGCCTTCGACCTCGACGGCACCCTGGTGGACACCGCGCCGGACCTGGTGGGCACGCTCAACACGGTGCTGGCCCAGGAGGGCCTGCCGCCGATGACGCTGGAGGCGGCGCGGCCGCTGATCGGGCGTGGTGCGCGCTCGATGCTGGAGCGCGGGTTCGCAGCGGAAGGCGTCGTGGTGGACCCGCTGGCCATGCCGGCGCTGTTCGAGCGGTTCATCGATATCTACCTGCGCCGGATCGCCCGGGAGAGCCGGCCGTTCCCCGGCGTGGAGGTGGCGCTCGACCTCCTGGCCGAGCAAGGCGCGCTGCTCGCGGTGTGCACCAACAAGCCCACGCGCCTCTCGCTCGCCCTGCTCGACGCCCTCGGCATGGCCAGTCGCTTCGCCTCGGTGATCGGCCCCGACGCCGCGCCCGCCGCCAAGCCGGATCCGCGCCATCTGATCACGGCCGTCGAGACCGCAGGCGGCCGCATCGAGCGCGCCCTCATGGTCGGGGATTCCAAGACCGACCTCGACGCCGCCCGCGCCGCCGGCGTGCCCGTCGCCCTGGTCAGCTTCGGTTACACCGAGATCCCCGCCGCCGACCTCGCCCCCGACGCCCTGGTCGAAAGCTTCGACGAATTGCACCGCGCCCTGGCGGCCCTCCTGGCCGCTTGCCGGTAGGGTCCGCACCGGCTATAGGCCCTCCCTCCCCGACTGGACCGGATGCGTAGCTCAGCGGGAGAGCACCTCGTTCACACCGAGGGGGTCACAGGTTCAATCCCTGTCGCATCCACCACCCAGTCAGCATTCATTTCGGTCTCCGCAGTAGTAAGCGGACTAGTTTAAAGAAGTCACGGCCTTAGCTCCTGTTGAACGAGCCAAACTGTCCTCGCTAACGTCTCCACCTATACTCTTAGGCCCGATTTCTA
>JBIOEG010000034.1:0-44813 GCA_044445825.1 Caulobacterales bacterium
CCTCCACCGCCGCCTCCACCGCCGCCGGTGCTGCCGCCCATCCCCGACCCGGCCAGCGCCGAGTTCCAGGCGAACTGGGGTCTCGCCGCCATTCACGCCGACGTGGCCTTCAACGCGGGCGCCAATGGCAAGGGCGTCACCGTTGCGGTCATCGACACGGGGGTCGATCCCACCCAGTTCGACCTGCAGGGCGCGGTCTCGCCTCAGTCCACCGACGTCAACGCCGCCCGCGACAAGCCCGTGGGCTCCGACAACCACGCCACCCTGGTCGCCGGCGTAATCGCCGCCCGCTACAACGGCGTCGGCACGATCGGCGTGGCCTACGACTCGACCATCCTGTCGATCCGGGCGGACAACGGCCACGGCAGTTTCGAGGACGTCGACACCGCGGCGGGCGTCGAATACGCGATCGCCCACGGCGCCCGGGTGATCAACCTGTCCATCGGCGGCGACTCGCCGGCGTCCCCGGTTCTCCAGGCGGCCCTGTCCGACGCGGTGAAGGCCGGCGTGGTCGTCGCCGTATCGGCGGGCAACGCCGGCGGCCCGGACCCGCAGTTTCCGGCCCAGCTCGCCGCCGACCCCCGTTACCAGGGCAGCCTGGTGGCCGTGGGCTCGATCAGCCAGAACCTCACCATTTCCAGCTTCTCCAACCGCGCCGGGATCGCCTCTCAGGGGTACATCGCCGCGCCGGGTGAAAACATCACCACCGGGTGCGACGCCATCGGCTGCTTCGTCGCTTCCGGCACCTCGTTCTCGGCGCCGCATGTGGCCGGCGCGCTGGCCGATCTGCTTCAGGCCTTCCCGAACCTCACGGGCGCCCAGGCGGTGAACCTGTTGCTGGTCGACGCCGATCCGGCCGGCGCCCACCCGGGAAATGACGCCGTCTACGGGCGCGGCATTCTCGACCTGACCAAGGCGTTCCAGCCCATGGGCGCGCTGTCGGTGGCGACCGGAGCCGGCATGGTGCAGGTGGCGGTCAGGGGCAGTGGCTTGGCGGCCATGCCCGGCAGCGCGGTGGGCCAGGCGTTCGGCGATGCGGTTCGCACCAACGCCGGCCTCGTCACCTTCGGCTACGACAGCTATCGGCGGAAATATGTGGTCGACCTGGCGGACGTGTACCGGCCGGGCCAGCGCCAGGCCCTTATCATGGCGGATCCGTCCCAGCGGACGACGCAGGCGAGTTTCGCCCTGCCGGCCGGCGCGCGCCTGTCTCTGGCCAGCGGCGGCCCGCTTGTGACCACTGACGAGCGCCTGTCCGCCCGGGGCCTCGCGGTCGCCGCCCAGCCGGCCTTCACCCAGGTCAGCGCCAGCCTGGGCGGTCTATCGTTCTCCGCCTGGCAGGGCAGGGGCGGCGCGTCGCCCACGACGGGCGCCAGCCGCGACGCCTTCCAGACGGTGGCGGCGCCGGACCGGGTCATGATGGCGGCGCTCGATGTCGGGCGGTGGTCTTTCGCCGCCGAGGGGGGATCGGGCGAGCGCTCGGAGCCGCTCTCGACCATTCCGGTCAGGGCCTCGCGCTATCTGCGCACCTCGGCAGACTACCGGGGCGACGGCTTCGCCGCCCACATCGCCGTGGGATCGCTGCTCGAACCGCTAGGCCCGCTCGGATCGAACCTGGCGGGCCCCTTCGCCCTGCCAGCCTCCACCGGCTTCGTCACCCTGGGCGGCGAGACGGGACTGGCCCATGGCATGGCCCTGTACGGCGAAGCCTCGCTCGGCCGCACGCGCTTCTCGGGCGCCTTCTTGCACGCCGACAAAGCGCTCAGTTCGAGCTGGCGCCTGGGCCTGTCCGGATCCTGCGCCAGAGCCTGGGGCGTCTGCTCCCATTTCGGCGTCGAGGTGAGCCAGCCGCTGCGCTTCGAGGCAGGCGCCATCGACGCCACGCTCGCGGCCGCGCCGGCCAACTACCTCGACCCGTTGACGCTCACCGACCGCCGCATCCCCCTGGCCCCGTCAGGACGGCAGATCGATCTTGGCCTGTTCGCCGACAAGGATCTGCGGGCGTTGGGCTTCCTGCGCCTGCGGGCGGCGGCGGTGACCGACGACGGCAACCGCGCGGCGGCCCCGCTAGGACTCGGCCTGCTGGCGACCTGGCGGTACGGATTCTAGGGCGCGGCGCGGGCTCAGTCCGCGAAGGTCGCGCGCAGGATCCGTTCGATCCCCGCTGCATCCGTCTCGTCGAACGCCCCGATGTGCACGGCATCCACGTCAAACACCGCGATCAGGGCGCCCGATCGGTCCAGCACAGGGACCACGATCTCGCTGCGCGAGCGGGAGTCGCATGCGATGTGGCCGGGGAAAGCGTCCACGTCCGGAACGATCACCGTCCGCCGCTCCGCCGCCGCCGTCCCGCAGACCCCGCGCCCGAAGGCGATCCTCAGGCAGCCGAGCGTCCCCTGGTAGGGCCCGACCACCAGTTCGCCGGGCCTGGCCGCGTCGACCACGTAGAAGCCGGTCCAGAAGTAGTGCTCGAAGCTCTGCGCCAGCATCGCGGCCACCGTGGCCATCCGCGCGGTGAGGTCCGTCTCGCCGGCCAGCACCGCGGCGACCTCCTCCGCCACCTCGGCGTACCGGGCGGCCTTGTCGGCGCTGAGAGCGAGTTCGTTGAAGGCCTCAGCCATGCATCGCCTCCAACAACGGCCCGTGGTAGGCCCGGCAGGACTCGAACCTGCAACCAGACCGTTATGAGCGGCCGGCTCTAACCATTGAGCTACGGGCCCTTGAGGGGGGTCTGGGGGTTAGCACGCGGCGATGCGGCCTTAAAGGCGCCGTTCAGGTTGACGATGAGACGGTCCGGCGCATGGTCGCAATCGCCGGCGACGCGCCGGCATGGAGAAGATCCCGATGACATCCCTGGTCCGCGCCGGCGCGCCCGCCGCCGCAATCGCCGCCCTGCTGCTGTGCGCCGCGCCGGCCAGCGCGACGGCGCAGACAGCCCCCGCCCCGGCGGCCGACACCGTTTTCCAGGCCACCACCCTGGACCTGTCGGCCTACGGCGAGGTGCGTGTCGCGCCGGACATGGCCAGCATCGACCTCGGCGTCACCACCGATGGGGCCACCGCGGCGGAGGCGCTGTCGGCCAACGCCGCGCAGATGACCGCCGTGGTCGCGGCGCTGAAGAAGGCCGGCGTCGAGGCGCGCGACATCCAGACCTCGAACATCGGCCTGCAGCCGCAGTACGTCTATGTTCAGAACCAGCCGCCGAAGCTGACCGGCTATCAGGCCAGCAACTCCGTCACCGTCACCGAGCGCAACCTCGGCCACCTGGGCGCCACGGTGGACGCCGTGGTGGGCGCAGGCGCCACCAATGTCGGATCGATCAGCTTCGGCCTGATCGCGCCGCTGTCGGCCGAGAACGCGGCGCGGGAGGCGGCCGTGAAGGCGCTGCAGGACAAGGCGGCCCTCTACGCCGACGCCACCGGCTACCGCATCCGCCGCCTGGTGAACCTCAGCGAGGGCGTTGCGGAGTCAGGGGTCACGCCGCGCCGGGTCTACGCCATGGCCCGATTGGAAGCGGCCGCGCCACCGCCACCGACGCCAGTGGAGGCCGGACAGGTGAAGGTGCGCGTGGACGTCACCGGCCTGTTCGAACTGACGCACTGAGCGCCGGCGATCGCCGGTCCTACAGGGGAACGAGCAGCGAGCTGGCAGCGCGGGTCTGCAGGGTGAGCAGGGCGCGCCGGGCGAAGGTCTGCATGGCGGACGTGGTCGGGTCGCGGGAGTCCTCCCAGACGCCATGGTTGGCGTAGCGGGTGATCAGCAGCAGCCGCGCCTTGTCCGCCCTGTCCGTGCCCGCCCGGAACAGGCCGAAGATCTGGGCGTCGAAGCGGCCCTCGAAGTCGGGCCAGGCCTCGGCCGAGAGGGCGACGAACTCGGCGATGTCATCCGGCCGCACCTCGAACCAGCGGTGCACATAGATGCCGCCGGGCTTGAGCACGGAGTTTGGCGTCGGCCGGACTGTGGGTTCCAGCACATGGGCCTCGCAGCCGCGGACCTGGGGCGCCGAGGCGAGCGCACCCAGGGCGGCGGACTGGACGCCGGGCCGGCCGTCGGTCCGCTCGAGCAGCAGGGCGACCTGCGAGCCGTCCCAGCCCAGCTGGGAGGTGAACAGGGCGAGGGGTTTCAGGCCCGCCGCCGGCAGGTCGGCCCTGGAGAGCCCCTCGACGAACTCGCGGCGCGCCGCCAGCCCAGGCTGCAGGTCCAGCAACAGATAGTCGTAGGCGGCCACGTCTCGCTCCTTCGGAATTGCGCTCCAGACGGGCCGCGGCGGCCCTGCCTGTCAAGCGGCGAGGGTGCCGGGCGCTGCGCCCCCCGCTCAGCCTGTCACGCCCACAGCTTGCGCATCGCCGAGCGCGGGTCGTTCTCCACCCGGGTCTCGGAGCCGAACAGCATCGTCGCCCGGGTCGCAGAATCGTAGGCCGGCCAGTGCGGGATGCCGTCGTGGTTGGGATCGCCGGTCTTGGCGAAGGCGACCCAGGCGCCGGCCAGGCGATCGCACATCAACTGGCCGTCCATCACCCCCGACCCGCAGATCGGCGAGCGCACGTTGTGGAACGAGGCGTCCACGTCGTGGCCATGCACCGCCCCGAACTTGCCGTCATAGGCCGGCGTCGCCCACTCCCAGATGTACATCCAGGTGGGCGTCGTGGTCAGGGCCGCGCGCCGCTCGCCCTGGGTGATCGCGTTCTTGCGGCCCCCCGAGTCGGTGAGCGCCTGGGCCTGCACCAGATAGGGCGTGTGGCCGGGGTTGGCGCGAAGGTAGAGATCGGTGACCTCCGCGCCCTTGCCCGGGGCCAGTTTCTCGAGGACCGCCTCCAGGCCCTTGGCGTCCAGGTCCCAGTTGGTCAGGCGCAGGGCCGCGTCCTCCAGGGTGGTGGAGATGATCACCGGCACGTCCGCCGACTCCGCCGGGGCGGTGGGGTCGAAGGGGTGGTGCGGCAGCACCTTGCCGTCGACCACCGGCGAGAAGTTGGCGCCCTTGGCCGTGGCCGCGATCTGGGCTTCCAGAATCGCCTGCCAGGGCAGCTTCTGGATGTCCGCCGCCCGCGCCGCCGGCAGCTTCAGCTCGCCCAGCAGCAGCTCGGCGCTCTTGGTCGCCTGCTCGGGGGTCTGGTGGCGCAGGGTCGAGCCGGACTGGATCGCCGCGCGGTGGAACGGCCCTTGGCGGAGGGCGTGGCCAGCAGGGTGGAGATCTTCGAGCCGCCGCCGGACTGGCCGAACACCATCACCCGCCCCGGGTCGCCCCCGAAGCCCGCGATGTTGTCGCGCACCCACTCGAGGGAGGCCACCATGTCCATCACGCCGCAGACGCCCGCGGTGGCCAGCTCGGCCGGCGCCCCGGCTATGCCGCCCAGGTGCAGATAGCCGTTGGCGGCCAGGCGGTGGTTGACGGTCACCACCACCACGTCGCCGAAGCGCGCCAGGTTCGCCCCGTCGTACATGGGGCCGTTGCCCGAGCCGGTCTGCCAGCCGCCGCCGTGGAACGAGACCATCACGGCTCGCTTGGCCGCGTCGACGCCGGGCGTCCAGATGTTGAGGTTCAGCACGTCTTCGCCCAGGCCGCCCGGCCCGACGTGCCGGTCCCACATGATCATCTGGGCGTAGTCGGAGTGCAGGTCCGCCGGGGTCTGCGGCGAGATCTGGCCGTAGGCGAAGGCCTCTCGCACGCCGGACCACGTCTGGGCCTTGCGCGGCGGCAGGTAGCGGGCGCGGCCAGCGGTCGTCGCGCCATAGGGAATGCCTTTGAACTCCCGCACGCCGGCGTTGACGATCCCTTGAACCTTGCCGCTGGTGGTGTCGGCGAGCGCGAACACGCCGCCGGCCTGTGCGCCGCCGCCGAGCCCGGCGGCGGGGGCCGGGGCCGCAGGCTGGGCCTGCGCCGATGGGGCCGAAGCCGCGCCGGCCGCCACGGCCAGCGACGCCCCGGCCAGGATGTCTCGCCGGCGCAGGCCGCTCGATGAAATCTCGCCCATGATATCCTCCCGTTGAAAATGCCTTTGCCGCGATTGTTCACTCGAACGCCGGCAGCGTCACCTGTTCCGGCCTGTTATCCACCTGTTCCACCTGTTATTTCGGTGTTTTTTCCACCTGTTACGGTCTGGAAGCCGTGATTGTTCAATGGCTTGCAGCCACCTGATATCCGCCAGGAACAGGTGATAACAGGTGACAACAGGCGCCAAACAGGCCTGTTATCGATGCATAACAGGTGCGAACAGGTGGCGGGCGAACGTCAGCGCACCACCACCTAAATTACCCCAAACCCGAAATTCCCCGCGAAAGCGGGGACCCAGGCGTTTTTGTTTGTTCCTTCCTTCCGTCCACACCCGCGCAGACCCAACCGATGGCAAAAAAGCCTGGGTCCCCGCTTTCGCGGGGAATTTCGGGTGTGGGGGTATGGGTATTGGGGGCATTGAGAACTCAGGCGCGCGAGCGCGCGCCCCTGCTGCGCCGGCCGTGTGCCTTGCTTCACGATGTCAAAGAGCGCGTCCGGGCCACGAGGGCCGGCCGCGCCACGTCACCACGCACACGCTGATTTGGCGAGGGCGCTTGGAAGAATAGGGGAACCACGAAAAACACGAAAAGCACGAACGGGTCGGCGCGACTCTCAGCCGCCGCCGAAACAACGCCCGCGTTCGTGTGGTTCGTGTTTTTCGTGGTTCCCCTTACCTTCGTCACCCCGGACGGCCCGCAAGGCCGCGGGCTCAACCTTCCCACCCCTGCGCCGTCAGCGCGCGCGATAGTCGAAGGCGCTGGCGAAGATCCGCACCGCCGCCGCGCGCGCCTGGTCGTCGGTGATGGCGGTGGCGGTGGCGTCCCCGACGCGCTTCTGACCCAGCCAGACCACGGCCTCCAGCGCCCCGCGGGTCAGGGCGTATTCGTCCAGTCCGCCGCCTTTCGGGACCAGGCCGCGCCGCGAAACCCACCGCAGCAGATCGCCGAAGTAGCGCCGCCGCACGTGGTCGTCGAACACCTCCACCAACTCCGGCACGTCCTGCGCGCAGCGGTCGAGCAGGCAGATCAGGTCGGCGCGCAGGGAGACGAGGTCGAACAGCTCCCCGGCGATGCTTCGGGCCTCGGCCTCCGCGTCGGGGGCGCCTGGCGCATCGGCGGCCGCCAGCAGGCGCGGCCAGAGTTGAGTCCGGGTGGCCGCATCGCGGATCACGGCGACGGTCTCGCCGAGTCCGGAGACCTTCACGGGCAGTTCGATGTCATCGGGCAGCCAGCCGACCGCTTCCAGCGCTGCGATGTGGAACAGCGCCTCCTTGCTCTCCACGTAGCGGTAGATCGAGCCGATGGAGACGCCCAGCCGCTCGCTCACATGGGCGATCTGGGTCAGCCGGTAGCCGCCGTTTATGAAACAGGCCAGCGCCGCCCGGGCGACCTGCCTGGTCCGCTCGACGCCTGCCCGACCCTTCACCCCTGCTGTAACCGCCAACGCGACTCTCCACTGTTCATCGCAAGATACGCCCCAGGCCGGGGATTCGAAGCGCCAGCGGCGCGGCCAGGCCGAAGCAGGCGCCCGCGCTCAGCCCCCACAGCATGAGGAACTTCGCAACCGGCGCCAGCGTCACGCCGGAGATCAGCAGCGCCAGGCCGATCAGGATCGGCGGGTGGATCACATAGACCGCGAAGGCGTGATCGGACATGAACTTGGAGGCGCGTCCCTGGCCGTTCAGCCAACGGCGGAAGACGGCGAGGACGCCGAAGGCCATGCCCACGCACACCAGCGCCTCCCAGAAGCTCATGGCGGCGCTCTGCCAGTGCAGGCCGCCGGCGTAGTCGGCGAAGCGCCCGCTCGCGGCGCCGCCCAGCGCCAGCAGCGGCAGCCAGGTGACGGCCGCAGCGCCGACGCAGAAGCCGGCCGTGGTCCATGCGAAGCGGTCGGTGATCCGTTCGAGCCAGCCGCCGCGCCAGGCGGCGACGCCCAGGCCGAACATGATGATGTAGGAGGCGAAATCGCACAGCTGCATGTTGAAGTACGACGTCCCCACGGGCGCCGCGACGCGCGCCAGGAAGGTCGAGACGGCGAGCGCCGCGATCGCCGACGCCACGCCCGTCCACGTGGGCTGGACCGCGCGCGTCTGCCGGACCGCCGCCGCGCGGCTCGCCAGCCGCCACGCGGCGTAACCGAAGCAGAAGATCAGCAGCGCCGCGCAGAACCACATGGGGCCCGTCCCGGACAGGAACCGGCCCCGCACGAGGTAGAGCCACATCTCATGGGCGAAGGACTGTTTCGTATGCCAGGAGTGGGCGACGTAGAATTCCGTGACCGGGCCGATGGCGGCGACATAGAGCAAGGTGGGCAGGCCGAGCCTGAACAGCCGCCCGGACAGGAACGAGCGGGCGCCGCGGGCGTCGTAGGATCGCGGCGTGAAATAGCCGGCGACGAAGAACAGCAGGGCCATGAAGAAGGCCTGCAGGAAGCCCTGCCAAGTGGCGAAGAACAGGGTGGTGAGCGGACCCGCCGCCGGACGCTCGGTGTAATACCAATTGCCCAGCGGGCTGTAGGTGTCGGCGGCGTGCATGCTGAGCACCAGCAGGATCATCGCCCAGCGGACGTTGTCGACGAACAAAAGGCGGCCGGGCGCGGCGGCCGTCTCGGCCACGGGCGCGCGCGCTTGCGTCGCCGCCGCGACGTCCGCCGTCGAAATGCGCGCCGCTCGCATCTGCAGCCCTACTGCGGCAGCGCGAAGGCGACCACCTGGTCGCCGGCCTTGGTGCCGGCCATGCCGTGGCGGCCGGAAGCGATCACCACGTACTGGCGGCCTTTCCAGACGTAGGTCATCGGCGTCGCCTGGGCGCCGGCGGGCAGGCGCCCGCGCCACAGCTGCTTGCCGGTCGCTCCATCGAAGGCGCTGAGATAGTTGTCCAAGGTCGCGCCGACGAACACCAGGCCGGAGGCGGTGGCTATCGGCCCGCCGAAGTTGGGCGTTCCGGTGTGGCGCAGCAGGAACTGGCTGCCGGGCGCGAGGTCGGCGGTGGTCCCGAAGGGAACCTCCCAGAGGATATTGCCGGTGCGCATGTCGATGGCGTGCAGCAGACCCCACGGCGGCGGGTCGCAGGGCAGTCCGATCTTGGAGGTCAGCACATGCCGACGCATGCCGAACGGCGCGCCCTCGTTCGGCGAGATCTCCACGTCTGGCTCCGCCTCCTGCGCCGCCTTGACCTTGGCGGCCGGGATCAGGGTGACGAGGTGCAACATGTTGGAGGTGTTCACATAGACCACCTGCCGCGTGGGATCGAAGGCCAGCCCGCCCCAGTTCACCCCCCCGCCCGTGAACGGATAGATCAGCGTGCCCTGGAGCGATGGCGGCGTGAACAGGCCCTCGTGTCTCGCCCCTTCGATCAGCTTGCGACACTGGTCCTTCTCCCAGGGGAAGAGGCCCCAGGCGTCCTCGGCGCGGATGGTGTTCGGCGCGAGGGGACGCGGGGCGGTGGGGAAAGGCTGGGTCGGCGAGAGCACCTCGCCGGGCGCGCCGCCCTGCGGAACCGGCCGCTCCTCCACCGGGATGACCGGCTTGCCGGTGTCGCGATTCAGCGTGAACAGCAGGCCCTGCTTGGTGGGCTGCAGCACCGCCGGCTGCAGCACGCCTTGCCAGGCCACCATGGCCAGGGTCGGCTGCGCCGGGTTGTCATAGTCCCACAGGTCGTGGTGCACGGTGTGGAAGGCCCAGACCCGCTGGCCGGTCTCGACGTTCAGGGCCACCACCGCGTCGGCGTCGCCGTCGTCGCCCTTGCGCATGCCGCCCCAGAAGTCGGGGCTGGGGCTGGTGGTGGGCAGGAAGACCAGGCCGCGCTGCTCGTCGGTGGACATCGGGGCCCAGACGTTGGCCGCGCCGGCCACCACGTCGGCGGGCGCGGAGGCCAGCGGATCCCAGCTCCACTTCGGCGCGCCGGTCCTGGCGTCATAGGCGCGCACGGCGCCGGAGACTTCCTTGACGCGCTGGTTGTCGTCGATGGAGGAGCCCACCACCACCACGCCGCGCGCCACCACCGGCGGCGAGGTGATCTGCATCTCGCCCTTGCGGTGCAGCACCACGCCCGCTCCCACGTCCACGACGCCGCCCTGGCCGAACGCCGGGCAAGCCTTGCCCGTGGCGGCGTCCAGCGCGAACAGGCGCCGGTCGTTGGTGTTCATGAAGATGCGTTCAGCGCAGGGCGCGGCGGGGGTCGGCGCCGGATCGCGCCAATAGGCGACGCCCCGGCAGTTCTCCAGGTTGGGGTAGCGCACCGAGGGATCGATCTGCGGATCGAATTTCCAGATCTGCTGGCCCGTACCCGGGTCCACGGCGAACACCTCGTTGAACGGCGAGCACACATAGACCCGTCCCCCGGCCATGATCGGCGTGTCCTCGAAGGACGAGTGCTTGATGTCCTTCGCGGCCTTGCTGGTCATGTCGCCGGTGGAGAAGGTCCAGGCGACCTTGAGCGCCCGGACATTGTCGGGGGTGATCTGGTGGGCCTGAGAGAAGCGCTGCCCGCCCTCGTCCGAGCCGTAGAACGGCCACTCCTTGTCGGCCTCGGGAACGGCGTGCACGGCGGGTCCGCGCGAGCAGGCGGCCAGCATCATCATGCCGGCGAGCAGCGCGGTCGCGGCGAGTGAGCGGTTCATGTTTCTGGGCTTTCTCTAGGGGTGGTCTGGTTTTGGGGATGACCCGCGGCTCTCACGCCGCGAGTTCAGAACGCACGCTTCCAAGTCTGCCTCTGGCACAGGATCAGGATGCAGCCCTCCACGTCCAGTGTCCCGTCCGGATTGACCTTCAGCTTTGAGTCGTAGGTCTTGCCGCTGTCCGGATCGTAGATCTTTCCGCCGTCCCAGCGGCCTGGCTGCACCCGCCGGAAGCCGCTCAGCAGGGGCAGGCCGAGCTTCGGCCGGCTCCTGAGCTGCGGATCGGGGTTGTTGATGTCGCGCCTTGGCCCGCCCGACACCCCGTTGGGCCGCAGCAGCCAGGAGATCCGGCCGCAGAGACGATCCGGCGCGCCGGCGCAGGGCTCGAGGCGGACCTTGGTGTCCGCGTGCGGCGCCAGCCACTCCCCCTGCACCGGGTCGGACGCCAGGGCCGGCGCGGCCAGCAACGCAAGGCCAAGGGCGATGGATATTCGGCGCATGAGGCCCCTTCGAAGTTCGTCAAGCCGTGGAGAGACACAGTGAATGAATGACTCATTCATTCATTCATAAGTGGACGATCCGGGGTTGTAAAGGGGGCGTGCGCAGTGGACTGCATCGCGGCAGAACCCATCTGTCCACCGCCCAACAACCGAGATTCCCCGCGCAAGCGGCGACCCAGGTTTTTTGCTTCTTGTTCAAACCGTTGGGTGATCTCGAACGAGAAAATTCTCGATCCCGCCTGGGCATGCGCACATCAGCGGTAGTTAGGCGCGGGCGGCGGGTAGGTTCCTTCTCCGCTCGGGAGAAGGTGGCCCGCGAAGCGGGTCGGATGAGGGGCCGCGCCGGCGGTGAGGGAAGGTTCAACCACGGAGGTCGAGCACGAAGATCACGGAGACTATGGCCTTCACACGGGCGCGCCCTAAGCATCGCAAGCCCACTCCGTGAACTCCGTGGGTTCTCCGTGACCTCCGTGGTGAGTCTTCGCGGCCCTCATCCGACCCGCTGCGCGGGCCACCTTCCCCCCCAAGCGGGGAAGGATAGGCGCGTGGCCGACCTCAGTCGCCCACGACCGGCGGGAACCGCACCCTCACCTCCAGCCCAGGCGCGGCGTCGTCCAGGGTCACGTCCGCGCCGTGCAACCGCGCGACGGAGGCCACGAGGGCCAGGCCCAGGCCGCTGCCTGGGGTCGAGCGGCTGGCCTCCAGGCGGTAGAAGCGGTCGAACAGGCGCTCGCGCTCGGCCTTGGGCACGCCGGGGCCGTTGTCGGCCACCGACAGCACGGCGCCGCCGTCCGCCTGGCTCACCCGCACCACCGTGGCCGCGCCTGGTCCGGCATGGCGCAGGGCGTTCTCCACCAGATTGACCAGCATCTGGGTGAGCAGTTCCGCGTCGCCGTCGACCATGACCGGATCGTCGGCCGCCAGGTTCAAGGCCGCGCCGCTCTCCTCGGCGGACGGCGCGAACGCCTCCACCACCGTGCGCGCCACCACCGCCAGGTCGGTGGGCTGGAAGCCGGCCCTGCGCCCGCCGCGGTCGATCTGGGCGATGCGCAGCAGGGCGGCGAAGGTGGCGAGGATGGCGTCGAGGTCGCCCAAGGCCCCTTCCAGCGTCGCCGACACGTCCTCGCGGGCGCCCGGCTCGAGCGCCGCTTCCAGGCGCTGGCGCAGACGGGTGAGCGGCGTGCGCAGGTCGTGCGCGATGTCGTCGGACACCTGGCGCAGGCTGTGCATCAGGCTCTCGATCCGGTCGAGCATGCGGTTCAGGGTGCCGGCCAGGCGGTCCAGGTCGTCGGAGGCGCCCCGCACGGGGATGCGGCGGCTGAGGTCACCGTCGATGATCGCCTCGGCGGCGTTGTTCATGGCGGTGAGCCGCCGGTTCACGCCCCGGCTGAGGCCATAGCCGCCCGCCACGCCCAGCAGCACGACGCCGAGGAACGCGAGGCCGAAGTGCTGCAACAGCAGCGTGTCCAGCGCCTCGGAGTGCTCGGTCTCGTCTCCGACCAGGAGGCGGTAACCGCCGCCGAGAGGGCTGGCGTAGACCCGCACCGCCTCCCGGTGCTCGGCCCCGTCGGGCAGTTGCAGGGTCGACCAGCCGAGCGGCGCGTCGGCGCTGGCCAGGCGGCCGGCCAAGGCCCCGCCGCCGGGCCCTCGCAGGCCGTACTCCAGTGCGCCGGGCGTCTCGTCGCGTTCGTGCACGGCCTCCAGCACCCCGTCGAGGCCCTCGGTTCGGTATTCCTGCTCCAGGCCGGCGGTCTCGGTGCGGATACGCGCCTCGAACTGGGCGCTGAGCGCCTGGCGCGTGGCGTAGAGCGTCGTGGCGCCCAGCAGCACCACAGCCACGGCGAACACGGCCGTGTAGAGCGCCGCCAGGCGCAGGCTGGAGGACCTGAACACCCCTAGTCCGGCTCGCGCAGGCAGTAGCCCGCGCCGCGCACGGTGTGGATCAGGTCGGGCCCCTTGGCCTGCGCCAGCTTCGAGCGCAGGCGGCTCATGTGGGTCTCGACGATGTTGGTCCTGGGGTCGAAGTGGAAGCCCCAGACGTTCTCCAGCAGCATGGTGCGGGTGACCACGCGGCCGGCGTGGCTCATCAGATATTCCAGCAGCTGGAATTCCCGCGGCTGCAGGTCGATGCGACGGCCCCCCCGGGTGACCGCTCGCTTCAGCAGGTTCATCTCCAGGTCCGCGACGCGCAGCACGGTCTGCTGGGCCTGGCCCGCCGGCCGGCGGGCCAGCGCATTCACCCGGGCGATCAGCTCGGCCATGGCGAAGGGCTTGACCAGATAGTCGTCGCCGCCGGCCTCCAGCCCCTCCACCCGGTCGTCGATGCCGCCCAGGGCGGTGAGCAGCAGGACCGGTGTCTTGACGCTGGCGGCGCGGATGGCGCGCAGGATCGCCAGGCCGTCGACCCCGGGCAGCATGCGGTCGAGGATCATCACGTCATAGGGCTCGCTGGCGGCGAGCATCAGCCCGTCGCGGCCGTCGAAGGCCAGGTCCACGGTGTGGCCCGCCTCGGACAGCGCGCGCTTGACGTAGGCGCCGGCCTGTTTGTCGTCCTCCACCAGCAGAAGCTTCATGCGCGGAGTCTGCACGGCGCCGCCGTCCAAGAAAAGGCGCGCCGCGAGCGCGGGGGCCGCGGCGCGCAGCCGGTCAATCCGGGTTCTTGCCTTCCGCGCCGTTCTCGAGCACCGCGCCGGTCTTGGCGTCGACGCCGACCTCGTAGGTCTTGCCGCCGCTCTTGATGTCGAAGGAATAGCGCAGCCCGGAGCCGCCGCCTTCCTTCTCCAGTTCCTGGTCGGTGATCACGCCAGGCCTGGCCTTCAGGGCGATCTGGCGGGCCTGGGCCATGGTGACCTTCGCGGCGCCGGCGAGTTGCTCGCCGGCATAGTGGCCCGCCGGCTTCGCGGAGGCGTCGGCACCCGCGATGACGAAGAGCAGGCCCGCCGCCAGTGGCGCGAGCCGTCGTAGGGTGTGGTGGTTCATGCAGTTCCTTCAAAGACGAAGCCCCACCCTGGGCGCTGGCTGCGCCCTGGCGCATTTCCAGAACATTGCCGGCGCATTACCGTTCGCCAATGCGCCGCCGCCTCCCCCCGGCGCTGCAAGCCAGGAAGGGATGCAATGGCCGAACGCGCCGAGCCCGCAGCGGACGCACCGTCGTCGCCGCCGCCGTCGCCCTGGATGCGCTTCGCCGACTTCCGGATCGGAATCGTTCCCGCGCCGGTGTTCCTGGTCCTTATCGGCCTGATCGCCGCCTTCGTGGCGAGCGGAAAGCCGCCGTCGGACCTGATGATGATGATCGCCGTCCTGGCCGCGGGCGGCTTCGCCTGCGCGGAGATCGGCAAGCGGCTGCCGGGCCTGAACCAGGTCGGGGCGCCGGCGATCCTGGCCACCTTCGCGCCATCCTACCTGGTCTACGCCCACCTGCTGCCGGCCACCCTGGTGAGCGCCGTGAAGGACTTCACCCAGTGGAGCAACCTCCTCTACCTGTTCATCGCGGCGATCATCGTGGGCTCGATCCTGGCCATGGACCGGCGGGTGCTGATCGCCGGTTTCCTCAAGATCTTCGTTCCCCTTGCGGCGGGCTCGATCGCGGCGGCGGCGGTCGGCACGCTGGTGGGCGCGGCCCTGGGACTCGGGGTCAGGCACAGCCTGTTCTTCGTGGTCGCCCCGATCATGGCCGGCGGGGTCGGGGAGGGCGCCATCCCGCTCTCCGCCGGCTACGCCCTGATCCAGCACCGGCCCACCGGCGAGATCTTCGCCCAGCTGCTGCCGCCGGTGATGCTGGGCAGCCTGACGGCGATCCTGCTCTCCGGGGCGCTGAACTACCTCGGCAAGCGCGCGCCGCGCCTCACCGGCGAGGGGCGCCTGCAGCCCGGCGCCCGCGACCTCTCGCCGGCCGAGGAGGACAAGGCGGGCGAAGGCGCCGGCGTGACGGACGCCGCGGCCGCCCTGGTCACCGCCGTGATGCTCTATCTGGCGGGGGCGCTGGCCCAGCGGCTGTGGGCCTGGCCGGCCCCCGTGGTCATGCTGGCCCTGGCCGTGGGCCTGAAGCTGGTCCAGGCCGCGCCGCCGTCGCTGGAGCGGGGCGCCTTCGCCATCCAGCACTTCTTCTCGACGGCGGTGACCTATCCCCTGCTGTTCGCCATCGGCGTCGCCCTGACGCCCTGGGACAAGCTGGTCGCCGCCTTCAACCCGGCCGAGGTGGTCACCATCGTCGCCACGGTGATCACGCTGATGGCCACGGGGTTCGCCACCGCCTTCGCCGTGCGCATGTATCCCATCGACGTGGCCATAGTGAACGCCTGCCACAGCGGCCAGGGCGGCACCGGCGACGTCGCCATCCTCACCGCCGCCAACCGCATGTCCCTGATGCCCTTCGCCCAGATCGCCACCCGCATCGGCGGCGCGATCACCGTGACGCTCTGCCTGCTGGCGCTGGCGCGATTCGGACCACACCTCCCATAGGGAGCGGTCTGTCTCACCCTAGCCGGTCGATGTCCGCCTGGTTGCTGATGGTCGCGCCGAGGTCGTTGATCAGGCCGTCGGCCAGGGAATAGACCCAGCCGTGCACGCTGATCGGCTGGCCGCGCGCCCAGGCCTCCTGCACGAAGACGTCCGACGCGACGTTGCGCACCTGGCGCATGACGTTCAGCTCGCAGAGCCGGTCGAGCCGAGCGCCGTCGTCGGCGATGGCGACCAGGTCGTGGCGGTGTTCGTGGCTGAGCTCGCGGATCGGGTGCAGCCAGTGGTCGACGAGGCCGCGGCGCTGGCCGTCCACGGCCGCGCGCACGCCGCCGCAGCCGTAGTGGCCCACCACCAGGATGTGCTTCACCTTCAGCACGTCCACCGCGAACTGCAGCACGGACAGGTAGTTGGCGTCCTGCGGCGGGGCGAGGTTGGCGACGTTGCGGTGGACGAAGAGCTCGCCCGGATCGAGGCCGACGATCTCATTGGCCGGCACGCGGCTGTCCGAGCAGCCGATCCACAGGTACTCCGGCGCCTGCTGCCCCTCGAGGCGCTTGAAGAAGCCCGGGTCGGCGGCGACCTTGCCCCGCGCCCAGGCGCGGTTCCTGGCTTTCAGGTGATCCAGCACGGCGGCGTGCTTACGGGGTGGGGCTCGCCGCCGCAACCCGTCTCAGCCCCGGCGAGGCGGCGGCCGACACGCGCGCGAAGAAGGCCCGCTTGACCAGCTCGATCATCACCAGGAAGCCGGCGAGGGCGGCCGCCAGGTAAGCGAAATAGGGCGCCGGCAGGTGCACGAACTGGAACCAACCGCGCACCACCGGAATGAACGGCAGCGCGAGGGTCAGGGCCGCGCCGCCGAGCGCCAGGCCGATCACCACCGGGTGCGGGCGGCTGGCGAACAGACTGCGGCGGGTGCGCACGGCGAAGATCATCAGCACCTGGGTGATCAGCGACTCCACGAACCAGCCGGTGCGGAAGAAGGCCTCGCCGGCGTGGAAGACCAGCAGCAGCACGCCGAAGGTGATCACGTCGAACACCGTGCTGACCGGACCCATGACGATCATGAAGCGCTCGATCAGTCGCAGGTCCCAGTGGATCGGCCGCTCGACGGCTTCCGGATCGACGTTGTCCAGTGGCAGGCCGGTCTGGGTGACGTCGTAGATCAGGTTGGTGAGCAGCACCTGTATCGGCAGCAGCGGCAGGAAGGGCAGGATCAGCCCGGCCAGCACCATGCTGAAGATGTTCCCGAAATTGGCGCTGCTGGCCATCAGGATGTACTTGCTGGTGTTGACGATGGTTCGGCGTCCCTCGACGACGCCCTGGTGGACCACGCCCAGGTCCTGCTCCAGCAGGATGATCTCCGCCGCGGCCTTGGCCACGTCCGCGGCGCTGTCGACGGAAATGCCGACGTCCGCCGCATGCAGCGCCGGCGCGTCGTTGATGCCGTCGCCGAGGAAGCCGACGCTCTGGCCCATGCGCTTGAGCACCATGATCAGGCGCAGCTTCTGCTGCGGCGTCACCCGGCAGAACAGCCGCGTCCTGGGCAACCGTCCGATCAGGGCTTCGTCGCTCAGGGTCGCGAGTTCCGGTCCGTTCAAGACCTCGCCCGGATCGAAGTTCAGCTGGGTGCATACGTGCCGCGCCACCTGCTCGTTATCGCCGGTGATCACCTTCACCTCGACGCCGGCCGCCGCGAGATCCCGCAGCGCCGTCGCGGCCGACGCCTTGGGCGGGTCGAGGAACACCGCGAAGCCGGCGAAGGTGAGGTCGCGCTCGTCGGCCGGATCGGCCTTGGCCTGGTCCGCGGGTTCAGGGCGGGTGGCGATGCCGAGCAGGCGCAGCCCCTGGGCGCTCAGGTCGTCGAACTGCGCCTGCAACCGCCCGCGGAGCGTGGCCGAGAGCGGTTGGACGCCGGCGCCGGGCGCCTCGACGTTCGTGCACAGGCGCATCACATCCTCGGGCGCGCCCTTGATGATCAGGGTGCGTTCGCCCTGGCGCTCCAGCAGCACGGACACGCGCCGGCGCTCGAAGTCGAACGGCGCCTCGTCGATCTTGCGCCAGGCCGACGGGTCGACCTGTTCATGGGCCAAAATTGCGTCGTCCAGCGGGCTCTTCAGGCCGCTTTCGAAGTGGCTGTTCAACCAGGCGAGGGTGAGCACCCGCTCGCTGTCCTCGCCGCCGAGATCGATGTGGCGGGTCAGGGCGATGCGCGCTTCGGTCAGGGTGCCGGTCTTGTCGGTGCACAGCACGTCCATGGCGCCCAGGTTGTGGATCGCCGGCAGCCGCTTGACGATCACCCGCTTCTGCGAAAGCCGGATCGCGCCGCGCGCCAGGGTGATGGTCATGATCATCGGCAGCAGCTCGGGGGTGAGCCCCACGGCCAGGGCCAGGGCGAAGATCAGCGACTGCAGCCAGGGACGGTGGAAGGCCATGCTCTCGGCCATCACCAGCAGCACCAGCAGGAAGGTGATGCGCAGCAGCAGCATGCTGAATCGGCGCAGGCCGATCTCGAAGGACGTCGGCGGCGGCTTGGCGATCAGGGTGTCGGCGATCTGGCCCAGGGTGGTGCGCGCGCCGGTCTCGCAGACCAGCACCACCGCCCCGCCCGAGACCACCGATGTGCCCGCCAGCGCCACATTGGCCGCGTCGGCCACCTCCGTCGCCGCATCGCCCTGATCCGACGCCTGCTTCTCCACGGGATAGGACTCTCCGGTGAGCAGGGCCTGGTTGACGAAGAAGTCGCGGCCGGACAGCAGCAGGCCGTCGGCGGGAACCAGGTCTCCGGCGGCGAGGCGGACGATGTCGCCGGGCACGACGTCGGACACCGGGATGGTCGCCTCGGCGCCGTCGCGCAGCACGCTGGTGCGCAACGCCACCTGGGCGCGCAGGGCGTCGACGGCGTTCTGGGCCCGGCTCTCCTGCACGAAATCCAGCACCACCGAAAGCAGCACGATGCTGGCCACGATGACGAAGCTCGGCACGTCCCCGGTTGCCGCCGACAGCCCGCTGGCGACGAGCAGGATGAGCACCAGGGGATTGGCGAAGCGCCGGCCGAACCGCAGCCAGGCCGGCGTGCGCTTGGCGGCCGTGGCGTTGTTCTCGCCGTATTTCAGCAGCCGCGCCGACGCCTCCTGCGACGTCAGCCCCGCCTCCGTCGTGTCCAGCGCCTTGAGCGCCAGGTCCGGCGGCTGTTTCCAAAAGGCGACGTCGGTCACGGGCGGGCCTTGTGCGGCGCAGTCACGCCACACTGTGTCCACGGCCCCCCGCGCGCAAGCACCGGCGGCAAAGCTTCGCCCGCGCGCCCTCGGTCAGCTACCCGGCGCCTCCTTGGGTGCGGCGGCGCCCGCCGCCGGCCCGCGGTGCAGCCAGTTCCACGCCGTCGCCAGAAGGTAGCCGGCGACGAATCCCGTTGCGCTGGTGACGACGATCAGGATCGCCGCCGTGCCCGGGACGAAGGGTCCGACGTGCAGCACCGGCTTGATGAAGTGCATCCACAATATGAAGTCGATCAGGGCCTGGGCCCATCCCAGGGCCACCAGGACAGCCCAGCAAACGTGCCAGAGCCCCACGACGGCGCCCAAGGCCAGGCCGAGATTCAAAGCATTGATCTTCTGCATGGCGAACCCCTCCTCATTGGGGGACCGCAACCTAGCCTTCCCGAGTCTCGCCGCATTGAGCCTGATCAACCCCTGCCTGGGTGGATTGTCTGGCGCTCACGCGTAAGCGTCGCTAATCAGGGCGCAACTCAACCTGGCCGACGTTTCCCGACGGCCGGCCAACTACGTGCGGGGACCATGTGAGCACGCAGAGCGTGAACGTCACGCCGCGAGAGCCGGACGGCCGCCGTCGCCGCTCCGTGGATAGCCGCGCCCGGATCGTGGCGGCCATGCTCGAGCTGGTCCATGCCGGCGAGGTGGCGCCCGGCGCCGAGCAGGTCGCCGTCCTCGCCCAGGTCGGCCTGCGCACGGTGTTCCGGCACTTCAAGGACATGGACAGCCTCTACGGCGAGATGGCCGCGGTGATGGTCGCCGAACTCGAGGAGGTGGCCCGCCGCCCGTTCAGGGGCTCGACCTGGCGTGACCGGGTGGTGGAGCTCGTCGAACGGCGCGCCGGGGCGTTCGAGAAGATCGCGCCGTTCAAGCGGGCCGCCGACGTGCACCGGCATCATTCACGCCTGCTGCAGGCCAATCACGACCGACTGGTGACCACCGCCCGGGAGATCCTGAAGCGTGAGCTTCCGCCCGAGGTGGCGCGCGATCCGGTGAAACTGGAACTGCTGGACCTGCTGCTCAGCTACGAGGCCTGGAGCCGCCTGCGCCGCGAACAGGGCCTCACGCCCCGAGGCGCCCGCAACGTGCTGGAGGCCGCGGTGCTCAGGACCCTCGAGGGGTAGGGCGAGGGCAAAATCATTCCATTTCCCACTCCCGAGATTCCCTGCGAAAGCGGGGATCCAGGCTTTTTCATTTACCTAGCGAGTCGCTCAACCGTTTGAACAACAAACGAAAAAACCTGGGTCCCCGCTTTCGCGGGGAATCTCGGGCGTCAGGATTGGTGGGCCGAGCGACGGGGCCCTCATCGCGCGCCGCTACTGCCGCGCCATTTCCGACTCGCCGATGGCTTCGCCGTCCAGGGCCTGCTCGGGGTCCATGGTCACCTCGACCTTGATCAGCTTGCCGGTGAAGGCGAAGGGCGCTGCATAGTCCGCCACCGGGCTGCCGCGGTCGCGGCCGATGTCGAGGCCGCTCCAGGAAATGAAGTTGTGGAAGCCGAGGTCGGTCTCCCCGGCGCCCGCCGGCTCGCCGTCGACCAGCAGTCCGATGGTCCGCTTGCCCGGATCGCTGCGCACGGCCACGCCGAGCCGATGGCGTCCGGACGGAACCGGCCGGTCGCTCACTGTGGTCGCGTGCCGGCCGCCGACGTTCATGTCGTGGACCAGCCGGCCGCCGCGCACGAACAGCGAGTAGCCGCAAGTGGCGTCGCCGTGCGCGATCAGCACCCCCTGGTCCGCCGGCCCCAGCCTTACGTGCGCCTCGATGACGAAGGCGCGCGAGCGCACGTCCGGCGCCACGTCCGTCGGCAGGTGGCCCATGCCGGCGTGGAAGGTGAAGGCCTCGCGCGGTCCGTGGAACCGCGCGGCGTTTTCGGCGAAGCGCGGCCCGAACCGGTCGTCCAGCGGCAGCACCTTGCAGTGCTCCGCCTGGACCCACCATTCGGCGATCAGCTCGGCCAGCTTCTGCGGGCGCGACGCGGCCAGGTCCTCGGTCTCCGAGAAGTCTTCGGCGAGATGATAGAGCTCCCACGCGTCGCCATCGAACGCCGTGCCCGGCGGATGGTAGGCCACCGCCTTCCAGCCGTCCTTCCACAGGCCCCGGTGGCCGAACATCTCGAAGTACTGCGGCGCGCCGCGCGGCGGGTCGGCATCGCCGAAGCTGGCGGCGAAGGAGATGCCCTCGATCGGCTGTTGCGCGACCCCGGCGATGGTCGTCGGCGCCTGCAGTCCCAGGATGTCCAGGATCGTCGGCGTGACATCGCAGGCGTGGCGGAACTGATGGCGCAGTTCGCCGCGCGCCTTGATCCCCTTCGGCCACGACACCACTAGCGGATCGCGGATGCCGCCGCCGTGGGTGTTCTGCTTGTATCGCTTGAGCGGTGTGTTCGAAGCCATGGCCCAGCCCCACGGGAAGTTGGAGTGGGTGTCCGGGCCGCCGATGTCGTCGATGCGCGCGACTTTCTCGGCGATGGGCTCGGGCTTGCCGTTGTAGGGACCCATGGCGTTGACCATGCCGAAGGGCCCACCTTCCTGGCTAGCCCCGTTGTCGCTCATCACCAGGATCAGGGTGTCGTCGCGCAGGCCGGCGTCGTCGAGGAAGGCGACCAGCCGCGCGAGATTTCGGTCCGCGTGGTCGAGCATGGCGGCGAAGGCGCCCTGCAGGCGGGCGAAGAGGCGCTGTTCTTCGGCGGAGTGGGCGTCCCAGGGCTGCACCATGTCGTTGCGCGGCGGCATGCGGGTGTCCGGCGGCACGACGCCCATCGCTTTCTGCCGCGCCAGCCGCCGCTCGCGCTCCACGTCCCAGCCTTCGGCGAACACCTGGTCGTAGTGCAAGATCAAGTCCCGCGGCGCCTGGTGCGGTGCGTGGCAGGCGCCGAAAGCCAGCCAGGTGAGCCAGGGGCGGCCCGGCGCATCGGCGATGTGGTCGGCGATGAAGCGGATCGCCTGGTCGGTGAGGTCTTCGGTGAGGTGATAGCCGTCGCCGTAGCCGCCTGGCGCGTCGATGGGCGTGTTGTCGCGCACCAGCTCGGGCGCGTACTGGTCGGTCTCGGCGTCCATGAAGCCGTAGAACCTGTCGAAGCCCCGGCCCAGCGGCCAGCCCTCGAAGGGTCCGGTGGGCCCCGTCTCCGTCAGCGACGTCACGTGCCACTTGCCGACCATGTAGTTGCGGTAGCCGGCGGTGCGCAGCATCTCGGCGAGCGTTCCCGCTTCCGGCGCGATCTTGCCGCGATACCCCGGATAGCCGGAATCGAAGTTGGCCAGGCACCCGACGCCTACTGAGTGATGATTGCGTCCGGTGAGCAGCGCCGCGCGGGTGGTCGAGCACATGGCCGTGGTGTGGAAGCCGGTGTAGCGCAGGCCGTCGGCCGCGATGGCGTCGATGGTTGGCGTGGCGATCGGCGAGCCGTAACAGCCGAAGTCGGAGAAGCCGACATCGTCGAACAGCACCACCAGGATGTTGGGCGCGCCCTTCGGCCAGGTCTTCCCTTCGGGCCACCAGGGCGTGGAGTCAGCGATGGTCCTGCCGATCTTCGCTTCTGACATCGCCGCCCCGATAAACGTAAGTTCAACTTACAATATAGAAGCTCCGCCGAGCGCGATAATACATTGACACTCTCAGTGTCGATAGTCGGGCAGGCGCGGTTGACGCAGCCGGCCAATCCGTCGTTCATCGCCGCGCACGCCCGCAGCGCAGGGACGCCGCCATGAGCTCCGACTACAGGATCTTCGGATCGGAGATGTCGCCCTATTCCGTGAAGGTGCGCTCCTACTTCCGCTACAAGGGCCTGCCGCACCGCTGGCTGAACCGCGCCTCGGACACCGCGGGGGACTTCGCCAGGCACGCCAAACTGCCGATCATCCCGCTGGTGATCACGCCGGACGGGGAGGGCGTGCAGGACTCCACGCCGATCATCGACCGCATCGAACGGGATCACGCCGCCCCGCTGGTCCACCCCGCCGATCCGGTCACGGACTTCCTCTCCGTGCTCATCGAGGAGTTCGGCGACGAGTGGGGCAACAAGTGGATGTTCCACTATCGCTGGACGCGCGATGTCGACCGCACCTCCGCCGCCGGGCGCATTGCGCTGTCGATGAACCCCGGCATGGACGAGGCGGCCTGGGGCGCTCTGACGGCGCAGATCGGTGAGCGTATGGTGGGCCGCGTCTGGTTCGTCGGCTCCAACCCGCAGAACGCCGACTTCATCGAGTCCGGCTTCCGCGCCGCCATCGTCCAGCTCGACGCGCACCTCGCCCAGCGGCCCTATCTGTTCGGCGCGCGGCCGGCCTATGCCGACTTCGCCCTCTGGGGTCAGCTGTACGAGGCCTGGACCGATCCGACGCCGGGCGCCCTGATCGAGGCGCGGGCGCCGAACCTGCTGGCCTGGATCCACCGGATGCTGTTCCCGCGGGCGCTCGGGGAGTTCGAGGCCTGGGCGAGCCTGGCGCCGACCCTCGCGCCGTTCCTGCGCGACCAGGTGGGTGGGCTGTTCTTGCCCTGGACCGTGGCCAACGCCGCGGCGCTGGCGGCCGGGCAGGACGAGTTCACGGTGCGGCTCGGCGACCACGACTGGCCGCAGAAACCCCAGAAATACCACGCCAAGTCGCTGCAGGTGCTGCGCGAACGCCATGCGGCGCTGCAGGACCGCGCCGCCATCGACCCGATCCTGCGTGAGGCGGGGTGCCTGGAGGCGCTGAGCAGCTAGCCAGAGCTTATCGCTTCTTCAGCCCCTGCTGGCCGAGGCGCCATTTGAACTGGTCGAAGCGGTCCTGGCCGAAGAACGGTTCGCCGTTGAAGGCGATCATCGGCACGCCGTAGTGGCCGGCCTGGCGCTGCGCGACCTGGCTCTCCTCCACCACGGCGTTCAGGCGCTCGGACTCCTGCTCCACGCAGGCGGCGAGATCAACTGGATCCAGGCCGGCGCGGGCCGCGGCGCGGGCCAGGTGGTCGCCCTGCGGCCAGTCGTCCACCGTCCCGCTCCAGATCACCTTGCTTACCTCGTCCAGATACTCGAGGCCGCGTCCGCGCTCCGCGGCGGCCACGCCCATCTGGGTCAGGCGGTGGATGTAGGGCTGTTCCCTGGGGTAGGTGCGGGTCGCGATATCCATCAGCACCGGGTCCGGCCGCGGCCAGCGGAACGGCAGGCCGAGGAACTGCGCCTCGCGGTGGGTGTCGACCATGAAGTAGCTGAACCACAGCGGATCGCGGGCCTCGAAGAATTCCGGCGTGCGCACAGCCAGGGGATAGACCGGCCGGATGCGCCCCTTCACGTCGTAGTCACGCTCCAGCGCCACCAGCCGGTGCATGATCATGTAGGAGTAGGGGGAACGGAAGGACCAGAAGAGGTCGTAGGAGAGCGTCATCGCGCGGAACCGCCTGAGGCAATGAAGGTCCAGGCTTATCGCAGCAAGCACGCTTCAACAGAACCGCCGCGCAAATCCAGGCATTGAGGTCCAGGGACGGTCGGCTAGGCGTAGGCTTCCTCGTCGCCGCCCGAGGTCTCGTCCAGCCGCACGCCGGACCAGCGCGAAAGGGCGGCCACCAGTTCGGCCGGCGCGATCGGCTTTGCGACGTGGTCGTTCATGCCAGCCGCGGCGCTCGCCTCCACATGCTCGGGCAAGACGTTGGCGCTCAGGGCCACGATGGGCGTCAGGCGGTTGGCCGAAGCCAGGTTACGGATAGCCCTGGCCGAGGCGAAGCCGTCCATGCCCGGCATCTGCAGGTCCATGAAGATCAGGTCGAAGGGGTGGCTGATCGCCGCCTTCACCGCTTCGGCGCCGCTGGCCGCCTCCTCGACCGAGTGGCCCATGGCGCGCAGCACCGCGCCGATGAGTTCGCGGTTCACGTCCAGGTCGTCCACGATGAGGATGCTCGACGGCGGCACGTCGGTCTGCGCCGCGACCGCCGCCAGGTCTGCGTCCACCGCCGCATCGTCCGCCCGGGCCGCGGCGATGTGGAAGCGGAAGGTGGAGCCGGCGCCGAGCGTGGAGCTGACGTCGATCTCGCCGCCCATCAGCTCCACCAGGTTGCGGCAGATCGAAAGCCCCAGGCCGGTCCCGCCGTGGCGCCGGCTCACCGAACCATCGACCTGGGAGAATCGCTGGAACAGCCGGCCGAGCTTGTCTTCGGGCACGCCAGCGCCGGTGTCCGCCACGGCGACCCAGAGCTGCTGGTCGGCCGCCTCATAGGTCGCGGTGACGCGTACCTGGCCCTGGTCCGTGAACTTGATGGCGTTGCTCAGCAGGTTGACCAGCACCTGCCGCAGCCGCGCGCTGTCGGCCTCGATGGTCGCCGGCGCGGCGGAATCGACCTCAAGGCGCAGATCGAGCAGCTTGGCCGCGGCCAGTTCGGAGAAGATCGACAGAGTGTCGGCGAAGAACCGGCGCAAGTCGAAGGGCTGCGGATCCAGCACCACCTGCCCGGCCTCCAGCTTGGAGAAGTCGAGGATGTCGTTGACGACGGCCAGCAGGGCCTCGCCGCTGGTGGTGATCCGCCGCACATAGGTTTTCGCGGTCTCGGGCAGGTCGTCGATCTCGCCGAGCAGGCCGGAGAAGCCGATGATGCCGGTCAACGGCGTGCGGATCTCGTGGCTCATATTGGCCAGGAATTCCGCCTTCGCCTCGGCGGCGGCTTCCGCGCGCAGCTTGGCGTCCAGCAGATCGTCTTCCAGCTGGTGGCGGGCGCTGACGTCCCGGTAGCTGGTCACCGCCGAGGTGACGCGGCCCTCCGCGCCGAGGATCAGCGTCGGATTGCCCTCGAGCCATACGTAGCGTCCATCGCGGGTCCGCACGCGGTACTCTCGGCGGACCGTGCGGTCCACCGACTGGTTGGCGAACAGCTCGCGGATGATGTCCGCCGCGCGCTCGCGGTCGTCCGGGTGCACGAAATCGATGGTCTTGCGGCCCAGCACGTCGTCCGGCGCGTAGCCGAAGCCCTTCACCGACGGCGAGGCGTAGAGGATGGTGCCGCCGGGCGACATCCAGATCACCAGGTCTGTGGAGTGTTCGGCCAGCATGCGCAGGTGCGCCTCGCTCTCGCGCAGGGCCAGCTCGCGGGCGTGGGCGTCGGTGACGTCCATGAAGATGCCGAACACCGTCACCACCTCGCCGGCGGCGTTCCGCTCGGCGGCCCCGTTGGACATGACGTGGCGCACCTCGCCGTTCGGCCGGGTGATGGCGGCCTCGTAGGTGAACGGCGTGCCGTCGGCCAAGATCTTGCGCAGATGAGCCAGCACCATGTCCCGGTCGTTGGGGCTGTACATCGCCAGGATTTCGGCGTTGCTCGGCACGGCGCCGGACGGCTCGAGGCCGTAGATGCGGAAGACGCCGTCGGACCAGTTCGAGACGCGGGTCGCCACGTCCATGCGCCAGTGGCCGACGCCAGCGGTCTCCTCGGCCATCAGGGCGATCCGGTGGGCCTCCTGGATCCGCCGCGCCGCGGCCTCGGCGCTGGCGCTGGCGTCGATGAGGCGCCGCCGATTGCGGGTCAGGTCCGCCTGGACGGTCCGGAACACCATGAAGACGATGCAGGGGCTCGCCAGCAGGGTGAGGATCTGCACGGGGGCGTGGTGCGCCAGAATGCCGAATGCGGCCGCCCCTTGCGCCAGGACCATGCAGGCCACGGGCGCGACCAGGTTGAGGGCCAGTCGCCGCGTGTTGGCGTAGTGCCGCACCAGGATGCGGAACATGATGACGCCGAACAACGTCACCCCGAAGGTCTGCGGCACGCCGGTGTAGAACAGCACGAAACACAGCGCCGCGATCGAGTAGCCGGCGCTCTGCAGCCAGGTGAACACGCCGCCGTCGTAGTCGTCCCCGTCGGGGTCATCGGTCTGCCTCGCGGCACGCGCGTGCTCCCCGCCGATCAGCGCGGCCATGACCACCAGCCACATCATCGGCATCGGCCAGCCGGCGAACGGCAGCGCCGCCAGGTAGACGATGATGGCGAACGCCAGGTGATTGGCGACGCGGGACCCTGCCAGGCGCCCGAGGAGATCGTCAGGCGTGCGCGGCGCGGGCGCCTCTGATTCGTCTATCGTCGCCTGCGGCGCGCCCATCAATTGCGGTCCCCCTGCCTGCGACACTGACGGGCGGGATTGAACAAAGCGTTGCACTGTCGGCGGCCTGGCCACGGTTTGGTTCGCGGCGGTTTGCCTCAGGCGCCCAGCGCCCAGCGCCCAGCGCGCGGCGTCGAGTCGCGGTTCGCATGGCCCAGCCCGCGATTTGATTCAGATCAATGATGACGCGCCCGTCACTTTTAGTGTGGCGACGCAAGGCGAAGTCAGCTGATCGGCGACGCGAGTTGGGGATGTCGCCCACGATGCGGACTGGAAGCCCGCCTGCGAGAGGCGCGACTTGCGGCCCGGGTCTCCGTTCCCGGGTCGCCCTCGCGCGCGCCCGCGGCCCTGCGGCTCAGGCGATTTCGGAGATCCTCGTCACCGCCAGGCCGAGCAGCTCCGCCGCCGTGCCGCCGAGTATGCGATCGCGGTCGGCCTTCGACAGCTGGTCGTGAAAGCCCACGGGATCGGGCTCGCCCATGTCGAAGGGGTAGTCCGTGCCCATGCACAGGTGCTCCGCGCCCCAGGTCTTCACCATGAACTCCAGCTGACGGCGGTCGTGGACCAGGGTGTCGAAGTAGATCCGGCGCAGATAGTCGCTTGGAGGCCGGCTGATGTGCTCGCGGCAATCCGCCCTGGCCCGCCAGGCGTGGTCCATGCGCCCGAAGTAGGCGGGCAGGTACCCGCCGCCGTGGGCGATACAGAGCTTCAGCCCGGGATGCCGCTCGAGCACGCCGCCGAAGATCAGATGGCTGACCGCAAGGGTCGATTCCAGCGGATTGCCGATGACGTTGTTGAAGTAGTGCTGGGTGAGCCTCTGGCCGTGGGTGAAGCCGAGGGGGTGCATGAAGATCAGCACGCCCAGCTCTTCCGCCGCCGCGAAGAAGGGGCGGAAGTCCGCTTCGGACAGCTCCCGGCCGGCGACGTTGGTGCAGATCTCGATTCCGCGAAACCCCAGGTCCTTCACGCACCGGCGCATCTCGGCGATGGCCAGCTCGGGCGCCTGCAGCGGGACGGTCCCCATGCCCACGAACCGGTCGGGGTGGCCGCCAACCGCCTCGGCGACGCCGTCGTTCACCACTCGGCAGGCCTCGCGCGCTGCGTCGGGCGGCGCCCAATAGTAGTAGTGGCCGGGCGACGGCGAGATGGCCTGGATGTCGACGCCAAGCCGGTCCATGTCGGCCAGCCGCTCTTCGACGCCGGTGAGCCGCGTGGCGATGTCGCGGAACTGGGCGCGGTTGACTGCGTCGCTGGCCGGCGACGAAAAGCTCGGCGGGCGGGTCATGGCCTCCTCGCGCCCGCGGATCAGGGCGTCGGCGGCGGGCACGGCTATGTGGCAGTGGATGTCGATCACCGCCGAGCGGCCATTGCGGCGCACGCGCACGGCATGACCGTGATCGGTGGCTGCGGCGCGAGGGGCGCAGGTGAAGACCTGGTTCATGGGCGGCTCTCCCGGCGTCGGTCCGCCGGCCAGTACAGCCCCCGCGTGCGCCTGTCGATCAGGCCTCCCGATCGGGGATGGACCGGCGCGCCGGCGATGGCGATGATGGGCTCAGCCGTCCACCCTGATCCAGAGCCGGAGCGCCCATGCGTCTGATCTCCTTCGACCACGACGGCGAGGCGCGATTGGGCGTCGAAGCCGCCGACCACCTTATCGATCTCAGCGTCGCCGCGCCCTCGGCGCCGCGGGACCTGATGGACCTGATCCGCGCCGGACCGTCCGCCTTCGCCGAACTCGATCGGCTGGCCGCCGCCGCCCCGGCTTCCGCCAGGCGCTCGCTGCACGGCCTGAAATACCGCCCGCCCCTGGCGCGTCCTGGCAAGCTGGTCTGCCTGGGCCTGAACTATGTGGACCACGCCGCCGAGGCGGGGGCCAAGCCGCCGGAGTATCCCACCGTATTCTTCCGCGGCGCCACCTCGCTGATCGGACACGGCGCGCCGATCCGCTCCACCCGCCTGTCGCCGACCCTGGACTTCGAAGGCGAGCTGGCCGCGGTGATGGGGCGCGACGCCTGGCAGGTTTCCGAGGCCGACGCCCTGGACTACGTGGCCGGCTACGCCTGCTTCAACGACGCCACCATCCGCGAGTACCAGCGCAAGGCCGGCGGCCAGTGGACCGTGGGCAAGAACTTCGACGGCACGGGCGGTTTCGGCCCGGCTTTCGTCACCGCCGACGCCCTGCCGCCGGGCGCCGCGGGCCTGAAGATCCAGACCCGGCTCAACGGCGCGGTGATGCAGGACGCCAACACCTCCCAGATGATCTTCAGCGTCGCCCAGACCATCGGCCTGCTGTCACAGTGCATGACGCTGGAGGCCGGCGACGTCCTGGTCATGGGCACCCCGTCCGGCATCGGCGCGGCGCGCACCCCGCCGGTGTTCATGAAGCCGGGCGACCGGGTGGAGGTGGAGATCGAGGGTGTGGGGCTGCTCGCCAACCCGATCGGCTAGAGCTGCTGCTAGACCGACTTGAGGGCGCCGCTGACAAATCGATCGCGCAGGACGAACTTCTGGATCTTGCCCGATCCGGTGAGTGGCCAGTCCTGGACTTCGACCCAGTGGGCCGGCGTCTTCTGGGGGGCGATGTGGCGTCGGCAGTGGGCGACCAGGGCGGCGCGGTCGAGACTCGCGCCGGGCGCAGGGCGCAGGAAGCAGGCCACCACCTCGCCCCACCGCGCGTCGGGAATGCCCACGACGGCCACTTCGGCCACGTCGGGATGCTCCAGCAGGACGTTCTCGATCTCGGCGGGGAACAGGTTCTCGCCGCCGCGGATGATCATCTCCTTGACCCGCCCGGTGACCCGCACATAGCCGCGGGCGTCCATCGAGCCCAGGTCTCCGGTGTGCAGCCAGCCCTCCGCGTCGATGGCCGAGGCCGTGGCGGCCGCGTTGTCGTTGTACTCCAGCATGACGCAGTAGCCGCGCGCGCAGATCTCGCCGACGGCGCCTACCGGCGTCACCCGGTTCGTCGCCGGATCGCGGATCGACATCTCCGTCTGCGGCAGAGGTCGGCCGACGGTCTCGCACTGGTCGTCGAGCGAATCGTCCGAGGCGGTCTGGGTGACCACCGGCGAGCTCTCGGTCTGTCCGTAGACGGTCTGGAAGTCGCAGCCGAACACGGATCTAACGCGGCGAATCAGCTCGGGTGGCACCGTGGATCCTCCGGACACCGTAATCCTGAGCGACGACAGGTCGCGTGGGCTGGCTTCCTGGGCCTCCAGCAGGCCGGTGAGCATGGTGGGCACGCCCAGCACCAGGCCGACGCCCTCGGACTCGATGATCGCCAGCATGCGCCCGGGATCGAACAGCTTGGCGATGATCATCCGCCCGCCGACCTGCGCCGAGCCCAGGGTCAGGCAGGCGCACCCGGAGGTGTGGAACATCGGCATGAAGTTGAGCACGGTCTCGCCCTCGGGCGCGCCGGCCCGCGCGAACGTCAGCCGGGCGTTGTTCGTCAGACCACGGTGGTGCAGGACGGCGCCCTTGGGAAAGCCCGTGGTGCCGGAGGTGTATTGCACCTGGGCCGGGTCGTCGGGCTTCACCTCGGGCAGGGGGCCGGCGGGCGCGCGGCGGGCGTACAGGGCGTCGGCGTCGGTCAGGTCCACGACCTCACGCACCGCCGGCAGCTCCGCGGCGACCTCGGCGGCGGTCCGCGCCATCGGGTTGCCGCGGTACTCGGCGACCATGAACAGGCCCACGGAGCGGGACTGCTCCAGCACGAACTTCAGTTCGCGCGGGCGATAGGCGGGATTGGCGGTGACCAGGGTCAGCCCGGCCAGGGCGGCGGCGTACTCCACCAGCACCCACTCCGGAGTGTTCGGCGCCCAGACGCAGATGCGCTCGCCGGGGGCGTACCTGGACAGCAGCGCCTGGGCGAGCCGCTCGGCATCGGCCAGCAGCTCGCCGTAGGTCCAGCTTCGGCCCAGCTCGCCGGCCATGTCCGCCTCGACGAGCGCCGTGGCGCCGGGCGTCAGCGCCGCGCGGTCCCTCAGCACGCCGCCCACGGTGGTGTCGAGCACGGCGTCGTCGGCCTGGGCCGGGTGGTAGGATTCGGTGAGGGCGTGGTGCGGCATGACGGCGCGGTCGGATCCTCTGTGCGCCCGGCAGCAGATCGCGCCAGCACAGGTTGATCAAGGGCCGAATCTCTAGGTCGCCATGCGTTCTACGCAGCCGCCTTGGCCGGGTCGGCGTCGTCAAGCGCCTTCTCGAGCACGGCGAACAATTGGCCCACCTCAATGGGCTTGGCCACGTGGCCGTCCATGCCGGCGGCCAGGTACTCTTCGATCTGGTGGGCCATGGCGTTGGCGGTCAGCGCGATGATCGGCGTGCGCCGCCGTCCGCTCGCCGCCTCGCGTTCGCGGATGGCGCGGGTTGCGGCCAGGCCGTCCATGCGCGGCATCTGAACGTCCATCAGCACCAGGTCCCAGTCATCGGCTTCCCAAGCCTGCAGCGCCTGCAAGCCGTTCTCCACCATCAGCGGCTCGACGCCGATCTGGCTCAGCAAGGCCTTCAGCACCAGCTGGTTGACGGTGTTGTCTTCAGCCGCGAGCACCTTCAGCGCCAGGGCGGCTGGCGCGCTCGGCTCGGCCATGGGCGCGGCCTCCGCTGAGCCGCGCAGGCGAGGGAAGGGCAGGCTGACCGTGAAACGCGATCCGCGGCTCACGGCGCTCTCCACCGCGATGCGACCGCCCATCAGCTCGGCCAGTTCACGGCAGATGGCGAGGCCCAGGCCGGTACCCCCGAAGCGCCGTGTGGTGGAGGCGTCGCCCTGCTGGAATCGCCCGAAAAGGTGCGCCAGCTGATCCGGGTCGATGCCGACGCCGGTATCGGAGACGTCGACCTGAAGCTGGTCCCCGGCGCGCGATATCGCCACGCCGATCTCGCCAGTCTCCGTGAACTTCAGCGCGTTGGAGATCAGATTGTACAAGATCTGGCGCAGGCGCGAGGGGTCGCCCAGGTAAACGCCGCAGGCGTCGTCCTCGACGGACAGGGAGAACGTCAGGCCCTTCTTGTTCGCCAGGGCGGCGAACACCGAGTGCGACCCGCGGGCGATCTCTTCGAGGTCGAACTCGGCCTCGTCCAGCTCCAGTTTGCCGGCCTCGATCTTGGAGAGGTCGAGCACGTCGTTGAGGATCGCCAGCAGCGCCTCGCCCGACTCGCGGATCACCGCCACCCGCTCGCGCTGGTCGGCCGAGAGATTGTCCGCCGCCAACGCCTGGGCCATGCCCAACACCCCATTCAGCGGCGTGCGGATTTCGTGGCTCATGGTCGCCAGGAAGGTGGACTTCGCCCGGTTCGCGGTCTCGGCGGCCTCCCTCGCCTGGACCAGGGCGACCTCCGCGAGTTTGCGCTCGGTGATGTTCTGCATCGCGCCGATCACGCGCAGCGGCACGCCCTTGTCGTCGCAGACGACGTCGAGCGCGCCCGAGGCCCAGACTTCCTTGCCGTCGGCGCGCTGGATCCGGTGCTCGATCGGACGATGCTTTCCTTCGGCGCCCTGACGGCGCCACACCTCCATCACCGCCTGCCGGTCGTCCGGGTGGATCTGAGACATGGGGTCCGCGAACAGCGCCTCGGCGGTGAGGGGCTTGTCGAAAAAGGTGTCGGCGGCGCCCGCCGTTTCCAGCTTGCGGCGCTTGATGTCCAATTCCCACACGTGCACATCGGCGATCTCCAACGCCATCTTCAGGCGCCGCTCCGAGCGCTCCGTGCGCCGCATCGCTTTCACCAGGTCGGTGATCTCGTGGGTCATGATCAGCAGGCCGCCGACCTCGCCGTCCGCATCGCGCCAGGGGGTCACCTCCAGCCGCACCCAGGGGCGATAGCCGCCGGGCAGTTCGATGCGCACCTGGTCGATGCGCCGTCCCTTTCCGGCCAGGCAGGACTCGAAGAACGGCCACCACTGCTCGAGCGACGGCATCAGTTCGACCAAGGTCTTCGGGCCAAGGTCGCCGTCCGGCAGGCCCACCGCCGAGCGCCATGGGGGATTGCAGCGGATCGGGCGCAGGTCCCGGTCGGTCATCACCAGGGCGATGGGGGCGCACTCCACCAGCGCCTCCAGACTGCGTTGCCTGGCTGCGGCCTCGGCCTGCGCTTCCTGACGTTGGCGCACCGCCAACGCGCGATCGCACTCATGGGCCACTATATCGGCCAGATCCCAGAGCACCGCGACCAGGGCGGGATCGAAGGGCCGCGTGTCGACGTCCACCACCCTCAGCGCGCCAACCGCCGCGCCGTTCTCCATGCGGATGGGAACGCCGGCGTAGAACCTCAGATAGGGCTCGCCCGCGACGACGGGGTGCGTTTCGAATTCGGCGTCCAGCCGCAGGTCCTCGATCCAGACGACTTCGTTGGTGTCCACGACGCGCTGGGAGATGGTGTTGCCGTTTCGCCAGGTCGGATCTGGGCCGGCGGAAAGCCAGACCTGGGTGTCGCTGATCAGCACGACCCCGGCGTCGGGCGCCTGGAAGCGATCCTTGGCCAGGCGCGCGATGCGCGCAAGCGTCGGGCGCAGGGAGTCGAGGTCGATGACCTGGCCGAGTTCCAGCCGCGCCGCCCGTTCGGCGCCGGTAAGCACGTGCATTTCAGGCCCCCCATGGGCAGTTGCCTGACCACTACCTCCGATGGTGTTAAATCGAGATAAATGTGTCGGTTGTCCATCGCCGACCCGCCTGCGCGCACCCTCACGCCGCTTGATCGAGCGCAAGGCGGAAACCGCGATGCGGGCCCATGCGTTCAGCCATGGGACGCGCGCCTTCGGGCGACAAGAGACATCGGCATGCGACAGCAAGACACGACTTCCCGCCCGCGCGGCTCCAACAGGGCCCTGCTGGCGGCGGCGGCGAGCCTGATCCTGCTCATCCCGGCCGCGGCGTTCGCCCAGCCACAGGGCGACAGTGGCCGCGGCGATCATCGCGGTGATCATGGCGGCGACCAGGGCGGCCGGGGATCACGCGGCGACCATGGCGGCGACCATGGGCGCAGTTCCGGCGGGCATGGCCCGAGCACGTTCCAGGGCGGCGCGCCGACCGGTGTGCAGGGCCACGTCGGCCGCGGGCACGACTCCGGCCGCGGCGGCGCGCCGAGCGGCGGCTACCAGGCCCAGGGCGGGCCCCAGGAAACCTGGCGCGGCTATGATGGACGAGACGTCCAGCAAGGCGAAGGCTACCACGGCGACCGCCGGGGCTTCGACCACGACTTCCGATCCGGCCATCGTTTCGAATTCGGGGGCTATCGTCAGCCGGAGGGCTGGTACGATCACCGGTGGCGTCACGGCGAGATCCTCCCGCGGCTGTTCTGGGATCGCGACTACTGGATCATGAACTACTGGATGTTCGACCTGTCTCCGCCGCCCTATGGCTATGTCTGGGTTCGCGAGGGCGCCGACGCCATCCTCATCGACGAATACACCGGCCAGATCGTCGAGGTCGTCTACGGCGTCTTCTACTGACGCGCGCCGGGCGCCTGCGCCAATGTCGCGGCGCGTCGTCGGGCGCCTGGATCGGAACATGAGCAAGCCGCCGAATTGGAAACTGCTGGGCGGGTTGGCCGTGGTCGCGGTCGTGGCGCTCGGCGGCGCGGCCTATTGGTTCACGCACCGGGCGCCGGCGGTGCGCTATGTGACCGCGCCGGTGACCCGCGGCGACGTCCAGACCACCATCACCGCCAGCGGCTCGGTCAATCCGGTGGTCACCGTTCAGGTCGGGACCTACGTCTCGGGGGCCATCCAGGCCCTGTACTGCGACTACAACACGCGCGTGCGCCGGGGCCAGCTCTGCGCGAAGATCGACCCCCAGCCCTATTCGGTGGTGGTCGAGCAGGACCAGGCCGACCTCGCCGTCGCCAAGGCCCAACTGCTCAAGGACCAGGCAAACGTCGCCTACACCAGGCTCGCGAACGGCCGTCAGGCGCTGCTGCTGGGCGAGGATTCGACCTCCCGTGACGCCGCCGACGCGGCCCTCAACGCCTACAGCCAGGCGAACGCGCTGGTGCGCCTCGACACCGCGACCATCGCCCAGAGGACCGCGTTGCTGAAGGCCGCCCAGGTCAATCTGAACTACACCAACATCGTCTCGCCGGTGGACGGCACGGTGGTGTCGCGCAACGTCAACGTCGGCCAGACCGTCGCGGCCAGCTTCTCGACGCCGACCCTGTTCCTCATCGCCACCGACCTGACCAAGATGCAGGTGGACACCAACGTCAGTGAGTCGGACATCGCCGGCGCCACGCCCGGCGCGGGCGCCAGCTTCACCGTCGACGCCTTCCCGAACCAGACCTTTCGCGGGACGGTGACCCAGGTCCGCCAGGCGCCGATCAGCGTGCAGAACGTCATCACCTACGACGTGGTGATCGCCGTCGGCAACCCGAGGCTGCAGCTCAAGCCGGGGATGACCGCTACCGCCAGGATCGTCACCTCCCAGGCGCGAGGCGTGCTGCGCGTCCCCTCCCAGGCGCTGCGCTTCACCCCTGCCGGCGCCGCCAGGGCGGCCGGCGGCAAGGGCGCCGCCCCCGGTCGCCGCGTGGTCTGGGTGCAGCGGGGCGGCAAGCTGGTCTCCGTGCCGGTCACCGTCGGGCTGGACGACGACAGCTTCGCCGAGATCAGGTCCGGCGCGCTGCAGGTCGGCGACCAGGTGGTCACCGGCCAGGCGGCCGCGGGCGCGCCGCGCAAGTCGCAGGCGTCCGCGACGCCGACCCTGAAGCTGTGAGGGGGGCGGCGGTCATGGGCGACCCCGTGGTCAACGTCGTCGACCTCACTCGCACCTTCCAGCTCGGCGAGACCGTGGTGAATGCGCTGCAGGGCGTCACCCTGTCGGTGGAGCGCGGCGAGTTCGTCGCCATCATGGGATCGTCGGGGTCGGGCAAGTCCACCCTGATGAACGTGATCGGCTGCCTCGACCGGCCCACCAGCGGCCGGTTCGTCTTCGAGGGGCGCGAGGTCGCGCGGCTGTCGGAGAACGAGCTGGCGGACATCCGCAGCCGGCGGATCGGCTTCGTGTTCCAGAGCTTCAACCTGCTGGCTCGCACAAGTTCGCTGGAAAACGTCGTGCTGCCGCTGCTCTACGGCGCGGCTGCGTCGCTCACCTCCAAGGAACGCAACGACCGTGGCCGCGCCATGCTCGCCAGCGTGGGACTGGCCGACAGGGAGCGCAATACGCCGAGCCAGCTCTCCGGCGGTCAGCAGCAGCGCATCGCGCTGGCCCGCGCCCTGATCAACCAGCCGGCCGTGCTGCTCGCCGACGAGCCCACCGGCAACCTGGATACGCGCACGTCGCACGAAATCCTGGAGATCATCCGCAAGCTGAACCGCGAGCAGGGCGTGACGGTGATCGTGGTCACCCACGAGCGCGACATCGCGGCCTACGCGGACCGAGTGATCGTGATGCGCGACGGCAAGATCGTGTCGGACGAACGCCAGGTCGCCGTGGCGTCGACCGCCGAGGCGGTGGCCAGCGCCCAGGACGTGACAGTGACCGCCGCGGCTGCCGCGCCGCTGCCCGACGGAGGGTCCGGCCTCGGCACGGCGTTTCTGTCAATGATCTTCTCCGCGTCCCTGCAGGCGCTGGAGCGCAACAAGCTGCGCTCGGCCCTGACCATGCTCGGCGTGTTCATCGGTGTCGCGGCGCTGATCGCCATGGTGGCCGTTGGCGATGGGGCCAGCGCGGCGGTGAAGAAGCAGTTGGAGAGTCTCGGCACGAACATGGTGGTAGTGCAGCCCGGCGCCTCGACCGCAGGCGGCGCGCGCGCCGGCGCGGGCAGCGCCTCCACCCTCACGGTGATCGACGCCGACACCATCCTGCGCGACGACCCGGCCGTGCAGCGGGTCAGCTACCTGGCGCGGCAGGCCGGCCAGGTGGAGTACGGCAACCAGAACTGGAGCACCGTGATCCAGGGGGTGACGCCGAGCTATCTGGACATCGTCAGCTGGCGCATCGCCCAGGGCGACACGATGACCGAACAGCAGAACGACGCCGCCGAGACCGTCTGCCTGATCGGCCAGACCGTGTACCAGAACCTGTTCCCGCCCGGCGAGAACCCAATCGGCGCCATAGTGCTGGTCAAGGGCGTGCCCATGCGGGTGATCGGCCTGCTGGCCAGCAAGGGCCAGACCGGTTTCGGACAGGACCAGGACGACCTGGTGATGATCCCGTTCGCCACCGCCGAGCGCAAGGTGCTGGGCGTGGCGTCGCCCCAGTCGGCCCAGAACCTGGTCAGCTCGACCTATCCGCCGCCGCCCAACGCCTTCGGCATTACCCCGCGCATGACCGGCTATGTGAACAGCATCTATGTCCAGGCCGGCGGGCCCGACCTGGTGACCACGGCGATCAACCAGGTGACCGCGACCCTGGCGAAGCGACACCACGTCCGCGCCGGGCAGCTGAACGACTTCAGCGTCCGCAACCTCAGCCAGATCGCCGAAGCCCAGCAGGGCTCGAGCCAGGTGATGGCCGCCCTGCTGGCCATGGTCGCCTCGATCTCGCTGCTGGTAGGCGGCATCGGCATCATGAACATCCTGCTGGTGTCGGTCACCGAGCGCACCCGGGAGATCGGCGTCCGCATGGCCATCGGCGCGCGGCGGCTGCAGGTGCTGCTGCAGTTCCTGGTGGAATCCGTGCTGCTGAGCGTGACCGGCGGCGCGGCCGGCATCGTCATCGGCGTGGGCGTCTCCTTCGCCATCTCGGCGGTGGCCCACTGGCCGACCCAGGTCTCGGCGCCGGCGGTGCTCGGCGGCTTCCTGTTCTCCGCGGCGGTGGGAATCTTCTTCGGCTACTACCCGGCTCGCAAAGCCGCCCGCCTCGATCCGATCCAGGCGCTGCACTACGAATAGGCCGGCCAGGCGGCGGCCAGAGCTGACATGCCAGCGGTCGTAGTCTGGAGCTCTGTGCTTGATGACGTGGCCGTCTTGGGCCAGGGTAGAATGTCAATCCGCCCTGCAAGCATGCCCGGAGTCCGGTTCTATGCTCGACGTTGTCGCCTCCCACCGATTAAGCGCCGAGGAGCGCGAGAACCTGGCCCGTGACGGCTATGTGCTGCGCGAGGCGGTGTTCAGCCCGGCGGAGTGCGCGGCCATCGCCAAGGACTGCGAAGACCTTGTGGCCATGCTGGAAGAGGCCAAACACAACAAGAAGCACGTGGTCGGCAGCTACATGTTTGAGATCCAGCGCGAGCTGGGAACCGTCACCAAATGGGAGCCGGACGCGCCGGACGTGGTCCAGGGCGTCGAGCCCTTCGCCCATATTTCGCCGCCGCTCAAAGACTGGGGCCTGGATCCGCGCCTCGTCGATCCGTGCAAGGACGTGGTAGGCGAGGACGAGGTGATCCTGTTCACCGAGAAACTGAACGTGAAGCGCGCCCGGCACGGCGGCCCGATCGTCCTGCACCAGGACTATCCATACTGGGAGAACATGACGCCCATCGCCCACCGGATCGCCACCGCCATGGTGTTCCTCGACGACGCCACCGTGGAGAACGGCTGCCTGGAGGTGGCGCCGGGCAGCCACCTGGTCGGCAAGCACAAGCAGCGCGACGCGGAAGGCTTCGGCAGCCTGGAGATGGACCCGAAAGCGTTCGAGCTTAGCCGGCTCATTCCATTGGAGGTGGAGGCCGGCGCGGTGGCTTATTTCGGCGCTTTCATCGTGCACCGATCCCTGCCCAACCGCACCGGCGGCGATCGCCGGGCCTTGCTCTATTCCTACCAGCCGGCGGGCCAACCGCACTCACGGGAGATCAACCGGCTGCTGAACCGCGATCGCGCGGGTTGAGGGGAACCTGAGCATGGCCCCCAAGCCGCTGCACATCGGCATCGCCGAGGCCGGGATCATGCACGCGGTCCCCGACGAGTTCGACCTCGACACGCGCTTCCGGATGGTCAGGGAGGCGGGGGTTTTCGACTACTACGACAAGACCCCGGCCGTGCAGGACGTCGCCGCCTATCAGCAGGCCAGCGCCAAGTACGGCCTGCCGATGACCGCCGGCGGTTTCTACTACTTCCTGGGGCGCGACGAGCCGCTTCTGGAGTGGCACCTGCGCATCGGCAAGGACCTGGGGACCCAGGTCCACAACGTCCAGATCATCTCGCACGACGTGAACCGCCGGCCGGTCACCGACGAGCAGGTGGCGGAGGTCTATCTGCGCGCCGCCGAGGTGGGCGACGAGACCGGCGTCACCCCGTGCTTCGAGGTGCATGTGAACATGTGGTCCGAGCACTTCGGCCGGGTGGCGCGGGTGGCGCAGATGGTGGAGCGCCGCGGCGTCCCGTTCAGCATGACCCTCGACCACAGCCATGTGATCTTCAAGATCGACAATCCGGCCCAGCAGGAGGTGCAGGGCATGCGCGCCGACGTGGAGTCCGGCGCCCTCGTGCTCGACCCGTTCAAGACCGGGAGCATTTGCCAGCGCTGGATCGACGCCGGCTATGTGCGCCACGCCCACGCCCGCGCCGCCGTCCCCAACGGTCCGCCCAACCTCTGGTCCAACCTGCCGAACGGCAAGCCCGGGCGCGGCATCCAGTACCCCTTCATCCGCCCGGGGCCCGGCGAGTGGCACTCCGACTGGGACGAGGCGAAGCTGGCGCCGTGGAAGGAGGTGGTCCGCCAGCTGCTGCGCCACCATGCGGCCAGCCCGGACAGCAAGCTCGCCACCATCTCGACGGAATTCATCCCCTTCCCGGACTACGGCGGCGGGGCGAAGTATTCGATCTTCGAGAACTCCGTGGCCTGCGCGGCGTGGCTGCGGGAGGAATGGGCGAAGGCGTTGGCGGGGGCGGAAATGTCAGTCTGAGCCACCCTGGTCCGGACTTGAGTACTATCCCCCGCTCTACCCGAGATCCCCCGCTCTCGCGCTAGGGGATGCACACAACTTTGGACAAGCGGGCGAAAGCGGGGACTTTCGGGGGTTAGGGTCTGGGGTCAGACCTAGGGTCCTGGTTCCCCATCTCCAAAATCCGAAATTCCCCGCGGAAGCGGGGACCCAGGTGTTTTTTGTTTCTTTACAGCAGGCTAGCCACCCAAGTCTTCGAACAAATCGCGCCATTCGGGATTGAACCGCTCGATCAGTTCGAGCTTCCAAGCCCGGTTCCACTTCTTGAGCTGGCGTTCACGCCGGTAGGCGCCATCGCGAGAGTCATGCATCTCGTACCAGACGAGCCGAGTTACATTGTACCTCGCCGTGAATCCCTGGCGCACCTTCTCGCGATGCTGGACGACGCGCGAGACCAGATCGTCCGTGTACCCGACGTAGAGGGTTCCGTTTCTCTGACTGGCGAGGATGTAGACGTAGAACAAACGAAAAAAGCCTGGGTCCCCGCTTCCGCGGGGAATTTCGGATGTGAGGGATGGAGAAGCAAGACCGCATGCTCTGACCCCCACCCCCCGGGATTCCCGGCCAAAGCACTGGGTGAGGCGCACAACTCTGGACAAGCAGGCGCAAGGCTCCTTCTCCACTCGGCAGAAGGGTACGCAGAGCCGCACGTCTGAAGCCTCGACAACGTCGGCAGGGAGATGTGTGAATCGCCAGCGCGAAAGCGGGGAATCTCGGGAGTAGAGGAGAGGGCAGTGGGACCGCCCCTATCCCCCGCCGATCTTCGGGATGAAGTAGATCTCGCTGTCCGGCCGGAGGGGCGAGGTCCAGGCGTCCTGGTGGATCTCGCCGTCGATGGCGATGGCCATGCGGCGGTCCACATAGTCGCCGAGCCCGGGGAACCGGCGGTCGAGCTCGGCAACCAGGCGTCGCACCGTGTCGGCCTCCACCTCGAACTCGCGGAGGCCGCCGGTGAATTCCCGGAAGTCCGCCGGGGCGACCACGTGGGCCAAGCTGCTACCTCGCCTTGGCGTCCAGTACGGCGCGGATCTTCGGCGGCGACAGGGGCAGGTCGCACATGCGCACCCCGATGGCGCTTCGCACCGCATTGGCCACCGCGGCCAGCGGCGGCACGATCGGCACCTCGCCGACGCCCTTGGCGCCGTACGGGTGCCGCGGATTGGCCACCTCCACCAGTATGGCGTCGATCATCGGCAGGTCCGAGGCCACCGGCACGCGGTAGTCGAGGAAGCCGGCGTTCTCCATCTTGCCGTCGCGGTCGAAGATATATTCCTCGTTCAGCGCCCAGCCGACGCCCTGGGCCACGCCGCCCTGGATCTGGCCTTCCACGTAGGAGGGGTGGATCGCCTTGCCGACGTCCTGCGCCGCCGTGTAGCGCAGCACCGTCACCTGGCCGGTCTCCTGGTCGACCTCGACGTCGCACAGATGCACGCCGAAACCCGGGCCCGCGCCCTGGGCGTTGAGCGAGACCTGGGCGGCGATGGGGCCGCCGGTGCGCGCCGACTGGGCGGCGAGGTCCTCCAGGGTGAGCGGCTTGGCCGCGCCCTTGGCGGCGTCGAGGCAGACGGCCGCGCCACCCGCCCATTCCACCTGGTCGGCCGGCACGTCCCAGATCAGGGCCGCGCGGCGCTTCAGCTCGGCGACCACCTTCTGCGCCGCCTGCACCACGGCCATGCCGGTGGCGAAGGTCGTGCGGCTGCCGCCGGTGAGCATGGAGAAGCCGATGGAAGAGGTGTCGGCCACCATGGGGCGCACGCGGTCCACCGCGATGCCCAGGGCCTCGGCGGCCATCATGGCCATGGAGGCCCGCGAGCCGCCGATGTCCGGATTGCCGGTGACCACCACCGCCGTGCCGTCCTCGTTGATGTTCACCGCGGCGGTGGATTCGCCGCCCACGTTGAACCAGAAGCCGACCGCGAGGCCGCGGCCTTGGTTGGGACCGAGCGGCGTCTTGTAGTGCTCGCTGTCCCTGATCGCGGCCAGGGTCTCCAGATAGCCGATATTGGCGAAGGTGGGCCCGTAGGAGGCCTTCACCCCGTTCCTGACGCCGTTCTTCTCGCGCAGGGCGAGCCCGTCCATGCCCAGCTTCAGGGCCAGCTCGTCGACCGCGCTTTCCACGCCGAAGGCCGAGATCGGGGCGCCCGGCGCGCGGTAGGCGGCCACCTTCGGGCTGTTGGTGACCACGTCCCACCCGGTGATGCGGAAGTTGGGGATGTCGTAGCAGGCCAGCGCCGTCATGCTGCCCGCGCCCACGGGCGAGCCGGCGAAGGCGCCGGCCTGGTACTTGAGCTCCACGTCGGCGGCGACGATGGTCCCGTCCTTCTTGGCGCCCAGCTTGACCAGCACCACGGCGCCGGAGGTCGGGCCGGTAGCGCGGAACACCTCGTCGCGGGTCATGACCATCTTCACCGGATGGCCGCTCTGGCGCGACAGGGCCAGAGCCAGGGGCTCCAGATAGACCGTGGTCTTGCCGCCGAAGCCGCCGCCGATCTCGGCGGGGGTGACGCGGATGTTGGAGATCTCCAGCCCCAGCACCTTGGCGCAATAGGTGCGCACCATGAACTGGCCCTGGCTCGAGCTCCAGACGTTGCACTGGCCGTCGGCGGCCCAGGAGCAGACGCAGGCGTGCGGCTCGATGTAGCCCTGGTGCACGGCCTGGGTGGTGTAGCGGCGCTCGACGATCACGTCGGCCGCGGCGAAGCCGGCGTCCAGGTCGCCCCGGGCGATGCGGTTGCGCCTGGCGATGTTGGAGGGCAGCGTCGGGCGCTCCTCCAGGCCCTCGGTGAACATGCGCGCATGCAGGACCGGCGCATTCGGGGCCATGGACGCCTCGACGTCGATGACGTGCGGCAGCACCTCGTACTTCACGCTGATCAGCGACAGGGCCTCGTCGGCCACGGCGTTGGAGACCGCGGCCACGGCGGCCACGGCGTGCCCGTCATAGAGCGCTTTGTCGCGGGCCATGACGTTCATGGCCAGGTCGCGAAGGTTCGAGGCGGCTTCTCCGCCCTCGACGAATTCGTCGGCCAGGTTGGGGAAGTCCGAGCCGGTGACCACCGCCTTGACGCCGGGCAGGGCGCGGGCTTTGCGGGTGTCGATGGAGACGATCTTCGCATGGGCGTGCGGGCTGCGCAGGATCTTGCCCACCAGCTGGCCGGCCATGTTGAAGTCGGCGCCGAAGGTGGCGCGGCCGGTGACCTTGTCGGCCCCGTCGGGGCGGATCGGGCGGGTGCCGACGACCTTCAGGCCGGCGCTCGTATCGGGTCTGTCCAGAACGTCGCTCATGACACCCTCGCTTGTCTCAGGTCCGCGGCCGCGTCCATGACGGCCCGGATCACCTTGTCGTAGCCGGTGCACCGGCAGAGATTCCCGGCCAGCCAGTAGCGGGCCTCGGATTCAGTGGGATCGGGATTGTGGTCCAGCAAGGCCTTGGCGGCCATCAGCAGGCCCGGGGTGCAGAAACCGCACTGCAGGGCGGCGTGCTCCAGGAACTTCTGCTGCAGGGGATGCAGCTGGCTGCCCAGGGCCAGGCCCTCGATGGTCTCGATGCGCCGGCCCTCGGCCTCCGCCGCCAGCATCAGGCACGAGCAGACCAGCCGCCCGTCGACGATGACGCTGCAGGCGCCGCAGTCGCCCGAGCCGCAGCCCTCCTTGGAGCCGGTGAGGTCCAGTTCGTCGCGCAGGGCGTCCAGCAGGGTCATCCCCGGATCGGTGAGGAATTCCACCGCATCGCCGTTCACGATCGCGGAAACATGTCGCTTGCTCATACGCGTCCACCCGCCCGCTGATAGGCGATGAGCGCCGCGCGCCGGGCCAGCACGCCTGCGATCTTGGTTCGGTAGTCCACGGTGCCGCGCTTGTCGCTGATCGGCTTGCACGCCGCGCGGGCGGCGGCGTCTAGCCTGGACAGGGCGGCCTCGTCCAGCCTGGAGCCGATCAGGGCCGCGCCGGCGTCGGCCACCAGCAGGGCGGTGGGGGCCACGGCGCCCAGGGACACGTGGGCGTCGATGACGTCGCCGGCCTCGTCCAGCACCAGGTTCACCCCGGCGCCGACCACGGCGATGTCCATTTCGGTGCGCGGGATCAGGCGCAGATAGGCGTCCGAGGCGTGCGCAGGACGCGGCGGCAGGCGGATCTCCAGGACGAACTCGCCCGGGGCCAGGGAGGTCTTGCCGGGCGACACGGCGATGGATTCCACCGGCGCCTCGCGGCGGCCGTTGGGTCCGACGATCACGCAGGTCGCGCGGGCGGCGATCATGGCCGGCACGCTGTCGGCGGCGGGGGAGGCGTTGCAGAGGTTGCCGGCCAAGGTGGCGCGGCCCTGCACCTGGGTCGAGCCAATCAGGTTGGCGGCCTCCACCACGCCCGGCCAGGCGCGCGCCAGGGTGGCGTGTTCGCCGATCACCGCGCCGCTGGTGGCCGCGCCGATGACGAAGCCGCCGGCCTGCTCGCGGATGCCGGTGGCGCCGGCGACCCGCTTCAGGTCCACGATCATGCCCGGTTTCATCCGGCCGGCGCGCAGCTGCACCAGCAGGTCGGTGCCGCCGGCCAGGGGTCTGGCGCCCTTCGCGGCGAGCGCCCTGGCCGCCTCCTCGGCGGTGGACGGCGCAAGGTAGTCAAGCTGAGACAAACAACCTCCCATGTGCGGCGTGTGCGGGATAGCGGGGCGGCCGGGCCGAACCGCCGACCCTGGCTTTCGGCCAACTCGACAGCGCGCGCGTTCGGATACCGCTGATAACCCACGATGCGCTGCGGCGCCGCCCCAGGTCAAGCGCGGGCGACCAATCGGGATGCTCGCGGGTGCTGCCCCGGATCGGCCCTGCGGCCTTTCCGGGGTGACGAAGGTAAGGGGAACCACGAAAAACACGAAAAGCACGAACGAGGGCGTTGTGGCGGCGGCAGTTCGGTCGGACGCCGACCCGTTCGTGCTTTTCGTGTTTTTCGTGGTTCCCCCATCCTTCCAAGCGGCCTCGCCAAATCAGCGGGCGCATGGTGACGTGGAGCGCTTGGCCCTCGCGGCCTGGACGCGCTCTTTGACATCGTGAAACGAATGCGCGCGGCCGGTGACGGGCGGGCGCTCGCCCGCACAGCCAGGCTCCCAACCC
>JBIOEG010000035.1:0-44543 GCA_044445825.1 Caulobacterales bacterium
ACCTCTACCGGCGGGTGATCAACCGCAACAACCGCCTGAAGCGCCTCATCGAGCTGCGCGCGCCGGACATCATCATCCGCAACGAAAAGCGGATGCTGCAGGAAGCCGACGACGCCCTGTTCGACAACGGCCGCCGCGGCCGGGTGAACAACGGCGCCAACAAGCGCCCGCTGAAGTCGCTGGCCGACATGCTGAAGGGCAAGCAGGGACGTTTCCGCCAGAACCTGCTCGGCAAGCGCGTCGTCTATTCCGGCCGTTCGGTGATCGTGGTGGGACCGGAACTCAAGCTGCACGAGTGCGGCCTGCCCAAGAAGATGGCGCTCGAGCTTTTCAAGCCGTTCATCTACGCGCGGCTGGACGCCAAGGGCCTGTCGGGAACCGTCAAGCAGTCCAAGCGCATGGTCGAGCGCGAGCAGCCGCAGGTGTGGGACATCCTCGAAGAGGTGATCCGCGAACACCCGGTGCTGCTCAACCGCGCCCCGACCCTGCACCGCCTGGGCATCCAGGCGTTCGAGCCCAAGCTGATCGAGGGCAAGGCGATCCAGCTGCATCCGTTGGTCTGCACCGCCTTCAACGCCGACTTCGACGGCGACCAGATGGCCGTGCACGTGCCGCTCTCGCTGGAAGCCCAGCTGGAAGCGCGCGTGCTGATGATGAGCACCAACAACATCCTCTCGCCCGCCAACGGGCGGCCGATCATCGTGCCGTCGCAGGACATCGTGCTTGGGCTCTATTATCTGTCCAACGCGAAGGATGGCGAGCCGGGCGAGGGCAAGGCGTTCGCGGACCTGGGCGAGATCGAAGCGGCGCTCGACGCCGGCGTCGTCACCCTGCACTCCAAGATCCGCGCCCGCTTCACCGAGATGACGCCCGAGGGCGTTCTGCTGCGCAAGGTGATCGAGACCACGCCGGGGCGGATGAAGATCGCCGCCCTGCTGCCGCATCACCCGGCCATCGGCCACCGGCTGGTGGAGAAGAACCTGACCAAGAAGGAGATCGGCAATCTGATCGACGCCGTCTACCGCCACTGCGGACAGAAGGCGACGGTGATCTTCGCCGACCAGATCATGGGTCTGGGCTTCAAGGAGGCGGCCAAGGCCGGCATCTCCTTCGGCAAGGACGACATCGTCATCCCCGAGCGCAAGAAGGAGATCGTCGAGACCACCCGCAAGCTCGTGGAGGAATATGAGCAGCAGTACGCCGACGGCCTGATCACCAAGGGCGAAAAGTACAACAAGGTGGTGGACGCCTGGGACAAGGCGACGGATCGCGTGGCCGACGAGATGATGGCGGAGATCTCCACCAAGAAGCTCGACGCCGACGGCAGAGAGATCGAGATCAACTCGATCTGGATGATGGCCAACTCCGGCGCCCGTGGCTCGCAGGCCCAGATGAAGCAGCTGGGCGGCATGCGCGGCCTGATGGCCAAGCCCTCCGGCGAGATCATCGAGACGCCGATCATCTCGAACTTCAAGGAAGGCCTGACCGTGCAGGAGTACTTCAACTCCACGCACGGCGCCCGCAAGGGCCTGGCCGACACCGCCCTGAAGACCGCCAACTCCGGCTATCTGACGCGGCGGCTGGTGGACGTGGCGCAGGACTGCATCGTCACCGAGGAAGACTGCGGCACGACGCGTGGCATCACCCTGCGCGCCGTGGTGGAAGGCGGCGACGTGCTGGTCTCGCTCGGCCAGCGGGTGCTCGGCCGTTTCACCGCCGAGGCGGTGAAGGACGCCGGCACGGGCGAAGTGATCATCCCGGCCGACACCTATCTGGATGAGAACCAGATCGAGCTGCTGGAGGCCGCCGGCGTGCAGTCCGTGAAGGTCCGCTCGGTGCTCACCTGCGAGGCCAAGATCGGCATTTGCGGCGCCTGCTACGGCCGCGACCTGGCGCGGGGCACGGCGGTGAACATCGGCGAGGCGGTGGGGGTCATCGCGGCCCAGTCCATCGGCGAGCCGGGCACTCAGCTGACCATGCGCACCTTCCACATCGGCGGCACGGCCCAGGTGGCCGAGCAGTCGTTCTATGAAGCGGCGAATGACGGCGTGGTGCGTTTCGCCAACGCAGCCACGGTGCAGACGCCCGAAGGCGACCTGATCTGCATGAGCCGCAATATGCAGGTGGTGGTGCAGGTGGAGGGCAAGGACCGCGAGTCCTACCGCCCGCCCTACGGCGCCAGGCTGCGGGTGAAGGACGGCCAGGACGTCAAGCGCGGCGCGCGTCTGGCCGAGTGGGACCCGTACACCACGCCGATCATCACCGAGGTGGCCGGACGCGTGCGCTTCGAGGACCTGGTGGATGGCCTGTCCATCCGCGAGGAAGCCGACGAGGCGACGGGCATCACCAACCGCGTGGTCATCGACTGGCGCGCCTCCACCAAGGGCGGTGATCTGCGTCCGACCATGGCCGTGATCGACGCCGACGGCGCCTACAAGCGCCTGGCGAATGGCGCGGAGGCCCGCTACCTGCTGCCGGTGGGGGCGATCCTCTCCGTCGGCGACGGCGACGAGGCCAAGCCGGGTGACGTGATGGCGCGCCTGCCCACCGAGAGCGCCAAGACGCGGGACATCACCGGCGGTCTGCCGCGCGTGGCGGAACTGTTCGAGGCCCGCCGTCCCAAGGACTGCGCGGTGATCGCCGAAATGGACGGCCGGGTGGAGTTCGGGCGCGACTACAAGAACAAGCGCCGGATCAAGATCACCCCGGAAGCCAAGGACGGCGAGCAGCCCGAGGCGGTGGAGTTCCTCATCCCCAAGGGCAAGCACATCGCCGTCCACGACGGGGACATCATCCGCAAGGGCGAGTACCTGATCGACGGCAACCCGGACCCGCACGACATCCTGCGCATTCTCGGCATCGAGGCGCTGGCCGACTTCCTGGTGAACGAGATCCAGGAGGTCTACCGGCTGCAGGGCGTGCCGATCAACGACAAGCACATCGAGGTGATCGTCCGCCAGATGCTGCAGAAGGTGGAGATCCTCGAGCCGGGCGACACCGGCCTGCTCAAGGGAGACCACCTGGACAAGCTGGAGGTCGATGAGGAGACGATCAAGGCCGAAACCCGCGGCGGACGCCCGGCGATCACCCAGCCGGTCCTGCTGGGCATCACCAAGGCGAGCTTGCAGACCCGCAGCTTCATCTCGGCGGCCTCGTTCCAGGAAACCACGCGCGTGCTCACCGATGCTTCGGTGCATGGCAAGCGCGACACCCTGGAGGGGCTCAAGGAGAACGTGATCGTCGGGCGGCTGATCCCGGCGGGCACGGGCTCGTACCTGCGCAGCCTGCAGCGCATCGCCGCCAAGCGCGACGAAGCCCTGTCGGCCAGCCGCGAGCAGCCGATGGAAATCGAGCCCCTGCCGGTGGAGATCGCCGTGGAGGCCGAGGCCGAACAGGTCTGAGCCCCCGAAAGTGCTGGGAACAAAGCGGAACGGCCCGGGAGCGATCCCGGGCCGTTTTCGTTTCTGCGAACTCCCGCCTCAGTACTTCATGTGTCTCGCGCCCGCCGGGCACGCCTCGGCGAGGAAGTGGGCGTCGGTGCCGCCGGGACCGGACAGGGTGAGGCCGTAGATGTGCAGGCGGCCGGAGACCTTCACGTTCAGGCTGGTGGGCGCATAGACTCCGCTGCCGTGCACCTTCATCCACTGGCCCTTCGGCCCCGTGCACCCGCCGTCGAACTGCACCTTGCCATCGGCCGCGGAGTTCAGCGGGTAGTTGCAGGCCCAATCGTGACGCAGGGGACCGTGCAGCAGGCGGGGCACGTCGAAGGGCGTGATGCAGATCTGCTCGGTTTTCTTGTAGAGGCCGAGCAGGCTGGAGGTCACGTCCCAGTAGCCTGGCCTGGGCGCCGCCGTGTCTGGTTGAGCCCGCGCCATCGGGGCGAGGCTCGCCAGGGCCAGGGCGATCGGTAGCAGCGGTCTCATGAGTATCCTTGCAGCTTCGGCGCAGAGGGGGATTGACGCTGGCGGCGGCTACTGCGTCGGCCGAGCGATTGCGGGCGTGTCGTGCATATGAACGATTCGGCGCCTCACGGCCTCTACTGTCCCTTGATGGTATCGCTTACTTTTGGCGTGACTGAGGCCGGCGGGAGGCCCGGTTCGATGGCGCCCTCGGAGGAGGTGCCGGTAGGCACGGCGTCGCGATAGCGGTTCTTCGCCTGCTGGCGCGACGCTTCGTCATCAATGCCGGTGCGGCGGGTGGCGCCGATCGGATCCATCACCGGCGCCTCGCGCGTGCCCGTGCCGAACGCTTGCGCGCAGTGCGCCCGTTCCTCCGCGTTCAGCCTGACCGCGTCGGCGTTGGCGCAGCCGATCGTGCTGCCGCGCAGACCGCGTCCGAAGCCGTTGGGCAGCGGGCCGTAGGGCAGGATGCCGCTGTTGGCGCTGCCGTTGGCGCCGCCCCCCGGGCCGCTGGCCGCGCCTGGCGGACCGCCTGCGCCCGGCGGATTGCCGGCGGCGGCCGACGCCGGCGGGGCGAAGACTCCCCCAGGGACCGAGACCGGCGGCGCGACGATGGTGGAGCTTTGATTCTCGCTCCTGTGCAACCTGAGCGTCGGCGCGGTGATGGTGGTTGGCGCGGCGGTGATCACCGGCGCCTGCGGCGCGGGCTTGGGCGGACCAGGGTTCGGCGCGGCGACGGTAGGCGCCAGTGGCGCGACGGGCTTCGGCGTCGGTTTCGGCGCCGGGGCGGGGGTCGGATTGAGCGCCGGTTTCGTCGGGGCCGTAGGTTTGGGAACCGGTTGGGGCGCGGGCTTCGGCGGCGCGACGATCTGCGGTTTGGACGGTTCAGGCTGCGGCTGGGGTTGCGGCTGAGGCGCCGGCGCGGGCTTCTTCTCCGGCTTGGGAAGCGGCTTCAGCTTGGGGAGGGGCGGGGGAGGCGGCGGCGGCGGCGTGATCATCGGGACCAGCTCGACCGGCGCCGGCGGCTCCTCCTGCACCGGCAACTGGTACTGCGGCACGATCTCGCTCGCCAGGAGGTAGAGAACCAGCACGTGCGCCAGCGTCGACGCGACGAGGATCATCGCGTTGCGAACCCGGTGGCGTCGCGGTCGCAAGGCCATGCAGCTCCCCTCAACGTCACCGCGCCGCGACTACCATCGAAGGGGCGCGCGGCGGAATCGTGTCCCCAAAGCTTTGGGCGAGCAAGGCCTTGACGGCAAGGGGCCGGAAGGGCTAGAGACCGCGCCTCTGTTGAACCGGCTGTGTCTTTTCTTGAAGGCAGACGCGGTTCGCGAGACGAACCTGGCATAGGCGGCGCTGTAGGCCGCTCTGGATCGGGGACCGGCCCCCGCGGGCATCCGCGTGGGCCATTCGTTTTTGCGGGCTTTCGTGTCCGGACGGCGTCAGCCGCTCGGGTCGGTCTTTGAAACGGTCTGGCACACGCGGGCGCAAGCCTGAAGAGGAATTACGAGCGATATGGATCGTCAGAACATCCGCATCCGGCTCAGGGCCTTCGATCACCGCGTGCTGGACCACTCCACGCGCGAGATCGTCAACACGGCCAAGCGCACCGGCGCGACCGTACGCGGCCCGATCCCGCTGCCCACCCTGATCGAGCGCTTCACCGTCAACCGCTCGCCGCACATCGACAAGAAGTCCCGCGAGCAGTTCGAAATCCGCACGCACAAGCGTGTGCTCGACATCGTCGACCCCACCCCGCAGACCGTGGACGCGCTGATGAAGCTCGACCTGTCCGCCGGCGTGGACGTCGAGATCAAGCTTTAAGGGGGACAAGCCGATGCGAACCGGCGTGATCGCCAAGAAGCTGGGCATGACGCGCTTCTTCGACGAAGCAGGAACCCACGTACCCGTGACGGTGCTCTCCCTCGAGGGATGCCAGGTCACCGCCCAGCGCACCAAGGACAAGGACGGCTATGTCGCCCTGCAGCTCGGGGCCGGGACCAAGAAGCCGAAGAACACCTCCAAGGCCGAACGCGGCCACTTCGCCAAGGCCCTGGTGGAGCCCAAGCGCCAGGTGGCCGAGTTCCGCGTGTCCGAAGACAATCTGATCGAGGTGGGCGCGGAACTCGCCGCGGACCACTTCGTACCGGGCCAGAAGGTGGACGTCTGCGGCGTCACCGTCGGCAAGGGTTTCGCCGGCGCCATCAAGCGATGGAATTTCGGCGGCATGCGCGCCACCCACGGGGTCTCGGTATCGCACCGCGCCCACGGTTCGACCGGCCAGCGCCAGGACCCCGGCAAGGTGTTCAAGGGCAAGCACATGGCCGGCCACATGGGCCAGACCAACGTCACCACCCTCAATCTGACCGTGTTCCGCGTGGATGTGGAGCGCGGTCTTATTCTTATCAAAGGCGCCGTTCCCGGAACCGAGGGAACCTTCGTGAAGATCCGCGACGCGGTGAAAACCGCCCCGCCGAAGGACCTGCCGAAGCCCGGCTCGATCAAGCAGAGCGCCGGCAAGGCCGCCGCCGCCGCCGAAGACGCCGCCGACCAGGCGCCCGCCGCCGAAGCTCAAGCCGGGGGCGACGACCAATGAAGATCGACGTGATCAAGCTGGACGGCGCCAAGAGCGGTTCCGTCGACCTGCCGGACGACATTTTCGGCATCGAGGACATCCGCGCCGACATCCTGCAGCGCTGCGTCACCTGGCAGCTGGCCAAGCGCCGGGCCGGCACGCACAAGGTGCAAGTGCGCAACGAGGTGTCGCGCACCGGCAAGAAGATGTATCGCCAGAAAGGCACCGGCGGCGCCCGTCACGGATCGCGCCGCGCGGCCCAGTTCGTCGGCGGCGCCCGGGCCTTCGGGCCGGTGGTGCGCAGCCACGGCTTCTCCCTGCCCAAGAAGGTCCGCGCCCTGGCGCTGCGCCACGCCCTGTCGTCCAAGGCCAAGGCCGGCTCCCTGGTGATCCTCGACGCGGCCGCCATGGCCGAGCCGAAGACCGCCGCCCTGCGCGCCCACTTCGCCAAGATCGGCCTGAAGAACGCCCTGGTGATCGCCGGGCCGCAGATCGACGCCAATTTCAAGCTGGCCGCCCGCAACATCCCCAATGTGGACGTGCTGCCGGACGCCGGCCTCAACGTCTATGACGTGCTGCGCCGCGACACCCTGGTGCTGACCAAGGCGGCGGTGGACGCTATCGCCGCCCGCTTCGCTCAGAAGGAGGCCGCGTGATGGCCGCCGCAGCCCGCCACTACGACACCATCCTGGCCCCGGTGATCACCGAAAAGGCGACCATGCTCTCCGAGCAGAACAAGGTCGTGTTCCGGGTCGCCAAGGACGCCACCAAGGTCGAGATCGCCGCCGCGGTCGAGGCCCTGTTCAAGGTCACGGTCACCAAGGTCAACACCCTGAACGTCAAGGGCAAGACCAAGCGGTTCCGCGGCCGGGCCGGCCAGCGCTCCGACATCAAGAAGGCCATCGTCACCCTCGCCGAGGGCCAGTCCATCGACATCACGACGGGGCTCTGAGACATGGCTCTGAAGAACTACAATCCGACCTCGCCCTCGCGGCGCCAGCTTGTGCTGGTGGACAAGTCCGAGCTGCACAAGGGCAAGCCCGAGAAGAGCCTCGTGGAAGGCCTGACCAAGTCGGGCGGCCGCGGCGGCAACGGGCGCATCGCCGTGCGTTTCCGCGGCGGCGGCGCCAAGCGTCTGTACCGGATCATCGACTTCAAGCGCCGCAAGTGGGGCATGCCCGCCACGGTGCAGCGCCTGGAGTACGACCCCAACCGCACCGCCTTCATCGCCCTGGTGAAGTACGAGGACGGCGAGGTGAACTACATCCTCGCCCCACAGCGCCTGAAGGCGGGAGACGAGGTGATCGCCGCGGAGAAGGTGGACGTGAAGCCGGGCAATGCGGCGCCCCTGCGCGGCCTGCCCATCGGCGCGATCATCCACAACATCGAACTGAAGCCCGGCAAGGGCGGCCAGATCGCCCGCTCCGCCGGGACCTACGCCCAGCTGGTCGGCCGCGACGGCGGCTACGCCCAGATCCGCCTCAATTCCGGCGAGCTGCGCATGGTGCAGGACAGCTGCATGGCCACGGTGGGCGCGGTGTCGAACCAGGACCACATGAACGAGGTTCTCGGCAAGGCCGGCCGCGTGCGCCACATGGGCTTCCGCCCGCACGTGCGCGGCGTGGCCATGAACCCCATCGACCACCCGCACGGCGGCGGCGAAGGCCGCAGCTCCGGCGGCCGTCACCCCGTCACGCCCTGGGGCAAGCACACCAAGGGCCGCAAGACCCGTTCGAACAAGGCCACGGACAAGTACATCATCCGTACCCGCCACGCTCAGAAGGCCCGCTAGCGATGACCCGCTCGGTTTGGAAAGGCCCTTTCGTCGACGGCTACCTCCTGAAGAAGGCGGACACCGCGCACGCATCGGGACGCAAGGACGTGATCAAGACCTGGTCGCGCCGCTCGACGATCATGCCCCAGTTCGTGGGCCTGACCTTCGGCGTTCACAACGGCCAGAAGCACGTTCCCGTGCTGATCAGCGAGGACATGGTGGGCATGAAGCTCGGCGAGTTCGCGCCGACCCGCTACTTCCCCGGTCACGCGGCCGACAAGAAGGCCAAGAGGAAGTAGTCATGGGCAAGCAAGCCAAAGACCGGCGCCTCAAGTCTTCGGAGGCCATGTGCAAGGTCCGCACCCTGCGCACCAGCGCGCGAAAGCTGAACCTGGTGGCGCAATCCATCCGTGGGCTGAAGGTTCAGAGCGCGCTGAACGAGCTGGAGTTCAGCCATCGCCGCATCGCCAAGGATGTGCGCAAGGCGCTCTATTCGGCGATCTCCAACGCCGAGAACAACCACAGCCTCGACATCGACTCCCTGGTCGTCGCCGAGGCCTTCGTCGGCAAGAACCTCGTGATGAAGCGCTTTTCGGCTCGCGCGCGCGGCCGGGCGACGCGGATCGAGAAGCCGTTTTCCGAGATCACCATCGTGGTCCGCGAGCTGGGTGAGGCCGCCTAATGGGTCAGAAAGTCAATCCGGTCGGGCTGCGCCTTGGCATCAACCGCACCTGGGACTCCCGCTGGTTCGCCCGCAAGGACGACTATTCGCGGCTGCTGCACGACGACATCAAGCTGCGCAAGGAGCTGAAGGAGCGCCTCGCCCAGGCCGGGGTCTCGCGCATCATCATCGAGCGCCCGCACAAGAAGTGCCGGGTGACCATCTATGCCGCGCGCCCTGGCGTGATCATCGGCAAGAAGGGCGCGGACATCGAGAAGCTGCGCAAGGACCTGGCGGCGATGACCGAGGGCGAGGTTCACCTGAACATCGTCGAGATTCGCAAGCCCGAGACCGACGCGCAGCTGGTCGCCGAGAACATCGCCCAGCAACTCGAGCGCCGGGTGGCGTTCCGCAGGGCGATGAAGCGCTCGATGCAGTCGGCCACGCGCCTGGGCGCCAAGGGCGTCCGCATCGAGGTCGCCGGCCGGCTCGGCGGGGCGGAAATCGCCCGCACGGAGTCTTACCACGAAGGGCGCGTGCCCCGGCACACGCTGCGCGCCGACATCGACTACGGCTTCTCCGAAGCCCACACCACCTACGGGATCATCGGCGTGAAGGCCTGGATCTTCAAAGGCGAGGTGCTGGAACACGATCCCATGGCGCTCGACAAGCGCCTGGCCAGCGAGTCCGGCCCGGCGGGCGAAGGCGGCGGACGCGAGCGTGAGCGGGGCGACCGGCCGGACCGCGGCGCGCGCCGCGATCGCCGGCCCGAGGCGGGCGCTTAGGGTCCAAAGTCATGCTGTCACCGAAGAAAACCAAATACCGCAAGCAGTTCAAAGGCCGCATCCACGGCGCCTCCAAGGCCGGGTTCGCCTTGAACTTCGGCTCGCACGGCCTGAAGTCAGTCGAGCCCGAGCGGGTCACCGCACGTCAGATCGAGGCCGCGCGGCGCGCCATCACGCGCCAGATGAAGCGCCAGGGCCGCGTCTGGATCCGCATTTTCCCGGACGTGCCGGTGACCGACAAGCCCGCCGAGGTGCGCATGGGCAAGGGCAAGGGCGCGGTCGAGTACTGGGCTGCCCGCGTGGCGCCCGGCCGGATCATGTTCGAAGTGGACGGCGTTCCGGACGACATCGCCCGCGAGGCCCTGCGCCTCGGCGCGGCCAAGCTGCCGGTGCGCACACGTATCGTCACCCGGCTCGAAGCCGGCGTGGAGCAAGCCCAATGAAGATCGACGAAATCCGTCGGCTGACCCCCGACCAGCTCGCCGAGCAGCTGCTGCAGCTGAAGAAGGAGCAGTTCAACCTGCGCTTCCAGGCCGCCACCAGCCAGCTCGAGAAGACCCACCGCGTGAACGAGGTGCGCAAGGACATCGCGCGCCTCAAGACCGTCCTGCGCGCGAAAGCGCCGGCGGCCTGAGGAGACGATCAGACGATGCCCAAGCGAATTCTCGAAGGCGTGGTGGTCTCCGACAAGGGGAACAAGACGGTGGTGGTGAAGGTCGAGCGCACCTTTCTGCACCCCCTGCTGAAGAAGACCGTCCGCCGCTCCAAGAAGTACCACGCCCACGACGAGGCCAATTCCTACAAGGAGGGCGACGTCGCCCGGATCGTCGAGTGCGCGCCGAAGTCGAAGCTGAAGACCTGGGAAGTCCTGCCAAAGGGCGACCAGGGCGTCAGCGCCAGTTGAGAAGGGTCAGGCCATGATCCAGATGCAGACCAACCTCGAAGTCGCCGACAATTCCGGCGCGCGCCGGGTCATGTGCATCAAGGTGCTGGGCGGGGCCAAGCGCCGTTACGCCTCGGTGGGCGACAAGATTATCGTTTCGGTGAAGGAAGCCATTCCGCGCGGCCGCGTGAAGAAGGGCGACGTCCTGCAGGCGATCGTCGTGCGCACCAGCCAGGGCATCAAGCGCAAGGACGGCTCGCTGATCCGCTTCGACAAGAACGCCGCGGTGATCGTCAACAAGCAGTCCGAGCCCATCGGCACGCGCATCTTCGGCCCGGTTCCGCGCGAGCTGCGCGCCAAGAACCACATGAAGATCATCTCCCTCGCGCCGGAGGTCCTGTAGATGGCCGCCAAGATCAAGAAGGGCGACCGCGTCATCCTGCTCACCGGCAAGGACAAGGGCCGTACCGGCAGCATCACCAAGGTCCTGCCTAAGGACGGTCGCGTGTTCGTCTCCGGGCTGAACATGGTCCAGCGTCACACCCGCCCCTCGCAGGGCGATCCGCAAGGGGGCATCAAGCACAAGGAAGCCTCCGTCCACGTGTCCAACGTCGCCATCGTCGACTCCAAGGGCAAGCCCACCCGGGTCGGCTTCAAGATCGACGGCGACAAGAAGGTCCGTATCGCCAAGACGACCGGCGAGGTGATCAATGGCTGAAGTTGAAAACTACGAGCCGCGGCTGAAGGCCGACTATCGTGCCCGCATCCGCCCGGCGCTGAAGGAGAAGTTCGCCTACACCAACGAGATGCAGATCCCCAAGCTCGACAAGATCGTCGTGAACATGGGAATCGGCGAGGCGGTGGGCGACTCCAAGAAGGCCCAGGCGGCAATGAAGGACCTGGCGATCATCACCGGCCAGAAGCCGATGGCGACCAAGGCGCGCACCTCCATCGCCGCCTTCAAGCTGCGCGAAGGCATGGTCATCGGCGCCAAGGTCACGCTGCGCAAGGACCGGATGTACGAGTTCCTGGACCGGCTGATCACCATCGCCTTGCCCAGGGTGAAAGACTTCCGGGGCCTCAAGCCCACCAGCTTCGACGGCCGCGGCAACTACGCCATGGGCCTACGCGAACACCTGGTGTTCCCGGAGATCAACTACGACCAGATCGATCAGGTCTGGGGCATGGACATCATCGTCTGCACGACCGCGCGCACCGACGACGAGGCCCGTGAGCTGCTCAAGCAATTCCAGTTCCCGTTCAACGCTTAAGGACGGGAGAGAGAACGAGATGGCCAAGAAAAGCGCCGTAAACCGCAACCTTCGGGTCCAGCGCCTCGTCAAGCAGTTCGCCGGCAAGCGCGCCGCGCTGAAGGCGACCGCCAACAACGAGAGCCTGAGCCTCGAGGAACGCTTCGAAGCCCGGCTGAAGCTCGCCGAGTTGCCGCGCAACTCCGCGGCTGTGCGCATCCGCAACCGCTGCCTGGTGACCGGGCGGCCGCGCGCGTTCTACCGCAAAATGAAGATGAGCCGGATCGCGTTGCGCGAACTGGGCTCGCAAGGCCAGATCCCCGGCCTCGTGAAATCGAGCTGGTGAGGAGGGTCCAAGGATGTCCGTGAACGACCCGATCGGCGACATGATCGCCCGCATCAAGAACGCCGCGGCGCGCAAGCGCGCCAAGGTGGCGAGCCCGGCGTCGAAGATGCGCCAGCGCGTCCTGGATGTGCTGCAGAACGAAGGCTACATCCGCGGCTACACCGTGGTGGAGAAGCCCGGCGCCTTCCCCGAGTTCGAGATCGAACTGAAGTATTTCGACGGCGAGCCGGTGATCGCCGAGATCAGCCGTGTCTCCAAGCCGGGACGCCGCGTCTACACCGCCATCGGCGACCTGAAGCCGGTGAAGAACGGCCTGGGAATTTCGATCCTGTCGACGTCCAAGGGCGTCATGTCCGACACCGCCGCACGCGACGCCAACGTGGGCGGCGAAGTGCTCTGCCGCGTCTACTAGGCGCGGGGAGGGGAGTTCCAAGCATGTCTCGCATCGGCAAGAAGGCGGTCACCATTCCCTCCGGCGTCACCGTGACGCTGGACGGGCAGACGGTGGGCGTGAAGGGGCCGAAGGGCCAGCTTTCCTGGACCGTGGTGGACGACATCGCGGTCAGCCAGGAAGGCGCCGAAATCCGCTTCGTGCCGCGCAGCGATACGCAGCGCGCGCGGGGCATGTGGGGCCTGTCGCGCACCCTGGTGGCCAACATGGTCCAGGGCGTGACGCAGGGCTATGAGCAGACCTTGGAGCTGGTGGGCGTCGGCTATCGCGCGGCAATGAAAGGCCAGACCCTGGTGCTGCAGCTGGGCTTCTCGCACGACGTCGACATGCCCGCGCCCGCGGGCATCACCTTCACGGTGCCCAAGCAAACGGAAATCCGCGTCAGCGGCATCGACAAGCAGCTGGTGGGCGAAATCGCCGCCCGCATCCGCAAGGTGCGCCCGCCGGAGCCCTACAAGGGCAAGGGCGTGCGCTACGCCGGCGAAAAGGTTCGGCGCAAGGAAGGCAAGAAGAAGTAGGCCATGGCGCTCAAAGCTCGCGAATCCATTCAGCACCGCGCGCAGCGTGTCCGTCGCCGGCTCAAGAAGGTCGGCTCCGGCCGCCCTCGGCTGTCGGTGTTCCGTTCGGCCAAGAACATCTACGCCCAGGTCATCGACGACGCCCGCGGCGTGACCCTCGCCCATGCCTCGACCCTCGAGGCCAAGGGGGCGAAAGGCGCGGACAAGGACGCAGCCGCCAAGGTCGGCGCCCTCATCGCCCAGCGCGCCAAGGACAAGGGCGTCACCGACGTCGTGTTCGACCGCGGGGGCTATCTCTATCACGGCCGTATCAAGGCGCTCGCGGACGCAGCCCGCGAAGCCGGCCTGAACTTCTAAGGTAGGAACCCATGGCTCGTGGACCAGAACAGCGCGATCGCCGCGACCGGCGCGACCGGGGCGGCCAGGACGAACGCGCGGACAGCGACATCGTCGAGAAGCTCGTCTTCATCAACCGCGTCGCGGCCACGGTGAAGGGCGGCCGGCGCTTTTCCTTCGCCGCCCTGATGGTCGTGGGCGACCAGAAGGGCCGCGTCGGCTACGGCCACGGCAAGGCCCGCGAGGTGCCCGAAGCCATCCGCAAGGCCACCGAGGAGGCCAAGAAGTCGATGATCCGCGTGCCGTTGCGCGAGAGCCGCACCCTGCACCACGACGGCCAGGGCCGGTGGGGCGCCGGCAAGATCATGATGCGCGCGGCGCCTCCCGGCACCGGCGTGATCGCCGGCGGCCCCATGCGCGCCGTGCTCGAGACGCTGGGCGTGCAGGACGTGGTCGCCAAATCGGTGGGCTCGTCGAACCCGTACAACATGGTGCGCGCCACCTTCGAGGCGCTGAAGGTCCAGGCCTCGCCGCGGCAGGTGGCCGCCAAGCGAGGCAAGAAGGTCAGCGACATCATCGGCCGCCGCAGCGACGCCGCCTCGGCCGACACCGCGGAAGCCTGAGGAATCCGATCATGGCCAAAGTCACCGTTCGCCAGACCGGCAGCCCGATCCGCCGGAGGAAGGACCAGCGCGCCACCCTGGTCGGCCTTGGCCTCAACCGCCTGGGCCGCACCTCGACCCTGGACGACAACCCCTCCGTGCGCGGCATGATCGCCAAGGTCGCGCACCTGGTCGAGGTGGTGGATTAGAACCCTCCCTCCCCCTCGCGGGGAGGGTCGATCGCGAACCGATCGGGGTGGGGGAGTATGGCGTGCGGCGCGCCGCTCCAGACATCCCCGCCCTGGCTGCTTCGCAGCATTTCCCTCCCCACGTGGGGGAGGGAGCTAAGCCGAGTCGGAGCCCGCTCCGGCGCAATTCCGAAGGAGAGGCTTCACATGACCAAGCTCAATGAACTCGCCCCGCGCGAGGGCTCCACCAAGAACCGCATGCGCGTCGGCCGCGGGCCCGGCTCCGGCAAGGGCAAGACCGCCGGCCGCGGCGTCAAGGGCCAGAAGGCGCGCAGCGGCGTGTCCATCGGCGGATTCGAGGGCGGCCAGATGCCGCTGCACATGCGCATGCCCAAGCGCGGCTTCAACAACCCGGCCCGCAAGCAGCTGGTCGAGGTGAATTTCTGGCGCATCGAGCAGGCGATCGCCGCCGGCAAGCTGGACGCCAAGAAGCCCATCGACGGCGCGGTGCTGGTCGCCGCCGGCGTGCTGCGGCGGGTGAAGGACGGCGTGAAACTGCTGGGCGCCGGCGAACTGAAGTCGAAGCTGACGCTCACCGTCTACGCCGCCTCCGCGTCGGCGCGCGCGGCCGTGGAGAAGGCGGGGGGCGCGCTCACCGAGACGCGCCCTGAACCGGCGAAAGCAGCCGAGGCCTGACACCCGGAACGATCCCGGCGATTGCGGCCCTTGGGATCGGTCGCTAGCGTCCTATCTGAAAGCCTCCCCCTCGAGTCCCAGGGATCAAGTCCATGGCTTCGGCCGCCGAACAGCTAGCCGCCAACATGAACTTCGGCGCCTTCCAGAAGGCGACCGACCTGCACAAGCGGATCTGGTTCACCCTGATCGCCATGGTGGTCTACCGGGTGGGGGCGTTCATCCCGATCCCGGGCGTCAATGTCGCGGCCTTCCAGCACATGTTCGAGCGGCAGTCGAACGGCATCTTCGGCATGTTCAACATGTTCTCCGGGGGCGCCGTCTCGCGGATGGCGATCTTCTCGCTGAACGTGATGCCTTACATCTCGGCGTCGATCATCGTGCAGCTCATGGGCACCGTCTATCCGCCCTGGGAAAAGCTGCGCAAGGAAGGCGGCGAAGCCGGCCGCAAGCAGCTCAACCAGTACACCCGCTACCTCACGGTGCTGCTGGCCGTCGTCCAGGCCTTCGGCATCGGCATCGGCCTGTCGAACAGCCAGGGCGTGGTGGACAACCCCGGCCCGACCTTCATGCTCTCGACTGTGGTGACGCTCACCGGCGGCACGCTGTTCCTGATGTGGCTGGGCGAACAGATCACCAGCCGCGGGGTCGGCAACGGGGTGTCCCTGATCATCTTCGCCGGCATCGTGGCCAGGCTGCCCACCGCTCTGTGGCAGTTGCTCACCCAGACGCGCACGGGCTCGATGTCCGCCTTCACCCTGTTCGGCTTCCTGGCCTTGGCCATCGGCGTGATCCTGTTCATCGTGTTCATGGAGCGCGCGCAGCGGCGGCTGCTGATCCAGTATCCGAAGCGACAGGTCGGCAACCGCATGTTCGGCGGCGACACCAGCTACTTGCCGCTGAAGATCAATGTCTCCGGCGTCATCCCGCCGATCTTCGCCTCGTCGCTGCTGCTGCTGCCCGCGACGGCGATGGGATTCCTCTCGACCGCCAGCCTGCCGAGCTGGCTGCAGTGGGTGCCATCGGCGGTCGGCCAGCTGCAGCACGGCCATCCGGTGTTCATCATCGCCTACGGCGGGCTGATCCTGTTCTTCTGCTTCTTCTACACCTCGGTGGTGTTCAACCCCGAGGACACAGCGGAGAACATGCGCAAGTACGGCGGCTTCCTGCCCGGCATACGGCCCGGCAAGCGGACCGCGGAGTACATCGACTTCGTCCTGACCCGCCTGACGGTGATCGGCGCCGGCTACATCGCGATGGTTTGTCTCCTCCCCGAGTTCCTCATGGCGAGCAGCAACATCAGCACCTACTATTTCGGCGGCACCTCGATCCTCATCGTCGTGTCCGTGACCATGGACACGGTGGCGCAGATCGCGGCGCACCTGCAGGCGCACCAGTACGAAGGGCTGATCAAGAAGTCCAAGCTGCGCGGCGCCAAGCGCTGACGCATCGCGGCCGAGCCGGGCAGGGCCTGCCGCCAACCGCTTAGGGGGGTTGATGAACCTGATACTGTTCGGCCCGCCGGCGGCGGGGAAGGGCACGCAGGCCAAGCGCCTGGTGGAACAGCGCGGAATGGTCCAGCTTTCCACCGGCGACATGCTGCGCGCCGCGATCGCCTCCGGCTCGCCGCTGGGCAGGCGAGTCGCCGGCATCATGGAACGCGGCGAACTGGTCGCCGACGAGATCGTCATCCAGCTCATCGAGGACCGCCTGCCCGGGGCCGAAGCGGCGGGCGGGGCGATCTTCGACGGCTTCCCTCGCACCATCGCCCAGGCCCAGGCGCTGGACGAGATGCTGGACGCCCGCCGACGACCCATCGACCTGGTCATCCGGCTGCGGGTCGACGACGCGGCGCTGATGGAGCGCGTCGCCGGACGCTACGCCGAATCAGCGAGGCCGGACGACAATCCCGAGAGCTTCAAGGTGCGCCTGGCCAAGTACAACGAGGAGACCGCGCCGCTGCTGCCCTACTACCAGACCCACAACAAGCTGGTGCAAGTGGACGGCATGGGGTCCATCGAAGAGGTCGCTGAGGCCATCGACGCCGCGATCGACGGCCCGAGGGTGTAGCGGTCGGCGGGTTCGCAGGGGCCACGCTGACGCTTGCAATTTCGCTGCAAGTCCCCACCTGCGACACCTGCCCACTCCGGAGCATTTCGCGGGCTTCGGCATTGACGCACACCCTACTATCCCTATAAGGGAGCGCTTCCGCGAAAGGGCGCGAACAGCGCGCCGGCTCCTGGCCTCGATGGGCGTCAGGGCCGGGCGTGCTTTTCGCGCTTCTAGGCGTGACCAGGAGAAGACCGCGCGTGGCTCGTATCGCAGGCGTAAACATCCCCACGAACAAGCGCGTGGTCATCGCGCTGCAATACATCCACGGCATCGGCCCGGCCAAGGCGCGTCAGATCGTCGGCAAGGTCGGCATCGAGGACGCGCGGCGCGTCAACCAGCTCACCGACGCAGAGGTGCTGCAGATCCGCGAGACCATCGACCGCGAGTATCAGGTCGAGGGCGACCTGCGCCGCGAGACCGCGGTCAATATCAAGCGCCTGATGGACCTGGCCTGCTACCGCGGCCTGCGTCACCGCAAGGGCCTGCCTGTCCGCGGCCAGCGCACCCACACCAACGCTCGCACCCGCAAGGGTCCGGCCAAGCCGATCGCCGGCAAGAAGCAGTAAGCGGGCGTCCATGGCCAAGGAACCGGCGCGCGTTAAAAAACGCGAGCGCAAGAACATCACCTCCGGCGTGGCGCACGTGAACGCCTCGTTCAACAACACGATGATCACCATCACCGACGCGCAGGGGAACACCATCTCCTGGTCCAGCGCCGGCGCGATGGGCTTCAAGGGATCGCGCAAGTCGACCCCCTACGCCGCCCAGATGGCGGCGGAGGACGCCGGCAAGAAGGCCCAAGAGCACGGCGTGCGCACCCTGGAAGTCAATGTTTCCGGACCCGGCTCGGGCCGCGAGTCGGCGCTGCGCGCCCTGCAGGCCGCCGGCATGACCATCACCACCATCCGCGATGTCACCCCCATACCGCACAACGGCTGCCGGCCGCCAAAGCGTCGGCGCGTCTGACGTAGACGAAACCTGACTCTGCCCCGCCGGCGCGAACCGTTCGCCGCCGGCCATCCGCGTTCGAGGATACCCGCCCGTGATCGAAAGAAACTGGAACGAGCTCATCCGCCCCGAGAAGCCGCTCATCGAAGCCGGCGCCGATGCGACCCGCAAGGCCCGCATCGTCGCCGAGCCGCTGGAGCGTGGCTTCGGGGTGACGCTCGGCAACTCCCTGCGCCGAGTGCTGCTCTCGTCCCTGCAGGGCGCCGCCGTGACCGCCATTCAGATCGACGGCGTGGTGCATGAGTTCTCCTCGCTGGAGGGCGTGCGCGAGGACGTCGTCGACATCGTGCTGAACATCAAGCAGCTGGCCGTGCGCATGCACTCCGAGGGCCCCAAGCGCATGACCCTGCGCGCCACTGGCCCCGGCGCGGTGACCGCCAGCCAGATCGAGGCGCCGGCCGACATCGAGATCCTCAACGGCGAGCATGTGCTGTGCACCCTCGACGACGGGGCCTCGATCCGTGTCGAGTTCACCGTGCAGAACGGCAAGGGCTACGTGCCCGCCGAGAAGAACCGTCCGGAAGACGCGCCCATCGGCCTGATCTCGGTGGACGCCCTCTATTCGCCGGTTCGCCGCGTGGCCTACCGGGTCGAGCCCACCCGCCAGGGCCAGAGCCTCGACTACGACAAGCTGGTCATGGAAGTGGAGACCAACGGCGCGGTGAGCCCGGTGGACGCCGTGGCCTACGCCGCGCGCATCCTGCAGGACCAGCTGCAGGTGTTCATCACCTTCGAAGAGCCGAAGAAGAAGCTGGACGGCGAGGCCAAGCCCGAACTGCCGTTCAACCCGGCCCTGCTGAAGAAGGTGGACGAGCTGGAGCTGTCGGTCCGTTCGGCGAACTGCCTGAAGAACGACAACATCGTCTACATCGGCGACCTGATCCAGAAGACCGAGGCGGAGATGCTCCGCACCCCCAACTTCGGCCGCAAGTCCCTGAACGAGATCAAGGAAGTGCTTGCCAACATGGCCTTGCATCTGGGCATGGACGTGCCCAACTGGCCGCCGGAAAACATCGAAGAGCTGGCCAAGAAGTTCGAAGACCAGATCTGATCGCCTGGCCCGTCGAGAGACGGCCCGCTCACAGGAAGGGTAGACCGCCATGCGCCACGGTATCGCGCACCGCAAGCTGAACCGCACGTCGGCGCACCGCACCGCCATGTTCGCCAACATGGCCGCGTCGCTCATCAAGCACGAGCAGATCGTCACCACCCTGCCCAAGGCCAAGGAGCTGCGCCCCTTCGTCGAGAAGCTGGTGACCCTGGCCAAGAAGGGCGACCTGCACGCCCGCCGCATCGCCATCTCCCGCGTCCGCGACGTCGACCAGGTGGGCAAGCTCTTCGCCACCCTCGGCCCGCGCTACAAGGGCCGCAGCGGCGGCTACATCCGTGTGCTAAAGGCGGGCTTCCGCTACGGCGACAACGCCCCGCTGGCAGTGATCGAGTTCGTCGACCGCGACGTCACCGAGAAGGGCAAGGACTCCGGCCCGGTGCAGGCCCTGGGCGGCGCCGACTAGAGCAGAAAAGCTGCATGCCCACCCGAGGAAGCCGCCTTTTCGCTTGACCAATTAGTTGCACAATGCGTTAAATATTGCGTCAACAAGGACGGAGCCTTCCGATGGCCTCAACCTTCACGCCGGTCGTCTTCTATCGCGATCCCATGGCGGCGCTGCGATGGCTGGAGAAAGCCTTCGGCTTCGAGACCAGCATGCTGGTCACCGACGACAGCGGCCAGGTCGGCCACGCCGAGATGCGCTTCGGCGACGGTCACATCGGCGTCGGCGGGGAGTGGGGCTCGCCCGAGCTCCTCGGCCCCGCGCAGATGAAGAGCCCCGCGTCGCTGGCGGGCGTCGGCAGCCAGTTCATCCGCGTCGAGCTGGCGGACGGCATCGACGCTCATTGCGAGCGCGCGCGGGCGGCGGGCGCCAAGATCACCCAGCCGCCGCAGGACCAGTTCTACGGCGCGCGCGTCTATCGCGCGCTCGATCCGGAAGGTCACGTCTGGTGCTTCGACCAGACGATCGAAGACCTGTCGCTGGCCGACATGGAGAAGGCGAGCGGGCTGACCATCAAGACGTCGCTCTAGGAGGCCGAGGTCATGGACGTTCCACCGATCTCGCCCCTGATCTTCTATCGCGACGCCAAGGCGGCGCTCGACTTCCTAGAGCGCGCCTTCGGATTCGAGACCCGGCTCCTGGTCGACGACGGGCAGGGCGGCGTCATCCATTCCGAGAGCGCCTTCGAAGGGCACGTGGTCATGGTGGTCGGTCCGCCGAGCGGCCGGTGGGCGTCGCCGCTGGACCTCGACGGCCGCCGCACCGGATCGGTGCACGTGCAGGTCAAGGACGGCATCGACGGCATTTGCGAGCGGGCCCGCGCGGCGGGCGCCGCGATCGAACGCGAGCCGGCCGACCAGCCCTACGGCGACCGCGTGTTCACCTGTCTGGATCCCGAAGGCCACAGCTGGTCGTTCGGCCAGACGCTCGCGGTCCTGACCGCGGACGAGATGGCCGCGGCCACCGGCAGAAAAGTCGCCACCAAGCTCGACGCCGAATGAGATGGCGAAGCTGGACGCCAAGGCGGCCGAGGCGGCGCTCATCGCCTTCGCCAGCACGATGCCGCAGGCCTGGGAGGACCACCCCTGGGACCACACCGTGCTGAAGGTGGGCAAGAAGGTGTTCGTCTTCTTCGGCGGCGCGGCGGCGCCGTCGGGCGAGCTTTCGATCACCGTCAAGCTGCCGATCTCCTACGAGATGGCGCTGACGCTGCCGTTTATGTCGCCAGCCGGCCATGGCCTCTGGAAAGGCGGCTGGGCGAACCTGCGCCAGCAGACCGGCGACGAATTCGACCTCGAGACCATCAGAGGCTGGATCACCCAGAGCTACCGCGCCGTCGCGCCCAAGAAGCTGGCCAAGCTCATCGACGAGCAAGCCGGCGCATGACGCCGCAAGCCTTCCTCGATCTGGCCCTGTCACTCCCGCAGACCACGCTCGGCCGTCACCAGTCCGGCCCGGACCTGCGGGTGGGCGGCAAGATCTTCGCCTCGCCCGCCGACCGGCCGGGCGGAACGGCGGTGGTCAAGCTGACGCTGGAGCAGCGCGAGATGCTGTGCGCCGCCGAGCCGAAGGTGTTCCGGCCGGTGGAGGGCATGGGCGCCTCGCGCGGCTGGACGCGCATCGTGGTGGCCGAGGCGGACGAGACCACGGCCAGGAGTGCGCTCTGGATGGCTTGGCGCAACGTTGCGCCGCCAAAGCTCCGCAGGGCGCATGAGGAGCGACAGACATGACCGCCTATGATCTGGAACGCACCTACCTCTTCCTGGACGGCGCGGGCGGCGTCGAGCGCGCGGCTGGCGGAGCCGAGTTCTGGGCCACCATCGGCGAGCGCAAGCCGAGCGGCGACACCCTGGTCATCGTCAGCGAGGGCGGGGGCGATTGGCCGCGCTGGGAGATGCATCCCGAGGGAGAGGAGATCCTCGTCATCCTCGAGGGAACGCCCCGCTTCTTCCTCGAGCATCCCGACGGGCGCTTGGAAAGTGTCTGCACGCAGCCGGGCTCGACGCTCGTGATTCCCAGGGGCGCCTGGCATCGCGCCGAAGGGCCTCCCGGCGACAAGATTCTCTTCATCACCTATGGCGCCGGCACGACGCACAAGACCGTCACCGACGAGGATCGCGCCCGTGGCCGCGCGGTCGCGGCGGCCCCATGAGGTCAGCCGTCCGCAGGCAAGAGGCCGACGGGGAGGCGATCGACCGAATCCTGACAGCCCTCGCCGATCCACATCGGCGGCGGGTGGTTGATCTGCTGAGCCAGGGCCCTCGACCCGCCGGCGAGATCGCCAAGGCCGTGGGACTCGCGCCGCCGGCCATGAGCCGCCATCTGAGGACCCTGCGCCGTTCGGGACTCGTCGAGGAGTCGCATCCTGAGTTCGACGCGCGCGTGCGTATCTACGCCCTGAGGGCCGAGCCGATGCATGAGCTGAAACGCTGGCTGGAAGAGACCGAGCGCCTGTGGGCCGAGCAGCTGGCCGGGCTCAAGGCCCATCTGGAGAAGGACGCCGCCGCGTGAGCTCCCGCGTGTTGGTGGCCCTGCGCGTGCGGGCGACGCCGCAGCGCGCCTTCGAGGCCTTCACCGCCGAGATCGGCGCCTGGTGGCGGCCGAACGGCCTGTTCGCCTTCACCCCGCGCGATCCCGGGGTTATCGCCTTCGAGCCGGGGCCGGACGGCCGGCTCACCGAGACCCTGGCCAGCGGCATGGTGTTCGAGATCGGCAAGGTCCGCGCCTGGGAGCCGCCTTCGCGGCTGGTGTTCGGCTGGCGCCAGGCTAGCTTCGCCCCGGACCAGGACACCGAGGTGGAGGTCCGCTTCGACCAGGTGGGCGAGGAGACGCGGATCACCGTCCAGCACTTCGGCTGGGACAGCGTGCCCCAGCAGCACGTGGCGAGGCACGGATTCCCGTCAGCAGTCTTCCTGCAGCGCCACGCAGAGTGGTGGCAGGCGCTGCTGGCTTCCTTCAAGATGCGCCTTGAAGGGGACGGGCGATGAGCGACCAGACCGGGACGGCGCCGCGCGCCGCGGGCGCGGACCCGCCGGGCCGCCGCAACGCCGCGTTCGGCTTCATCTTCGCCACCGCGATCATGAACGCCATCTCCTTCGGCCTGATGATCCCGGTGCTGCCCAACCTGCTGAAGTCGTTCGTCGGCGGCGACACCGCGCGGGCGGCCGAATGGCAGGTGCTGTTCGCGGTCACCTGGGGCGCAATGCAGTTCCTCTGGGGGCCGGTGCTGGGCTCGCTTTCGGACCGGTTCGGCCGGCGGCCGGTGATGCTGCTTTCCATCTTCGGCCTCGGCGTCGACTTCCTGATCATGGCCTTCGCGCCGACCATCTGGTGGCTGTGGATCGGGCGGGTGCTGAACGGACTGACCGCCTCCAGCTTCTCCACCGCCAACGCCTATGTGGCCGACGTTACGCCGCCGCAGGACCGCGCGCGCCGCTACGGCATGATGGGCTCGGCCTTCAGCTTCGGGTTCCTGATCGGCCCGGTGATCGGCGGCTCGCTGGCGGAGATCAACCTGCGCCTGCCGTTCATGCTGGCCGCGGGCCTGGCCCTGGCGAACGGCCTCTACGGATTCTTCTTCCTGCCTGAGTCCCTGCCGGTCGAGCACCGCGCGAAGCAGTTCCACTGGATGCGGGCCAATCCGGTGGCCTCGCTGGGTTTCTTGCGCACCAAGGGCTCGCTCGCCGGCCTGGCGTCGATCAACTTCCTGTTCCAGCTGTCGCAGAACGTCTGGCCCACCGTCTTCGTGCTCTACGCCGGCTACCGCTTCCACTGGTCCACCGGGATCATCGGCCTGGTGATGATGATCACCGGCGCGGCGGGCATCGTCGTGCAGATGTTCTTCGTCGGCCCCGTCGTCCGGCGGATCGGCGAGCGCGGCGCCCTGATCTTCGGCGCCGCGTGCGGCGCCATTTCCATGGCCATCAGCGGTTCGGCGCCGACGGCGCTGATCTATTTCATGGGCATGCCGTTCGGCGCGCTGTCGGGGTTCCAGCAGCCGGGACTGATGGGACTGATGACCCGGCGGGTAGGTCCGCAGGAGCAGGGCCGTCTGCAGGGCGCCAATCAGAGCCTGCAGGGCATAGCCTCCATCGTCGGCCCGCCACTGTTCGGCCTGAGTTTCGCCTGGGCGCTGCGCAACAACGCGTGGCTGCACACGCCTGGCCTGCCGATCCTCATCGCGTCCAGCCTGCTGTTCGGCTGCATGCTGCTGGGCATGCGCTTCGCCCATCCCTTGGCGGCCACGCCCGCGCCGGCGCCGGCGGAGTGATCTCGTCACTCAGCCCCTGAGGAGGGGTTTAAGAGGCGGCGCCTAACGGTTACATGCCACCCTGCGGCGGTAGCCAGGGGAGGGCGTCGTGAGCGACAGCGCGACGTCCGGGTCGCCGTCACCCGAGGAGGGCAAGCGGCAGTGGGGCCGCCGGGGGCCGGCGGCGCTGGGCTTCATCTATGCCGCCGTGATGATGAACACCATTTCCATGGGCGTCATCGCGCCGGTGTTCCCGGTCCTGGTGAAGAGCCTCAGCGGCGCCGGCGACGCCCACGCGGCCCAGATCACCGGCGTGTTCGCCGTGGCCTGGTCTGCCATGCAGCTCACCTTCGCCCCAATCTTCGGCAATCTGTCCGACCGCTTCGGCCGCCGGCCGGTGCTGCTCGTCTCCATGTTCGGCCTGGCCTTCGACTATCTGATCATGGCCCTGGCCCCGAACCTGGCCTGGCTGTTCGTCGGCCGGGTGATCTCCGGGATAACCGCCTCCAGCGGCGCGGCGGCCGGCGCCTATGTGGCGGACATCTCCTCGCCCGACGAGCGCGCGCGCAACTTCGGGCGCTTCCAGGCCGCCGCCAACGCCGGCATCGTGCTGGGACCGGCGCTGGGCGGCTTCGTGGGCGCCTGGGACCCGCGCGCGCCGTTCTGGGTCGCGGCCGGCCTGGCCCTCGCCAACGGCCTCTACGGCCTCTTCGTGGTGCCGGAGTCGCTCAGCCACGACCGCCGTGCGCCGTTCCGCTGGTCGAGGGCCAATCCGATCGGGGCGGGGATCCTGCTGACCAGCCGGGCGGGCCTCCTGGGTCTGGCCGGCATCATCTTCCTGATGCAGTTCGCCGGCATGTCGTTCAACAGCATCTTCCAGTTCTACACCCACTACCGGTTCGGCTGGGGACCGCGCGACATCGGCCTGCTGCTGATGGTGCTGGGCGGCGGCAACCTGGTGGTGGCCAGCCTGCTGGCCGGCCTCGCGGCGCGACACCTGGGCGAGCGTGGGGCGGTGCTCGGCGGCCTGGTGCTGGGCGTGGCGGGCTTCGCGACCCTCGCCCTGGCGCCCACGGCCGAAATCTTCTGGGGCGGCATCGCCCTGATCATCGTATCCAGCATCACCTTCCCCAGCGCCCAGTCCATGCTGTCCAAGCGGGTGGGGGTGGACGAGCAGGGGCAGCTGCAGGGCGCCCTGGCGATCCTGTTCGGCGTCACCGGGCTCGTCGGCCCGGTGCTGTTCACCAACGTCTTCGCCTGGTCGATCGGCCCCGGCAAAGGCTTCGGGCTGCCGGGACTGTCGATCCTCGTGGGCGCCGGCATGATCGTCTGCGCCTTCATCGCCGCCTTCTTCTACGCCCATCCCGCCAAGGAGCCCGCCTTCCCCGAGGAGCTGGTGACGTGACGCCATGATTGCGCCCGAAAATCGAGTAGTTTTCGGCGGCTGAGAAGCTTCGGAGCGACGATGAAGGCTTTGCGTTTCCTGCTGCCGTTGCTGGCGCTGCTCGGCGTCGGCGCCGCGTCCGCCGCGCGTGCCCAGGCGCCCGACCTGCCGGCGCCGGCCCCCCGCGTCGCGCCGACCGATGCGGCCTCGTTGCGCGTCTCCTTCGCGCCGGTGGTGAAGCGGGCCGCACCGGCGGTGGTCAACGTGTTCTCCAAGCGCACGGTGCGCACCCAGGTCGATCCGTTCTGGGGCATGTTCATGGGCGGCGGCATCACCCGCGACCTGGTTCAGCGCTCGCTGGGGTCCGGGTCCATCGTCCGGGCGGACGGCGTGATCCTCACCAACCACCACGTCATCGAAGGCGCCCAGGAGATCATGGTGGTCACCGCCGACCGCCGCGAATGGCCGGCCACCGTGCTGCTGGACGATCCGCGCGCCGATCTGGCCGTGCTGAAGATCGACACAGCCGGCGAGAAGCTGCCCACCATCGCCATCGCGGACGCCGAGGACGTCCAGGTGGGCGACCTGGTGCTGGCCATCGGCGATCCCTTCGGCGTCGGCCAGACGGTGACCAACGGCATCGTCTCGGCCCTGGCGCGTTCCGACGTGGGCCTGTCCAACTACGCCTTCTTCATCCAGACCGACGCGGCCATCAATCCGGGCAACTCCGGCGGGCCGCTGGTGGACATGAACGGCGACCTGATCGGGGTGAACACCGCCATACTTTCGCGCTCGGGGACGTCGTCCGGTGTCGGGTTCGCCATCCCGGCGGCGATGGTCCGCCAGGTGGTGGCCACGGCGCTGGGCGGCGCGCGTGAGATGACGCGGCCGTGGCTGGGCGCGCGCACCCAGGCGCTCACCGGCGAGATGGCCAAGAGCATGGGCCTGGCGACGCCGCAGGGCGTGGTGGTCGCCGACGTCTGGCCGGACGGACCGGCCGCGCGCGCCGGCATCGCCCAGGGCGACGTGATCGTCTCGGTGGACGGCCAGGGCGTCGATGACGACGCGGGCCTTAACTACCGCATCGCCACGCGGGGGATCGGCGAGTCGGTGGCCGTGCTGGTGCGCAAACCCGGCCGCGACCGCACGGTGAGGGTGCGCCTGGAAGCGCCGCCGGCCCTGCCGGCCAAGGACGAGAAGGTTATCGGCGGCCACAACCCGCTGAACGGCGCCACGGTGATCAATCTGTCGCCCGCGGCGGCGTCGGCGCTTGGCCTCGACCCCTTCGCCGGCCACGGCGTGATGATCAGCGCCGTGGCGGGCGGCTTCGCCCAGAACCTCGGCCTGAGGCCGGGCGACTTCGTGCGCCAGGTGAACAACACCAAGGTCGACACCACCGACGACCTGGCCAGCGCCCTGGAAGCCGGCAAGGGCGCCTGGAGCATGGTCTTCGAACGCGCCGGTCAGATCGAACGGGTGCAGGTGACGCTGTAAAACTCCCTCCCGGTTGCGTGGAGGGACGATGCCCCGTCAACTGGCGGGGTGACGGCCGCCAATTTCCTTCTCCGCTGGGAGAAGGTGGCCCGCGAAGCGGGTCGGATCGCCGCGAAGACTCACCACGGAGGTCACGGAGAACCACGGAGTTCACGGAGTGGGCTTCCAATGCTTAGGGCGTGCCCGCGTGACGGCCATAGTCTCCGTGATCTCCGTGCTCCTCCGTGACTTCCGTGGTTGAACCTTCCTCGCACCGCATGCGCGGCCCCTTTCGTGTTTGGATGCTCATCCGACCCGCTTCGCGGGCCACATTGCCCCGAGTGGGGAAGGTCGCGCGCGGGAGGGAGCCTGGCGCGCGCGTTTCCTGCTAACTTGCGCCAATGAGCGATCTCTTCGAAGCGGCGGGGCTGGTTCCGGAGGCGCCGCGGCCGCTGGCCGACCGGCTGCGGCCGCAGAGCCTGGACGAGGTGGTGGGGCAGGAGCACCTGCTGGGCCCCGAGGGCCCGATCCGGCGCATGGCCAAGGCCCACAGGCTGGCCTCGATGATCCTCTGGGGCCCGCCGGGCACGGGCAAGACCACCATCGCGCGGCTGCTGGCGGACGAGGCGGGCTACGAGTTCCAGCAGCTGTCGGCGGTGTTCTCCGGCGTCGCCGACCTGAAGAAGGCCTTCGAGGCGGCGCGCGTGCGCCGGTCCGCGGGGCAGTCGACCCTGCTCTTCGTCGACGAGATCCATCGCTTCAACCGCGCCCAGCAGGACGGCTTCCTGCCCTTCGTGGAGCAGGGGGTGGTGACCCTGGTGGGTGCGACCACGGAGAACCCGTCCTTCGAGCTCAACGGCGCCCTGCTGTCGCGTTGCCAGGTGTTCGTGCTCAAGCGCCTCGACGACGAGTCGCAGGAGCGGCTCCTGCGCAAGGCCGAGGCGTTCGTGGAGCGGGCGCTGCCGCTGTCGCCGGAGGCGCGCACGGCGATGATCGCCATGGCCGACGGCGATGGCCGCTATGTGCTGTCCCTGGCCGAGACCCTGTTCAACATCGCCGCCGCCGAGCCGCTGACCACGGCGCAGATGGCCCAGGTGCTGCAGAAACGCAGCCCGGCCTACGACAAGGACCGGGAGGAGCACTACAACCTGATCTCGGCGCTGCACAAATCGGTGCGCGGGTCGGATCCGGACGCGGCGCTGTACTGGCTGGCGCGCATGCTGGCCGGCGGCGAGGACCCGCTCTACATCGCCCGGCGCCTGGTGCGCATGGCGGTGGAGGACATCGGCGAGGCCGATCCGATGTCGCTGATCCTGACCAACGCCGCCAAGGACGCCTACGACTTCCTGGGCTCGCCGGAGGGCGAACTGGCGCTGGCCCAGGCCTGCGTGCACATGGCGGCCGCGCCGAAGTCCAACGCGGTCTACACGGCCTTCGCCGAGGCCATGCGGATGGCCCGCGACACCGGCTCGCTGATGCCGCCGGCCCACATCCGCAACGCGCCGACGCGGCTGATGAAGGACCTGGGCTACGGCAAGGGCTACCGGTACGACCCCGACACCGAGGAGGGCTTCTCCGGCCAGGACTATTTTCCGGAGGGCATCGAGCGCCGGACCTTCTACCGCCCCAAGGGCGAGGGCGCGGAGGCGCGGATCAAGGAACGCCTCGATCGGTGGGCGGGGCTGCGGGCGCAGAAGTCTAAGGAATGAACCACGAACCACACGAACCACACGAACGGGAACAGTCGGGATGGGCGACCGGCCCGAACGTCGGATCCGAGCGCGCGCGGTGTTCGTGTGGTTCGTGAGGTTCGTGGTTCCCCTTCTCTTACCAGCGAAGACATCGCCTTCGTCCGCGCGCTGGTGATCGCCGAGGACGCGGCGATCCTGGCGTTGAACAAGCCGGCGGGTCTCTCCAGCCAGGGTGGGCGGATCCGGGCGCACACGCTGGACGACCTGCTGTGGGCTTTCGCCAAGTCGTCGGGCAATCGCCCGAGGCTGATCCACCGGCTCGACCGGGACACCTCCGGGGTTATCCTGACGGCCAAGACCAAGCCGGCCGCCGCCTTCCTGGGCAAGGCGATGATGGGCCGGCGGGTGAAGAAGACCTACCTCGCCATCGTCGGCGGCGGCGCGCCGGACCCTCGGCAGGGGCGGATCGAGACGCCTCTGCGCCGGCAGATGCAGGGGCGCGAGGCCTATATGCGCACCTGCCCGCCGGACCACCCCGACGCGGAGAGCGCGCTCACCCTCTACCGCACGCTGGCGGCGGCGGACGGCGCGGCGCTGCTGGAGGTGCGCCCGCAGACCGGCCGCATGCACCAGCTGCGCGTCCACCTGGCGTCGATCGGCCATCCGATCCTGGGCGACGCGCGCTACGGCGGGGCGCTCTCGGCGGGCGGCGCGGCGGTCCCGCGGCTGATGCTGCACGCGGCGGCGCTGGAGTTCCCGCACCCCGACGGCGGCGCGCGGCGCATCGAGGCGCCGACGCCGGCGGACATGGCGGGCGTTGCGGCGCGGCTGGGGCTGGGGTGAGGGGTTACGGCCTCACCGCCCTTGCCTCCGCGGCTTGCGATTCTCCGTTACATTTGGTAATAAAGAATGGCCAACCCGCTTCAAAGCGGCGCTCTTTCTCATCGTGAAGACAATTGCACGCGGCCGGGTGACCGGCGGGCGTTCGCCCGCACAGCCAGGTTCCCAACCCCCCACACCCGAAATTCCCCGCGAAAGCGGGGACCCAGGTTTTATGCCATCGGTTGGGTCCGCGCGGTGTGGACGGAAGGAACAAACAAAAACGCCTGGGTCCCCGCTTTGACTGCTCCGCGCCTCCGCTTCGCGGTCGCGGGGAATTTCGGATCGGGGGTGTGGTGCGCAAGCGTCCGCTCGCCGCCTGTTCCGCGCCTGTTATGCATCGATAACAGGCCTGTTTGGCGCCTGTTATCACCTGTTATCACCTGTTCCTGAGCGATATCAGGTGGTCGCAAGCCATTGAACAAACACGGCTTTCAGACCGTAACAGGTGGAAAAAACCGTGAAATAACAGGTGGAACAGGTGAATAACAGGTGGAACAGGCGCGCGCCGCGGCTAGGCGGCGTCCATCTGCCGGGTCAGCGCCTGGCCGCGCAGCGAGGCGTGGGTCAGGCCGGCGACCTGGGCGACCTGAAAGAATTCCTCACTGGGCAGGCCCTGGATCACCAGCGCCGGCGCCGCCCCGCGCGCCTGTTCCCCGAACGCGAGCATCTGGGTGGCGATCTGGGCGTGGGTGGCGCCCAGGTCGGCGGCGTCGAGGGTCAGCCCGAGCGGCCGGTAGCCGCGCACCGCCGCCAGCATGTCGCGCGCCGGCCGCAGCCGCACGAAGGCGCCGCGGCAGAGCGAACTGACCAGGCCGGCGATCTCGGTGAGGCGGCTGACCGGCGTGCCGCGGTCGACGTCCACGAACTCCACCATGACGCTGGTCTTCAGGGCCTGGGGTGTTCCGGGCGCCACCATCGCCAGGGCGTGGCGCCCCTTGCGGCCGGCCATGGTGCGGAAGGACACCGGCAGGATCAGCGCCGGCTGGGTGCTGAAGCCGGCGTTGGGCATGAACAGGGCGCCGTATTCCAAGGTGGCGTGGTCGAGGTAGGCCACTTCCTCGTCGGTGAAGCGCCCGAACGCGCGGCCCGGAATGGTGACCCCGGTCGACACCAGGGACACCGTGGGCTCGATGCGCAGGGCGGCGGTGACCTGGTGGCGCAGGCTGACCAGGTGCTCCACCGCGAAGTCCACCCTCAGGCCCTCGCCCTTGCCGCTCATGAAGGTGGCCGGGTTGCGTTTGCGCTCTTCGGCGGGATCCACGCCCAGGCGGAACGGCGACTGGACGGTGTCCATCACCACCGGCGCGCGGGGTATGGCGGCGGGATCGACGGGCGAGCAACCGACCACGCCTGCGCTCAGCGACGTCACCGTCTTGATCTGCAGGTCGGCGCCGTCGGCGGCGCCGACGAAGAACAGGAGGACTTCCTCAAGGATACGCAGCGCGGCGGCCTGAACGGCGGCCGGGTGCTCGGCGGTCATGGCCACCACGAAGTCGACGTCGTTGAGCCGGTGGTGGATGTCCTGGAACGACAGGTGCTCGTCGCACTTCTTGGCGACGTAGGTCCACACGTCCTCGCGCCTGCGCGGCCACCGCTCGCCGCTGCGGGCGCGGATGGCCGAGACGCTGATGATCGCCACCATGCCGCGCTCGATGAGTCCGGCCTCGACGATGCGGTCGAGCACCGCCTGGGCGTTGGCGGACTCCAGCCGAGTGATCCCGGTATCGGCGGTGGCCATCGGTATGGCGGCTCCCTGCGCGAAGCGGCGCGGCGTCCCTCCGGCCGCTCAACCCTAGGGTAAGGTGCATTAACCTAAGGTGTAGAGTGGACTCAATGTGAGCGCGCTGGCGCGATCGTGATCGGCGTCGCATATAGCGCCCATGGAGAGAGTTCTTCCTCCCCGAGGATTCACCACGTTTTCGCCGTTCAGCCTCGCCTGATGGCCGAGGTGCGCACCTTGACCGTCGGCGAGGCGGAGGGCGGCGTCCGGCTCGACCGCTGGTTCCGTCGGCGCTGGCCGCACCTGAGCAACGTGCAGATCCAGCGCCTCGCCCGATCCGGCCAGATCCGCGTCGACGGCGGGCGGGTGAAGGCCGACACGCGCCTCGTCGCCGGGGCCCAGGTGCGCGTGCCGCCCTTGCCGGAACAGCCGCCCGCGGGTCCGCGCCAGGCCCTGTCGCGGGAGGACCGGGCGCTGGTCGAAGGCATGGTGCTCTACGAGGACGAGGAGGTGCTGGCGCTGAACAAGCCCGCCGGAATCGCCGTGCAGGGCGGGACCAAGACCAGCCAGCACATCGATCGCCTGCTGTCGGCCTGGGGCGAGGGCATGGACCGGCCGCGGCTGGTCCACCGTCTCGACCGCGACACTTCCGGCGTCCTGGTGCTGGGCAAGACCCCGGCGGCGGCGGCTAAGCTGGCGGGCGCCTTCGCCAGGCGCCGCGCGGAGAAGACCTACTGGGCCATCGTCGCCGGCTTTCCCAAGCCGGGGCAGGGGACCATCGACCTGCCGCTGGTCAAGCGCGGCTTCGGCGATCGCGAGATGGTGGCCCCGGCCGAGGCCAAGGATCCCAAGGCCGAACCGGCGCTGACCGACTTCATCACCCTGTCCAGGGCAGGTCCTCGCGCCGCCTGGGTGGCCCTGAGGCCGCACACCGGCCGCACCCATCAGCTGCGCGCCCACATGCTGGCCATAGGCCACCCGATCCTCGGCGATCCCAAGTACTGCGACGAGGCGTCGGCGGAGCTTTCCGGGGACCTGAAGCTGCAGCTGCACGCGCGGCGCATCGTGCTGCCGCATCCCTCGCGCGGCCAACTGGTCCTGGAGGCGCCGCTGAGCCGCGAGATGCGCGCCGGCTTCGCCAGGTTCGGCTTCGACGAGCACGAGGCCCCGGCCGACCCGTTTCCGCCGGGCCTGCCGCGCCACCGGCGATGATCGCTAGGCCGACACCAGCCCCGTCGCGGGGGCCACCGCGGCGCTGTCGGGGAACACCGCGGTGTCCAGCGCACGGCGCTCGAGGCCCATGTGCTCGGCGAGCAGGCCCTTGAACAGGCCGCGCATATCGAGGGTCGGCGCGGTGTCGCGGTTCTCGAACAGCCGGGCCTGCTGCAGGGTCGGCCAATCGCCGACGATGCCGCCCTTTTTCAGCGCGCCGCCCAGCAGCAGGGCGGTCGATGCGGTGCCGTGGTCGGTGCCGCTCGTGCCGTTGATCCTGGCCGTGCGGCCGAACTCGGTGACCACCACCACGACCGTGTCCTTCCAGGAAGGGCCGAGGCCGGCAGCCAGGCCGTCCAACGCCGCGTCGAGATAGGCCAGGCGCGTGGCCAGCTGGCCCTGGGCCGCGCCCTGGTTGGCGTGGGTGTCGAAGCCGTCGAGGGACACCGCCGCCACTTGCGGGCCGCCGGGCTGAACCATGAAGCCCGCCAGGGTGGCGCCGAGCGACCTGGCCGCCGGCAACCCCTGGCGCAGGACAGGGCGAAGCGCTTCGCCGCCGGAGCCCGCCTGGGCGTCCATCATCGACGATGCGTCCGTCATCGGATCAGGCTGCGCCAGGACCGCCTTGGCGTCGGCTTTCGCCACGGCGGCCATGGACTGCGTGGACAGACCGCTGGCGAGGGCGCGTCCGAGCTGAGGATCGTTGGCGTAGAGGTCTTGCAGGATGCTGGGCAGCCGCGGATCGGCGCCGAGGCCGCCGCCCGGCGACCAGGATGCGGCCTCCACCGGGCCGCGCAGCACCAGGGGCGCGGTCGCCCCCACGGAGATCGCCTTGACCTTGCCGGCGCCCATGGACTGCAGCGAGCGGTTGAGCCAGCCGGAGGGCGTGCCGTAGACGACCGTCGCGCCGGTCTCCAGCACGTCCTGCGCTTCGAAGTGCGAACGCGCGCGGTCGGGGGTGGCCACGGCCGGCGCGATCCGAGCTTCGCCCCTCTGGGCGAGGGCGTGCACGGCGACGAGCGACGGGTGCAGGCCGAAGGTCTCGTCGAGCCGCAGCGCGCCGCCCGCCTGGCCGAAGCCCGGGATGGCGATGGCGCCGCGCAGGGCGGCGTAGTCGCGATCGCCCACTGGCGGTGAGACGGAGAGGCCGTCCATGCCCCCACGGCAGATCACCACCACCAGCTTGCGGCTCGCGGCGCTGTCGGACGCGGCGAAGGCCCTGGCGCCCAGGAACTCCACGGAAAAGCCGAGCCCGAGGGCGGCGAGCAGAGCGCGCCGGCGGTCGATGGTGGGAAGTGCAACCGGAAGGGTCATCGGCGTTGGAACTCCGGGCTCATCAACAGGATGGCCATGCCCTCCTGCCGCGTTTCGGCGTGAGAAATGGCCTTGGCGACGAGGGGTGTGAGGCGCTCGCCCAGGGCGTCCCTGGCGAGCTGGTTGGGATCGCGGTCGCCCAGGGCGCGGGCGGCGAGGTTTTCGCTCCAGGCCATGCGCTTGATCACGGCATCGGGCGCGCACCAGGTGGCGGCCATCTCGTCCCAACCTTTGGGCGAGGGCGCGCTGAACGGCTTTTGGCCCATTTCGTTGAGGATCGGCGCGACCTGCGCCAGATCGTCCGGCGCGGTGTCGCCCGCCCGCCAGGACGAGACCATGAACTCATAGGGCGTCTTGAACTTGGACGGTTGCGGGTCCCAGGCTTCGGGCGCGCTCACCAGGGTGCGGGCGAGGTCGCCGAGGTCGCCGCCGTTGGACATGTAGCTGCGCTCCAGCCTGGCCACCAGGCCGGGCGGCGGCTGATCGGCGACGAAGTGGGTGGCGAGCTTGGTGGCCAGGTGATGGGCGGTGTGCGGGCTGGCGGCCAGGTCGCGCATCACCGCCAAGGCCTGCTGGCCGCCTTCTTCGCCATAGCGCTTGCCCATGATCGTCCGAGGGCCGGGCTCGTGCGCGGCGGCGCGGAACATGAACTTGCCGGCCTTGTCCGGGCTTTCGCGCAGGCCGCCGATGCTGAAGCCGGTCATCGCCCGGGCGAACTCGGTGACGTCCGCCTGGGTGTAGCCGGCGTCGACGCCGACCGTGTGCAGTTCCATGATCTCGCGGGCCAGGTTCTCGTTCAGCCCGGCCTTCTTGCCGCCACGCGAGAGGAACATCGCCGCCATGGTGTCCGGGCCGACCGACTCGGCCTGGTCGAGATAGAGCAGCATGGCCGGGTGTGTGGATGACGCCGCCAGCATGTCCCCGAACTTGCCGAATACGTTCGGGCGGATCGCCTCCTGCTCGAATGGGCCGACCAGGGTGGCGGTGGCCAGCTTGTTGGCCGACACGGTGAAATGGTTGAACCAGAAGAGCGCCCACCGTTCGCGGAAGTCAGCGTCCGTGCGCGCTGCGAGTTGGGCGCGGGCCAGGAAGTCCGCCCCGGTGTCCTCGCGAATCAATTGTCCGGCCATCTTCACCGGATCGGGTTTGGGTCCGCCGTCCGCGCGGGTCTGTTGCAGAGTCTGCTGGTACTCTCTCAGCTGAAGGAACCGCTGGGCGGAGGTCTGGGCGTTGGCCTGGGGCTGGTCGGCGCCTTCGGAACGTATCTGGCCGCGCAGCCAGCCGATCGGATCGGAGCGGACCCGGGCGATCTGGCCAGGCTTGGCGCCCAATCCGAAGCGCGTGACGGCGATGGCGGCCTTGAGATCGGGATCGAGGGCCAAAACGGGGCTTCCTTGCGCAATACCTGGAATTTTGCTGCTTGCACGTTGACGACAGGTTGCTTCCGTCGCGCTGGCGTGACGCAGGGGAGTGTTGGCTTGGCCCGCAACGACGACCTTCGAGATCGCCGCAAGCGGTTCTACAAGACCGCGACGGTGGCCCGCGAAGAGGGCGGCGGCTTTTCCGTGCGCCTGGACGGCCGCATCCCCCGCTCGCCTGGCGGCAAGCCGCTCGTCCTGCCCACCGCGAGGCTGGCGGAACTCTGCACACAGGAATGGGCGGCGCAGGGCGACGCGATCGATGCGGCGAGCATGCCGGCCACGCGCATGGCCTTCACCGTGATTGACGGGGCGGCCGAGGCGCGCGCGGGCCTGGCCGATCAGGTGGCGCGGTTCGCCGAGACCGATCTGCTGCTTTACTTCGCCGAAACCCCATCCGCCCTCGTTGAACGTCAGGAGCGGCGCTGGGGGCCGGTGATCGAGTGGGCGGAGGCGCAATTCGACGTCCGCTTCATGCGCGCCCAGGGCATCCGGCACGTCGTGCAGCCGCCGCAGACGCTCGAGCGCATCCGCGCCGCGGCCGCCGCCGAGGGCGACTACGCGCTCACCGGCCTGGCGTTCGGCGCGGCGCTGCTCGGCTCGGCGCTGCTGGTTCTGGCGCTGCGGCGTGGTGAACTGTCGGCGATGGCCGCCTTCGACCTCTCGCGCCTGGACGAGACCTTCCAGCAAGAGCAATGGGGCGTCGACGCCGAGGCTGAAGCCAGTGCGGAGCGGCTGGCCCAGGATGTGGTGATGCTCGAGCGGTGGTTCCAGGCGCTGGGCTAGCCGGCCCGGCTCGCTTGTCACGAGGCGCCGCCACGGCTAGGCCTTTGACGCCCATTGAAGACAAGGCGGTACGATGCAGCACATCCTGGAGGAGCTCGAACAGCGCCGGGCCAAGGCGCGCGCCGGGGGCGGGGAGCGACGCATCGCCTCGCAACACGCCAAGGGCAAGCTGACCGCCCGCGAGCGCATCGATCTTCTGCTGGACGAGGACAGCTTCGAAGAGTTCGACATGTTCGTCGAGCATCGCAGCCACGACTTCGGCATGGCCGAGCAGCGCATCCCGGGCGACGGCGTGGTCACCGGCTGGGGTACGATCAACGGCCGCGTCGTCTATGTGTTTTCCAAGGATTTCACGGTCTTCGGCGGCTCGCTTTCCAAGGCGCATGCAGAGAAGATCGTTAAGGTGCAGGAGATGGCCGCGCGCAGCGGGGCGCCGATCGTCGGCCTGTTCGACGCCGGCGGCGCGCGCATCCAGGAAGGCGTCGACAGCTTGGCCGGCTACGCCGACATCTTCCTGCAGAACGTCCTGTCTTCCGGCGTCATTCCGCAGATCAGCGTGATCATGGGGCCTTGCGCCGGCGGCGACGTCTACTCGCCGGCCATGACCGACTTCATCTTCATGGTGAAGGACACGGCCTACATGTACGTGACCGGTCCGGACGTGGTGAAGACGGTCATCAACGAGGATGTCAGCCACGAGGACCTCGGCGGCTACCGCGTCCACGCCCTGAAGTCCGGCGTCGCCGACGGCGCCTTCGAGAACGACCTGGAGGCCCTGACCCAGGTCCGCCGCCTGATCGACTTCCTGCCCTCATGCAACCGCGAAAAGCCGCCGGTGCGCGAGAGCTTCGACGATCCGGACCGCGCGGAACCGTCGCTGGACAGCCTGGTGCCGGCCAACCCCAACAAGCCCTACGACATGAAGGAGTTGATCCTGAAAGTCGTGGACGAAGCCGACTTCTTCGAAATCTCCCCGGACTACGCCAAGAACGTGATCACCGGCTTCGGCCGGCTTGACGGAGAGACCGTCGGCTTCGTCGCCAATCAGCCCCAGGTGCTGGCCGGGGTGCTGGACATAGATTCCAGCCGCAAGGCCGCGCGTTTCGTGCGCTTCTGCGACGCCTTCAACATTCCGATCGTCACCTTCGTGGACGTGCCGGGCTTCATGCCGGGCACCAAGCAGGAGGCCGGCGGCCTGATCAAACACGGCGCCAAGCTGCTGTTCGCCTATGCGGAGGCCACTGTGCCCAAGGTGACCCTGATCACCCGCAAGGCCTACGGCGGCGCCTTCGACGTCATGGCCTCGAAGAACATCCGCGGCGACTTCAACTACGCCTGGCCTACCGCCGAGATCGCGGTGATGGGGCCCAAGCAGGCGGTGGAGATCATCTTCCGCGCCGACATGAACGCGCCAGAACGCCTGGCCGAACGCGAGGCGGAGTACAAGACCCACTTCGCCAACCCCTTCGTGGCGGCCTCGCGCGGCTACATCGACGACGTGATCATGCCGCAAGGTACGCGACGCCGGATCGTCCGTGCCCTGAAGAGTCTGAAGAACAAGCAGCTCTCAAATCCCTGGAAGAAGCACGACAACATTCCGCTTTGAGCGGCAGCGTCCGGCGCGCGGCAGTTTGACGAGGGGGCGGCATGGCCGGTGACTCGGATCTGTTGGACACGACCGAGGGGCTGGAGGCCCGGCGCGTTCGCCACTGGTACGACCGGCTGATGATGCTGGCCGACGGCGTGTTCGCCATCGCCATCACCTTCCTGTCCGTCGACATCGCCAAGCCGCTGTTGTGGAACGGCGACCTGGGGGCTCTGTGGGCGCATCTGACGCCGCAGCTGGACGCCTACGCCATGAGCTTCCTGGTGATCAGCATCTACTGGCTGGCGCATCGCAGGTTCATGGCGATGATCCTGACCGTCGACGCGCCGGTGACCGTGCTGACGCTGCTGGTGCTAGGCCTCGTCGTGCTGCTGCCGCCGGCGACGCGGCTGATCAACGGCGACTACGCCCATCCGGCCGCGAGGCTGGTCTACGGCGGCCTGGTGGTGGCGATCGGCCTGGCGATGGCGCTGCTGTGGGGCTATGCGGCGCTGATCGCCAAGCTCGTCTCGCAGGAGGTCGGTGGTTCGGTGCGCTGGTTCCTGCTGGCGCTGATCGCCCTGACGCCCCCCTTCTTCCTGGCGCTGACCATGGCCATTCCCGCGCCGCCGCACGGGTTGATCCCGCTGGTGCTGGTCGGCCTGTTCCTGATCGGCTGGAGAATGCGCCTGCGGGTTCTGAAGCAGTTGGGCGCCAAACCGTACGTAGGGTAGTTAATTCAAATACTTACATTGTCATCCCGGACGGCCCGACAGGGCCGATCCCGGACCGTGGCATGCGTTGAAGTTCGATCAGTGCTTCCGGCGGTCCCGGATAAGCGCTGCGCGCTTTCCGGGATGACAGCGCTACAGCCTGTCACCGCGTCCCAGGGGGTCGGGCAGAGGGGCGCCGTCCTGTACGAACTGCAGCGAGACCGAGTTGATGCAGTAGCGCAGGCCGGTGGGCCGCGGACCGTCGGGGAAGACGTGGCCCTGGTGGCTGTCGCAGCGGGCGCAGCGGGTCTCGATGCGCAACATGCCGTAGCTGGTGTCGCGCACGGCGACCACGTGATCCTCGTCGATGGGCGCGTAGAAGCTGGGCCAGCCCGTGCCGCTCTCGAACTTGGTGTGGGCGCGGAACAGGGGTAGCCCGCACAGGCGGCAGCAGTAGGCGCCGTCCTCCTTGTTGTCCAGCAGGCCGCCGCAGAACGGCGCCTCTGTGCCATGGTGCAGCAGGACATCGCGCTCCTCGCGGTTGAGGCCGGCCTCGAGTTTCGCCCGTTCGGCGGCGTTGGGCGGAGTGAGGTCGAACCCGGAGCTGGAGCGGGTCGTCGGTTCTGCGGTGGCGGACATGGCGGCGCTTACCCTATAGCTGACGCGGCGGCACGATTGTCACGGCCGCCGCGCGCGTCTAACCGACCCAAGATAGTCAGAAAACGGCCGCAAGAAACCGGATGTTCTCGAAAATCCTCATCGCCAACCGCGGCGAGATCGCCGTGCGGATCATCAAGACCTGCCGGCGCATGGGGATCGTCACCGTGGTGGTGTATTCGGAGGCCGACGCGGATTCCATGGCCGTGGAGATGGCCGACGAAGCCGTGTTCATCGGTCCGGCGCCGGCCAACCAGTCCTACCTCGTCGCCCAGAAGATCATCGACGCGTGCCTGGCGACTGGGGCGCAGGCCGTTCACCCGGGATTCGGGTTCCTTTCGGAGAAGGCCGAGTTCGCCCAGGCCTGCGCCGACGCGGGCATCGTGTTCATCGGACCCAATCCCCATGCCATCGAGGCGATGGGCGACAAGATCGCCTCCAAGCGCTTCGCCGCCGACGCCAAGGTCTCCTGCGTTCCAGGGCACATCGGCGAGATCGACGGCGTGACCCACGCCATCGAGATCAGCGAGGGCATCGGTTATCCGGTGATGATCAAGGCGTCCGCGGGCGGCGGCGGCAAGGGCATACGCGTGGCCTGGAACCGCCAGGACGTCGAGGAGGGCTTCCCGGCGGTGCGGGCCGAGGCCAAGGGCGCCTTCGGCGACGACCGCATCTTCATCGAGAAGTTCATCGAGAACCCGCGGCACATCGAGATCCAGGTGCTGGGCGACAAGCACGGCCACGTGGTTCACCTGTTCGAGCGCGAGTGCTCGATCCAGCGACGCAACCAGAAGGTCATAGAGGAAGCGCCGTCGCCGCTGCTGGACGAGGCCACGCGCGCCGCCATGGGCGCCCAGGCCGTCGCCCTGGCCCAGGCAGTAGGATACGACTCGGCGGGTACGGTGGAGTTCGTGGCCAGCCAGGATAAATCCTTCTTCTTCCTGGAGATGAACACACGTCTTCAGGTGGAACATCCGGTGACTGAGCTGATCACCGGGCTCGACCTGGTTGAGCAGATGATCCGGGTCGCGGCCGGCGAGCCCCTGGCTTTCGAGCAGAAGGACCTGGCCATCAGGGGCTGGGCGGTGGAGAGCCGCATCTACGCCGAGGACCCGTACCGCGGCTTCCTGCCGTCCATCGGCCGGCTGGTGCGCTACCAGCCGCCCAGCGAGATCGAACTGGACGGCGGGATCGTGCGCAACGACGCCGGCGTGCGCGAGGGCGACGAGATCTCGATGTTCTACGACCCGATGATCTCCAAGCTGTCGGCCTGGGCGCCGGAACGCCTGGGCGCCATCGCGGTGATGGCCCGGGCGCTCGAGGAGTTCCACATCGACGGGCTGGGGCACAATGTGCCGTTCCTCTCTGCGGTGATGGATCAGCCGCGCTTCGCGTCCGGGGCGCTGACCACCAACTACATCAAGGAGGAATTCCCCGAGGGATTCCTGGGGCTTGCGCCCAGCGACTGGCAGCGCGACCTGCTTACCGCCACCGCGGCGGCCATGCACCGCATCCAGGCGCGGCGCAACGGCCACGCGCCGACGGGCCTGAGTTCGGCCACGCCCCGCTCCGAGTGGGTGGTGGTGCTGCCGGGCCACAAGCGCCGCGTGAAGCTGGCCCTGGAGGGCAATACCCTCGCCATCGACTTGCTCGACGAAGGGCGCAGCCTGGTGCTGCACGAGATCGACTGGCGGCCCGGCCAGCCGCTGTTCCGTGGGCGCCTGGACGGCCAGGATTTCGCCGCGACGGTGTCGCCCGCGGCGGAGGGCTTTCGCATCCGTCACCGAGCGGCGAGCGCCCGGGTGCTGGTGCTGACGCCGACCTCGGCCGACATGCACGAGCGCCTGCCCGAAAAGCCGGCCGCCGACACCTCGAGGCTGGTGCTGTCGCCAATGCCGGGCCTCGTGGTGTCGATGGACATCGTCACCGGAGACGAGGTGAAAGCCGGCCAGATCCTTTGCGTGATCGAGGCCATGAAGATGCAGAACATCATCCGCGCCGAACGGGACGGCGTGCTGCGTCAGGTCAACGCCAAGGCGGGCGACAGCGTGGCCGCCGACGAGGTGCTCGCAGAATTCGCGTGACGGTAGCGCGTTCGTTGACGCGCGCCTGATCCGGCGCCACCATTCGCCAGTCCATCAGGGGGCGCCCATGACCGACGAAACGACGCCGAGCGTCGCGCAGCCGCCGCCGACACAGACGATCAACATCCAACCGTCGGCCGTTCCCGCCAGCAATGGCATGGCGCTCGCGGCCATGGTTCTCGGGATCATCGGCCTCCTGACCTTCTGGATTCCGTTTCTCGGCTGGGTATGCCCAATCATCGGCCTGGTGCTCGGCCTGGTCTCGGTGCAGAGGCCCGACGGCCGCGGGATGGCCATCGCGGGGATCGCCTGTTCGGGCGTGGCGATTCTCATCAAGGTGGTGTTCTGGGTGGTGATCGGCTCGATCTTCGGCGCGGCCGCCACCGGCGCGCATGTGGTGAGCCACCTCTGACGGCAGGCGCCGACGCCTCTTCCGCTCGTGCGCGGGTCAGCCTACCTAAGCGGTCTGATCAGCCCTCGGATGGGACTCTCGCCTCGTGTACGGCCAGATCGATTGGCGCGACCTCTTCACCTCCGCGCAGGGGCGGCTGGCGCGTACGCCATTTCTGATCGCCGCGGCGGTGCTGATCGCGCTCGCCGCATTCTATGAGGTCTGGGTTCCATCGACCCTTCACTGGCTGACCGGCTGGTTCATCTATCCGGCGTTTCTCTTCGCCGGGACCTGCATCCTGTCCAAGAGACTGCACGATCGCGGCCGCTCGGGCTGGTGGGCGGCGCTGGTGCTGTTCGCCCTGGTGGCCGTGTGGCCGGCGCCGCACGGCGTGGCTAGCTTCCTGTTCTGTCTGATCCTGCTGTGGGCGGCCATCGAACTGGGGGTAATGACCAGCGAGCAGGGCGCCAACCGTTTCGGCCCAAGCCCGCTGGCCGCCGCGGTTCCCTGACGGGGCTGAACGACCGCATCGCCTGCTCGCGTCGGTGAGGCCGCTTTTCCGAACCGAGGCTTTCGACTATTCCCGGGGGCGACAGGGAGACCCGCGCATGAAGGTTGAGTTCGTCGCCGCAGACGCCGAGGCAGGCGAATCCGCCGCCCTGGCCGTACTGGCTTTCGAGAGCGGTGAGTTCTCTCCCGCGGCCGAGGCGCTGAACAAGGCGATGTCGGGCGCCCTGAAGCGGGCGATCGCCGCCAGCCGGTTCAAGGGGTCGATGGGGCAGACCCTCGACATCCTCGCCCCGGCGGTGGTCAAGGCGGGGCGGGTCCTCGTGGTGGGCGCGGGTAAGCAGAACGAGTTCGACGCGCGGGCCGCCGAGTTGGCTGGCGCCCATGCCTACAACGCCGTGAAGTCCTCAGGCGCCGACACCCTGCTGTTGCGCCTGACCGCCGCCGGCGCCGAGCGGGCCGCGCACGCCGCCTTCGGCGTCCGCCTCGCCGCCTACAGGTTCGACCGCTATCGCACGACGGAAAAGCCGGAGAAGAAGCCGTCGGTCACCAGGTTGAAGGTCGGCATCGCCGATCCGAAGGCCGCCGCCAAGGCCTTCAAGACCCTCGATAGCCTGGCCGACGCCATCCTCTTCGCCCGCGATCTGGTCACCGAACCGGCCAACATTCTCTATCCCGAGGAGTTCGCCCGGCGGGTGAAGAAGCTCACCAGCCTCGGCCTCGAGGTGGAAGTGTTGGGCGAAAAGGAGATGAAGAAGCTCGGCATGGGGTCCCTGCTCGGCGTGGGCCAGGGCAGCGTGCGCGAGAGCCAGCTGGCGATCATCCAATGGAAGGGGGCCAAGGACGCCACCGCCCAGCCCGTGGCCTTCGTGGGCAAGGGCGTCTGCTTCGACACCGGCGGCATCAGCCTGAAGCCGCCGGAGGGCATGGAGGAGATGGTCACCGACATGGGCGGCGCCGCGGCCGTAACCGGGACCATGTATGCGCTCGCCGCGCGCAAGGCCAAGGTCAACGCCGTCGGCATCCTGGGCCTCGTGGAAAACATGCCCGACGGCAATGCCCAGCGCCCGGGCGACGTGGTGACCTCCATGTCCGGCCAGACCATCGAGGTGATCAATACCGACGCCGAGGGCCGCCTCGTGCTCGCCGACGCCGTCTGGTATTGCCAGGACCGCTTCAAGCCGAGGTTCATGATCGATCTGGCGACGCTCACGGGCGCCATCGTCGTTTCACTGGGCAAGGATCTCGCGGGCCTGTTCAGCAACAACGACGGCCTCGCGGAGAAGCTGCTGGCGGCTTCCAAGGACACCGGCGACACCCTCTGGCGCATGCCCCTGCCGGCCCAGTACGAGAAGCACATCGAAAGCCAGGTCGCCGACATGAAGAATATCGGGCCCCGCTATGGCGGCTCGATCACCGCGGCCCTGTTCATCCAGAAGTTCGTCAACAAGGTCCCCTGGGCGCACCTGGACATCGCCTCCACCGCCTTCAAGCCGAACTCGACGGTTCCGACCATTCCGAGCGGCGCCACGGGCTTCGGCGTGCGCCTGTTGGACCGGCTGGTGGCCGACAATTACGAGGGCTGATGGCCGCGCGTCTGGCGCTGATCCATAGCCCGTTCGTGGGCCCCGCCAGCTGGGCTCCCGTGGCTCAGCTTCTTCCGAACGCCGTCGCGGTCGACTACGGCGGGGTGTCGGCCTCGGACCTCTATGAAGGCGTGGCGGCCAGATCGCCGACAGGCTAAGCGGCCAGCCGTCGGTGGTTGTCCTGCACAGCGGCGCAGGCGGCCTTGCCCCTGCCATTGCGGAGCGGTGCGATCGGCTCGCGGGTCTGATCTTCATCGATGCCGTGCTTCCGCATCCGGGCCGAAGCTGGGCGGATACCGCTCCGCCGGGCCTCGCAGATCGCCTGCGAGGGCTTGCGGAGGACGGCATGCTGCCGACCTGGGACCGTTGGTTCCCCGCCGATGCCATCGCACGCTTGCTGCCAGACGCGCCGACGCGGGAAGCGTTTCTGCGCGATCTGCCGCCGACGCCGCTCGCCTGGCTGGATGCGCCTTCGCCGAGAAGCGCGGAATGGGAGGCCATTCCCGCCGCGTTCGTTCAGCTCAGCGACGCCTATGCCGACGAGGCGGCAGAAGCCGATCGCCTGGGGTGGACGGTGCGCCGCTTTCCGTTGCATCACCTCGCCATGCTAAGCGACCCTGCTAAGGTCGCTGCGCTGTTGATGGATGTCAGCTTGAGTCTCCTCACCAAATGACGACGAACCCCTGCGAAGTCTGGTTCTACCACCTGGAGCGGACGGCCCTGGACCAGGCCCTGCCGGAGTTGCTGGAGAAGACCCTCGCGCGCGGCTGGCGCGCGGCGGTGCGCGCGCGAGATCGCGACCGGGTGGAGCATCTCGACGGCTGGCTATGGAGCTATCGCGACGACAGCTTCCTGCCGCATGGCGTGGAGGGCGAGCCGCTGGCCGACCGCCAGCCGGTGCTCATCGGAACGGGCCTCGAGAACGTGAACGGCGCCAATGCGTTGTTCCTCATCGACGGCGCCGACAGCGGCGACATTTCGCCCTACGAGCGGTGCATCTTGCTTTTTGACGGGCGCGATGAGTCGGCGCTCGGAGAGGCGCGCAAGCGGTGGTCGGCGTTCCGCGCCGCGGGCCATCCGGTGTCCTATTGGCGGCAGGGAGAAACCAGGGGATGGGAAAAGCAAGGCTAGGGTCCCTGGGCGTCGCGGCGATGCTGCTTCTCGCCTGCTGCGCCGCACCGCCGGCCGCGCCGCCGGTTGTGCATGAGGTGGTCGCCGCTCCGCCGCCGGCCCCCGCGCCCGCACCGCCGCCCGCAC
>JBIOEG010000036.1:0-43461 GCA_044445825.1 Caulobacterales bacterium
CTTGCGTCAGCCCGTTGCCGTGCGACGAGAGGCGCAGATGGTGAAGCTGCCGGGAGACGAACCGGCCGGCCCGGCCATACCCACCTCTGCGGTGGTGGCTCGTATCGCCCGGCTGTCGCTGGAGGGCGACGCCGACATGCTAGACCACCGGCCGACCCTGGCCGCCAAAGCGTTCTCCGAGGCGGCGGACCTGCAGGACGCGCGCCTAGCGCTGAGCGTGGATCCGCCGCGCTGGTGGTATCCGGCACGCCGCAGCGTCGCCGCAGCGCTCCTCGCAGAGGGCGACGCCGTCGGTGCTGAGCGCGAGGCCTCCACAGTGTTGAGGACCTGGAGGCTCGATCCCCTGACGCTGGCTATACGCGCACGAGCGGAGCGAAAGCTGCATGCGCTCGGCGCGTCAGAAGACATGCTGGCTGCTCGTGCGGGATGGTACGGCGATGCGCGCGAGCTTCGAGCAGGCGAACTCTCCTAGCGGTAGCGAGGCAAGTTCCGCTTTCCGACGGTCCGTCGGATCGGGTCGAGGGCCTCTTCCCATCACCCTTCGGGCGAGGCGAGGTGTGGTGAGGGGGCACTCCACCTCAGCGCCGATTCAGTCAGACCGGCCGCCGCTCCAGGCGCGTCACACGGCGCTGACGCGGCGCGAGAACTCGAACAGCGGCATCTCCGCGTCCGGGGTTTCGCACGGCCGCTTGGGGAAGGCGAAGCGTTCTATGAAGCTCCACAGCGCGGCCATGTCCTCGGCGGCCGCCGAATCGCCGCCCACCTCCTCGGCCGAACAGCCGCATTCCAGCGCCAACTGATAGGCGGCGCGCGAGCGGATGATCGAGGGGGCCACCGTCAGGCGCATGAAGCCCAGCGCGCGCACGGCCTTCCTCACCTGCGGCGGCTCGGACCCGCCGCGCGCCACCGGAGCCTGGTTGAGCACAACGATGGCCGGCTTGCGCAGGCGACGCACCACCTCCACCGTCTGCAGGGCCGCGGCCATGTCGAGAAAGGTCGGGCGCAGCACCAGCAGCGACAGGTCGGCCAGGACGATGGCGTTGGCCAGTTCGTCCGCCGCGCCCGCCGGCGTGTCGATGATCATCGCGTCGACGCCGGAGCGCACGGCGCCCATCTGGACGTTGAACAGCTTCGGCGCGGTGGTGTCGATCCGCTCCGGGCCGGTCTCGCGCCGGGCCTTGAGGACCTCGGTGGCGGAGCGCTGCGGGTCGGTGTCGGCGAGCAGGGTTTTCAGGCCGCGAAGATGGGCGGCGATGGCCAGGTGGGTGGACAGGGTCGTCTTGCCAGAGCCCCCTTTGCGGGCAATCACGGCGATGGTGCGCATCCTGGTCGTCCCCCGTCGGACCGATGTCCTTGGCAGAGGAGATTCGTGTGTCCGGACTGTGGCGCCTTCGCGAATTTATGGTCACGATTCCGCCGGCTTAGCGGCGGCGGCCAATTCCATACATTAATTCGTAGGTTCAGCTCGCAGCGCGCGAGGGCGTGCCAGCAGGGTCGGCCCGGAGGGGTCCTTGACAATGATAAAAAGACTGACTAGTCATCTTTTATGCCAAAGATCTCCGATGCCCGAAAAGACGCGCGCCGCAGCCAGATCCTGCAAGCGGCCATACGGTGCTTCGCCCGCCAGGGCTTCCACCGGACGACGATCCAGGACATCTGCGTCGACGCCGGACTGAGCCACGGCGCCGTCTACAGCTACTTCGACAGCAAGGACGCGATCATCGCGGCGCTGGCTTCGGCCGGCCGGCGGACCGGCGAGCGACGCATCGCCGCTTCCCGGGGACACGCCGCTCCGGCCGACCGGCTGCGCTCGTTCCTGAGCGAACTGGAGCGCACCGACGGCGCCGCGGTCAACCAGTTCGACGTGCGCTCCTGGGCCGAGGCCATCGGCGATGCGCAGCTGCGGGACACCTACCTGGATTCGCGCAACGACCTGCTGGCGGCGCTCGCCGAGATCGCGGCGCCCGCCGCCGCCGCGAAAGGGCTGGCGCCGATGGCGCTGGCCGAGCTCATCGCCGCGATCATAGCCGGCTGCGAGGTGCAGCGCGCCATCCAGCCCGCCGCGAACCTGCGTCCCCTGCTGGACGCCCTGGTCACCCTTCTCGCAACGCCTGTCGGAGTGGAACACCCATGAGCACAACGGTCATGAACACCATCGACGTCGTCGGAACGTCCCCCGACGTCGAGAAGCATTCGCTGGTCAGGTCCATAGTCCTGCACCTGTTTCCCGGCGCGGCGATGGTCTTGGCCTACCTCGCCGCCATGCCTTTCGCGCGGCAACACGGACTCCCGCCGCTGCTGGTCAGCTGTCTCTCGGCGCTGCTGGTGATGGCGCCTCTGGAGATCGCCCACCTGTTTCTTCTCGGCAGGAAGGCGACCGGCGCATGGTCATTGAGTCCCGCGGTGAACTTCCCCGCGCCGATGCGCGCCTGGCGATATGCGCTGATCGTCTTGGGCCTGGCGGTGGCGACAATCGCGATCTATGGCGTCGTCCAGCCAGCCGATCGCTGGTTCGCCAGGACCTTCATGGGCTGGCTGCCAAACTGGTTCGATTTCTCCGACGTCAGGCAGTACGCGCGCCTGGGCCGGGACATGCTGCTGCTCACGCTGGCGGCGCGCTTCGTCGCGGACGTGCTCGTGGTGTCGGCCGTTGAGGAACTGTACTTCCGAGGCTACCTGCTGCCGCGCATGCCCGGCCCGGCCTGGCTCGCGCCCATCCTCAACACGGCCCTGTTCGCCATCTATCACTTCTGGCAGCCCTACAACTGGCTGAGCATCTTCTGCTTCCTGTTGCCGACGGTGGTCGTGGTCTGGTGGGTCAAGGACGTCCGCATCGGCGTCTACGCCCACGTCACGTTGAACCTGATCGGCTTCATCTCATTCGCCGTGGCCGTTCTCGGCCACTGAGACCCAGCCGCGAGGCGCCATGCCCAACACGCTGTCATCCCGGACGGCCAACCGCCCCCTACGACGTCGAGCCGCCGTCGACGACGATGGTCTGGCCGGTCACCCAGGCGCCGGCCCGTGAGGCGAGGAACACCGCCGCGCCCGCGATGTCGTCCGGCTCGCCGAGGCGGCGAAGGGGCGTGCCGACGCTGGAGCGCCGCTCGGCTTCCGGCGTATCCCAAAGCGCACGGGCGAAATCCGTTTTCACCAGGCCCGGCGCGATGCAATTGACCCGGATGTTGCTGGGCGACAGCTCCTGGGCGAGGTTGCGGGCCAGCTGCATGTCCGCGGCCTTGGAGATGCCGTAGGCCCCGAGCACGCCGCTGCCTCGCAACCCGCCCACGGACGAGACGATGATGATCACGCCGTCCTTCCGCTCCTTCATCTCCGGGGCGACCATGTGGATCAGCCAGTGGTTGGAGACGATGTTGTTGTCGAGGATCTTGTGGAAGGCCTCGTCGGAGAGCCCGCTCATCGGCCCGAAATAGGGGTTGGAGGCGGCGTTGCAGACCAGAACGTCGATCTTGCCGAAGGCCTGACGCGCCTCGTTCACCAGTCGCTGCAGGTCGTCCTTGGAGGAGATGTTGGCCGGCACGGCGATGGCCGCGCCCGGATGCGCGGCGTTGATGGCGCCGGCCACCGCCTCGCAGGCGTTCGGCTTGCGCGAGGAGATGACCACCTTGGCGCCGTGCTCGGCCAGGCGCTCGGCGATCGCCTTGCCGATGCCCTTGGTGGAGCCGGTGATGACGGCGACCTTGCCGGTCAGGTCGAAGAGTTCGGGCTGTTTGACCCGGGTTTCGGCGGCGACGGCGGACATGCGGCAAGCTCTCCCTTAAACGCTCGTTTGATCGCCGCGCACCTTTAGGCGAGGGTCCCGGCGGGTCAAGCCTCGCAGGCGACGGAAGTTGCGGGCCGCGGACCCTCGCGCGACGACGGGAGTCCGGCGCATGGCCGACGCGATACGGGCGGTTGTCATGGCGGCGTTGCGCAGGCTCTGGCGAAGCCTCGCGACGCTGCCCAGCCTCGCCGGCTGGCGCTTCGCGGCGGTCGCCGCCGGCGCGACCCTGGCGGCGATGGCGGCGGTGGGGTTCTCGGGAGGGCTCTATTCGCTCGGCAGGCCGGACATGGCTGGCCTGCCCTTGCGACTGGTCAGCGTGATCTTCATTCCGGCGCTCGGCGAAGAGGCGGGCTTCCGCGGCTTGCTGATACCGGACCGCTCGGAGTCCTCACGACCTTGGATTGTCATAGGCCTCGTCACGACGCTCTTCACCCTGTGGCATGTGATCGAGACCCTGTTCCTGCCTGGCGCGGCGAGGGTCTTCCTGCGGCCGGATTTCCTGGCCTGCGCGGCGATTCTCGGGCTTGGCTGCGCGCTGATCCGCTGGCGCACGTCGTCGATCTGGCCCGCGGTCGCGCTGCACTGGCTGGTTGTAGTCGTCTGGCAGACCTTCCTCGGCGGACCTGGATTGGACGCCCTGCGCTGAGGGTCTATAAGCGCCCGTCCATTTGGGAGAAACCGAGTATGAAGACCCTCATCATCGCCGCCGCCCTGGCCCTCGCGCCGGTCGCGGCGTCGGCCGACAGCATGGCGGCAATGCCGTCCGCGCCCGCGAAAGACATGTCGGGCGCCTGGAAGATCGACGGCGCCTTCGGAGACGCCATCAAGTACACCCTGACCTGCACGCTCAAGCAGGACGGCATGAAGCTCTCCGGCCCGTGCAGCAACTCCATGGGCGGCGACCCGGTGAGCGCCACCGGCTCGGTGGACGGCGCCAAGGTCGTGCTGTCCTACGACACCACCTATCAGGGCAGCCCGGTGCACCTGGACTACAAGGGCGACACCCAGGCCGACGGCACGCTGAAGGGCGTGATCGAGACCGGCATGGCCGAGGGCACTTTCACCGGCGCCAAGCAGTAGGTTCAGCTACATTACCGCACGGTCACGCGGGCGGCGGATTTTGGCCCCAAGACAAGGGCAAGGCTCGTCGCCTGGCGGATGGCGCCAAAGGCGGCGGGGTGTTCCAGCGGATGCGTTTGAAGACCCTCGCCGCCCTGCCGCTCGCAGCGCTGTTGCTGGCGCAATCGCCGCCTCCCGCGCCCGCGCCCGCGCCGCGCCTTTTCATCAGCCCGTCGGGCGAACCGTTCCGCCTGTCGCCCACCGTGCCCGATCCGGTGGCGGCCTGGTTCGAGCGCGCCAACGCCGCCCACGACGGCAAGCTCACCAAGGCCGAGTTCCGCGCCGACGCGGAGGCCTTCTTCCAGCGACTCGACACCAACCATGACGGGGTGATCGACGGCTTCGAACTCGCCGCCTACGAAAAGAACGTCGTCCCGGAACTGAGCGCGGCTGTCTATGACCGCGCGCCAGGCGAGGGCGACGGCGAACACACACGGCGACACGAGGGCTCGCAGACGAAGGGCGGCGCCTCGCACGGGCCCAAGACCGCCGCCATCGCCATGTTGCTCGACGAACCGGAGCCGGTCGCCGACGCGGACCTTGAACTGGACGGCCACATCACCCTCGCCGAATGGCGCAAGGCCGCGGACGAACGCTTCGGGGTGCTCGACAAGGCCGACGCCGGCTATCTCACGCTCGCCGGGCTGAAGGCGTTGATGAGCCAGCCGCCGAAAGCCCGGCGCTGAACGGCGACTACTGACCGTCCCAGCCGTATTTCAGGATCACCGACAGGGTCCAGCTCTCGCCCTTGACCGAGCGCGCATCGTCCAGCAGCCAGCCGGCCGGGGTCTTCTGGAAGTAGAAGTGAATCTCCTCCGGCCGGTCGCTGTTCAGGAAGGTGACGATCTCCACCTTGCGGCCGGCATTGCCCTCGACGGGCGCCTCCCTGACCTTCGGGTCCTTGAGCGACCAGTCCTGGGCGTCGGTCCAGAAGTCGAAGTCGACGCGTCCCACCTCGTCGCCGGCGTCATGCTTTTCGTCGGCGAACAGGGCTTTCAGGTGCGCCGTGTAGATGTCCTCGGGCGCGGTGTAGTTCTGATCCGTGGCCAGCCGATGGTAGACCTGGGTGACGAAAGCCTTGGGATCGGAGATGTGGGTCGGCGCCGCCAGGGCCGGACCGGAAGCGCACAGGACCGCCAGGGCCACAAACCGTCCGATCGTGCGCATCAGGACCTCCCCGGCAATGCTGGCGTGAGCGTAGAGCACGATGGGGTCAGGTGGAATCACCTGACCGCTGAATCGTGCTCTAGATTCTAGAGTGTAGAGCCTGATTCAGGGTTCGGATCGCCTCGATCTGAACCCATCAGGCTCTACGGCCTGCCGCCGGAGTTCTCAATCGGCGCCGCACTCCGCGGCTCATTGAACGACCCGGGCGTTCTGGCTAAATGCCGCACCTCTCTTGGGGGCGACACTCAGGGACGCGCTGATGCTGCTCAAAATGACCAAGCCCCATGCCAGCAGCCGCGGGGCCGCCGTAGCTGCGATCGCCGCCGCCCTGCTTTGCGCCTGCACCCCCACGCCGCCTTCAGGACGTGGGCTCGACAAGGACGCGCTCGATGCGGCCATCGGCCGGGCCATCGGCGATCCGACCACCTGCGTCCTGCTGGCCGACCGGGTTTCGGGCCAGGTCGTCTACCAGTACGGCGACCCCTTCAACTGCGCCCGCCCGATGCCAGCCTGCGACACCGCCGGGACGATGAACGACAAGGACGCCCTGAAGACCGCCGCGCGGCCGGGCGGGCGGATGGTCAGCTGCAATTCCGTTCCCGACGGTTCGCGGACAGTCGGGTGGGCGTCCGGGCGCGTGCAAAGCCAGAAGCGCGACCTGGTCTACGCCGCGGTGATGGAGGGCCAGCGCGCCCTGCCCGGCCAGGAGATGTCCGCGCGCCTCGACGGCGCCTTCAGCCAGGCGGGACTCTAGGTCTTCCGGCGGGTGTCGAGGAAGTCGGCGCCCTTGAACTCCGTCGGCGCGGCGACCTCCACCACGGGATCCTCGCGGTCGTCGAACTCCAGGCGCAGCGCCCGGCTCATGATCGCGTGCATCTCATAGAGGCAGGTGATGTAGGTGAACTCGAGGATCTCCACGTCGCTCCAGAAGGTCTTCAGCTGGGCGAACAGAGCCTCGGGCACGCGTCCGTCCTGCAGCACCAGGGCGTCGGTGTAGGCGAGCACCGCCCGCTCGGTGGGCGTGAACAGGCCCGAGGCGCTCCAGGCCGGGATCGCCGCGATCTTCTCCTCCGAGACGCCAAGTCCCCGAAGGGACTTGCAGTGCTGGGAGAACACGAACTGGCTGCCGCGCGCCCAGCCGGCGCGGGTCTGGCCCAGTTCGCGCAGCACCGGATCGAGCTTGCGCTCCGGATGGCGGTAGACGCCGAAACCGGCCACGGCGTGGGAAAGGATGTCCGGGGCCAGGGCGAAGACCGTCCACCAGTCGCCCCGGGTGCCGGTGGCCGTGCCCGGCTGGCTCACCGGGTCGCGGTCGCCGAACAACCGGTCGTACATGGTCAGCACGATCTCGGCCTTGGCTTCGGCGCGCGGCACTTGACGCAGTCTGGGCATGTCGACCTCTTGACGAAATGGGCGCCGGACCCGCTAGCCGGCGTAGTTGGGCAGGTTTTCCTGCAGATAGCCCGCGGCAAGCCAGGCGTTGATGCCGCCGCGGTACCAGAACACGTGCTGGTAGCCCGCCGCCATCGCCGCCTGGGCGAACTGGAACGATTCCGGACAGGTGCCGTCGAGACAGAACACCACGATGGGTTGGGCCAGGGCGACGTTCTGTTCCAGCGTCTCGATGGTGTTGGGGTTCTCGCACACGGCGGTCTTGATGCTGACCTCGCCGATGCAGCCGCGCGCATCGACGAGCACGAAGTTGATTTGCTTCGCATCGCGCGCCTGCAGGAATGTCAGCAGCTGGGCGGTGTTGACCAGGGTGGCGCCGTCCAGCGAGGCCGGCGGGCCCCCCTGGACCATGACCGTCTCGTAGTAGTTCACCGCCTGCGGATTGACCGGCGGGACCTGCGCCGCCGCCGGGGGCGGCGTCTCGGCGGGCGGCGCGACCGGTGGCGGGGGCGGAGCGGCATTGCTCGTAGCGTCGGGCGCCGCGGTGTTCGCGGAGGCCACGGTGAAGTTGGCCGGCTTCGGGCCGTTGACCGCGGCGTTGATCATCACCGCCAGCACGATCACCACCAGGGCGATGCCGCCCACCACCAGCAGAGGGGTGTAGTTCGTGGGGTTTGGCGGCGGCGCGGGCGTGGGCCGCGGCGGGAGCGGCGGCTCGACGGGCGTCGTCGAACCGTCCGGCGGACCCACATGCGCCTCGCCGCCCGGCAGATTGCGCTTCACCATCGCCACGAGGTTGTCGATGTAGTTGTTCACCGGCAGCGGGAACGCATCGAGCCAATGCACCCGGCCCAGGTAGAACCGAAGCTCCGGATTGAAGTCGTCGCCGGTGATGCGGAACGGAATGATGGCGATGTTGTCGCCGGCGGCTAGGTCGATCTCATTGTGCACGGCGTGAGACTGGTTGACGTGCTCGGAGAAGATCAGCACCAGCACCTTGGCGTCGTGGATCGCGGCGGTGATCTGCTCGCCGTAGGGCTTGCCGGCGATCTGGTCTCGCGGCGCGATCCAGCACCGGATGCCCTGGGCCTCCAGCCCGTGGCACACAGCGTCGGCGGCCAGCTTGTCCGCCGAGCTGTAACTGATGAACACGTCGTGAGGCATAGACGTCTCCCAGCCTTACAGCGCGATGAGTAGCACACCGTCAGGCGCTGTCAGCGCCGCGCGTCGCGATCGGCGTCTGAATTTGGCCCTGCCGCCGACAGGCGGCCTAACCAGGGTTCCAAATTTGAGCGCCGCGGGTCAAGCTGGCGGGCGATAGGGTTGGGACACCGCGGGGATGGGCGAATGATCTTGCATCGACCTGTGCTGGCCGGCGGCGCCCGACACGCCGCGGCGCCGGCGGGCGTCTAGAGAGCGCCGGCCGTGGCGCCCGGCAACCTGTTCCGGCTCCGCAACTGGCTGCTGATCGCGCCGGCGTTCCTGTTCTCCTTCGCCCTGTGCCTGTGGGGCTTCGCCATCTGCCAGACGGCGTCGTGCAAGCTTCAGTCGCCGCTCGAAGCCCTGGTGAAGACCATCCTGCTGCTGCGCGGCACCGCGCCCTATGTCCTGGGCAAGGACCCGCCGCAGCTGGTGATCGGCCAGATCCTGCTGCCGCTCTCCGCGCTGATGGGCGGCGTCACCCTGCTGCTGGACAACATCCGACACGACGTGCGCGTGGCCCTGGCCGGGCGGGCGCGCAACCATGTGATCGTCTGCGGCCTGGGCGAGACGGGCCGCCAGGTGGTGGAGAGCTTCCTGGACGCGAAATGGGGCGTCGTGGCCATCACGCGCGACGCCGAGACCTTCGAGGCCCAGGCCTGCGAGAAGCGCGGCGTGGCCGTGCTGGAGGGCGACGCCAGCCAGCCGGCTATGCTGAAGATGGCCGGCCTGGCCCGCGCCCGCGCCCTGGTCGTGGCCACCGGCTCCGACGCCTCGAATGTGGAGATCGGCCTGCGCGCTCGGGAGGTCATGGAACAGCGGCGCGCCCGCCGCGAACGGCTGCAGATCATCCCCGAGCTGCGCACCGACTGGCTCTATAGCGCCATCGTCCGGCACATGGGCGCGACGCTGGAATCCAGGGTCACCGAGATCCGCCCGATCCACCTGAACGGCGTGGCCGCCCGCGCTCTGCTGCACGCCAACGCCTTTCAGCTGGCCAGCCCGCCGATCCCCCGCCGTCCGCCGCACCTGTTGGTGATCGGCTTCGGCATGATGAGCTCTGAGGTCGTCAGCCACGCAATCCTGTGCCAGTTCGCCGTCCCGGGACTCCGCGCGTCGATCACCATCCTCGATCCCGACGCCGACGCCGCCCGCGCGGCGCTCGCCGCCAAGCATCCGCACCTGGCGGAGGTCGCGGACGTGACGGTGCGCGACTGCGACTTCGCGGTGGACGACGCCTCCTATTGGCCCATGGTGGAAGAGGCGGTGCAGGCGGCCGAGCCGGTCGCCATGGTGGTCGGGATCGCCGACGACGACGCCTCGCTGAGCACGGCGCTCGCGCTGCGCATGCGGCTGGACCTGAGCGGCAGACTGCACACGCCGATCTATGTTCGGCTGAGCCACAAGCGCGAACTCGGCGCTTTTCTCGCGGGCCTGGAGACCGAGAAGGTGCTGCAGGATCGCTTCATCCCCTTCGGCTATCTGGCGCCGCTGACCAGCCCGACGGCCCTGCTCGACCCCGTGCGCGACGTGCTGGCGCGCATGACCCATCAGACCCACCGGGAACACGCCCTGGTCTCGGCCCACGCGGACGCCGAGTGGCACAATCTGCCCGAGCCGGTGAAGCGCTCTAACCGCGCCTTCGCCGACCACATCGCCGTCAAGCTGCGCAGCCTGGGCCTCCGTCTCGCGGCCGGCGGGCAGGCCGGCTACCGGCTCAGCGACGCGCAGCTGGAGACCCTCGCGGCGATGGAGCACTGGCGCTGGAGCGTCGAGCGGCGGGCTGAAGGGTGGCGCTACGGACCCGAGCGCGACGAGTACCAGCGCCTGCATCCGGACCTGGTTGACTGGAGCGCCCTGTCGCCCGGCTCGAGGACCGCGAACCTGGATCTCGTGCGCCACATCCCGCAGATCGCCGAGGCGGCGGGCTACGCCATCGTCGAGGACGCGCTGATCTGGGGGTTCGGCGACGACGCGACGGCCCGGCTGGCGGCGCTCGATGCGTCGAAGCAACCGATCGTCGTCACCGATCCGCAGGATCCCCAGTCGCTGGCCTTCGCCAGGAACGCCGTGCAGCAGCGGCGGGCCAAACTGTGGCTGATCCGGCGCTCCGGACCCTGGTCGCCGCGCACCCCGACGATCGCCGGCCTGCTCGACGACATCGCGCCGGCCGTGGAAGCCTGGGTTCGCGAGGACGACCTAGCGGCCGTTCGGCAAGCCGACGACTGTCCTTGAGCTCAGCTGGTCCTGGCGATGGCGCTCTTGCGGGACCGCTCCCCAGGCGCCACCACTGGCGTCCCCCATGCGAGGAGCAGCGCCATGTCCATGGATTGGCAGCAGATCGTCGGCGAGTTGGAGCAGCTGCTGAAGCTGCGCTGCGTGCCGTTCGGCATGAAGATGTTCACCGACCGGGCGGAGATGGAGGCGATCCCCAAGATCCGCCGGCCCCAATCGATCCACACCCTCGACCAGGTGGTCGGCCAGGCCTCGCGCCTCGGCTGGACCGTGGGCATCACCAGCGATGATCTCGTGGGCGCCCAATGCCGCGCGGTGGTGGGCCTCGGGAACGCCAAGACCGACGACTGGAAGTCCGGTCGGCACATGACCGGCGTCTGGTTCTCCACGCTGGAGGACGCCGGCGCGCACCAGGGCGCCATGCACTGCGTACCCGACGGCCAGTACGACGCCCTGGCGGTGGCGCCGCTGGCCAGCGGCCGGCTCGACCCGCCGGACATCGCCCTGTTCTACGCCTCGCCGGGCGCGATGATGTACTTCATCAACGGCCTGCAGTGGTCCGGCTACAAGCGCTTCGACTGGAGCGTGGTGGGCGAATCCGCCTGTGCCGATTCCTGGGGCCGGGCCCTGGCCACCCGCCTGCCCAGCCTCTCGATCCCTTGTTTCGCCGAGCGCCGCTACGGCGGGGTGCTGGACGAGGAGATGCTGATGGCGACGCCGCCGGAGTATCTGCTCAAGGCGATCACAGGCATGAAGGCCCTGGCCAAGAACGGCTTTCGCTATCCCTTCCCGCAGTACGGCGTGCAGCAGGACGTGCGCGCGGGCATGGCCGTGAGCTATGCGGAACGCAAATAGCCGCTGCCCGCGTCACTGATTATTGCGGGCGAGGACTTCCCGCGCCGCCCGCTGGCCTGAACGCAGCGCGCCTTCGATGTAGCCCGGCCACTCCACCGAAGTCTCGCTTCCGGCCCAGTGGATGCGCCCGCAGGGCTCGCGCAAGGCGTGGCCGAAGCGCGTCATCACCCCTGGCGGCATGGTCCCCACATAGCCATGGGTCCAGGGCTCCATCATCCAGTCGTTGTCCTCGTAGCCGATGGGGTTCTCGGCCTCCGGACCGAAGAACCGCGCCAGGGAATCGACCACCGCCACCAGGCGCGCCTCGCGCCCCGCCGCACTCATCTCAAGGGCGCGCTTGCCCTCGATGAAGCAGAGCAGCACCGCCGGACCGGCGCTCTGTGTGTCCTCCATGACGATGCCCAGCACATCGTCGTCGGTGGCCACCTGACCGGAGAACCCCAGGTCGCGCCAGAACGGCCGCTCATAGGCGACGCAGGCCTTGATGATCGCCCCCATCGGCATGCGCTGGTGCAGGCCGTCGCGGGCGGCCGGCAGGGGAGGCTCGAACTCGATGCGCGCGGCGGAGGCCGGCGGCGCGGCGACGATGACGAAGCGGGCGCCAAAATGGCCCTTGTCGGTCTCCACCCGCGCGCCGCGCTCGTCGTGCACGATGCGCCGGACGGCGGCGCCCAGCACCAGCCGGTCGCCCAGTTCCTCGGCCATGCGGCGCGCGATCTGGTGCATGCCGCCCTCGAACTTCGCGTCGAGCACGCCATCCTTGACGCCCATCAGCTGGGCCAGGCCCTCCCCGCCGCGCAGGGCGTCCAGGAACCAGAGGTAGGATATCTGCGAGGCCTCCGCGGCCCAGGCGCCGCGCGGCACGAGGCGCGCGAATTCCCGCGCCTCGCCGGTGTGCAGGTTCTGCACGATCCAGCTTTCCAGCGTCTGGGCGTCCCACTCGCGGGCCTTGGGCGCGGTCCACGGCGCGTCGACGGGGACCTGCTTCATCTCCCGGTCCCAGCGGGACTGCAGGGCGGCCAGTTCCAGCAGGGCCAAGGGCGACATCTTTGGCGTGCTACCGGAGAAGGCGACGACCTTACCCAGCAGCTGCATCACCGTCTTGCCGGCCGCGTACTGGGGATAGGCGGCGATGCCGAGCCGCTCGGCCTCGGCCAGCAGCATGCTGTGCCGGGCGCCGACCCACTGCCCGCCCAGGTCGACCACCCGCCCGGCGACCTCGGCCGCCTTGAGCCTGCCGCCGACCCGGTCCTTCGCCTCGACCACGATCACCGTGCGGCCATCCCAGATCAGCTGCTGAGCCGCCTTCAGCCCGGCCATGCCGGCGCCGATGACGATGACGTCGGCGCGACGGGGAACCTGGGCCTCGGTCACCGGGTGGCCACCGCCTGGATCTCCACCAGGATTTCGGGCGAGGGCCGTATGGCGGCGCGGATGATGTGCTCCACCTTGGCCATCGCGACTCTCCCCCGGAAAACAGCAGCTTAGCGCAAGTCGCAGCGCAGCGCAGGAGTTCGATAGGGCGGTCGTTCGCGGAATTTGCGTTAGGGTGGCGCCGAAGCGCCAAGGAGGAGACCATGTTCGGCGAAGAGACCTACGAAACCTTGATCTGCGAGACGCCGAGGCCACACGTCGCGCGTATCACGCTCAATCGTCCGGGGACGATGAACGCCTACAATTCCACCATGTGCGTGGAGCTGCAGGACGCCGTCGCCGCCTATCGCGACGACGATGACCTGCGCGCGCTGATCCTTACCGGCGCGGGGACGCGGGCCTTCTGCACCGGCGGGGATATTTCAGGCGGCGAGCCCGACCACTCGCGCCGCGTCGCCGAGGCGCCCATGGGCCGCGGGCGCGAGATGCGCGAGGGCATGCAGGCGGTGGTGCTCGCCCTGCGCCGCCTGGACAAGCCTTCCCTGGCGGTGATCCGCGGCTATGCGGTGGCGGGGGGCCTGGCCCTGGCCTGCGGCTGCGACTTCCGCCTCGCCGCGGCGTCGGCCAAGCTTGGCGACACCAGCAACAAGGTGGGCCTGCTTCCCGACGAGGGCGGCGCCTGGCTGTTCCCGCGTTTCATGGGCTACGACCGGGCGCTGAAGATGACCCTGATGCATGAAATCTATGACGCCGCGACGGCGTCCCAGCTCGGCCTGGTCACTGAGGTGGTCCCGGACGACGCGCTGGACGCCCGGGCGCTGGAGTTCGCCCAGGGCCTCGCCGCCAAGGCGCCGCTGGCCGTGCGCCTGAGCAAGATGATGATGCTCAAGGCCGCCGACGTCACCCTCGACGCCTCGATGATGGACGCCCAGGTCGCCGTGATGGTCGCCAACCCCGCCGAGGACGTGCGCGAGGGCATTGCGGCGTTTCGTGAGAAGCGGGCGCCGGTGTTCAAGGGGCGGTAGGGGGGCCCAGCCCCCACCCCTCCAATGGCCTGAAGGTTCGGAGCCTAGACACCGAGGCCCCTACGCCACCCGCGCCTCCGGGAATATCCGCAGGAAGTTCTCTGAATAGAACTTGTCCCGAACGCCGTCGCCGCGGTCGCCGAGCACGCCTTCGAAGCGTCCGATGGGGTTCCGGCCGCCCTCGATGTGCGGATAGTCGCTGGAGAACAGGTAGAGGTCCTCGTTGGATTGGTCGATCAGCGCGCCGACATCCTCGAACACGAAAGGCGTGAAGGCCAACTGCTGCCGGATCTGCTCGGACGGGATGCGCTTGAAGGCCTGCAGGTTGGCGTCAGTACGGCCCCAGTGCTTGGCCACACAGTCGAGCCGGATGAGCAGGGAGGGCACCCAGCCGGCCCCCAGTTCCACGCTGGCGCCGCGCAGCGCCGGGAAGCGCTCGAAGACCCCGTCCAGCAGCATGATCGACAGGAAGGTCTCCGGCCCCTCGTGCAGCATGGCGACGTCCTTGGTGCGCAGGTTCTCGCCGCCGCCCAGCCAGTCCTTGGTTGGCGCGCGGCCGTTGTTGCCCCAGGCCTTGGCCAGGTGCAGCGGCGAGCCGCCCACGTGCAGCACGAAGGGAACGCCTGCCTCCGCGAGGCGGGCCCAGAAAGCGTCGAAGTCCACGTGGCCCGGGGACTTGTCGCCGCACGGCCGGTGCGGCACCCAGACGGCCTTGCAGCCTTCCCTCAGCACCGTGTCTAGCTCGGCGATGGCCAGTTCCGGATCGTCGAGGGGGATGATCGCCACGCCCATGAGCCGCGCGTCCTTGGCGCAGAAGTCGGCCATGTGGCGGTTGTGCGCCCGGGTCGCGCCATAGCGCAGGATCGGATCGAGCTTGGAGCTGGGCGAGAACGGCATGGCTACGGAGTGGGTGGCGAACACCAGCTGCTTCTTGAAGCCCAGCATGTCCAGGGCGACGGACCGGTCGTCGCGGTCGAAGGCGCCCAGGGCTTGGATCTCCTTGGACTTCTCGATCAGGGCGTCGCCGAGGCCGAGGAGTTCGCGCTTGTGCGCGTCGCTGTGGCGCCCGCCCTGGGCCATGATCACCGCCACCTCCTCGTCGGTGACGATGGAGGCCGAGTAGCTCACCTCGGGGATCGCCTCGCGCAGCTGCGGGTCGGCGTATTTCTTCAGGAAATCCGGCAGCTCCATGATGTGGCTGTCGGCGTCGTAGAACGGCCGGTGCGCGGGGGCGTAGACCATGGTCTCAGAGCTCCAGTCGGTAGAAGCGGGTCGCCGAGCCGCTGAACAGGGCGGTCTTCTCCGAAGCGGAATAGCCCTTGGCGATCACCTTGAAGGCGTTCCACAGGACATCGTAGTCGCAGCTGCCGATGTCCACCGGGAAGTTGCTCTCGAACATGCAGCGTTCGGGGCCGAACGCCTCGATGCAGGTCTCGATATAGGGCTTCCACTCGGCCGCCAGCTGGGTCGAGGGGGCCGGCGGGTCGGACATGAAGGACGGGAAGCCGGGGAACACCATGGCCAGGCCTCCCAGCTTGACGAACACCTTGGGCGACTTGGCGAGTTCGCGGATGTTGTCGCGCCAGATCGGGAAGCGCTCCTCGCGCTTGCCGGCGTAGCTGGCGATGCCCAGCGGCGTGCCAACGTGGTCGAGTACGATGGAGGTGTCCGCAAAGGCGCGGGCCAAGTCTATCAGCTCCGGCAACTGCGGCTCCAGCAGCCAGGCATCGAACGACAGGCCCAGCGGGGCGAGGCAGGCGAAGCCTTCGCGGAAGTCGTCCCGCATGTAGAGGCCGCCCTCCATGCGGGCCAGGGGGCCTAGCACGCCGGGGTCGGGGTCGTAGGATTCGCTCTGGCGGATGCCGCGGAAGCGGCGGCTGGCGGCCATGTGCGCCTCCAGCACCTCTCTGGCCTTCGCCCCGCGCTTCAGGTCGGTGGTGCTGACGATGCCGGCGCAGGCGCGTACGTCGCCGTAGTTGCCGCTGGCGCTCATGGCGGCGACGCCGTTGACGAACTCGGTTTCGCCCACCGGCCGCAGCTCGGCCGGGCCGTCGGCGCGGTACATGGAGCCGCATTCCAGATAGACCGTGGCCCTGACGTTGTGGCCGCGCGTCATGTCGGCCAGCAGTTCGTGCAGCAAATAGCGCGGCACGCGGCGAATGACGTGCTCGAAGCCGTGCCTGGGCGGCGGCAGCGCGGCGATCAGGGCGGCAGGCCGGTCCCACAGGTGGTGGTGCGGATCGACGATCGGCAGGTCCGGCTCGAGGATGGCTTCGGGCATGGCGTCTCACTTCCCTGGGGCGTCTGGAGCGCTTTGCAGCACTCTCGACGCTGGCGAAGGGATCGTCCAGGGCTGGCGGGCGTCCTGGTACAACCTCACCCATTCCCCCGAAATTCCCCGCGAAAGCGGGGACCCAGGTTTTTTGCTTTTGTTTTCAATATCGTTTAGCCGCGACGCCCCAAACGAACAAAGCCTGGGTCCCCGCTTTCGCGGGGAATTTCGGGTTAGGGGGGAAACGTGACGTGGAAGTTCTTCACGCCACCTTTGCCAGGAACCGCTCGATCGCCGGGTTGACCACCGCGGGGTGGGTGAGGTTGGCGGCGTGGCCGCCGCCGGGGACGACGACCAGTTCGGCGTCGGGCAGTCCGCGGACGAGGACCTGGGCCAGGGACAGGTTGATGGCGGCGTCGGCGTCGCCGTGGATCACCAGGGCCGGGACCTTGATCTGCGGGAGCCTGGCGGTGACGTCGTCCCGATGGGCCAGGCAGTCCATGCAGCCGAGGATATTGTGCGGCGCCCACTTGCGCCACTTGGCCTTCCAGTACGAGGCGCCGGACCAGCCGTTCCCGAGTATGGTCGCCTCGACGAAGTCGGCGGTGGCGTCGGAGAGACCGTTGGTGACCCATCCCTCGATGAGCGGCTGGTAGCCGGCCATGGCCGCCGGGTCTTCCTGGCCGGCCTGGGTGTCGATGAGGATCAGGGCCTTCACGATGTTCGGATGGGTGAGGGCCGCGCGCAAAGACAGGAACCCGCCCTGGGACATGCCGCCCAGCACCGCCTGCTGGATGCCGAGATGCTTCAGCAGCGCCGCCGCGTCGTCGGCGCTGTCGTAGTAGGAGAATGGCGCGAGGGTCGCGCCCGCCGTGCCGCCATGCCCACGCTCGTCCCAGGTGATCACCCGGTAGCGGCCCTTCAGGGCGTCAACCTGCGGGGCGAACATCTCATGGTCCATGAACAGGCCATGGGAGAAGATCACCGGCGGGCCGGCGCCGCCCGTGTCCTCGTAGTAGAGCTTCTGGCCGTTGACCTCGGCGATGGGCATGCGTTCGCTCGTCCCTATTCGGCCGCGACGGCCATGCGGCGCTGATAGGACTTCAGCTCGGGCATGACGTGCTTGGCGAAGGTCCTGATGTTCTGTTCGGCGTAGGCGTAGTCCATGTCGGCGTAGCTGAACACGCCGGTGAAGGTGTCGGCGCCGCAGCGGTTCGTGCAGTTGACGATCTTCTCGTAGCACTGCTCGGGCGTGCCCCAGGTCTGCAGCGACAGGAAGAATTCCACCATCGCCGCATCTCCGCCAGGCGCGTTCACCGCCTGCTGCATCACCCGGTAGGACTCGTAGCCCTTCATGGACTGCAGATGGTCGCCCTTGAGTTCGTAGTGGCGGATCACCGACTGCCAGTAGCCGCCGATGTGCTTGACCGCCATTTCCCGCGCGCGGCCCTCGTCCTCGTCGCAGATCACCCAGCCGGCGTTGATCGGGGCCGGCGCCTCGCCGCCGATCACCTCGCGGTAGACAGTGCGGTAGTCGTTCAGCTCCTTCTCCACCGCCTCCCAGGGCTTCTGGGGGATGATCAACAGGCCGATGCCGAGCCTGGCCATGATCGCCGAACTCTCCGGGGAGACGGCCGCGGCGTAGGTGCGGCCGCGGAAGCTCTTGAACGGGCGCGGGCGGATGTCGCGGCGGATCTGCTTGACCAGCCGTCCGTCGAACTCGCAGGTCCCCGTTTCCAGGCCCTGCAGCAGCATCTGGGCGGACTCCGTGAAGAACTCGCGGCTGTCCTCCTGGTTCTTGCCGAAGCCCTCGAATTCCACCCGCCCGAGGCCGCGGCCGAGGCCCAGGATGAAGCGGCCGTCGGACATGTGGTCGAGCATGGAGATCTGCTCGGCGACCCGCATCGGATCGTGCCAGGGCAGCACCACCACCATGGAGCCCAGCTTCACCGTCTTGGTGCGGCCGGCGAAGTAGGTGAGGAACTGCAGCACGTCCGGGCACATGGTGTAGTCGGTGAAGTGGTGCTCCACGCCCCAGATGGACTCGAAGCCCAGCGGCTCGGCCAGGTCGCCGAGGGCGAGCTCGTGGGTGTAGACCGCGCGGTCGTCGACCCCATCCCGGCGGCCCTGGAAGATCAAAGCCATGCCTACGTGCATCGCACACTCTCCTGTTGGCTGGGCGCCCGGCCCGGCGGTCAGATCCGCCGGTCCAGACCTTCCCAGAACGGTTCGCGCAGCTTGCGCTTGAAGATTTTGCCGGAGTCTTCGCGGGGCAGCTCCACGTGGAAGTCCACCCGCTTGGGCACCTTGTAGCCGGCCATGACGCCGCGCAGGAACGCCTTGACGTCGGCCTCGCTGATCGACGCTCCCGGCTGGGCCTGCACGACGGCGCACACCGCCTCGCCATATTCCTCATCGGGGATGCCGAACACGCCGCAGTCGGCGACGCCGGGCATCTTGTGCAGCTCGGCCTCGATCTCGGCGGGATAGATGTTCACCCCGCCCGAGATGATCATGTCCTTGGCCCGGTCGCACAGATAGAGGAAGCCGTCCTCGTCGAAGTAGCCGATGTCGCCCGGGGCGATCAGGCCGGCCTTTTCCGAGGCTCGACGCTTCTCGTCGTCGCCGTGGTAGGTGAAGTCCGGCGCGGCCCCGACCTTGGCCACCACCTCGCCGATCTCACGCGGCGGCAGGGCATTGCCCTGGGCGTCGATCACCCTGACGTCCGCCTCGGGGATCGGTTTGCCCACCGTGCCCGGGTGCGACAGCCATTCGGCGGAGTCGCAGAACACCACGATGCCGGTCTCGGTGGCGCCGTAGTACTCGTTGATCACCGGGCCCCACCACTCGATCATCGACCGCTTGGTGGGCGCCGGACATGGCGCGGCGGCGTGCACCACGAAGCGCAGCGACGAGAGGTCGTAGCGCCGCTTGACCTCTTCCGGCAGCTTGATCAGCCGGTTGAACATGATCGGCACCATGTGCAGGTGCGTCACGCGATACCGTTCGATCAGTCGCAGCAGGTCCTCCGCGTCGAACCGCGCCTGCAGGATCACCGTGGCGCCGACCCGTCCGCCGGAGAGGCCGTAGGCGTTCGGGGCCGAGTGATACATCGGCCCGGTGACCACGGTGACGATGGTGCTCGGATCGTAGCCGACGAAGCCAAAGCCGCGACCAAGGATCATCGCGCCAAGCGCCATTTGCTCCGGCGTCGGCGGATGACGGCGTACGCCCTTGGGCCGCCCCGTGGTGCCGGACGTGTAGATGATCGTGCCGGGCGCGGCGGCGCCGTCGCCGGCGTGCGGCTCGAAGCCCTCGAGCCAGCGGCTCCAGTCGGTCATGCCGGCCGGGATCTTCCGGCGCGCCGGCTCGATCCCGTAGGCCTCGGCGACTTCAGGCGGAGTTTCCACCACCAGCACCGGCACGCCCGGCGGGAAGGCCGCGCGCACCGACTCGACCAAGTCGGCGTGGATCACGATGGCCCGCGCACCGGAGTTCTCGAACAGGTAGCGGGCCTCATCCTCGGTGTAGTGCCAGTTCACCGGCGTCGGGTAGGCGCCGATCAGGCCGGCGGCGTAACTGGCCTCGAAGAACGGCAGATCGTTGCGCAGATAGACCGCGACGGTATCGCCCCTGCCGACGCCGACGGACGCCAGTCCGCTGGCGGCGCGCGCCGCCCGCTCGCCGAGCGCCGCGGTGGACAGCCGGCGAGCGCCGCTGATGATCTCACCCATGCCGAAGCCTTCGGCGCGCGCCGGTCACTTCACCCGGGCGAGTTTTTCCAGGCTCTTTTCCAGCTTGGCGAAGCCAGCCGTCATGCAGGCCATGATCGCCTCGGCGTCGGCGCTGGGGCCGTCGGACATGCCGCGCGAGGCGCCGTTGGACTTCTTCCTGCCGCCGGCCATTTCGCGCACGCAGGCATAGGCCTCGCGCAGGCGCTTGCCGCTGTCCTTCTCCTCGGCGATGTACCAGTTCATCAGGTTGACGGTCATCTGATCGAACTCGCCCTCGGCCATGCGGCGGCGGATCTCGCCGAACGGATCGGCCTCTTCCTCGCGCTCCGGGCCGACCTTTTCCAGGTCGCTGATGTTGGGATTGGCGAGCTTGGCCAGCTGCGCGGCGCCGCGCGGATCGGCTTTCGGCTTCAGGGTGTAGCCCAGCTCGGCGATGCGGCGGCAGAACACCTCGCCGTGGCTGCGCTCGCGCGCGGCGACCAGGCGCAGGCAGCAAGCCAGATCCTCGTTGGGCGTCACATTGGCCCAGGCCTCGAGATAGACGCCGGCGGCGCTCTCGGCGAGGGAGATGGCGTTGAGCAGGCCGAGATAGCTCGGCTTTTGCATGGTGTCGGCGGATGCCATGGTGAGTTCCTCCATCCAGGTGGCGGGCAGCTAGGCGGCCTCTTCGTTGAGAGATCGACGTTACGCTCGAATGACGCGAGGCCGCAACAGAACGCGTTCCGTTTTCTCGGCGCGCGCGAAAGGTTTCAGCTTGACGGCGAATTGGCGCGGCCATGGCGGCGGCGCGCCAGCGTACTATCTTCACGTCACAAAGTTGCCAAACAGGGCGACTCCGGGGCAAACCCGGGGCGACAACCGGGAGACGAATTCATGAAGACACTCGTAGGGGGCTTGCTGGCCGCCCTGACCCTCGCCGCGACCTCGGTCCTGGCCGACACGCCGCCTGCCGCGCCGCCAGCCGCGCCGCCAGCTCCGACCTTCGTGCGCGGCGTGGTCACCAAAGTGACCGCCGACTCCGTCACCGTGCGGCCCAAATCAGGCAAGCCCGTGCTGATCGGCCTGGCGCAGGGCTGGACCGTGGCGGTGATGAAGCCGATCACCGCGGACGCCATCCAGACCGGCAGCTTCATCGGCACGGCCGAAATGCCCCAGGCCAACGGCACGGGACGCTCGCTGGAGGTCCATGTGTTCCCGCCCGGAGTGAAGATGGGCGAAGGCCACTACGGCTGGGACCTGCGCAAGGGCTCGATGATGACCAACGGCACGGTGGGCACCGTGGTGGCTGGCCATCACGGCCGCGAGATGGATGTCTCCTATCCGGGGGGGACGCGGAAGATCGTGGTGCCGAAGAACGCGCCCATCGTGCAGATCACCGGCGGAACCCAGGCGCTGATCAAGCGTGGCGTCGGGGTGTTCATCGTCGCGCGCCCCGGGCCGAGCGGCGGGCTGATGAGCAACTCCGTGTCCACCGGCGAGAACGGCGTGGCGCCGCCGATGTAGGCGTGAGGCGGGGCGAAAGCTCCGCCGAACCCCATTGATCGCCCCCGCGTTTCCTGACAAAGTTTTTGAAACGCGTTCTCATTTTCTGGCGATCCCATGTCCCTCACCACCCAGCGCCGCTTCGTCACGCCGCGGCCGGACGAGACCGTCGAGCAACTGGCCGCGCGCGCCATGCCCGGCGAGCCGCTGGACGCAGCGGTGGAGCGGATCAAGGGCTGGAACCTGCACATATTCGCCATGCGCCGCCCGCGCGGCCTGCTGCTCGGCAGCGACGTGGTGTTCGTCGAACCGCCCCGCGCATGAGCGCCTTGGCCAGGCAGATCCGCGTGACGACGCCCGCCGCCGAGGCGGTGATCGTCGGGGCGGAGGTCGCCGCCGGCCACGACGGCACGGCGGATCTGGTGATCTCGGTTCGGCACGAGAACGGCGTGGTCTCCCAGGTGGTCCTGGACGGCGAGACCGGCCTTGCCGTGATGCAGGCCTGCGGCGCGGCGGACCTCGCCGGCCTGACCGGCCGTCCGTGGCGCGACATCTCGAAGGGACTTTGAATGTACGACATCCTGATCAAGGGCGGACTGGTGGTAGACGGGTCGGGCAAGCCCGGCTACGCGGCCGACGTGGCGGTGAAGGACGGCAAGATCGCCCAGATCGCGCCCGGACTGTCGGGCGAGGCGCGCCGCGTCGTGCACGCCGCCGGCCAGGTCGTGGCGCCCGGCTTCATCGATCCGCACACCCATTTCGATGTGCAGCTGCTGTGGGACGGCGCCGCGCGGCCGGCCCTGGAACACGGCGTCACGTCGGTCGTGCCCGGCAACTGCTCGCTTTCGCTGGCGCCCCTGAAGGCGGGCGACCGCAAGACGCTGGTCGGCATGTTCCAGCAGATCGAGGAGCTGCCGCCCGAAGCGTTCACCCAGGCCTTCGAATGGACCTGGGAAGACTTCGCCGGATATCGCAAGGCGCTGGAAAAGAACCTGTCGATCAATGTCGCGCCCCTGGTGGGCCACAGCGTGATCCGACTCTGGGTCATGGGGCCGGACGCCCAGCAGCGCGCCGCGCGGCCGGACGAGATCAAGGCCATGCAGGACCTGCTGCGCGAGTGCCTGCAGGCCGGCGCCGTGGGCCTGTCCACCAGCTTCGTCGACGTCGATGAGAACGGCCGACCGGTGCCCAGCCGCTTCGCCCAATTCGCGGAGCTGGACGCGCTGTGCGCCGTGCTCGGCGAGTTCGGCCGAATGCTGCAGATCGTGCCGGAGTTCTACGACACCGACATCACCATCGCCCGCATCGACCAGCTCGCGGAACTGTCCTTGAAGCACGGCATACCCACCACCTTCTCGCCGGTGTTCGACAGCCATCTGACGCCGAACAACGCGCCGCGCACCCTGGCGCGCGTCGCCGAACAGTTCGCGCGCGGCGCCCGCGTGTGGCCGCAGATGCAGACGCGGCCGATCGACATCAGCTTCTCCCTGCTGCGGCCCAGCCTGTTCTTCGGCCGCCTGCCGACCTGGATCAGGACCCTGCGGCTGCCCTTGCCCGAGCGGCTCGCGGCGCTGCGTGACCCGGCTGCTGCCGACAAGCTGGTCGCCGATGTCGGGCCCGATGGGGGCGCGGCCATGATGGGACAGCTGATCGTGCGCGGCGGCGACGCGGCGCCGGCGGAGCTCGCCGGCCGCACCTTGGGCGAGATCGCGGCGGAACGGGGCGAGGTTCCGGCCCGCACACTGATCAACCTGTCGCTGGAGCACGGCCTCGACGTGGCGTTCCTGGCGGCAAATCGCGGACACGACCTCACCGACCGCATCGGCCCCATGCTGGCCAATCCACTGGTGCACATCGGCGCCAGCGATGGCGGCGCGCACCTGGCCTCCTTCGCCACCTACGGCGACACGGGCTATCTGTTCAGCGAATTCGTGCGCAAGGCGCACGCGCTGAGCCTCGAGCAGGCGGTGAAGAAGATCACCTCCGACACCGCCGAGATCTGGGGCCTGAAGGACCGCGGGACCCTGCGCGAAGGTTACGCCGCCGACATTGTGGTGTTCGATCCGGCCACCATTGGCCGCGGCGAGGAGCGGCCGCAGTTCGACATGCCGGGCGATGGCATGCGCTATGTGCGCGACTCCATCGGAGTCGACACCGTGGTGGTCAACGGCGAGGTGGCCTGGGCCAAGGGCGTCTATTCCGGCGCGGCTTCGGGCGAGATCTGCGGACTGGCGTAGCGACGCGCGTCGGTCGGAAACTCAGGGAGGACGCCATGGCGGACACCTTCGTACTCGAAATCCCCGAGATGGTGGGCATTGCCTTGTCCCCCGCGCGCAAGGCCCAGGCGGCGACCAAGGCGTGGCCCGAGGGCACCGTCATCATTTCCGCCGACAGCCACATGCTGGAGACCGACTGCTGGGTCGACCGCTTCCCCGAGCACCTGAAGGCTCAGGCGCCCCGGATGGAGTTCAAGGACGGCGGCTATCAGCTGAGCGTCAACGGCAAGCAGATGACCCCGCCCGTGGTCGCCGCCGCGCTCTGCACCTCCATGGAGTGCAACCCGGGCCTGACCAACGTCGACGCGCGGCTCGCCGACCTGGACATCGAGGGCGTGGAGAAGGAGCTGATCTTCCCGCAGCGCCTCTTCGGCCTCTTCATGTTCGGCACCATGATCAACCGGGCGGAGACCTTCGCCGCCTACAACGAGCACATCGCCGAGGCCTGCGCGGCGGGCAAGGGACGGCTGTTCCCGGTGATGGTGCCCAACTACTGGGATCCCTCGCTGGCCCAGGCGTCCGTGGACCGCTGCAAAGCCCTGGGCGCGCGCTGCCTGATGATCCCGATCAGGCCGGGAAACGACGTCGACGATCTGCCGATCATGTACAGCGACCCCAAGCTGGACAACCTGTGGAACGCCATCGCGGAGTCCGGCGTGCCGCTGTGCTTCCACATCGGCGAGGCGATCCCCACCGCCGCGCCGGGCGCCGCCGGCACCTTCGTGCTCACCCAGATGCAGGGCTTCCGGCACATCTGGGGCCAGCTGACCTTCGGCGGGGTGTTCGACCGTTTCCCGAAATTGCGCGTGGTGTTCGTGGAAGGCGGCATCTGCTGGGTCGCCTCGATGATCCACGACGCCGACATGATCTACAATTCCTTCCCCACGGCGATGAACCCCAAGCTGGCCCATCCGCCGAGTTGGTACTGGTTCAACCACTGCTATGCGACCTTCATGACCGACCCGGCGGGGCTCGAACTGCTGCATCGGATCGGCGCGGACCGGGTGATGTGGTCGAGCGACTATCCGCACCAGGAAAGCACCTTCGGCTACACCCGCAGCGCCATCCAGGCGGTGTTCGACGCCACCACGGTGGAGAACGCCCAGCTGATCCTGGGCAAGACAGCGCTCGATCTGTTCGATATGCGCTAACGGGTCCTCGCCCGCCTGCCGGAGCCTGACCGTGGAAATGACCTGGAGCGCCACCGACGCGCGGTTCCGCGACGAGGCGCGCGCCTTCCTGGACGCGGAACTGACGCCCGACCTGCGACGGGTGGGCCGCTCGCTCACCAGCGTCTACGCCGACTACGATCCCTCCATGGCCTGGCAGAAGATCCTGCACCGCAAGGGCTGGGTGGCGCCGGCCTGGCCGGTGGAATACGGCGGCTGCGCATGGTCGGTCGGTCAGCGCTACATCTGGGCCAGCGAGACCGCCGCGGCCGGCGCGCCGCCCGTCTCTCCCATGGGCATCGGCATGTGCGGCCCGGTGCTGATCGGGCACGGCACGCCCGAACAGAAGGCGCACTATCTGCCGCGCATGCTGTCCGGCGAGGACTTCTGGTGCCAGGGCTATTCCGAACCCGGCTCCGGCTCGGACCTCGCCTCCCTGCAGATGAGCGCCCGCGACGAAGGCGAGCACTTCATCTGCAACGGCCACAAGATCTGGACCACGCACGCCAATCGCGCCAATTGGATCTTCTGCCTGGTGCGCACCTCTCAGGAGGACATCCGCCAGCGCGGCATCACCTTCCTGCTGATCGACATGACCACGCCGGGCGTCGAGGTGAAGCCCATCGTTTCGCTGTCCGGCGAGCACATCCAGAACGAGGTGTTCTTCACCGACGTGCGAGTCCCCAAGTCCAATGCGGTGGGCCGGGTCGGCGACGGGTGGACGGTGGCCAAGTATCTGATGCAGTTCGAACGCGGCGGCGGCGTCAGCGCGCCGTCCCTGAAGGTCCGCCTCGGCCGCATCCGCGCCATCGCGGCGGCGGAGCGGCGCGGCGCGAATGCTCCGACCACGGAAGATAGGACTTTCTCCGGCAAACTGGCTGAGGCGGCGATCCGCATCGAGGCGCTGGAGGCGGTGGAGCTGCGGGTGATGTCCGCCCTCTCCCAGGGCGAGGCGCCGGGAGCGGAGTCCTCGCTGATGAAGGCCGTGGGCAGCGAACTCAGCCAGCACCTGACGGAACTGGCGGTCGAGGCCGTGGGCCCCTACGCCCTGCCCTACCAACCCCACACGGTCTCGCCCGGCGGGCCGAGCCCGGGCTATGATCCGCCCTCGGACCGTGGCGCGGTGGGTCCCGACTACGCCTGGACGGTGTTCTCCAAGTACCTCAACGACCGCGCCGGCTCGATCTACGCCGGCACGAACGAGATCCAGCGCAACATCATGGCCAAGGCGATCCTCGGATTGTAGCGGCCGATGCCGCCTCAGACTCCGCCGATCTTCCGCAGCGCCTTCTGGAACAGGCCCACCGTGGCGGCGTGGAGGTAGTCGCCGGTGTCCTTGGGGGCTCGGCCGGCGCAGGCGCGGGCGTAGGTGCCCTCGAGGATGCAGCCGATTTTGTAGCAGGCCAGCACCTCGTACCAGTCGGCCGCGGAGACGTCCCGACCCGTGCGTTCGGCGTAGCGCTCGATGAGTTCGGCGCGAAGGGGAAAGCCTGACCAAGGCCGGACGGGGCCGGCCTCGGCGCCGTCCTCCGGCCAGTTGGAAAGCAGGACCCCGAGGTCGACCATCGGCTCGCCCACCGTGACCAACTCCCAGTCCACCATCGCGACGAGGTCGCTGGAGCGTCGGCTGAACAGTACATTGGCGAAGTGGAAGTCGCCGTGGATCAGGCCGGGCCGGAAGTCCCTCGGCCGGTTGTCATCGAGCCAGCGGCCGATCCGATCCACTCCCGGCAAGCCGCCCAGACCCGGCCAGCCCGGGTGCTCGGCGTAGCTCTCCAGCTGGGCCCGCCAGCGGCTCACCTGGCGTTCCAGGAAGCCCTCCGGCCGGCCCAGATCGGACAGGCCGCGCGCGGCGTAGTCGACGCCGGCCAGGGCGGCGATGGCGTCGACCATCTCCAGGCCCATCCGATGCCGGATCGCTGCGTCGCCGGCGTGCAGGGCCGGCATCTCGTCGCGCGGCGTGAACCCCTCCACCGGCGCCATCAGATAGAAGGACGCGCCGATCACGTCCTCGGCTGGACAGGCGGCGATCAGGCCCGGGTGGCGCACATCCGTGCCCTTCAGCGCGGCCAGGACCCGCGCCTCGCGCCGCATGGTCTCGTTGGAGTTGGCGCGCAGGTGCTTCGGCGGCCGGCGCAGCACGAAGGTCCGGCCCGCGCGTTCGAAGCGCAGCAGTATGTTCTGGGTGCCGCCGCCAAGCAGGGCGGGCCGCTCGATGGGTCCCTCGCCCAGGCCCTGGCCGTCCGTCCAGGCGCCGAGCGCGCCCAGCGGCACCAGAGTCTCCCAGTCCTGATCGCCGCCTGGCGCCATGGCCTTGCCGGGTTCCGTCACGCCCCGATCCTCCCGCGGTCTCGCCCTTCATCCTTGCTTGTTTTCGGAACGTGTTCCAACGATGATCGCCTGCACCTCGACCCTCGCGGGCCCCCCGACCATGCCATTCGACCTCGCCGCCGCCCGTGAGACCTACGCCCGCGAAGGCGTGGTGTTGATCCCGCGCGCCCTGGACGCAAAAGCCCTGAGCGAGGCGCTCGCCGCCTACGACTGGAGCCTCGCCAATCCGGGCCCCGGCGCCACCAAATTCGCCCAGGCCACGCAGAGCACGTTCTACAACGACCTCTACAATCCGCGCTGCCTGGAAGGCTACCGCGAGATGCTGCTGGCCTCGCCGATCCCCGCCCTGGTCGCCGACCTGTGGAACACGCCGGACGTCTGGTTCATGTACGAGCAGGTGTTCCTCAAGGAGGGCGGCGAGACGCGGCGCACCCCCTGGCACCAGGACAGTTCCTACCTGGCCATCGCCGGCGAGCACCTGGCCGTGGCCTGGATCACCTTCGATCCCGTGGCGCGCGAGGACAGCCTGGAGTTCGTGCGCGCCTCGCACCGAGGCGTGCTCTACAACGGCTCGCGCTTCGAACTGGGCGACGACACCGCGCCGATCAATCCTACTTCGCCGCTGCCGCGACTGCCGGACATCGAGGCGGCGCGGGCCGAGTGGGATATCGTTTCCTGGGCCGTCGAGCCCGGCGATCTGGTGGTGTTCCACCCGGCCACCCTTCACGGCGGCGCCGCGACGCATCCGGGGAAGCGGCGGCGCACGCTGACCCTGCGCTTCTTCGGCGACGACGCGGTCTACGACGAGCGTCCGGGGCGGGCGGGACCGAGCGTCGACGGTTTCCACCGGCGGATGCGCCAGGGCGAGCCGTTCCGCGATCCATCATTCCTCAAACTGCCGCCGCGCGCGGCGCCGGAGGCCCGATGAGCTATCAGGACATTCTCTATGAGGTCGACGGCGCGATCCTGACGGTCACGCTGAACCGACCCGACAAGCTCAACGCCTACACCGCCGTGATGGGCCGCGAACTGGCCGACGCCTTCGAGCGGGCGGACAAGGACGACACCATCCGCGTGGTGATCGTCACGGGCGCGGGACGTGGCTTCTGCGCTGGGGCGGACATCTCCGCCGGGGCCGACAGCTTCGATGCGCGCGCCGGCGGCTCCAAGGCGTTCGGCGATGCGGCCAATGTGGAGAACCGGCGGGCCGGCGGCGGGTTCATCGACGCCATCTACAACTGCCGCAAACCGTCCATCGCCGCGATCAACGGCGCGGCGGTCGGCGTGGGCCTGACCCTCACCCTGCCCATGGACATCCGCATCGCCGCCGACAGCGCACGCTTCGGGTTCATCTTCGCTCGGCGGGGCCTGGTGCCCGAGGCCGGCAGCGCCTGGTTCCTGCCGAGGTTGGTAGGGCTGAGCCAGGCCCTGCGCTGGTGCCTGACGGGCCGCATCTTCAACGCCCCCGAAGCGCTGGCCGGCGGCCTCATCACCGACGTCGCGCCGGCGGAGGAGTTGCTCGCCCGCGCCCGGGAACTCGCCCTGGAGATCGCCGAGAACACCGCCCCGGTCTCCATCGCCCTCACCCGGCAGATGCTCTGGCATTACTCGGGGGCCGACGATCCGTCGGAGCTGCTGAAGATCGATGGCGGGTTGTCGATGGACCTGGGAGGGGGACCGGACGTGAAGGAAGGCGTCACCGCCTTCTTCGAGAAGCGCAAACCGAACTTCCCGGGCAAGGTCACCAGCGACATGCCGAAGCGCTGGACCGAGCGGGCGGGGCGATGAGGGACCCGCCTTAGTCCAGACCATACCCGTGAGCGGGGTGCTGGCCGCGCGCCCTGGTTCAACACGAAGACACGAAGGACACGAAGACCGAGCGCGGTGCGCTCGGTTGGAATATCGGGCGAGATCGAGGGTGATTGGCGTCGCGCCTCCGGCGCGCTTCGTGTCCTACCTGTTTGAATTCAAGCGTTCCGCCGCCGCTATCGCCCGCCTTGGTCCTCAAAACCCATGAAACGTCGCGAACGCCTCAAGCGGTTCGCGTTCAGACTGCAGGGCGTTCACCGGGGCGGCTTCGTCGGCGTAGCCGAGGGAGATGCCGCAGACGATGTACTGGTCGTCGGGGACTCGCAGCACCCGGCGGGTGACAGTCCAGTAGTTGTTCCAGGCGCCCTGGGCGCAGGTGTCCAGGCCGCGGGCCTTGGCCGCAAGCATGATGGCCAGGGCGAACATGCCGGTGTCGAGGAAGCTCATGGCGTCCAGATCCTTGTCGATGGTCAGGATCAGGCCGACGGGCGCATCGAAGAACTGGAAGTTGCGGCCCCATTGCATCCAACTCGCCGCCCGGTCGCCCCGGGGCACGCCCACCAGGGTGTACATGTCCTTGCCCAGCTTGCGCATGCGCGAGACGTAGGGCTCCTTGCGCTTGGAGCTGCGCGGGAATTCGGCCTGGACATCCGGCGGATTGGTCTCCCGGTGGGCCAGCACCTCGCGCTCCAGCTCCGCACGCACGTCGCCGGCGACGACGTGGACTTTCCAGGGCTGAACGTTGGTGCCCGACGGCGCGCGTGAGGCGACGCGCAGGATCTCCTCGACGAGTTCGCGTGGCACCGGGTCGGGGCGGAAGGCGCGCGTGGAGCGACGCTCGAGCAGGGCCTCGTCGACACCCATCGACGTTCACCCGAGCCTGGCGGTCACGCGGATTTCGCACTGGAGCGCAACTGGTCGCGCAGCACGCTTTTCAGCGTCTTGCCGCTGGCGTTCTTCGGCAGTTCCTCGCCCCGCACGTCTATCACCACCGGCACCTTGTGCGCCGGCAGCAGTCTGGCGACGTGGGCGCGCAGTTCCGACTGGCTGGCGCTGGCGCCCTCGCGCAGGCGCACCGCCGCGCCCACCTCTTCGCCCAGCACCCGGTGCGGCAGGCCCACCACCGCAGCGTCGATCACCGCGGGGTGGGCGAACAGCGCGTCCTCGATCTCCACGCAATAGATGTTCTCGCCGCCGCGGATCAGCATGTCCTTGATGCGGTCCATGACATACACGAAGCCTTCCTCGTCCATGCGGCCGACATCGCCGGTGTGGTACCAGCCGTCCACGAACGCCGCGGCCGTGGCCTCCGGCTTGTTCCAGTAGCCCTTCACCACGTTCGGGCCGTAGACGCAGATCTCGCCCACGCCGCCCGGAGGCAGGGTGTTGTCCTCGGCGTCGACGATCTTGATGTCGTCCACCGGGACGGTCAGGCCGACGCTGTCGGGCTTGCGCATATAGTCTTCACCGGCGTTGGCGGTGGCCACCGAGGTGGTCTCGGTGGCGCCGTAGCCCTGGCCGGGCCAGAAGTTCGGGAACAGCTGGCGCACGCGCTGGGTCAGCTCGGGGGCGGCGGCCGCACCGCCATAGCCCATGCCCAGCAGGGAGGAGGTGTCGCGCGTGGCGAAGTCCGGGCATTCCAGAAGCTGCCAGATCATGGTCGGCACGCCGGTGAGGGCGCCGATCTTCTCGCGCTCGATCAGCTCCAGGGCCTTGGCCGGCGACCAGCGGTACATCAGCACCATCTTCGCGCCGCCGGTGAGCGCCGGGATCAGCACCGAGTGCGAACCGGTGACGTGGAACAGGGGCACCGGCAGCAGCATGGCGCCCTGCGGCGCATCCGCCGGCGGCGGCGGCGGCGGCGCGCCGGTGCGGCGCACGACGGCGCGCGCGGCGCTGAACCCGACGCTGATCAGGTTGGAGATGGCGTTGCGGTGGGTGCCGAGCGCCCCCTTCGGCCGGCCGGTGGTGCCGGAGGTGTAGAGGATGGTGGCGTCGTCTTCGGGCTCGAGCCCGGGGTCCGGCGGAGCGCGGTCCGGCAGTGCGGCGTAACCCTCCGCCGGGCCGATCAGGTCCTCCAGCGGCACGGCGGGGCCGAGGTCTTCGCGCGGCGTACGCACGGCGATCACCCCGGCGAGGTGGAGCTCATGCAGATAGGGCTGCAGGCGCTGCAGGCGCTCGGCGTCGAGGATGGCAACCCGCGCCCCGGAATCCGAGACGCCGTAGTTCAGGTCGTCGCCGGTGCCCCAGCCGTTCAGCGGCGTGACCACCGCGCCGATCGCGATGCCGGCCCAGAAGGCGATGGACCACTCCGGCAGGTTGCGCATGGCGATGGCCACCCGGTCGCCCTTCACCACGCCGAAGCGGTCGGCCAGTACGTGCGCAAGGGCCGAAACCGCCCGGTAGTGCGCATCGTAGGTCAGCCGCTCGTCCTCGAAGACGATGAAGTCGCGGGCGCCCCACTGGCGGCTGGCGTCCAGCAGGGCGCGCAGGTGCGGCGGGGCGTTCTTGTAGACCCGCGTCGGGCGGCCGCGGATGGAGATGGTCTGCATCTCATAGGGCATGCCGGGCGCGGTGAGGATCTTGTACGCCTGCGCGATGCTGACGGCGGGAAAGTCCGGCTGAGCGGGTTCGGTCACTGGCTGGGTCTCGCTTTGGCGGCTCGCCTCGTCGCAAGGCGAGCCTCAATTCCAGTACACGTTACGATTATCCGCCGGTCAACTGGCCGCGGATGTTGCCGGACCAGACGGTTGCCGTTACGCAATGAACTTCCACTCGCTCGCCGCGACGGCGACCGGAGAAGCGTGATGAGCAGACGCGAAGAGGCCAAGGCCGAGCGCCGGCACCGGATCGTCACCGCCGCGCGCGACCTGATCCGCGAGACCGGCGATACCGGGCTGTCCATGCGCGCGATCGCGGCGAGGGCCAACGTCAGCCTCTCCACGCCCTACAACCTGTTCGGCTCCAAGCGCGCCATCGTGCTGGCGGTGCTGGAGGACATCCAGGAATTCCATGAGCGCTTCTCCAAGCTGCGCTCGGTGAGCGCGGTGGAGCGCATCTTCCAGGCGCTTTCCATGTCAATCCACTACTACGTCGACGATCCCGACTTCTACCGCACCCTGTGGACCGGCGTGTTCGACCTGAGCGGCAAGGAGGTTCGCGCGGCGCTGGCCGCGCCCGAGCGCGACGCCTTCTGGCTGGCCCTGGTGAACGCGGCTTCGGACCAGGGCGACATCCTGCCGGAGATCGACACCCGGCTGCTGCTGCGCAGCCTGGACCTGACCTTCGGAGCGGTGATGCTCAACTGGGTGCTGGGCGCCTTGACCGTGGAGGAGCTGGAGCCGGCCGCCGGCTACGGCTATGCGCTCATCCTGCGCGGCGCCGCCTCCGCCGCCTGGCAGGACCGCCTGTCCGGGAAGATCGCCGACTACCAGAAGCTGCTGGTCAAGCTGCGCCGGCGGGCGGCGGCGGCCTGAAGGCTAGGCGACCGATCGTTCGGCCTGCGCCGACCCTCCGTCCGCCAGCGCCTGCTCGATGGCTGCGATCAGGCTGGGCGGGGTGATGGGCTTGGCGACATGACCGTCGGCGCCGGCCGCGTGCGCGGCGGCAACGTGTTCGCTCATGGCGTTTGCGCTCAGCATCAGGATCGGGGTGCGCACGCGGCCTTCTTGCGCCTCCACTTCGCGGATACGTCGGATGGCGGTGAGGCCGTCCATGACCGGCATCTGCATGTCCATCAGGATCAGGTCGAAACGGTCCCGGCTGAATTCGGCCACCGCCTGGGCGCCGTCTTCGACGGTCATGAGATCCACGCCGACGGTCTCGAGGATCAGGCGCACCACCGTGCGGTTGGTCTCGTGGTCGTCGGCCAGCAGCACGCGCAGGGGCGCCTCGTTATCGTCGCGCGGGGCCGTCGCCGCGGCCTCGGCGGCAGGCTCGCGGGCGGCGGGCGAGGTCTGCGCCGTCGCACCGCCACGCACCGCCATGGGCAGGGTGAGGGTGAAGATCGCCCCCTCGCCCGGCGTCGCGATCGCCGTCAGGTCGCCGCCCATGGCGCGGGCCAGCTCCCGGGAGATGCTGAGCCCCAGGCCAGTGCCGCCGAAACGCCGGGTGATCGAGCCGTCCGCCTGCTGGAACGGCTGGAACAGCAGCGTGCTGGCGACCGGATCGAAGCCGATGCCCGTGTCGCGGACCTCGAGGCGACAAAGGCCGTCCTCGTTGCGGGACACCATCAGCATGACCGCGCCGCGCTCGGTGAACTTCATGGCGTTGCTCAGCAGGTTGCCGAGGATCTGCTCCAGCCGTACCCGGTCGGCGGCCACGGTGACACGCGCGGTCTCGTCCATGATCAGGGTGAAGTCCAGGCCCTTGGCCTGGCACTGGATCTTGGCGCTGTCGGCCAGGGCCTGGATCGCGGCGCCCAGGTCGAACACCTCCTCGACGATCTGCAGCCTGCCGGCTTCCACCCGCGCCAGGTCCAGCACGTCGTTGAGCACCCGCTGCAGCACCGAAGCTGAATTCTCGATGATGTCCACCATCTGGCGCTGCCTGGCGTCGAGGGGAGACTGCGCCAGCACCCCGGCCACGCCGATCACGCCGTTGAGCGGGGTGCGGACCTCGTGGCTCATATTGGCGAGGAAGGAGCTCTTGGCCCGGTTCGCGGCCTCGGCCTGGTCCCGGGCGGTCTCCAGCGCCTCGGCGGCGGCCTTGCGCTCGGTGATGTCCTCGCAGATGGCCAACAGATACTGCGGCCGGCCCTCGGCGTCGGGGATGGCGATCTTCTTGGTCTGCAGATAGCGCATGCCGTTCGCCAGGGTGTGGATCGGTTCTTCCGGGATCAGCTCGAGGCGGCCGGAGGCGATCACCGCGCGGTCGCGCTCGACGAAGGAGTCGGCTTCCTCCTTCGGAAACAGATCGTGGTCGGTCTTGCCGATGAAGTCCTGGCGCGCGAGGCCGAGCAGTTCCTCGCCGGCCCGATTGAGCAGAACGAAGCGGTTCTGCAGGTCCTTCACGACCACCATGGCGGGGAGGTTCTCGACCACCGCGTCCATGAAGGTCTTGGTGGCTTGGAGCTCGCTCTCGCGGTGGCCGATCTCGGCGGCCATGCTGTTGAAGCTCTCGGCCAGCAGGCCGATCTCGTCGTGGGTCTGCACCTCCACCGTCGCCTGTTCGCCGCGCTGCAGGCGGCGCGCCGCGTCCTGCAGCGCCGAGATCGGCTGGGTGACGGTGCGGGCCAGGGCCCAGGCGCCGCCCGCCAGCACCAGGAATCCCAATCCGGCCGCCGCGATCAGCAGCGCCAGCAGCAGGCGGTAGGGGGCCATGATCTTGGCCACGGGGTACTGCAACAGCAGCACCACCGGCCGGCTCGCATCCAGCGTGGGCAGCGGCCTGACCATGGCCATCGCGGCCCCGCCCGGCCCCTTGACGGTGAGCGGCGCCGTCGCGGGGTTGGACAGGCCCTGGTTGAGGAAGTCGGCGATCCTGGCGTCCTTCAGCGGCCCGCCGCCGCCCGACCCGTCGCGCCATTGGCCGGAGGGCGCGCGGCAGAGCACCGAGGCGTTCAGCGGGATCGCCGCCATGGACTCCAGCGACGTCATCTGGGCGCGGTCGAGCCGCGTGGCGAAGACCACCCAGCCGATGGTCGTCGGCGCCGTCACCGGGATCGAAACCACCTCATAGGGCGCGCCGCCCATGATTAGCGCGCCGGAGGCCGTGTCGTCGCTCGTCAGGGCGCGCAGCCCCTGGCCGTCGATCCCGGGGGCCTGGGCGTCGGCCGAGATGATCCGCCCGTCCGCCCCGATCAGCATCGCCCTATCGATACCCAGGCGGACCTTCAGGTTCTCCAGCGCCGAGCGGATCGTCGGCTCATCGTGGGTGGCCACGGCCCCCCTGAATCCGAAGTCGCGTGAGAGCAACTCGCCGCCGCTCCTCAGCTCCTCCATGCGCAGGCCCCAGACGCGGTCGAACACCGCGCCGCTGGTGGCCAGCTCCTTGCTGACCACGCGCTGGGCATTGTCGGAGACCGCCGCATAGACCGCGCAGCCGATGAGCAGCAGGATCGCCGCGAACAGCCCCGCGTAGTGGACGGTGAGTTTCGTGCGCAGGCGCCGGAACATGCGGCGGCTCAAGACCGATCCGAACGGCGAGCGGCCGCCCGGACGCCAAAGCGTCCGAGGCTGCATTCAATCAGCCGTTGGAGCGAGGACCCACCCATCGTGCCGATGATGCGCCCTGGCCGATGAAGGTGAGGTAAATCGCCGCACACCTTGAGTTGAAAGCAGGTGCGGCTCGCCGGGCTTCAGCCGCGCGCGGGCTCACTGATCTGCGCGCGCACCACCGAGGCCTTGACCACCGGTATCTCATCGTCCTCCAGCGGTTTCATCCAAGATTTCCGCGACATGGCCGCGGCGATGTAGGGCGCCAGCGCCTCCGCCTTGCGCGCCTCACGCTCGGCGACCTCGGCCTTGAAGGCGGGCATCACCTCGGCGGCGAACAGCTCGAGCGACTCGCAGATGTGCTCGTGCCTGTTGCGGCCGGCCTGCTGCAGGAAGATCACCTGGTCGACGCCCGCCGCCTGGAAATCGCGGATGTGGTCGCGGATGTCGTCCGGCGTGCCGATGCCGTTGGCGTTGCGCTCGGCGCCGCGCCGGGCCGACATGATTTCCTCGTCGCTCTTGGCGCGGGACGCCTGGAAGTCGGCGAACAGGCGCGAGCGGCCGGGCGTGGCGTCGTGCGCCACCAGGGCGTTGACCGCATAGCCGAAGAACTCGAACCCTTCCTGGCCCCGACGTATCGCCTCGTCGCGGTCGTGGTGCACCGAGAAGTTCGAGACCATGGCGAGGTTGGCGTTCACGCTGTGGCCGACGGGCGTGCACTGATCGGACTTGATGATCCCGTAGTAGATCTCCGCCCAGGTGCGCGCCTCCTCGGGGTTGACGAAGGAGAACGCCAGCGCGCCGACGCCCAGCGACGCGGCGACCTTGATGGTGTCGCGGTTGGTGCAGGCCATCCACATGGGCGGATGCGGCTTCTGCACCGGCTTGGGCACCACATTGCGGCAGGGGAACGAGAAGCTCTCGCTCTCGTAGCCGGGGTAGGGGTCCATCACCATCATGTTGGCGATCTGTTCAGCCGCCTCGATGGCCATGGCCCGCTTCTGCTTGGCGGGGATGTGGAAGGCCCCCAGTTCCAGGCGCGTCGCCCCCTCTCCTATGCCGAAGTCGAGCCGGCCGTTGGAGATGATGTCCAAGGTGGCCAAACCCTCGGCCGTGCGCGCCGGGTGGTTGTAGTTGGGGATCACCTGGCGGATGCCGTGGCTCACTCGGATGGTCTTGGTCAGGGCCGCCGCGGCCGCGAGGAACACCTCCGGCGCCGAGGAGTGCGAATACTCCTCCAGGAAGTGGTGCTCGACCTCCCAGGCGTAGTCGTAGCCGAGCCTATCGGCCAACACGACCTGCTCCAGGGCCTGGTGGAACAACCGCGCCTCGTCCCCAGGCAGCCACGGCTTGGGAAGCTGGTGCTCATAGAACACGCCGAAACGCATTTCGAATTTCCTATTTCCCTAACCCGAGATTCCCCGCGAAAGCGGGGACCCAGGCGTTTTTCGAGCTAGCCCCAGCCGATCAGAAAAAGCCTGGATCCCCGCTTTCGCGGGGAATCTCGGATTTTGGGGACGGGGCCGAACTAACCCCTCACACCTTCTCCAGTACGTGGATGGCGCAAGCGCCGCCCATGCCGACCACGTGGGTCAGGCCGAGGCGGGCGCCTTCCACCTGGCGCTTGCCGGCCTCGCCGCGCAGGTGCGTGGTGATCTCATAGATGTTGGCGATGCCGGTGGCGCCGAGCGGATGGCCCTTGGACAGCAGGCCGCCGGAGACGTTGACCGGGATCTTGCCGCCGAGCGCCGTGGTCCCGTCGTCGATGAGCTTGCCGCCCTCGCCGTCGGCGCAGATGCCGAGGTTCTCGTAGTGCACGATCTCCGCCGTGGCGAAGCAGTCGTGCAGCTCGATGAGGTCGATGTCCTCGGGGCCGACGCCGGCCATTTCATAGGCGATCTTGGCGGCGCTGCGCGTCGCGCCGTTGAAGTCCGCCATGACCAGGTTGCGGGTCGAGTAGGGATCGCTGGTCAGGGCCGAGCCGCGCACGCGAACCGCCCGCTTCGTCAGGCCCAGCTCCTTGGCCTTCTTCTCCGAGCACAGCACCGCGGCGGCCGAGCCGTCCACGTTCACCGAGCACATCAGCTTGGTGTTGGGATAGGAGATCATCTCCGCGCCCATCACCTCCTGCAGCGGGGTTTCGATCTGGTACATGGCCTTGGGGTTCAAGGTCGAATGGTGGTGGTTCTTCACCGAGACCTTGGCGAACTGCTCGAAGGTCGTGCCGTACTTGCGGGTGTGCTCCATGCCCACGTGGGCGAAGGTCGCGGGCATGGTGCCCGAGCCGAGCAGGCCCTCGGTGGGGATGCCGGCGCCGCCGCCCCCGCCGCCCAGCAGGCCGCGGCCCATCTGCTCGACGCCGACCGCCAGCACCATGTCGTAGACGCCGGCCTTGATGGCCATCCAGCCTTCGCGGAAGGCCGTCGCCCCGGTGGCGCAGGCGTTGGCGCAATTGACCACCGGAATGCCGGTCTGGCCGATCTCGCGCAGCACCCGCTGGCCGACCATGGCCGAGGCCTCGCCGAGGTTGCCGCAATAGAGGGCCTGCATGTCGTGGATGGTCAGGCCCGCGTCGTCGAGGGCCATCAGCGCCGCCTGGGCGCCGAGTTCGGGGACGGTCCGGTCGGGAAACCGGCCGAATTTGATCATGTCGGTTCCGACCACATAGACTTCGGTCATGGCGTGGGTTCCTGGGGCTTTGATGTCAGGGGAGGTCAGTTGGCGGGTGTGAAGAAGTAGGACAGGTAGGAGTGGCCCTCCTTGTCCTTGCGGCCGGCGTCCCGGTAGACGACCTTGACCGGCAAGTCGAACTTGATGGCCTCGGGGCTGGGCAGCATGTCCACCAGATTGCCCTTCAGCGTCCCGCCGCCTTCGAGATCGACGATGGCCGAGATGAACGGCACTTCGACGCCGGGGAAGTTCCGGTAGACCACGGTCCAGTTGTAGAGCTTGCCGTTGTTGGACAGCTTCACCGTCTTCATCTGGTCACGCGTCCCGCAGGCGGCGCAGACCTGGCGCGGACCCAGGAAGGTCTCACCGCATTTCCCGCACCTCGAGCCTTCGAGATAGGGATCGCCCGCGTCGGGGATCTTGAGGAACGACACCACCGGCAGAGGCTTGGCGGCAGTTGTGACTTCCGGCATGTTGTTTCCCTTACGGCGCCTGAAACAGCCCGGTTTCGCAATCCAGGGCCGCTCTTTTGTCTGATCAACGGCAACCTATACCTCGGCGCCGGATTGACAACGCTTCCGTGGCCGGCCCGCGGTGAATTGATCGGCGGGCGACGGCGCGCCAGGCGCCGGCCCGCGCAAATCGTCGCTGTCGCGCCCCGTCGTTGGGGCTATGTTCGCGACCGACAATGCGGGAGGACAGATCATGGCCTACGAGCACATCCTCTATGGCGTCGACGACGGCGTGGCGACGATCACGCTCAACCGGCCGGACAAGCTGAACGCCTGGACCGGGCGCATGCACAGCGAGGTGAAGTCCGCCATGCGCGAGGCGTCGGACGACGCCGCCGTGCGGGTGATCGTGCTCACCGGCGCCGGGCGCGGCTTCTGCGCCGGGGCGGACATGGGCACGCTGCAGGACATCCAGGCCGCCGGCGGCCAGCAGGCGGCGCGCGAGGCGCCGTTCGACGCCGGCGCGGACCCCAGCTTCCAGAAGACCTATTCCTACTTCCCCTCGGTGCCCAAGCCGATCATCGCGGCGATCAACGGCGCCTGCGCCGGCCTTGGACTGGTCATCGCCCTCTACGCCGACATCCGCATTGCCTCTGACGCAGCGGTGTTCACCACGTCCTTCTCGCGCCGCGGCCTCGTGGCCGAGCATGGAGTAAGCTGGCTGCTGCCGCGCCTGGTGGGCGTCGGCCGCGCGGCCGACCTGCTGTTCTCCGCCCGCCGGGTGAGCGCCACCGAGGCCGCCGAGATCGGCCTGGTCAACCGCACCATCCCGTTCGCCGCCTTCGCCGACGAGGTGGCGGCCTACGCCAGGATGCTCGCCAGGGAGGTCTCGCCGCGCTCCCTGCGCGAGATGAAGCGCGAGATCTGGAACGGCCAGTTCCAGACCCTGGGCCAGGCCATCGACAGCGCCAACCGCGACATGGCCGTCAGCCTGGCCTCCGAGGACTTCAAGGAGGGCGTGGCCCACTTCCTGGAAAAACGCGCGCCGGCGTTTACGGGGAGGTAGCGGACAGTCGGCGGTTCAGATCGCGCCGCGGCTGGGTCGAGGTCGTAATTCACCACTAAGGACACGAAGGACACGAAGGCGCGCCGCAGGCGCGCGGACATCCGTCTGAGGTCGAGGGGAATTCATCGCGCTGGCGCGCGGGCGACCACGGACCCCTTCGTGTCCTTCGTGTGCTTTGTGGTTGAACCTTGCTGACTCACCACCGCGCAGGCCTACCCGACCGTGCTCCAAGGCTTGACCCACCCCGCGTAAGGCGGCTTGTGCTGGCGAAACATCGCCGTCAGGGGAAACGCCAATGGCCTACGCGCCGTTCAATCTGCAGGGCAAGGTGGCCCTGGTCACCGGGGGCAACCGCGGCATCGGGTTCGGCATGGCCGAGGCCCTGGCCCAGGCGGGGGCGGACGTGGTGATCTGGGGCTCCAACGCCGAGCACAACGCCAAGGCCGAAGCCAGGCTGCAAGGCCATGGCGTGCGCGTGCTGGTCCAGCAGGTGAACGTCGCCGACGAGCAGGCGGTGATCCGCGGCATGCAGGAGGCCGTGGAGAAGATGGGCGCGGTGCACACGGTGATCGCCAACGCCGGCATCGGCGGCGGCGCGCGCTCATTTTCCGAGATGACCATCGAGACCTGGCGCCGGGTGATGGGCGTCAACATGGAAGGCGTGTTCTTCACCCTGCGCGAGGCCTGCAAGCACATGGTCGCCCGCGCCCAGGCGGGCGATCCTGGCGGCTCCCTGGTGGTCACCTCTTCGCTGTCGGCCATCTCCGGCGCGGCGCGCAACGAGGCCTACGCCTCTACCAAGGGCGGGGTGATCTCGATGATCAAGGCCATCGCCGTGGAGCACGCCCGCTACGGCGTGCGCGCCAATGCCGTGCTGCCGGGCTGGATCGCCACCGACATGACCGCCGGCGCGCAGGAGAGCCCCGCCTTCGCCGAGAAGGTCATTCCCCGGGTGCCGGCGCGCCGCTGGGGCGAGCCGGAGGACTTCGGCGGCATCGCCGTCTACCTGGCCTCCGACGCCTCGCGCTACCACTCCGGCGACAGCTTCATCATCGACGGCGGCTACGCGATCTTCTGATCCGCCAACGCCGTCGTCAGCACCGTATTCAGGCCGCGCCGAGGCGCTTGGCGCAACATTTTGGGAGACCCGCCATGACCCTGCACACCAAGCTCTGCGACCTGCTGGGCGTCCAGCACCCGATCATGCTGGCCGGCATGGGCGGGGTGTCTTACGGCGAGCTGGCGGCGGCGGTGTCCAACGCCGGCGGCTATGGCGTGCTGGGCATGGCCGGGCGGCAGCCGGAGTTCATCCGCGAGGAGATGCGCAAGGTGCGCAAGCTCACCGACCGGCCGTTCGGCGTCGACCTGCTCGCGGCTTCGCCGGAATCGCTCACCGCCTCGGTGGAGATCATCATCGCCGAGGGCGCCAGCGCCTTCATCGCCGGCCTCGGCGTGCCCATGCCGATCATGGAGCGGCTGAAGAAGGCGGGGCTGAAGGTGATGGTGGTGTGCGGCGCGACCAAGCATGCGGTGAAGGCCGAGCAGGCCGGCTGCGATGCGGTGATCTGCCAGGGCGGCGAGGGCGGCGGCCATACCGGCCTGGTGGGCACCATGCCGCTGGTGGCGCAGGTGGTGGAGACCGTGAAGATCCCCGTGGTCGCCGCCGGCGGCCTCTACGACGGGCGCGGCCTCGCCGCCGCCCTGGCCCTGGGGGCCGTCGGCGTGTGGATGGGCACGCGGTTCATCGCATCGAAGGAGGCCCACGCCGCGGCCATGTACCACGAGGCCATCCTGGAGGCCTCCGACGAGGACACCGTGCGCACCCGCTGCTACTCGGGCAAGCCGATGCGGGTGAGGAAGAACCCCTATGTCGCCGACTGGGAGAGCCGGCCACAGGACATCCAGCCGTTCCCCATGCAGGCGGGCATCTCCCACCGGGCCGGGGTGATGGGCGGCATCGGCGGCCAGCTGGAAGGCCTCGACCCGGACAAATCCTGCTTCGCCATGGGCCAGTCGGCGGGCGGCGTGACCGAAGTGCTGCCCGCGGGCGAGATCGTGCGCCGCATCATGGCCGAGGCCGAGGCGTCCATCGACCGCCTGGCCGCCCTGCGCGCGGCGAGCCGGGTTCCCGCCTGACCTTTTTGCGCGAGCAATGGCGGGCGTTCGCGCGTTCCGCTAAGCTTGGCTCAAATCGAGGGTCGGGAGGGTGTCTTGCCTGCTGTTTTGGGTCTGGTTGCGGTCATTCTGGTCCTGGTGCTGGCGGTCTACCTCGCCTCACGCGTCATCCGGATCGTGCCGCAGGGCTATGAGTACACCGTGGAGCGCTTCGGCCGGTACACCCGCACGCTGAAACCCGGCATCACCGTCCTGACCCCCTTCGTGGAGGCCATCGGGCGCAAGATCAGTGTCATGGAGCAGGTTCTGCCGGTGCCGCAGCAGGAGGTGATCACCAAGGACAACGTGGGCGTCCAGGTGGACGCCATCGTGTTCATCCAGGTGATGGACGCCGCCGCCGCGGCCTATCGCGTGGCCAATCTGAGCAGCGCCATCACCCAGCTGACCATGACCAACCTGCGCACCGTGGTGGGCTCGATGGAGCTGGACGAGGTGCTGTCCAACCGCGAGCACATCAATACGCGCCTGCTGGCGGTGATCGACGAGGCCACCAGCCCCTGGGGGGTGAAGGTGGCGCGGATCGAGATCAAGGACCTGCAGCCGCCGCCGGACATCACCAACGCCATGACCCGGCAGATGAAGGCCGAGCGCGAGCGGCGCGCGGTGATCACCGAGGCGGAAGGCGAGAGGCAGGCCGCCATCACCCGCGCCGAGGGCGCCAAGCAGTCGGCCATCCTGCAGGCCGAGGGGCGCAAGGAGGCCGCGTTCCGCGACGCCGAGGCCCGTGAACGGCTGGCCGGCGCCGAGGCCCAGGCGACCAAGGTGGTCTCCGACGCCATCGAGACCGGCAGCGTCAACGCCCTGAACTATTTCGTGGCCCAGAAGTACGTGGAAGCCTTCGGCAAGCTGGCGGACTCCAACCAGCAGCGGACGGTGATCATTCCCGCCGACTTCGCCAGCATCGCCGGCTCCATCGCCGGGATCACCGAACTGGTGCGCAGCGCCCAGGGACCCGTGCCGCCTGGCGGCTCTCGTCCGACGGCCGCGCCGCCGACAACGCCTAGACCTGCCGCAGGGAGTTGACCGCCATGGACGCCGCCAGCGCCTTCGCCTTCGCTCATCCGTTCTGGATCTGGATCGCCATCGGGGCGGTGTTCCTGGTGTCGGAACTCAGCACCGGCTCGGGCTGGCTGCTGTGGCCCGCCGGGTCCGCCGCCGCCGTGGCGGTGCTGAACCTGGTCGTCCACATCGGCTTCCTCTGGCAGGCGGTGATCTTCGCCGTGGTCGGCATCATCGCCACCTATGTGGGCCGCCGGTACCTGACGCGCGCGTCGGCGAAGCCGCACGAGGACATCAACGACCGGCGCAACCGCGTGATCGGCAAGCACGGCGAAGCCGCGGCGACGTTCAAGGACGGCCTCGGCCGGGTGTTCGTCGACGGCAAGGAATGGTCGGCAGAACTGGACGGCGAGGGCGCCCTGGCGGCCAAGGACAAGGTCGAGGTGGTGGCCCTGGTGGGCGGCGCCCGGCTGAAGGTCCGACCGCTGTAGCGGCCCCTGCCTCGTTGGACGGCGTCTATGAACCGGCGGGTCTGGCCCCGGATAAGGCCTGCGGCCTTTCCGGGGTGACGAAGGGTAGGGGGAACCACGAAAAACACGAACCACACGAACGCGGGCGTTGTGTCGGCGGTGGCTGAGAGTCGCGCCGACCTGTTCGTGGTTTTCGTGTTTTTCGTGGTTCCTGCTTTTCCCTTCCGCCCTCGCCAAATCAGCGGGCGCA
>JBIOEG010000037.1:0-43360 GCA_044445825.1 Caulobacterales bacterium
GGTTAGGGGAACCACGAAAAACACGAACCACACGAACGCGGGCGTTGTTCCGGCGGTGGCTGAGAGTCGCGCCGACGTGTTCGTGCTTTTCGTGTTTTTCGTGGTTCCCCTATCCTTCCCGGCGGCCTCGCCAAATCAGCGGGCGCGTGGTGACGTGGAGCGGGCTGGCCCGCGGGTTGGCCGTGGTCTTTGACATCGTGAAACGAATGTTGCGCGCGGCCGGTGACCGGCGGGCGCTCGCCCGCACAGCCAGGTTCCCGATCCCCCACACCCGAGATTCCCCGCGAAAGCGCGGACCCAGGCTTTTTTGCAATCGGTTGGGTCCGCGAGGGTGTGGACGGAAGGAACAAACAAAAAAAGCCTGGGTCCCCGCTTGCGCGGGGAATTTCGGATTGGGGGTTGGGGTGCGCTGGCGTCCGCCGCCACCTGTTGCGCACCTGTTATGCATCGATAACAGGCCTGTTTGGCGCCTGTTATCACCTGTTATCACCTGTTCCTGGCGGATATCAGGTGACCACAACCCATTGAACAATCACGGCTTCCAGACCGTAACAGGTGGAAAAAACACCGAAATAACAGGTGGAACAGGTGAATAACAGGTCGGAACAGGTGATCCGGACCGATCAGGGGCGGCGCCTCAGCAGGTATTTCTGCACCCCGTCCATCACCAGTTCGCCGCGCTGGTTCAGCACCTCGGAGCGCATCGCCAGCACGCCGGTGGTGCGCTGGGCGACCAGTTCGGCGACGGTCAGCGAGCAGTAGAGGGTGTCGCCCGCGTAGACCGGCCCGAGGAACCGGCTGCTCTGCTCGATGAAGCCCTTCAGGCTGTCCTCCACCATGTGCGGAAACAGGCCCGCGCCGGCGGCGGTCTGGATCAGCACCTGGAAGCCGTGGGCCAGCATGTGCGGCATGCCGTGAGCGCGGCAGTACTCCACGTCGTAGTGGATCGGATGGTTGTCGCCGCTGGCCAGTTGGAACGCGGCGAACAGGGCCTCGGTCATGGTGCGCGACGGCAGCACGAACCGCTCGCCCAGCTGGAAGTCCTCGAACCAGCGCTGCTCGCACATCCGATGCGTAGCGGCGGGGGAGCGGGTTTCGGTCGCCATGGGGATCTCCGGTGGGGCCTAGAGGTGTAACACCTCCGCCCGATCTCGCGCGCCATCCCTCGATGGACGGGCTCGCGGTTCGCCGCCTATGGTTCGCCCGGCAAGTGAGCAAGCGCGGACAAGGACGGGACGCATGCTGGTCAAGGATCGGATCGTGGTGGTGACGGGCGCGGCGAGCGGCATCGGGCGGGCCTTGGCGCGCCGGTTCGCCCAGGACGGCGCCAAGCTGGTGGTCTGCTCGGACCTCAACGGCGACGGCGTGCGCGCGGTAGCGGCGGAGATCGGCGGCGTCGCGTTCGAGACCAATGTCGGCAAGGAGGCCGACATCCAGCATCTGGTCGAGACGGTGGAGGCCGACCATGGGCCTATCGACCTGTTCTGCTCCAACGCCGGCATCGGCATCGGCGGCGGGGCGGAGGTGTCCAACGAGCGCTGGCAGCGCATCTGGGACATCAACGTCATGGCGCACGTCTGGGCGGCGCGGCACGTCGTGCCTCGGATGATCGAGCGCGGCGGCGGATACCTGCTGAACACCGCATCGGCGGCGGGCCTGCTTTCGCAGATCGGCTCGGCCCCCTATGCGGTGACCAAGCACGCCGCGGTGGCCCTGGCCGAGTGGCTGGCGATCACCCACGGCGATGCGGGGATCAGGGTCTCGGTGCTCTGCCCGCAGGCGGTGCGCACGGCGATGACCGCCGGCAATCCCGATGGCGTCGCCAGCGTCGACGGCATGATCGAGCCGGAGGCGGTGGCCGAGGCCTGCGTGCGGGCCATCGAGGCGGAGGACTTTCTCGTTCTGCCGCACCCCGAGGTGCTCGAGTACATGCGGCGCAAGACTGGCGACTACAACCGCTGGATCGGCGGCATGCGCAAGCTGCAGCGCCGGTACCGCGGTTAGGACTTTGACGATCTTGGGTAGCGGGGAGCGGCCATGAAGGGCGTGCTGTCGGGCGTTCGCGTCCTGGACTTCGGGCGGTACATCGCCGGGCCCTATTGCGCCTCGCTGCTCGCGGAGTTCGGCGCGGACGTGATCCGCATCGAGAAGCGCTCCGGCGGCGAGGATCGCGTGCAGGCGCCGCTCACCGAGACGATGGAAGGCGGCCTGTTCCTGCAGATGAACCGCAACAAGCGCGGCATGACGCTGGACCCCATGAAACCCGCCGGCCAGGAGGTGGTGCGCCGGTTGGTGGCCACGGCGGACGTGGTGGTGGCCAATCTGCCGCCGCAGACGCTGGCGGCGATGAAACTGGACTACGAGAGCCTCGCCGCCGCGAGGCCGGACATCATCCTGACCATGGTCACCGCCTATGGCCGCGGCGGCCCGTACAGCGAGCGCGTGGGTTTCGACGGCATCGGCCAGGTGATGTCCGGCGCGGCCTATATGACCTCCGACGCGGACGGCGGGCGGCCCTACCGGTTCCAGGCGCCCTGGGTGGACTTCGGCACCGCGCTGCACTGCGCCTACGGCACGGTCCTGGCCCTGATGGCTCGGCAGCAGACAGGCCGCGGCCAGGTGGTGGAAGGCGCGCTGCTGGCCACCGCGCTCACCGTCGGCAACGCGCTGCTGATCGAGCAGGACGTGCTGGGGATCAACCGGGTCCCCACGGGCAACCGCGGCCAGACCGCCGCGCCGGTGGACATCTTCCGCACCCGCGACGGCTGGATCCTGGTGCAGGTGATCGGCGAGCCGCTCTATCGGCGGTGGGCGCAGTTGATGGGCGAGGACCAGTGGCTCGCCGACCCGCGCTTCAAGGACGACATCTCGCGCGGCGACAACGGCGCGGTCATTTCCGAGCGCATGGGCCGCTGGTGCGCGGAACGCACCTGCGGCGAGGCGCTGGACATCCTCGGCAAGGCGATGATCCCCGCCGGTCCGGTGCTCAAACCGCAGCAGACCCTGGACGATCCGCATGTGCGGGCCATGCAGTTCCTGCAGCCCGTGGACTTCCCGGGCCTGCCGAAGCCGGCGCCACTGGCGCGCGCGCCAGTGAAGCTGTCGCAGACGCCCGGCGCCATCGAGCACCGCGCGCCGATCCTGGGCGAGCATACCGACGCGATCCTGTCGGAACTGGGCTACGACGCCCGGGCGATCGCCGACCTGCGCGCCGAGTCCATCGTCTGAGCGGGACGTTCAGGGCGCCGGCGAGGCGCTCAGAGTGTCGAACCAGCGGCGCACCATTGGGACCGCATGGAAAGCCGACTCGGTATGGTCGTACGGTCCCACCGGAACCGCCTCGGCGTCGCCGCCCCGCCGCCGCGCCTCGCTGACGAAGCCCTTGGCGTCGTCGGGCGACACGTCCACGTCCTTGTCCCCGTAGTAGGCGCGGAAAGGCGCCTTCGGCGCCCACATGTAGGCTTCGTTCGCCCGCTCCGCGTCGGTGAACCAGTTGGGCTGCTTGTGGTCGTAGGCCTGGAGGAACTCGGGTGTGAAGAGGTCGCGGGGGTTGGCCGGCATGTGACCCTGGATCTGGTCGCCGTGGTCGCCGTCGAACAGGGTCCGTGCGCGGGCGGCGCTCGGCGGGTTGAACACGCTGTCCAGGGGCTGGCCGTAGTAGGTCGCATAGGACAGGGCGAGGAGGGTCAGATAGACCGGATGGCCGCTGGACGACCCGCCCATCGCTACCGGCATGCTGACGTCGGCGAGATTGTAGGCGCCCTCGATGCCGGCCGCGGCCTTCAGCCGCCATTGCGGATCGTCAAGACGCTCAAGCTCCCGAGCGATGACGGCGGCGGAATGGCCGCCTTGCGAGAAGCCCGCGACATAGAGGTTGGGGTTCCATGGTCGGCCGAGGTCCTTGGAGACGATCTGGGCGGCGCGCAGGAAGTCCAGCGTCACATCGATCGTGCTGGGGTTGTACAGATAGGCCTGCGGCGCCTTTGAGACGCCGAGTCCCAACAGGTCGGGGGCGACGAACAGGTAGCCGCCGCCCGCGAACACGCCGGAGAGCAGGACGCCTTCCTCGGTGCTCGGGTGCGACACCGAACCCTTGCGGTCGTAGTTGGTGCCGTGCATCCACAGCACCGTTCCCTTCGGCGGCCCCCGGTCGGGCAGGCTCATCAGACCCGACACCAGGACAGGCTTGCCGTTGGTTCGCGACCAATAGGTGATCCGGTAGAGGTCGACGGACTTCGACACCTGGGCGGGCACCTTGGCGACCCAGAGCAGGGCGCGGATCTCGATGGCGGAGTGAGCGCCCACGTGCTCGACGCTGACCACCGATCCCCGCACCTGGGGGTCGCCGTGATAGGCCGGGAGCTGGCTTCGCGCCGGGCCGCATCCGGCGACTACGAACAGCCCGATGAGGCCAAACAGCAGTCGTTTCATTGTGAATCCTCCGCAAAGCCCAAACTAGCGACGCGGGTCGGCGAAGGGGGGTGAATTCGCGTTAATATTGTGGCGAGCGACGCTTACAAATTGCGGATGTGAACCTGGCCGGCGTCAGGCCTTCGTGCGCATCTGGCCCATGAAGTCGCGCTTGCCCAGCGGCACGCCCTTGGAGCGCAGGATGTCGTAGGCGGTGGTGGCGTGGAAATAGAAGTTGGGCAGGGAAAAGCTCGCCAGGAAGCCTTCGGCGGTGAAGGGCACCTTGAAGTCGCGGATCTGGAAGACGACGTCCTTGCCCTCCAGGGCGTTCACCTCCTCCGGCGTCACCTTCTGCAGCGCTTCGCGCGTCTCGTTCACCAGCGCCTGCAGGGCGGGATAGTCGTGCGGCCGCTGGTCGCTGGGCGGGCCGAACTGACCGGCCTTCACGCCCTCGATGGCGCCCTTCGAGTGGTGCGCCACCGAGACAATCTGAAAGCGGAACGGCAGCATGTCGTCGTAGAGCCGGGTCTCGACGATTTCGCCGGGATCGATGTTGTTGTCGCGGAAGTGGGCCGCGCCGCGTTCGAGGAAACCGGCGACCCCGCCCAGCGTCTGCAGGTAGGAGCCCACGGTCATGTCATAGAGTGAAATCGCCATCGCTGGTCTTGCTCCCGGTCATACGCATCGGTTGTATCGTACGGACGACCCTATCGAGGCGGGACACAACGGGGCAAGGGAAAGCTGGTTCGCCCCGCAGCGTCAGGCGCGGAGTCGGTCACGGCGGCGACGTCAGCATGTCGCGATAGGCGACGCCGCAGCGCGCGCTGACGGCGCTGTCGTCGAACTCGATCGGGCGGCCGTGCAGCGCGGTGACAATCTGCGGCCTCGCACGCCAGGCGCTGCCCACCCCGCCCATGACATCGACCCTCGGACCGTCACGGAAGGTCAGAGTGTAGGAGGTGTTCCAGTCGCCCCTCGAGGGCCAGCAGCCAGTGGTGAGTCCTGTGACTGTGCTCCAGGGGTATTCGCGCAGGCCTTCCCAGGGGGCGTTCCTGTAGAACAGGCCGTCCGGCGTGAGGCAGATCTGCTGCAGGCCGGCCACGAGGCTGAGCGGCAGGACGATCGCCGCGATGGCGACGGTGATCCGCAACAAGGCGACCTGGCCGCTGCGATAGCCGCGCGCGGCGTTCGGACCTTGGCCCTGCTCGAAGAAACGGCGCACGGCGGGGATCGGCCGGGTCAGGGCGTTGGCGACGATCAACCCAAGTCCGATCGCCGGCAGCGATGGCGGCAGCACCATGACGAGCGTTGTCGCTTCGGGCATGGTCGAGAGAAACGCGCCGGTCGGGCAGCGCGACGCCTGAATCCAATTCAGCAGCCAAACTTCGCCGGCCCAGATCAGGCCGATGAAGACGAACGCCGGGATCAGCAGCAGCGCGTTCCTGCGCCGGCCGGCCAGGTTCGGGGATCGTGAACGCAGTGAGTTGGGGGTGCGGCTCATGCGTGTAGTGATGCAGGTCGTCCACTTCGGCCGCGGGGCTAACCGGGCCCATTTCTATCGCCGGTTGAATGGTCCGCGCAATGGGCGTCGCCCCGGCGCGCCCAAACAGCCGGTGTTGCAGGCGCCGCGTGGCGCCTCTGCGTCGCGTTCGCCCGGTTGACTCCTCGCCCGGCCGGACCCTAACGCTCGCGCTGATGTTCCCCACCGTCCGTCCGCAGGTGTCCCCATGAAACGCGCCGCCATCGTCTCCCCGATCCGCACGCCCGTGGGCAAGTTCCTGGGGGCGCTGGCCGGCGTCCAGGCGGGCGAACTGGGCGCGCACATCATCAGGGCCTTGGTGGAGCGCACCAAGATCGATCCCGAGAAGATCGACGACGTGATCTTCGCCCAGGGCTACGGCAACGGCGAGGCGCCTTGCATCGCGCGGTGGTCGGCGCTCGCGGCGGACCTGCCGATCAGCATCCCCGGCTACCAGCTCGACCGGCGCTGCGGCTCGGGCCTGCAGGCGGTGATCGACGCGGCCATGATGGTGCAGACAGGCGCCGCCGACGTGGTCATCGCCGGCGGCGTGGAGAGCATGAGCAACGCCGAATACTACACCACCGACATGCGCGCGGGCGCGCGGGCAGGCTCGGTCACCCTGCACGACCGCCTGGCTCGCGGCCGGGTGATGAGCCAGCCGATTTCCCGCTTCGGCGTGATCTCCGGGATGATCGAAACGGCCGACAACCTGGCCCGCGACTATCAGATCTCCCGCGAGGAATGCGACGAATACGCCGCGATGAGCCATCAACGCGCCGCCGCGGCCTGGGAAGCCGGCAAGTTCGACGACGAGACCGTGCCCGTTCCGGTGCCGCAAAGGCGCGGCGATCCGATCGTCTTCGCCCGCGACGAGGGCGTGCGCGCCGACGCCACGGCCGAGAGCCTCGGCGCCCTCAAGCCCATCGAGAAGGGCGGCGTGGTCACCGCCGGCAACGCCAGCCAGCAGAACGACGCCGCCGCCGCCTGTCTGGTGGTGGCCGAGGACAAGCTGGCCGAGCTCGGCCTGGCGCCCATGGGCTGGTTCGTCGGATGGGCGGCGGCAGGCTGCGAGCCGTCGCGCATGGGCATCGGCCCGGTGCCCGCCGTGAAGCGCCTGTTCGCCCGCACCGGCATGGGCTGGGATGACATCGACCTCGTGGAGCTGAACGAGGCCTTCGCGCCGCAGGTGCTGGCGGTGCTGAAGGGCTGGGGCTGGGACGAGCGCGACCGGCTGAACGTCAACGGCTCGGGAATTTCGCTCGGCCATCCCATCGGGGCCACCGGTGGGCGCATCCTCGCCAATCTGCTGCGCGAGCTTAAGCGCCGCGACGGCCGCTATGGCCTGGAGACCATGTGCATCGGCGGTGGGCAGGGCATCGCGGCGGTGTTCGAGGCGGCGTAGGTCAATCGAAGCCGCCCAGCGTTCCGACCAGCCTCACGATCTCGTCCGCCGCCGTTTCCTGGTTCGCGTCGGACAGCGTCTCCATGGCCACGACGCCCAGCTTCGGGCGGCCGTCCTTCTTGCTCGAGCGGGCGTAGGCTGGATCGTAGTGCAGTTCGACCAGGGCCTCGGCCAGGGCCGCGAACTCGCCGGCGTCGGCCAGTTTGCGCCAGCCTTCCAGGCGCTCGCGGCCGGGATGGGTGGGCAGGCGGCCGAACGCCTCCTCCAGCGCCGCGCGGTTCTCGACGATGTCCTTGTAGGCGGAGATGAGATAGCGGGCGCGCTCCGCGCGGGGCGCGACGAGTTCGATGCGCGGGGCGCTCTGCATGAGCTTCCACAGCGCCGGCGGCGTCATCCGCTCGCCGATCTTGCTGGACTCCGCCTCCACCACGACCGGGCGCGTGGGATCCAGGGCGTCCAGCGCGGCGAGCAGCCGGCTCTCGAACATCTTCTGGCTGGGCTGGGGCTCGCCCGCGAAGCCGCCGAACAGCGAGCCGCGGTGCGCAGCGAGGCCCTCGAGGTCCAGCACCTGCAGCCCCCGCTTCGCCAGCCGGCCGAGCATCTCGGTCTTGGCCGTGCCGGTGCCGCCGCCCAGCAGCACCAGCCTCAGGCCGAACACCTCGTCGTAGAGCCTGCGCTGCACCATCCGCCGGTAGGTCTTGTAGCCGCCTTCCAGCACGGTGGTGCGCCAGCCCACCTGGGACAGGATGGTGGCCATGGCGTTCGACCGCTGGCCGCCGCGCCAGCAGTAGACCAGCGGCGCGAAGGCGCCGGTCCAGTCGGCTAACGCGGTCTCCAGGTGCCGCGCGATGTTGCGCGCCACGTGCGCCGCGCCGATCCGTCGGGCGAGGAAGCGCGACCGCTGGACATAGATGGTCCCGACCTCGGCGCGCTCCTCGTTGGTCAGCACCGGCAGGTTCACGGCGCCCGGCACATGGTCCTCGGCGAATTCCGCGGGGCTGCGCACGTCGATGATCGCGTCGAACCGCTCGAGACCGGCCGGATCGGCGCTGGAGATGACCTCGATGCTCATGGGTCGGTGGTTCGCGGGGTCCTGCAAGGCGTGCGGTTGCTATATACCGAACCTTTCCCGCGGCTAGTTCGAAGGACGCCCGCCCATGTCGCAGGTCCCGCGCCTCACCTCCCTCGCCCATGGCGGCGGCTGCGGCTGCAAGATCGCCCCGGCAGTGCTGCGCGACATCATGGCGGGCGTGCCGGCGGCCGCGGCCTTCGCCGATCTGATGGTGGGAACCGAGACCTCGGATGACGCCGCCGTCTGGCGGCTGAACGATCAGCAGGCCCTGGTCGCCACCACCGACTTCTTCATGCCCATGGTGGACGACCCCTTCGACTTCGGGCGCATCGCGGCGACCAACGCCCTGTCCGACATCTACGCCATGGGCGCCGCGCCGATCTTCGCCCTGGCCATCGTCGGCATGCCCATCGGCAAGCTGCCCCTGCGCGACATCCGCGCCATCCTGGCCGGCGGAGCGTCGGTGTGCGCGGCGGCGGGGATTCCCATCGCCGGCGGACATTCCATCGACAGCGTCGAGCCGATCTATGGTCTTGTCGCCCTGGGCCTGGCCCACCCCGACCGGGTGCTGAAGAACAGCACCGGGCGGGCCGGCGACGTGCTGATCCTGACCAAGCCGCTGGGCGTCGGGGTGTTCAGCGCGGCGTTCAAGCAGGATCGTCTCGACCCGGCGGGCTACCAGGCCCTGATCGCCTCCACGACCCAGCTGAACTCCGTAGGCCAGGAGCTGCCGGGTCTGGCGGGCGTCCACGCGGTCACTGACGTCACCGGCTTTGGCCTGCTGGGCCATGCGCTGGAGATCTGCCGCGGCTCGGGACTGTCGGCGGAGATCGATGGCGACGCGGCGCCCCTGCTGCCCGGCGTCGAGGCCCTGGCGCGCAAGGGGGTGCGCACAGGCGCCTCCGCGCGCAACTGGGCCAGCTACGCCGAGGCCGTACGCGCGCCGGCTGGCGCCCTGCCGGACTGGCGGCGCGACATCCTCACCGATCCCCAGACCAGCGGCGGCCTGCTGATCGCCGCCGACCCGGCGCAGGTGGACGCGATCCTCGCGCTGGTGCGCAGCCGTGGCTTCGCCGGGGCCGCCGTGGTGGGGCGGCTGATCGCCGGCGCGCCGGAGATTCGGCTCACCCGGGAAGCGGCGACGGCGACGGCGTCCTGATGCCCCAGTCCCTTGTCGTCCGACCCGTCGTCCGCGCCGACTTCGACGCCTGGCTGCCGCTGTGGGACGGCTACAACACCTTCTACGGCCGCTCCGGCCCCACGGCCCTGCCGGAGCATGTCACCCTGCTGACCTGGGAGCGCTTCTTCGACGGCTACGAGCCCATGGGCGCCCTGGTGGCGGAGCGGGACGGCCGGCTGGTCGGCTTGGTGCACTACCTCTTCCACCGCAGCACCACCATGGCCGGGCCGATCTGCTACCTGCAGGATCTGTTCACCGCCCAGGACGCCCGTGGCGGCGGCGTCGGCCGGGCGCTCATCGAGGCGGTGTATAAGATCGCCAGGGCGTCAGGCTCGACCCGTGTGTACTGGCAGACCCACGAGACCAACGAGGTCGCCATGCGGCTGTACGATCAGGTCGCCGACAAGTCCGGGTTCCTCGTTTATCGGAGGGAACTCTAGGCGCTGCTACAGCAATCCTGCAGTACACGGCATAAACAGGTCGCGCCGCACACGGCATAACTGCGTGGCCACCGGCGGACTAGGTCGCGTCAGTGAAGCGCTCGGCCACGATAGACCCGGCGGCCCCCGCGTGCAGCAGCGGCGAGGGGTCGTGCGTCAAGTCGAGCCACTCGCTCCAGTCGGCGCGGTCCAGGATCACCGGCTGGCGAGTGTGGTAGGCCGTCATGTCCGGGCCGGCGGCGGTGGTCAGCAGGGTGTAGCTCTCGATGGGTCCGTCCGGCGTGTCGGCCCGGTCCCACAGGCCCGGGAAGGCGAAAGTCTCCTGGGCCGGGACGGTGAATTTCCACATCAGCTTGCGGCCCTTGGGGTCGTCCGGGTTGGCGGTCCACTCATAGAAGCTGGTGGCCGGCACGAGGCAGCGGTGGCGCTTGAACGCGTCGCGGTAGGCGCCCGTGGTGGCCACGGTCTCGGAGCGGGCGTTGGTGGTCAGCGGCTTCCACTCCTTCACCGGCTTCTTGTGGAACCAGGGGATCAGGCCCCAGCGCAGCTCGGCCACCTCATAGCCGCCGTCGCGCGTCGGACGCACGACCGGCGCCTTGTCCGTCGGCCGGATCTGGTCGCGCGGTGCGTTGGGCTCCAGGCCATCCCAATGGATCGGGCCGAGTTCGGAGAACTCCCCGACCAGGGCGTTATAGGGGTGCTGATAGCCGTAGCGGTTACACATGCCGGCAACCTAGCTTTCAGACCATCCGTCCGTCGAGAGTTGTGGCGGCGCGTCCGCGCCGCCGCCTCCCGCGAGCGCGATCCGCGACCCCCAGCGCATGCGGCCGCAGGAGGGGCAGGGCCAGCGCACGCGCAGCGCCACGCCGGCCACCGCCGTCTGGGAGTCGCCGTCGCTCAGCTCGCGCATCCGGCGGATCACGGCGTCCACCGCATAGGTCCTGCTCCAGGTGCAGGCGGCGCAGACCAGCAGGACCTTCGCGTCCGGGCGCCCGACCCAGGCGGCCAGCGGCGCGCCCTGGTCCTCGGGTCGGGGCCCTACCGGGGGACCGGCGCGCGTTGCGGCGCGTGGTTCTGCTCCAGCTTCAGCGCGAAGAACCGCGGATCGCCGGTGAAGTGGTGCGCCGCGGTGTCCAGCGCCTTCTTCACCGCTTCCAGGATCAGATAGTCCGGGCCGAACGGCCGCACCCGGCCCTGCAGGCGGATCAACTTCTCGCGCAGCGGCGCCAGTTCGCGAAAGGCGGCCTGGGGCTCCGTCACGCCGACGTACCTGTGCCTCACCATGGCGATTTCCGGTCCCGCTGGTTCGTGGGCGGAAACTCTCGCGCGGGCGCGGGTCGCGAGTCCAGCATTAGTTCTGTTTTTGTTCTCATACCTCTACGCGAGGTAGCGGAAGGACGACTCTGTCAGCCCCATCGCAATTTGCGCGAGCACGATGCATCGATGTCGGCGGACGGCGCGTCCTTGACACCACGCTGTCGGGATCGACAGACAGGAGCCGGCGGCGGTCTCGGAGAGCGGTCATGGCGGCTTCGGCGACTGAACTTCGCGTCGACTACATCGACTGCCCGTTGGGACTGGAAAACCGGCGGCCCCGGTTCTCCTGGGCGATTGTGTCCGACACCCGCGATGTCCGGCAGATCGCCTATCGCGTTCAGGTGGCGGCGGAAGAGCGGGCGCTGGCCGGCGGGCCTTGGCTGTGGGACAGCGGCCGCATCGCCTCCGCGCGCAGTGTCGATGTGGCATACGACGGCCCCGCGCCGGGCTCGCGCGATCGGCGCCACTGGCGGGTCACCGTCTGGCTGGCCGGCGAGCCGCAGCCCATCGTGAGTGAAGGCTCCCGGTGGGAAATGGGCCTGCTCGGCTCGCACGACTGGACCGCCGACTGGATCGCCGCGCCGCTGGCTCAGGGCGCCGACGCCGCGGCGCCGCAGCCGGCCGCGCTGCTGCGCCGCCCCTTCTCCTGCGACCGCCTGCCCATCGCCGCGCGGCTCTATGTGACCGCGTTCGGCGCCTACGAGGCGCACATCAACGGCCGCAAGGTGGGCGACGCCGTCCTCGCCCCGGAGTCCACCGACTTCAGCCGCCGCGCGCTCTATCAGATCCATGACGTCACTCACCTGATCCGGGCCGGCGGCAACGTCCTGGGCGCAATGCTCGGCGACGGCTGGTATTCCAGCGCCTTCGGCTGGAAGAACGAGCGCGGCGCCTTCGGCCCGCCGCCGAACCGCCTGCGCGCCCAGCTGGAACTCACCTACGCCGGCGGCCGGCGCGAGGTCGTGGCCACCGGCGGCGCCTGGCGCGCCGCGGCGTCCGCCATCGTCAGCGCCGAGATCTATGCCGGCGAGGTCTATGACGCCCGGCGTGAGCAGGCCGGTTGGTCCGCTTCCGGATTCGACGACAGCGCCTGGTCGCCGGCGCGGGTCGTGGAAACGCCCGAGGTTCCGCTCGCGGCGCAGGTCTCGCCGCCGATCCGGGCGCTGGAGCGTTTGCGGCCCATCGCCGTGACGCAGCCGGCGCCCGGCGCCTATGTCTACGACTTCGGCCAGAACTTCGCCGGCTGGGCGCGGCTGAAGGCGCGAGGTCCGGCGGGGAGCGAGATCCGACTGCGCTTCGCCGAGATCCTGGCCAAAGACGGAAACATCAGCACCGAGAACCTGCGCGGGGCCAAGGCGACGGACGTGTTCATCCTGAGCGGCGGCGCGGACGAGACCTTCGAGCCGCGCTTCACCTATCACGGCTTCCGCTATGTGGAGCTTACCGGCTATCCCGGCGCGCCGCCCGACCACGCCGTCGAGGGCGTGGTCGCCTGCAGCGACTGCGAGGTCACCGGAACGCTGCGAACCTCGAACCCGCTGATCGACAAGATCTGGCGCAACTCCGTCTGGAGCCAGAAGTCGAACCTGTTCGGCGTGCCCACCGACTGCCCGCAGCGGGACGAGCGGCTGGGCTGGATGGGCGACGCGCAGGTCTATTGGGACGCGGCTTCCTACACCATGGACGTGGACGCCTTCACCCGGCGGTTCCTGGGCGACGTGCGGGTCGCCCAGCGCCGCACGGGCGGTTTCCCGGACGTGACGCCCTTCGACACCCGCTGGGACGGCGCGCCCGGCTGGGGCGACGCCGGCGTGATCCTGCCCTGGACCGTCTGGCGCAAGTACGGCGACAGCGCGGTGATCGAGGAAATGTGGGACGCCATGGTCCGCTGGGTGGACTGGATCGGCGCCAACAATCCCGACCAGGTGTGGCGCAACAGGCGCGGGGTCGACTATGGCGACTGGCTGGCCCCGGACGCGGTCAGCCCCGGCGATCCCACCACGCCCAAGGACCTGATCGGCACGGCGTTCTGGGCCTACGACGCCGCCCTGATGGCCGAGATGGCGCGGGCCACGGGACGCGCCGGCGAGGCTGACGCCTATGCCGACCTGAGAGCCCGCATCGGCCAGGCCTTCGTCCGTGAGTTCGTGCGGGACGACGGGTCCGTCGGCAACGACAGCCAGACCAGCCATGTCCTGGCCCTTCGCTTCGGTCTGCTCCCCGAAGCCCTGCGCGCCGCCTCCGCCGGGCGGCTGGCGGCGGACATCGCGTCGCGCGGCGGGCATCTGTCCACCGGCTTCCTCGGAACGCCCTACATCCTCGACGCCCTGGCGCAGAACGGTTTCGAGGACGTCGCCGTCAGCCTGCTGCTGCAGACCAGCTTTCCGTCCTGGGGCTATATGATCGAACGCGGCGCCACCAGCATGTGGGAGCGCTGGAACGGCGACACCGGCGACGTCGGCATGAACTCCTTCAACCACTATGCCTACGGCGCGGTGACCGGCTTCCTCTACCGCCGCCTGGCCGGCATCGCACCCGCCGCGCCGGGGTTCGAGCACGTGGACGTCCGTCCCCTCGACGATCCGCGCCTGCCGGACGGCGGCGGAACCTACCGCTCCGTGCGGGGCCCGATCTCCACCGCCTGGCGACGCGAGCCGGGCGGCGGCTTCAGCCTGGACCTGACCCTGCCGGCCAACACCGCCGCGACGGTGCGCCTGCCGGCCGGACCCGATCAGGCCTTGTCCGAAGGAGGGCGGCCGTTCGCTGGCGAGGTCCGCCGCGAGGCCGGCGCCTTGGTCGCCGACGTCGGCTCCGGCGACTACCGGTTCCTCGTGTCCGCCTGATCAGCGCTTCGGCGGGTCGAAGCGTTGCACCACGGCCTTGAAGGCCGGCAGGTCTTCGCAGCGCGCCGCCTGCTCCACCAGGCTGGGCCACCGGCCGACCTGGTAGAGTTCCTGGTGCGCCTCGCGCAGGAACCGCATGGCGCAGGCCACGACGATGTCCGCGTGGCCGAGCCGCTCGCCGAACCAGAATGCCGTGGACCGCCGCGCCCGGTCGGCTTCCAGGGCGTCCAGCGCGCCGCCCGCCTGGGTCTCGCAGCGGGTGATCCACACCTCGGACGTCGCCTCGTGCAGCACGCGCTCATAGACCAGGGCGACCAGCTTGTCGCAGAGCCCGGTGGCCAGGGCGCAGACCTTGAGCGCCGCCCGGCGCTCCGGGCCCTGGCGCGCGATCAGGGCCGCGCCGGGACCCGCCATCTCGTCCAGATGGTCGAGGATGGCCGAGCTTTCGATCAGCACCTCGCCGTCGTCCAGCACCAGGGTCGGCACGCGCCGCAGCGGGTTGTATGCGGCGATCCGGTCCGCATCGCCGAAGGTGGACCACGGCCGGTGGTCGTAGGCGAAGCCGTAGGTGCGCAGCGCGACGGCGACGCGGCGCGCGAACGGCGAGTCATATTGGCCGATCAGGATCATCGTGACCTCCCTGCCGCCGGTCCTAGGGGGTCGGCCGATCGCTGCAAAGAGCCGCGCCGGGCCACCTGTTTTTCACCTGTTTTCACCTGTTAAACCTGTTATTTCACGGTTTTTTCCACCTGTTACGGTCTGGAAGCCGTGATTGTTCAATAGGTTGCAGCCACCTGATATCCGCCAGGAACAGGTGATAACAGGTGATAACAGGCGCCAAACAGGCCTGTTATGGCGCCATAACAGGCGCGGATCAGGCAATAACAGGCGGCGGTCGTCGGAAGCATCGCGCCAGGGCCGGAGAACGCCGCGCCCACCGCGCGCACCCGTGACGACAGGGCTGAGACTAGCTGAAACGTGACGATTTGGGCAGCCCCGGCGCTCAGACCATCGCCTCGTCGACCGATGGCCCGGCGGGGCGTCGGTTCGTCTGGCATGGCGCCCGGTTTTCACCCATGATCCCGGGCCAGCCCGACAGCGTCGCACAGACGTCGCTGCATCACCCACTTCGCGCGCCAACATGCACCGAACATTGCTCATCCTGTTCCGGGCCGTCGCCTACGAGCTGCGTGGCGGGTTCCTCATCAGGCCGTTCGCGATCGCGCTGGCCCTCGGCGTCCTGGGCGCCGTCCTGTCCTCGCTGGAAGAACAGATCCCGGCGCTGGGCGCGTGGGTCCCGCCGATCCTGTTTCCTTCGCGCCAGGACCCGCAGACCGCGCAGCTGATCCTCAGCGCCATCGCCACGTCGATCATGACCGTGGTCTCGATCGTGTTCGCGATCCTGCTGATGACGCTCACGCTGGCCTCGACGCAGTTCTCGCCGCGCATCCTGGTCAGCTTCGTGCGCGATCGCGCAACGCAGTGGACGCTCGGCGTACTTCTCGGCACTTTTTCCTATTGCATCGCCGTGCTGCCGGCCGCCCGGTCCCTGCCGGTCGCCTTCGTGCCGGTGGTCAGCGTCGCCGGCGCCATGCTGCTGGCGCTGGTGGCCGTCGCCTGGCTGATCTTCTTCATCCACCACATTTCCCAGGCGATCAGCGTCAGCCATATCGTCGATCGGATCGCTCGCGACACCGAACTGGTGATCGACGCTTTGATGCCGCATCCCCTTGGGCGGTTCGAGCCGATGCCGCGGCCAATCGTGCCTGAAGCGGACAGCACGCCGATTCTCAGCGAACGCTCCGGCTATGTCCGTTTCATCGACCTTGGGCGCCTGCTGGACCTGTCGAAGGCCCTGCACATCCGCGTGCGCGTGGAGCGCGGCGTCGGCCAGTTCGTACCCGCGGGCACGCCGCTACTCCGTGTGACCCGCGAAGACCGCATCGGTCCGGTGCGCGCGGCGGAACTGTTGGGCGCTTTCGACATCGGCCCGACCCGCACGCTGCAGCAGGACGTGGAGTTCGGCGTCATCCAGATCGTGGACATCGCCTTGCGCGCGATCTCGCCGGCAGTGAACGACCCTAGCACGGCGATCAGCTGCATCGATCAGCTCAGCCGGATCCTGATCCGCTACTTCGGCCGCGCGCCGCCGGCGGCGGTGATGTTCTACCCGACCCATGTGCCGCGGGTGGTGGTGCCGTGGATCAGCCTCGAAGGGATGCTCCACACCGCCTTCGACCAGATCCGCCACTACGCGGCGGCGGACCTCGCGGTCAACCTGCGGCTGTTGCGGGCGATGTCGGACATCGCATCGACCTCGCACCGGAGCGACGTTCGCCTTGCGCTCCTGGGGCGGGCGCGCGGCCTGGTTCATCACGCCGCCAAGACCATGGTGGAGGCCGACGCCACCAGGCTGCACCAACGCCTCGCCGCGCTGGAGGCGCGGCTGGCGGGTTGAGGACAAGGGTGCGCCGCCGTGGCCCTCAGGGCGCCCGCGCGCCGCGCCGCACCTGGGTGTCGCCGTTGATTTCGCGCGCGGCGGCGGCGCGGTGAATCGGTTCGAAAGCGACCCGCGCGATGCCGAAGCCCAAGAACCACACGAAAGACAGGTAGCGAAGCGGTGCGCCGATCGCAGGAGCGAAATGGCTCGCGATGAGGAGGCTCACGAAGCCCCCGAGGCCGAAAATGACGATCGAGAATCGTATCACCTGAGCCACCAGGCGGGTCATCGCTGACGCCTTTCGTCGACAAGCGGCTCGCAGGCCTGCGCTCGATCTTCAGCATGCCAACGCTGACAGCGCCTGGCTGAAAGCGCGGCCTTGAGCCTCGGCGATGCTATGCGCCGCCGGCATTAGCGTTCCACAGTGAACAGGACGCCGCCCCATAGGGAGTTCATCAAGGGCCTCGGGTGGGGGACGAACCCCGAACCTGCCGATTGACATCAGGACGCCACGCTACCGGCAAGCGGGTCTGGAAATGCGTCCGGCTGAGAGTTGACAAGGAAGCGGTTCACTTGCGATCGAACGGCGCCTTCAGTGGCCGTCGGTTGGAGCGCCCAACTGTGCTGTTACAACACGCCGATCAGGCTGGATCCGATTGGACGTCCAAGCCCGGTCACCGGGTCCCAGCCATTCGCCGCTTCGTAGCCGTCATTGCCGCCGTCGACGATGTCGACGAATGCGCCCTGGTTGACATAGAGCTTCGCGTTCACGAATCCGACCGGCCGATCCAGTTTTTCGTTCGCCAGCGCGATTAGCGCGGCCCAGAGCGGCGCCACTGCGCTGGTGCCGCCACTGACGGAAGATTGGCCGTCGACGCGAACGATATATCCGGTGGCGGAGTCGGCATTTCCCGACACATCGGGAACGCCGCGCCACGGACTGATGGTCTGCGTCTGGTAAGACGGGCGCGCAAAGTGTCCGCTGAAGCCGCCACCCGAGGCCCAACCGTCCCCGTCGTTCCACGCGGTTTCCGAGTCTTGCGTGAGCGATGTCCCGCCGCACCCCATCACATTGGGGCTCGATGCGGGAAAGTCGGTTGTGTAGTTTCCGTCCGCGGATCCATCCACAGCTCCGTGATCTCCGGATGCAACGCACACCGTGATGTTCTGCCCAGTCGCCGTCTGGAACAATTGGTCCATGGCGTCCATGTCCTGAGCCGCCCAATCGGACTCCGGACTGCCCCAGCTGATTGAAATCACCTTCGGCGACCGCTGATCATCGTTAATCGCCGCGTGAATTGTGTCGTAGAATCCGCTGCCTTGGTTCGGCCCGAAATAGACGGCGATGTTCGCGCCGGGGGCGATGCATCCGACGATGTCGATATCCAACTGCACCTCTCCGTCGGGGCCGTTCGTCACGAAGTCAGGCGTGGTCGTGGCGCCATCGACCGGGACGGCCTCCAGGGTCCCTGCGCGCGCGATGCCCTGTGAGTTGAAGTAGGCGGCGACATCGGCTGGGTCGAAGCCTCCGCCCAGTTCGATCAGGGCCACCGTCTGGCCGGCTCCGGTCGCATCCGCAGGGAAGTTGTATCGCTGGGCGACTTGGGTCGGTGTGTAGGAAATTGCGTCCCCGCCCACGCCTGCCGGCCGGAACCGACTGTGCGGTCTCGCGACGGGCCGTTCATCAAAGCCCATCACTGCGACGACTTCGCCGGCGATGTCGGTCGGTACGACCAAGTGGCCTGCACGCGCCATGAAGTCGCCCTTCGGGCCGCGGTACATCCCCAGTTGCTCGGGCTGGAAGGCGGCCGTGGCTTGGGCGAGCGTACCGACCAACTTGACGATATGTTGGCCGGCATCCGCCTTCTCGACAGTCAATCCGTACTGGGAGGCGAACTGAGCAACTCTGCTTACGGTGGTGTCCCTGGCCGCGTGGAGGCTGCGAAACTCCTCACGCCCCAGTCCCCGGCCCCCGGCATATCGCGCTGGAACAATAGGCAGTTCCGGCTTCAGAACGACTGTCAAATGCACCGTACGCGTCGGATCTGCCTCTCCCACCCGGGGATGACGCGGAGCTGACCGGAAACTGTTAGGCGCCTTCTGAACCTGGTTTGAAGCCGCCGCCGGTCCGCTGATCGCCCGCGGCATGATGGGTGGAGCGAAAGCCGGCCGCACGGTGACAGCCGTTCCGTCCGGAATATAGAACGGTGCTACCGGCTCCTTCCGTCGGCCGTCCAAGAACCAGTCCAAGGTGAAATTGGGGGAGCGCAGCACCAGCGACACGAGAAAGATGAGGTAGCCAAAGAATCCGATACCCAGACCAAAGCAATAGCCTGCAAATATGGTTCTATCCTTGAATAGCGCCAGCGCACCTGTTCCGACAACGCCCAGAAGTGTCGTAATGTCGCCAAGTTGTAACCCAGACGTCCGATATCTATTGATATAATACGTGAACCATCCAATCAACACACCAACGACGAGAGCTCCGGCAAAAGGTAGCATTGTCTATCATCCCCCGGTTTATCTGGGCGTTCCGATACCTATATCGCTTTTATACAACTATTCACCGTTTGTTCACGAGTATCTAACGCGAACGCCGAAACAGAGGCGTTAAGTTGCCGGCTCAACCTTTGTATGTTCTGTATCTTTGCGGTCAGTGCGTTCACGTCATCCTTCAAAATAGTGGAAACCGAGGGTACGCCATGCTGTTGACGCGGCTCCTGCTTCGGAGTTTGAGCAACGGGGGGCACCGCAGGCGGAGTTGCGCTCTTTTGCGCGCCCGTCGACTGTGTTATCGCGCCTTGAACTGCTGCGAACGTCACATCAGTCTGAGTAATTTTGCTGCTCACGCTGCTGTCTATCTGCCTGATGGAATCGCCGACATAGGTTGACAGCCCGAGGTAGAGTGTCTCCTGAGTGTTCGCTGAATTGACGACCTGCTGACCGTCCGATACCGCTTGCGTCAGGGTTGCTACGCTTTCAGCTAAACTCGAAGCGATCGCCGGATCGGCTTTTATTTCTGCTTGACCGTCAGCCGATTTCAAATCGGCAGCAGCCTTCGTGAGTAAATTGCTTCCTGTCTGTATCTCTAATGCCAAGCTTTCCGATGATATATCCTTATCGGTCATGGTTACATATGGGCTCAGATTTACACGAAGACACACCAATGCATTGATGGCGGTCTGATAGACCTTGGCATTCGCCCGAGCATTCGTGAATGCGTTGAACGCCGTAATGCTGCCGCCGGCTAGGCCTAGACCGCCAAGTGTGGCCTTGCTCGCATTGAAATATAAAGCTCCAACACCCCCAGCGAAAATGGGCACGAGTACTATATTTGACCAATAGGCATAGTGTAGATTATCATTTCTAGCGGTGATATAAGTCGAGCTAAGCGTCGCTGCGATGTCTAGAGCGCGCGCTATTTTAGAAGAATTAGTGTCATTGATGGATGAAGTAACAAGTGATTGTTGTTCAGTTAAGCTGAGACCGCTGGGAATACCTTGCAAATTGGCACAGCCCCCAAGAAGACAGGCGGCAATGATCGTGATTCTTCTAATCCGCACTTTTGACCCATCCTCCTTGTTCATTCGTCCCTCCGGGGGCTCAGATCGATGCCCGTCCGTGGCGATGGACGGCTCGGCGGGAGGCTTTACGTGCGCTGCGAGACCGCAGGGGGAAATTGGGGACTCTCAGAGCCCAACACTTAGGGTCGCGCTGTCGCTATACGAGAACTTGACAACCGATCAGTTCACGAAACCCACGAGGTTGCAAGTGTCGGACGCAACATCCAACCGCTATGCGAAAATGTCCGTCGTTGCCGGCGGTGGTAGAATGGGAGCCGTCGGTCGGACGGTTGCATCCCGAAGGGAGCCCTGACGAACTGTCCTCCACGCCGAGTGCCAATGTCTGTGAGTTCGTGGCGTTGGCGAAACGGGGGAAGCGTGGCGGAGCAGCAAGGCGGCGGGGCGGCGCGCGAGCGGGGGCAACCAGCAAACCTCACCCGCACCGGATCGCCGCGGCGGTGATGGGCGATGGGCTGGAATTCTATGACTTCACCGATTGCGCCGCCGGGCCATAGGGAGTTCATCAAGACTTCACCACCCCGATCGCCAGGGCGTCGATGGCGGCGATGGTCACCTCTTCGGTCACCTCTTCGGGCGTGAGCAGGTACTGGCACATCAGGCCCAGCGCCAGGGACTGCATCACCACAGCCAGCTGCCTCGGCGGGATGGCCAGTTCCGCGCCGTGGTGCTCGGCCAGGTAGTCGGCCGTCTGGCCGAAGGCGCCGGCATAGCCCGCGGCGATGTCCTGGCGCAGCCCGGGATCGGCCAGGGCGTAGAGCTGGAATTCCGCGAGGAACTTCGACTGGCCCTGGGCCCGCGGCAGGGCTTCGACCAGAGCGACGGCCATGGCGCGCAGCTGCACCTTCAAGGACCCGCCCGGCGTGTAGACGGGCGAGAGGGTCAGCCCCTTCGAGCCCATCGCCGCCAGCAGCAGTTCGCCGCGGCCGGCGAAGTTGGAATAGATCGCCCCCTTGGTCATGCCGGCCCTGGCGGCGATGGCGTCGAGACTGGCGCCGGCGAACCCCTTCTCCGCCACGACTTCCAGGGTCGCCGCGATCAGGGCCGCGCGCGTGCGCTCGCGCTTGGTTCCCGCAAGCCGGGCCGGTCGAAGAGCCGTTGACATACCCTGTTTTATACCGATAGTAGAAAATACTATCAGTATATTTTAGCCCCACGCGATTCCTCCGCGGCCCGCCACGCGGGGCTCGGTGCGCCAGACAGAGAGCTTGACCCGTCATGACTGTCGCTGAAACCACTTTCGCCGTCCCCGCATTTCCCACCGACCAGTGGTGGGCGTCGAAAGCCGCCAGCCCGACCCGCTCGGAGGTCGCGATATCCGACACGCGCCGCATCGACTTCGTCTCGAAAGTGACCGGCCGGCCCTACTCGCTGAGCATCGCCATGCCCTGGGCGCCGCCGCCTCCGAACGGCTACTCGGCGCTCTATGTACTGGACAGCTACGCCTATTTCGGCACGGCCGTGGAAGCGACGCGGCTGAATGTGCTTTTCCCGGGCGTGGTGGTCGTCGGCATAGGCTATCCGGACGATCCGGCCTTCGCGGACGAGGTAATCGAGCGCCGCGATCCCGTGCCGCCGTGGATGCTGATGGGCCCCCGGTCGATCGCCGCCTGCACCCTGCAGCGCCAGCAGGACCTCACCCTTCCGGCGTCCGAGTCCGCCCTCGCCGCGTGGAGCACGCCAGGCGTGCTGACCTACGCCGCGGACGCCACCGGCGGCCTCGACGACTTCCTGCGGATGATCGAGCAGGAGGCCAAGCCTCGAGTCCGTGATGTCGCGCCCATCGACGAGGCCAACACCGCCCTGTTCGGTCATTCACTGGGGGGACTCGCCGTGGTGCGAGCCCTCTTCGCCAACCCCGGCGCGTTCCGCACGTTCATCGCCGCCAGCCCGGCGCTGTCCTGGGCGGACGGAGCGGTGCTCTCCGGCGAAGCCGACTTCGCCGCCAAGCTCGCCGCCGGCGCGGCTGGTCCTCGCGTGCTGCTGACCGTCGGGGCCGACGAGGGCGCCGCGCCCAGCGTGCCCGAGGAGATCGGTATGCAGGAACTCAGCCCGGAATTGGCCGATCTGGGCTCACGCATAGTGGCAGACATCCGGGGCCTGGCCGCCCGCCTGACGCGCCTCAACGGCCCGGGCGGTTTCCACGCCGCCGACGCCGTCGTCTTCCCCCACCAGGGCCACGCCATCTCGCCCTGGCCCGCAATGGGCCGCGCGGTGAGCTTCGCGTTTCTGGAGGGGTAGGGAGAATGGGATGGGGAGAAGGCGGCCTGCGGCTGCCTCACGTCCCTTCGCGCACCCGCGCCTGCAGGAACCGGTGGAAGCGCCACAGGCAGCCTTCGAGGTGGCTCAGCGGGCCGGGCCGGTAGAGCGGGCTGGTGACGCCGCGCTGGATGCCTTCGCAGGCGGGGATGTCCTCCAGGTGCACGGCCATCACCTGCTCGCGGTAGGCGGCCACGAACTGCGCAACCGCGGCCATCCGCGGGCTGGCGAGCAGATGGATGCGCAGGCGGAAGGCGGCGTGTTCGATGCGGTCGAGCTCGTACCAGACGCCCACCGGGTCGGGTCCCTCCGTGAAGAACATCAGGGTCGCCGGGAAGATCGCCGCGACCACGAAGGGGGCGTGCGCGTCGTCCGCCCCGGGGTTTTCCAGGACGGTGAAGACCTCGCCGCTCTCGCCCTCATGCGTGCCCAGGCCCGGGTTCGACTTCTGCAGCGTTCCGGCATGCGGGCCGATGTGGTGGTAGGACTCCAGGAAGTTCTCCACCATCACCTTCCAGTTCCACGGCGAGTCCAGGGTGATGGTGTCGGCGGTGACGAACCGCGCCGGGCCGATGGCCGCCAGCCGCTGCTCCAGTGCGGCCAGACCCGGAGCCAGAGGCGCGGCCTCGCCGTCCAGATTGGCGAACACCCAGCCGCCCCAGCGCTCGGCGGCGATGCGCGGCAGGGCGCACGCCTCGCGCTCGAAGCGGGCGGAGCGCTCCATCCCGGGCGCGGCCGCCAGGCGCCCGTTCAGGCCGTAGCGCCACAGATGATAGGGGCAGGTGAAGCCCTTGGCGTTCCCCGAGCCCTCGACGATCGGCATGCCGCGGTGCCGGCACACTCGCGACAGCACCTGGATGTCGCCCTGCTCGTCGCGGACCACCAGCAGCGGGGCGCCGGCGACGTCGGCGGTGCGGTAGTCGCCAGGCGCGGCCAGCTCGCTTTCGCGCGCCACCGGCATCCAGCCGGCGCGCAGCACCCGCGCCATTTCCGCCTCGAACACCGACGCGTCGGCATAGGCCGCGCGCGGCAGCGCCGTCGCGCTCGACAACGCCTCCGACACGCCGGCGTAGGCGGCTTTCGCGGCTTCCTCAGTCATGCCGTCTCCAGGCTGCGCTCGGCCACGGCGCGGTCGTAGCGGGGCCGTCGGTCACCAAGTCGTGTCGCATGATCTAGATCAAAGATGACGTGCGCGTCACCTTTAGATTGATCGGCGATGCGCCCTGGAACGGCGCGGGAACGGCGGGGAGAGACCTTTGCGTAAGCAAGGCCGCGATCCTCTGATGGCGGGCGACTGGGCCGGCGGCGACGCCGATAGGGGCCTGACTTCGTGCGCCGGTTCCTCGAGCGGAGGATCCGGATGGCGAAGGTCACCTACATCGAGGACGGCGGCACGGAACACCACGTCGATGTTCCCACCGGGCTCTCGGTGATGGACGGGGCCAAACGCTTCACGATCCCGGGCATCGACGGCGACTGCGGCGGCGCCTGCGCCTGCGCCACCTGCCACGTCTATGTGGAGGAGGGCTGGTTCGAGCGCATCCCGCCGATGGATGAGCTGGAGCGCGACATGCTCGATTTCGCCTTCGACGTCAAAGAGACCAGCCGGCTCAGCTGCCAGATCAAGATCGACGACAGCCTCGAAGGCCTCGTCGTCAGAACCCCGCCACGACAATACTGAAACCGCACTCGAAGGGAGAATGACTGAAATGGGTGTTTTGGAATTACCGGCCGCCAAGCCCAAGTCGGACTGGAAGGTCACCATGAATCCGGACGATCTTTACCAAAATCCGATGAACATCGCCTGGTCGTTCAAGTACATCATGTCGGCCGACAAGGTCGAGGACCTGTACAAGCGCGCCAAGCAGAACCAGTGGGACTCCGACGAGCTGCTGCCGTGGGACACCCCGGTCGACCCGTCCAAGCCGCTGATCAACGACCGCTCCGACATGTACCACCGCATGCCGTTCTTCTCGAAGCTGTCCAAGTCGCAGCAGGAGACCTTCACGGCCCACTCCACGGCCCAGCTGCTTTCGCAGTTCCTGCACGGCGAGCAGGGGGCTCTGATGACCGCGGCCTGCGTCACCCATTCGGTGCCGGACGCCACCGCCAAGCTCTACGCCGCGACCCAGACCATGGACGAGGCCCGCCACGTGGAGGTCTACGCCAAGTACTGCGAGAAGATCGCCATCGTCTATCCGATGTCGCTGTGGCTGAAGGCGTTGATCGACGCGACGCTGAAGTCGGACCGCTATGAGAAGATCATGATCGGCATGAACATGATCGTCGAAGGCCTGGCGCTCGGCGCCTTCAACAACATGTATCGGACCACGCAGTGCGACCTCCTGAAGAAGATCACCTTCAACGTGATGCGCGATGAGTCCCGGCACGTGTCGTTCGGCCACGCCTATCTAGGCCCGGTGATCGCCCGGCTGCCCGAGGACGAGGTCGAGGAGTTGGCCGAGTTCGCCTTCCAGGCGGTGAACATCCTGGCGCACGGCGGCACGGCGGGCACCATCGCCAGCCGGGTAGACCCGGGCTTCATGCAGGTGCTGGAGAACAGCAACATCGACCCCAACGATTTCTTCAAGGGCCTGGAAGAGGCCGAGGCGGCCGGGATCACCCAGGAACTGCCCCCGGGCCAGATCCATTCGCTGAAGGACCTGATGATGCCCGCCCTGGCGCGGGTCGGCCTGCTGACGCCGACGGTGCGCAAGAAGTATGAAGAGGTCGGCATCCCGGTCTATGACGACCCGCGGGTGCTGGAGGCGATGGAAGGCGGACATCCTGTCGCCGCCTGACGCTCGCCGGACCACAACCGCCGCCTCGAGGCCGAAAGCCATCGGGGCGGCGGCGCGGCGCGGAGGATGACGCGCATGAGCGAGCCTGTGCTTGACGCGGACGCGACCCTTCCGGGGTTCCACGAGACTGTGCTCGACGGCTTGCCGGAGGCGGTGATCGTCGCCGCGCCGGACGGGGTGATCACCTTCGTCAACGCCGCCGCCCAGACCCTGCTGGGCTACGGCGCGGCGGACGTGGTCGGCCAGCCGATCACCGCCCTGGTGCCTCGCCAGCCGGAGCGGCGGGTCGATCCGGTGAAATGGCTGGCCCGCTGGGCGGCCGAGCCGGACGTGGAGCAGTCGCGCTTTCTTGATCTCACCGCCCGACGCCGCGACGGGCGCGAGATGCCGGTGGAGGTGCGCGTGCGCGAGGGCCGCGTGGGCGGGCGCCAGCGCTACTTCATCACCGTGCGCGACAACACCGCCCGCCGCCATGAGCAGATCGCCCTCAAGGACGCCAACCTCAGGGCCGCGCGCATCCTGATGGTGGCCGAGGACGCCATCGTCTCCATCGACGCGGACCAGAAGCTGATCTTCTTCAACCTCGCCGCCGAGCGGATGTTCGGCTACCGCGCCGAGGAGGTGCTGGGCCAGCCGCTGTCGATCCTGATCCCCTGGCAGGCCCGCGCGGCGCACGAAGGCCACGTGGAAGCCTTCCGCGACTCCAAACACGCCTCGCGGATGATGAGCGAGCGCTCGCAGGTGAAGGGCTTTCGCCGCTCCGGCGAGACCTTCCCGCTGGAAGCCACCATCACCAAGGTCATGGCCGCCGGCGCGCTGACCTATACGGCGCACCTGCGCGACGTCACCGAACGCAACCGCGCCCGCGACGCCCTGCTGGAGAGCGAGCGGCGCATCCGGGCGGTGTTCGACCACGCCGGGGAGGCCATCGCCCTGCTGACCCCGGCCGGCGAGGTGGTGGAGATCAACCGCGCCGGCGAGGCGCTGACCACGGCCGAGCGGCCGCTGATCGGCGCGCCGCTGTGGGAGGCGCCATGGCTGGGCTTCGACGTCGCCTCGGCGCCGGCGGCGGCCGAGCGCCTGCGCGCCGCGATCCAGACCGCGGCGGCCGGCGAGCCGGCGCGCATGGCCGCCGAACTGATCCGCGACGGCAAGCCCCTGCCCATCGACGTCCGCCTGACCCCGATCCCCGACGACACCGGCGTGGTCGCCTATGTGCTCGCCGAGGGGCGGTTCGAGGGGTAGCGAGCCGCACGAGACCGCGCCGGCGTCGCCGTCAGCTGAGCTGCGCCGTCAGGGCCTGGAACTGCGGGTCCGAATGCAGGCTGGCCAGGGCCGGGTCGATGGCGACCTCGGTGACGTCTTCCTCGCGCCGACTGAACGCCAGCTGCAGGTACGAGATGGCCTGGGCGCTGTCGCCCAGCAGGGCGCAGGTCTGGGCGACCCGGTAGGGCGTGACCACGCCGAGCCTGAACTGCCGGATCTGCTCCTCAAGAACCGCCCGCAGCAGGCCTGTGTGGCCGGATGCGGCGTAGCCGCGCGATGCGGCGGCGACGATCGCCAGGCGCTGTCGATCGCCGGTCAGCGCCGCCGCGCGGCGCGACTCATCGATGAAATCCTGGTCGCGACCTTCGAAGTAGGCGATGCGGGCCAGATAGTTGTGGGGCGACAGGAACTCGGGATGGGCGCGGCCGATGGCTTTCAGCGCGGCCATGCCGTCTTCCTTGCGCCCGGCGAGGTAGACCAGGAAGGCCCGGTCCGAGACGATCGCCAGGGATTGCGGATCGAGGGCGGCCGCCTTGTCGATCTCGGCGATCGACCGGGCGTACTGACCTCGAACCGAAAGGAACGTCGCGAACCAGTGATGGGCCGTGGCGGAACTGGGATCGAGCTCGATCGCCCGTTCGAATTCGCGCTCGGCGCCCTTGGCGTCCCACGCCCAGTAGAAGTCGACGAACGCGAGCGCTGTGTGGGCCTCCGGCAGGTTCGGGTCCAGGGCAAGCGCCCGTTCCGCGGCCGCCTTCGCCAGCGGATAGGCCTCGCTGGTGGGCATCAGCGTGAATTCGCGCATCAGGTTGTAGCAATTGGCGAGGCCGGCGTAGGCCTCGGCGTAGTTCGGGTCGATGCGGATCGCGGCGCGGAACTCGTCGACGGCTCGGGTCAGGCTGTCCGGCGTGCGGGCCCGCCAATCATCCATGCCCTGCAGGTAGAGGCGCTGGGCGTCCAGCGGCGGGCGCATCGCGGCGGCGGGCTCGGCGCTCGAGGACGGCGACGCGGGCTGCGTCAAGGTCGGGGCTACCCAGCGCGCCAGTCCGGCCAGGGCGGCAACGGTGGTGAGCGCGGCGGCGGCGAGTGGCGCGCGGCGCGACACCGCCGCTTGCAGCGCGCCGGGCTCGGTCATCGGCGCGGCGCCTGGCGCGGGCGCACCCGGCGAGAGCGCGACGCCGAACTTCGGCTCAGAGCCTTTCAGCCAAGCTTCGAGCTCGGCGACCTCTGCGTAGATGCGGCTGCGGGACAGGCCGGGCAGGCGATGGATGGGCAGGCCGCGTTCCACCTCCCAGCGCTTCACCGTGCGCTCGTCGCGCCGAAAGAAGGTGGCGATCTCCTTCCAGGTCTCCAGCCTCGTCTTGGCGCCCGCGGCGACACTCATGCCCCGACATGCCCTCTCCCGCCCCGAGACGCCGGTGCGGCTGTAGTCAGCCTAACATGTAAAGCAGCCGACTGAACGCCGTTCCGCCACGCCGTTGAGTCACGGGCGGCGCGCACGCGTGAAGGGAGTCGCCGCAATGTCCGGAGGATCAGCGTTCAGCGTGGTGCGATCGGCGGGTCGGCGCATGCTGTGCGCAGCCGCCATCGCCCTCGCGCCGCTCTCGCCGCACCAGCTGCAGGCCGCGTCGGCCAACGCCTCGGCGCCCACGCCGTCGGCCAGTCTCGTGGTGTCCAGCGGAGCGGCGCGATACCTGCTGGCGACGTCGCCGCAGCGGCTGCTGGACGCGGTCGATCCCGACTCTCGCACGGCGCTGGACGCCACCCTCCGGCCGGATGGGACGACGCTATTGGATCCCCTCTGGTCCGTGCTCATCGCCGGGTCGGTGCAGACGCGGCGGGAGGCTGCCGATGCGGGAGCGACCCTCTGGTTCAATCCGGTGTTCGACGGCGGCCTGGTGGTGCTTTGGCGAAAGACGTCGGTCGGCTGGAAGGTCCTGGCCGCCGCCCCGATCCTCGGAGAGACGCTGCGCGGCGAACCGATACCGATGCGCCCTCTCGATGGGCGAGTGGCCTGGCCGAGGCACGGCAAATCCCTGGCCGACTCTCTCGCCGCCACGGCGGCCGCCAGCAACGCGGCGGCGGCCCGGAGCGCGTGGATCAACGCCGTCGCCGCGCCAGCCGGGCGACGCAATGCGGCGTCTGCGATCCTCATGGCCAGGGTCTCGCGGGCGACGCTCGAGCTGCGCGTGATGGATACCGCCCCAGGCTATGGGCTCGCCGTCGCCGACGTGCGGCGCGCGCTGGCCAACCGCGATCCCAGCGCAATGCCGCCCCTCGACGGCGCTCGCCGCGGCCCGCTCCCGGCCCGAGACGCCCGCTACTCGACGATGCGAGCGGTCGACGCACTGAGGCGCACGGACGGCTGGACCCTGGCCTTGCAGAGTCCGGACGCGCCAGGCGCTGCCTGGCTCGCCCATCTGGCTGATCCCTCCCCGGGTCAGTCGGCGCAGGTCGAGGTCGTTGGCGAGGTGAGCATAGTCGCCCCGTCCCCGCCAGGTGCGTCAAAGCAGGAGGTCTATCCATGACGCGAGCCCGACTTTTGGCCGGGGTTTGCCTCGCCGCCGCCCTGGCCTTCGTTGACCAGGCGTCCGCCCAGGTCTCCGACCCTTCGCTCTCGGTGTCCCGCAACGCCAATCACCAAACGGCCGCCCAGACAAGCGGCGCGAAGGTCGACATCTACGACTATTGGAATCAGCTGGAGGCCCAGGGCAAGCTGACGCCCGCAGCCCATGAGCAGCTGGTCCAGGACGCCCAGGCGCAGCTGGACGCCGAGAGCGCGAAGATCGAGCGCAGCGTACAGCACTCCGCTATCGCCAGTAACTCCCAGCAGCTTCAGCAGTCGATCGCGGACTTTCAGACAGCCAGCAAGGCAAAGGACACCCAAGGGCAGGTCGACTCGGCCCTGAAGGTCAATGACGCAATGGTCAACGGCGTCGTCTTGCCGGCCCACACTGAAGTCACGATCATCGTCGACGACCTCGTCAACATTCAGCGCGACCTGCTGCAGAAGACATCCAAGGCCGTCACCGGCAAGGGCGCCGCCGCCGAGCAGCAATATATCGCGAAAGGCGAGGCGACCCTCGACCGCGTCCAGAGGCAGGTCGACGCCCAACTCTATCAGGAACGTGTCAAGGTCGAGCAGACCACGACGGCCCTGAATGAGGCGACGCCTGCCCAGCGCCAGGCTGTCGCCGCCAAGATCAACGCGGACATCGCAGCCGGCCGACTGGTGCGAACGCCTGACGGCGCACTGGCCCCTGGACCGAACGCGCCGCAGACACAGACACCCGAGACGCCCGCGCCCGCCGAGCAAGCGACGCCGCCTCCGCCAACTCCGCCGCCGGCCGGCGTTCCGGAGACGCCGCCTGCTGGCGACCAGACGCAAACCGCCGACGCCAGCCAGACCAGCACGGCGCCGCCGGCGTCGCGACCGGTGCACAAGGGAACCATTCCCGGCGACGCGAGCGGCAATAGCGACCCGTCGCTGCGGGCCGACGCCTCGCGCACTACCAACACCGACAATCAGCCGCCGGACAACGGCGTGGACCCGGCCACCCAGGTCAACGGGGCGCGCTCCCCGCCGCCGCCGCCCGACCAGAACACCGGCGTAGATCCCGCCCTCCAGGTGCCTGAAGCGGCGAAGAATCCGCCGCCATCGCCGCCGCCGCCGCCGCCTCCGCCTCCGCCGCAGGACTCGGCGGCGCAGCAAGCGTCGGGCGACGCCGCGGGGGCCGCGATGCGGCAGGCTCTGGACGCACTTAAGGACCAGCCCGGCAGGCCCCCCACGCCGCCCCCGGGAGAGGAGACCCAAGGACCAGGTTTGCCAGGGCCCGCGACCAACGGTGGGACCGGCGACGTCCCAGGCGCCCCGGGGAACGGCACGAACGGCCAGAGCGGACAGGGCGCCGACAACTCTCAATCCCCAAGCGGCGGCCCCGGTCAGAATCAGCCGGACTGGCAGGGACCGGTCTGGTCGCCGCCTCCAACCATGAGGCGAGACGGCAAGATCGGCATGACGGACGTGCTCGACGACCAGCCGGACACCCTGGCGGCGATCGTGGAGTGGGTGAAGATGTCGCCGAACGGCCCGGGCGACGGGCTGGGAGGCATCGACGTCGCCGGTACTCTGGCGGACCAGACGGCCAGTCGGCCGTCCGTCGCGAGCGCCGGCGCCTGGCAGTCCTTCGAGAACGGCGGCACGCTGACCGTGGCGGAGCTGGCGCCCATCTATGCCGGCTACACGGTCACGGTTGGACAAAACGGCTCGAGCGTCATGCTCGTTCCTTCGAGCGAGGTCACCGGCGCGCCGTCGGCGGTTACCATCGTGCCCAGCCTTGTCGACGCCAATGTCCCGTCCGCGGTGATGACCAGCCTGGATCTGCAGCCGGCGTTGTGCGGTCGATGATCTGCATGAAGCCCTTGGCCGCGCTGGCGCCTGTCGCCGCGGCCTGCGCCCTGGCGCTCACCGCGGGGCCGGCGTGCGCCCAGCAGGCGCCGGCCGGCGTCGTCGATGCGGGGACCATCGGCGGCTACACCGGGGCGGCCAGCGTCCTGCAGACCGGCGAGGATCTGTTCACCGCCCAGACCAGTCAGACCAACTATTCCGCCGGACTGGCCGTCAGCGGCGACGGATCGACCCTGGTGGGGACCTCGGGCGCGCCGGGCGGGGCGGCGCACGCCTTCATGTGGACGGCCTCGGGCGGCATTGTCGACCTGGGCGCTTTCACCGCCACCGGGCGCTCGGTCGCCACCGGCGCCAGCGGCGATGGCAGCATCATCGTCGGGTTCAGCGACACAAGCGGCGGGGTGTGGCACGCATTCAGGTGGACCCACGCCACGGGCATGGTCGATCTCGGCGCCCTGTCGTCCGGCGCCGGGCTCTACTCGGGCGCCACGGCGATCAGCGCCGACGGTTCGGTGATCGTCGGCGGCTCCTACACCACCAACACCATCGACCGAGCCTTCCGCTGGACGCAGGCCGGCGGCATGGTGAACCTGGGCGTCATCGGCGGCGGCTCGGGCTTCTCCGACGCCTATGGGGTGAGCGGCGACGGCAACGTCGTGGTCGGCTTCTCAACGGCGCCGGGCGGCAGCGAACACGCCTTCCGCTGGACGCAGGCCGGCGGCATGGCCGATCTCGGCACCATCGCGGGCGTACCGGGATTCTCCGGCGCCAGCGGGGCCAATGCCGACGGCTCGGTGGTCGTCGGCCAGAGCATCGATTCCACGGGGGCCTTCAGGCACGCCTTCCGCTGGACCCAGGCCGGCGGCATGGCCGATCTCGGCACCATCGGCTCGAACGCCGGCGGCTCGGCCGCCTATGCGGTCAACGGCGATGGAACCATCGTGGTGGGGTCCAGCGTGTTCGGCCAGGGCGGCGCCATGCACGCCTTCGTCTGGACCAACTCCAGCGGCGTTCAGGACCTCAACACCGTCCTCGCCGGCGACGGGGTGAACATGACCGGGGTGTCGCTCACCACCGCGCACGGCATTTCCACCAATGGCCAGTTCATCGCCGGCAGCGGCAGCTTCCCAGGCGCGCCCGGCGCCACCCACGCCTTCCTGGCCCGCCTGGCGGGGAGTTCGTCCGGGGTGACCACGCCCGCCTCGATCGAGGCTTCCATCGCCGCCCTGGTGAACAGCCGCACCAACCAGATGCTCAACAACGACCTCCTCAGCGAGGTGCTGCTGGCGCTCAACGAGCAGATCAGCTGCGGCAGCTGCGGCGGCGCCTACGCCTCGTTCGGCAGCTTCGAAATCAGCACGCACGGCCGCTACAGCCTGAACAAGGAATGGTCCGTGCTCGGCGGCATGTCCTACGGGCGCTATCAGGAACAGGGCGCCGACGTGACCTCTTCGTTCACGCTCGCCGGCGCCTTGCGCTTCGACCCGGCGGGCATGGGCGCCTCGCGTCCCTTCGCCGAGGCCGGGGGCACGGTCTCGCCGTCGCAGCAGACCACCTATTCGCGTCATTACGCCAACGGCGCCGGGGTGGCGACCGGGGCTGGCCAGACCCACTCGTCCAACTATTCGGCCTATGTGCGCACAGGCTGGGTCGACCGTCTGTCGCGGACCACGGAAATCGCCGCCTCGGTGCAGGCCACGGAGCTCTGGCAGGTCGTGGACGGCTACAGCGAGCCCAGCGGGTCGACCAACCCCTTCAACGCCGCGGTTCCGGGCGGCACGGACCGCACCACGGTGGTCGGCGTGAGCGGACAGGTCACCCACCTGTTCAGCCGGACCATCGAGGGGGACATCAACGGCGGCGTCGCCCATTCCATCGGCGCCCAGAGCGGCCTGAACGCCAATGTGCTCGGCGTCGGCGGCGTGGTGGCGCCGCCGGGCGATCCGACGTGGTTCGAAGCCGGCGGCCGCCTCGGCGTGCGGCTGCCACGCCACGCGGTGCTCGATCTGTTCGTGAACTCGATCATCGGAGGCAAGCAGGTCGGCACGAGCGTGCACGGCGGCTTCGGCGTCCGCTTCGACTTCTGAGTCCCCCCTTTGCCGTGACGCACTCGAAACAGCATGGCCGCCGAAGTCCCAGCGTCGTGGTGACTTCGCCCTCATGCAACCCCAAGCCTTGACGTTCCGCGCTCCGCGCCGCAGTGCCAATGCAGTGGACAGCACGACAACGGCGTAACGGGGGAAGAGTGGCGGATTCGACCAGCGCCGACGGGGCGACGCAGGGCCTCGACGTCCCCACGATCTCCGGCGGCCAGATCGCCGCGGCGGTGATGGGCAATGCGCTGGAGTTCTACGACTTCACCACCTACGCCCTGTTCGCCGTGCAGATCGGCCGGACCTTCTTTCCGGTGCACGGCGCCTTCGAGAACCTGATGTGGTCGCTGATCACCTTCGCGGTGGGCTTCGTGGCGCGGCCGGTGGGTGCGGTGGTCATCGGCATGTTCGGCGACCGGGCGGGGCGGCGGCCGGCGATGATGCTGAGCTTCACCCTGATGGGCCTCGGCATTCTGGGCCTGGTGCTCACGCCGTCCTACAGGTCGATCGGCTGGGTGGCGCCGCTGCTGCTGGTGATCTGCCGGCTCGTGCAGGGTTTCGCCCTCGGCGGCGAGGTGGGGCCCACCACCGCATTCCTGATCGAGGCGGCGCCGCTGAGCCGGCGCGGCCTGATCGGGTCATGGCAGAGCGGCAGCCAGGCGATAGCCTCGCTGGCCGGCGCGTCGATCGGCCTGGCGATGTCGCACCTGCTCACCGGCCCGCAGCTGGAGAGCTATGGCTGGCGCATCGCCTTCGGCGTCGGCGCCGTGGTGCTTCCCTTCGGCCTGGCCCTGCGCCGCACCCTGCCCGAGACCCTGCACCGGCCCGAGATGCGGCTCAGCATCCATCCCACGGCGCACGGCCCGCTGAGCCACGCCCGGCCGATCCTGCTGGGCCTGGCCATGATCATGAGCTTCACGACCTCGACCTATGTGCTGCTCTACATGACCACCTACGCGTCCCAGGACCTGCACATGACCCAGGCGGACTCCTTCGGCGTCTCGGTGGCGAACGGCGCGTGCGGCTTCGTCTTCGCCCTGGCCGGCGGCGCGCTGTCCGATCGCTTCGGCCGCAAGCCGGTGATGATCACCGCGCGCGTTCTCTTTCTGCTCGCCCTGTATCCGGCTTTCACGCTGATGGTGCGTAACCACGCTGCCCTGACGGTCATCGTCGCCACCGGCGTGCTCAGCGCGCTGAGCTCCACCAGCGTCGGCGTCGCCCTGGTGTCGATCACCGAGTCCCTGCGCAAGGACGTGCGCAGCACCGGACTGGCGGTGGTCTATGCGGTCGGGGTGGCGGTGTTCGGCGGCGTCGCCCAGCCGGCGGTGACCTGGATGATCCAGACCACCGGCAGCAAGATGGCCCCCGCCTGGTACATGATGGCGGCCGCCGTCGTCGGCATCGTCGCCATGGCGCTGATGCGCGAGACCACGCCCGGCAGGATCACCGACGCCGTGGCGCTCATCGAGACCGCCTGACGCCCCCATTCCCTGACGCCGGGCTTATGCGCGGCGCGTTCTTCCGCATGGAAGCCTTATGGGCAAGCCCCGTAGAGTCCCCCACGTGTCGGCGGGAGAGCTTCCAGAGGGGTCGCTGAGTGCTCCGCATCGAGTCCCGGACGGGAGCGCCTGGCGAGACGGCGCGCGAGTACTGGTTCCTGCTGGTCGATGCGCGGCAAAGGCGCGTGCGAAGTATGACGCTTGTGTGCCTCAACGACGACGACGCCCTGGGCATCGCGCGGGTGATGCGGGCCGGCGAGCGCGCCGAGGTCTGGCGTGAGGGCCGCCTGGTCGGCGTCGTGAGCGAGGAGACCGGCCAGCCGCGCCAGGCGGCCGACGTCACCGAAGCCACCGGTCAGAGGGGCTGAGCCGCCGCGATGTCCGCACTCCGCTCGTCGTCGACGCGTCCGCCGGCCCGCCTTGGCCGATGGGGCCCGCTCGCGGCGGTCCTCGCCGGCGCCGCCGCGCTGGCGCCGTCGCCCTTGCTCGCCGTCGCGCCGACCCCGCCGCCGCCGCCCGACTATGTGGCGCCTTTCCAGAGCGGTGAGACGCTCTGGGCCGATTGCGGACGCACGGCGCAGGGTCCGCCGCCGGAAGCCTGCTGGATCTACGTCGCCGGCGTGTCCGACGGGGTGCTTTCCGCGTCCGGCGCGCGACAGCGCCCCTACTGCCTGGACGATCAGGTCCAGGCCGGCCAGTTGGCCGACATTGTGCGGCGGTATCTTGCGGCGCATGCTGAAGCCCGGCGCAAGGCCGCCGCGGGGTTGGTGGTCGAGGCGCTGAAGCAAGCCTTTCCCTGCGCAACGGGTGAGCCACGCTAAGGGGTCGATGGTCATGAGCGACGCCAACGAGCCGCTGGACACCTCGCGCGCGGCCTCCGGCTCCATGTCGCTGCTTGCGGCGTTTACCCAGCAGTTGCGGCCGGCCCTGGTCGGCCTGGTTGTGCTCACCTTGCTCACCGGCGTGGTGTTTCCGGCCGTTGTGTTCGGCCTGGGGCGGTTGCTGTTTCCCGCCCAGGCCGACGGCAGCCTGCTGACGCGGGGCGGGGTGGTGGTCGGCTCGCGGCTGATCGGCCAGGCCTTCGCGCGGCCGGAGTACTTCCAGCCCAGGGGCTCGGCCGCAGGGAACGGCTACGACGCCAGCCAGTCCGGCGGCACGAACCTCAGCCCGTCCAATCCCAAGCAGATCGATGCGGTCCGCCAGGCCGCGCAGGCCTATCGCAAGCTGAACGGCCTGGCCCCCGACGCCGTCATACCCGTCGACGCGGCGACCAGTTCGGCTAGCGGGCTCGACCCGCACATCAGCCCGCAGAACGCCGCCCTGCAGGCGCCACGCGTGGCTCGCGCCCGCGGCGTCGGCGAGGACGTGGTGCGCCGGCTGGTGGCCGACCACACGCAAGGCCGCCAGCTCGGTTTCATGGGCGCCCCGCGCGTGTCGGTGCTCGAGCTCAACCTGGCGCTCGATCAGACCGCCCCCGTGCCTCACAGGTGACGATCCGATGCGCTGGCTCGAATACTTCGTCTTCGTCGCTCTGGTGGTCGCCCTGGCCAAGCCCGCCGGCGTCTATATGGCCCGGGTGTTCGCGGCGCAGCCGACCTGGCTCGACCCGGTCCTGCGTCCGGTGGAATCGTTCCTCTACCGGCTGTTCGGCATCCGCCCCGAACATGAGATGTCCGCGGGCGTCTACGCCTTCTGCTACCTGCTGTTCGGCGTGGTCGGGACGGCGGCGCTGTTCGTTCTCCTGCTGGCGCAGAAGTCCCTGCCGGGCGGTCCCGCCGACCACTACCTGACCACGCCGATGACCCCCGACCTGGCGCTGAACACGGCGATCAGCTTCTCCACCACCACCACCTGGCAGGCCTACGGGGGCGAGACCACGCTGCGCTATCTGAGCCAGGCGATCGGCCTGGTGTCCCAGAACTTCCTCGCCGGCGCCGCGGGTCTCGCCGTCGGCATCGCCTTCATCCGGGGCATCGCGCGAGAACGTTCGGCCACCATCGGCAACTTCTGGGTAGACATGGTGCGGGCCCTGCTGTGGGTGCTGCTGCCAATCAGCCTCGTCGGCAGCCTGATCCTCGTCTGGCAGGGCGTTCCGCTGAACCTTTCGCCCCACACCCAGGCGCACAGCCTGGAGGGCCCGGTGCAGGTGATCGCGCAAGGGCCGGTGGCGGCGCTGGAGTTCATCAAGAACCTGGGGACCAACGGCGGCGGATTCTTCAACGTCAACGGCGCCCATCCCTATGAAAACCCGACGCCCCTGGTGAGTTTCATCGCCCTGCTGGCCATCGCCGTGCTGCCGGCCTCGCTGACCATGACCTTCGGCCAGATGACGGGCCGGCCCCGCGCGGGCTGGGTGCTGCTGGGCGTGATGGTGGCGCTGTTCGTCGGCGGCCTGGCGGTGTGCGACTTCGCCGAGGCCGCAGGCCCGCCGCAACTGGCGCATCTGCACCTGGCCGGCGGCAACATGGAGGGCAAGGAGGTTCGCTTCGGGGTCGGCGATTCCGTGCTCGCCGCCGCGGTCACCTCCAACGGGGCGACCGGCTCGACCAATTCGATGCACGACTCCTATCAGCCGCTGGGCGTGCTGGTTCCGCTGGTGAACATGCTGCTCGGCGAGATCATCTTCGGCGGCCTGGGAACCGGCATCTACAGCATCGTCATGATCGCCCTGGTGGCCGTGTTCCTGGGCGGCCTGATGATCGGCCGAACGCCGGCCTACCTCGGCAAGAAGCTCACGGCGTCCGAGACCAAGCTGATCGCCCTCTACGCCCTGCTGACGCCCCTGGTGGTGCTCACCTCGAGCGCCATCGCGCTCACCAACAAGGCTGGACTGGCCGGCATCGGGACCAATCCGGGGGCGCGGGGCCTGACCGAGGTGATCTACGCCTACGCCTCATCCATGGCCAACAACGGCCAGACCATGGCCAGCCTCAACGCGGACACCGCGTTCTACAACACCACCACCGCGGTCGCGATGCTGGCGGGCCGCTTCGGCCTGGCGGCGTTCGCCCTGCTCCTGGCCGGACGGTTCGCCGCCCAGGGACGCCTGGCGACCACCGCGGGGACCCTGCCCAGCGACACCGTGTCGTTCGGCGGCCTCGTCTTCGGGACCATCATCATCGTCGCGGCGCTGAACTTCCTCCCCGCCCTCACCCTCGGCCCCATCGTCGAGGCGCTGCAGCGCTGAGCGCGGAGGGGCGGCGCCGTTCGCGGTCGGCGGCGCGCGACATCGATTGCGCCAGCCACGGGCGACGGCCATGATCCGCGCCAGCCTGACCGCCGGGAGGGGCGCCGATGGACCTTTCGCTCACCGCCCCCGAACGCGCCTTCCAGGACGAGGTGCGCGCTTTTCTGGCGCAGGCGCTGACGCCGGAGCTGCGCGTCGCGGGGCGCCTGGCCACCAGCGTCTTCATGGACCCGAAGTACAGCCTTCCCTGGCAACGGCTGCTGCACGCCCGGGGCTGGGTCGCGCCGAGCTGGCCGGTGGAATACGGCGGCGCCGGCTGGAACGAGATGCAGCGCTACATCTTCGCCGCCGAGTGCGCCCGGGCCGGCGCGCCTAGCCTCGCGCCCATGGGCCTGCGCATGGTCGGCCCCTGCCTCATGCGGTACGGCTCGCCCGAGCAGAAAGCCTTCTACCTGCCGCGCATCCTCTCCGGCGAGGACTACTGGTGTCAGGGCTATTCGGAGCCGGGCGCGGGGTCTGACCTGGCCTCCCTGCAGCTGCGCGCCGAGCCGGATGGCGACCACTACGTCCTGAACGGCTCGAAGATCTGGACGACCCACGCCCACTGGGCCAACCGCATGTTCCTGCTGGCCCGCACCAGGTTCGACGGCAAGCCCCAGGCCGGCATCACCTTCCTGTTGATGGACATGGCGACGCCGGGCGTCAGCGTGCAACCGATCATCACTCTGGCGGGCGAGCACGAGGTCAACCAGGTGTTCTTCGACAATGTCCGCGTGCCCATGGAGGGCCGGCTCGGCGAGGAGAACCAGGGCTGGACGGTGGCCAAGTACCTGCTGGAGTTCGAACGCGGCGGCGGCTCGGCTGCGGGCCTCAAGGTATCGCTGGGCAGGCTCCGCGCCATGGCCCAGGCGGAGCCGTCGGACCGCGGCGCGCCGCTCACCGCGGACCCGTCGCTCCGCGCCCGGCTGTCGGCGGCGGAGATCGCCGTCGAGGCCATCGAGATGACCGAGCACCGGGTGATGAGCGCCCTGGCGTCCGGCGTGAACCCCGGCCCGGCGTCATCAATGCTGAAGACCCAGGGCACGGAGGCCATGCAGCGCATCGACGAACTGGCCATCGAGATCGCCGGGCACTACGCCGTGGTGGACCAGCCCCTGGCGCGCCGCCCGGGCGCCAACGAACCGCCCGTCGGCCCCGACCACAGCCTGGTGGCCACGGCCCGCTACCTCAACAACCGCGCGGGCTCGATCTACGGCGGCTCCAACGAGATCCAGCGCAACATCATGGCCCGCCTGGTGCTGGGGCTGTGAAGGGACAAATGCGTGCGATCTAACAAACGCGCTGTCATCCCGGATAACGGCTTCGCCGTTTCCGGGATGACGACGTGCGGTCACGCCGCCAGCCGTTCCTTGCGCTCGCCACGGCGGCGTTCGGCCAGGATGGCGATGTCCGCGTCGGCGGGCAGGCCCAGCGCCTGCATCATCGTCTCGCGGTCGGGGCCGGCCTTGGGAGGATAGGCGAGGGCGTTCTTCTTCTTGCCGCGCGCCCAATACCCCAGGATCCGCGCCATGTTCTTCGGTCGCCGCAGCCAGGCATTGGGATGCTCCAGCATGTGGAAGCCGCGCATGGTCTCGCGCAGCAGGTCGATGTCGAAGCGCATGGCCGGCGTGATCCCGTCCTCCGCGAAGCTGCGCAGGACCCGGGCGCGCAGGGTCGGCTTGTAGCCCGGGGTCAGGGCCTGTTCCGCGCGCTTGATGGCGCCGCGATCCTGGCTGCGCATGGCCAGGTAGTAGGGTCGCAGGTCCAGCTGCATGCGGCGGTGGTAGGCGAGGATCCGCGCCGCCGGGTCGGCGCTCTGGTTCAGGACGTCGCGCAGCAGATAGGCCTCCACCGCCGCGAAGGAGCAGCCGCGCCCATAGAGCGGGTTGGTCCGCACCAGGCTGTCGCCCACCGCGAAGAAGCCCAGCACCGCCGGGGCCTCCTTGGACGCCAGATCGCGCCAGCGGCTGTGCAGGTCGCCCATGCCGAACACCTGGCTCGCCGGCTCGGCCTGGTCCGAGTTGGCCCACACCTTCAGGCCGGGCAAGTTGTCCACCATGCGGTCCCATATGGCCGGCCGCATGATGGCCTTGCGCAGCTCGTACTCGATCTCCGGCGCGCACATGGTGATGGAGAAGCAGCCGTTGTCGGCAGGGAACACGCCGAACTTCAGGTAGCCGAGGTCGCCGCCGAACGGCGGATTGCCCTCGCGCTTCGGCTCCGTCCTGCCCGCCTTGAGGCGGTAGTGGCGGGTGAAGTAGAGAATCCCCGCCGTCTCGCTCTCCTCGTGGATCGGCGCGCCTTCCTCGATCAACTGTTCGATGGCCGTGCCGGTCTTGCCGCTGGCGTCCACGACCACCGGCGCGGCCAGCTCAACCGCCGAGCCGGCGTCATCCGCGGCCACGCCCGCCACTGTCAGCACTCCGGACACGTCCTTTCGGGTAATCAGGTGACGGACGATCATGTTCGAGCGGATGGTCACATTGGGCAGCCGCTCCACATAGCGGCGGATCACCAGCTCCAGCGTGGTGCGCCGGCTGGTGAGGATGGTGAACTCGGCGTCGCCGGGCGCGGGCTTGTACGCAGCCCGCTGCATCGGCGAGAGCATGCCCTCGAAGCCCAGCTCGCGCACGCCCAGCGCCAGCAGCTCCTCGCGCAGCTTCGGGTGGTCGGATTTGATGATCTTTCCCAGCCGCGCCAGGAAGGCGTGGCTCTGGCGCAGATGCCCGACACCCCGGCGGCGCCAGTCGCGGAAGGCCTCGTCGGCGTCGCCAGAGGGCGGCGCGCCGTCCCGTTCGAGCAAGGTGACGCCCCGTCCGGTCGGCCCGAGCGCCAGCGCCGTGCACAAACCGGCGACGCCCGCGCCGATCACCAGAATCTCTTCACTCATTCGCCGTCGCCGCCCATCCGCGCCGAACTACCCCCGCGCGCCGCGACGATAGCAAATCTTACGGCCATGCCACCCGTATTTCCGAACGTGTTCTGATTTCGGGAGCAGTCAGGCGCCGGCCGTCACTTTGGTGTTGCGCGGAACCGCTAGGTGAGACCGTGTTGTCGCTCTCAAGCGCCGCAGGGAGCCATCATGCTCAACAAGCTCGACGACTACCCCATTCACCAGACGCCCGAACCCATCGCCTACCTCGCCTCCAGCGACCGCAACGCCTACGACCGGACCTGGTTCAACGGCTATGCGCCGGACGGCTCGTACTATTTCGGCATTGGCATGGCGATCTACCCGCATCGCGGCATCCTCGACTGCGCCTTCAGCGTCGTGCAGCCCGGCCAGCGCCAGCACTGCTTCTTCGGCTCCCGCCGCGCGCCCGTCGAGCGCACCGAAATGCAGGTCGGGCCATTCCGCATCGAGGTCATCGAGCCGATGCGCCGCACCCGCGTGGTGCTGGAGGACAACGCCAGCGGCGTCTCCTGCGACCTGACCTTCTCCGCCCGCACCGCGTCGATCAAGGAAGCCCGCCAGACCCTGTGGTCGGGTACGCGCCGGACCATGGACGCCACGCGCTTCGATCAGTTCGGCCGCTGGAGCGGCTTCGTGCGGCATCCCGATGGGACAATCGTCGTGGACCCGGCGACTTGCCACGGCACCAAGGACCGATCCTGGGGCGTCCGCCGGGTCGGCGAGCCGGAGCAGGGCGGCGCGCCGGTGCATCCCGGCGGCGCCTTCTTCCTGTGGGCCCCGCTGTTCTGGGACGACCACATCTCCCACGCGATCTTCTTCGACGGTCAGCGGGGCGAAGCCTTGGTGCGCGAGGGCATCCAGGCCCCGCTCTACGCCAGCGAGGCGGAGGTGCCCGGCGTCGAGGACGGCCGCGACCAGCGCATGGCCACGGCGCGCCACCGCGTGGCCTACGTCCCCGGGACCCGGCTGGCGAAATCCGCCGAGATCGACCTCGTCGACCTGGACGGCGCCACGCGCACCATCGCGCTGGAGCCCATCCTGAAATTCCAGATGAAGGGCCTGGGCTACGGCCATCCCACCTGGGGCCAGGGCATGTGGAAGGGCGAGCTGGAGATCGGCGGCGAGTCCTTCGACCCGCGGCAGCTGGACATGCTGGCGCCGGAGAACCTTCACGTGCAGCAGGTGGTCCGCGCCGGCGACGGGACGAAGACCGGCATCGGCGTCCTGGAACAGGTGTGCATCGGGCCCTACGCGCCGGCCGGCTTCACCCAGTTCCTGGACGGGGCGAAGGAGTAGGGGGCGTCGTCGTAGCGGGGCTCAGGCCCGAGATTTGAAGGGAGATGCATTGCATGGACGCCGCGGGCTAGAACGGGGCGCCGGTGAACACGAGGCCTCGGCTCGATGAACCGCAAGCAACGCCGTTGGGCGGCCAGACAAGGTGCGACGCCGGAGCGTTCGTCGTCGTCCGTGGTTCGAGAACTGCTGGCGGACGCCCTTCGGCGCCGCCTGGCCGGAAGACTGGACGAGGCTGAACGCGACTACCGGCGCATCCTGGCGATAGACCCGCATCACGCCGAAAGCCTGCATCGCCTCGGCGTGATCGCCGACCAGGCAGGCCGTCATGAGGTCGCGATCGACTTGCTTGGACAGGCGATTGCGATCAACCCCACGGAGAGCGCGTATCACACCAACCTCGGAAACGCGCTGCGCGCCTTGGGCAGGCTGGACGAAGCGGCGACCGGGCACAGGCGCGCGCTGGCGCTCAACCCCGATGACGCCGTGGCGCGCAACAATCTGGGCAACGTCCTGCGCGATCAGGGCAAGCTCACCGAGGCGGTCGCGTGCTACGAAAGCGCCCTGGCTCTCAAGCCCGACTACGCCATGGCCCACCACAACCTCGGGACCGCGTTGTTGGCGCAGAACCGGCTGGAAGAGGCCGTGGCCCAGTACGAGCGGGCGCTGACGCTGAGGCCAGGCTTCGCCATGGGCTACGGCAATCTCGGCTCCGCGCTCATCGCCCAGGGCAAACTCGAGGAAGCCGTTGAGTGCTTCAGTCAAGCGCTCGACCTGAACCCCGACGACGCCCAGACCCGCAGCAACCTGCTGATGTGCCTGAACTATACCGATCGCACAGCCGCCGACATCTTCGCCGCGCACCGGCAGTTCGGGGAGACTGCGGCGCGCGCGTTGGCGGCCTCGCCGCCGGTCCATGAGAACGGCCGGAACCTGGACCGGCGGCTGCGGATCGGCTACGTGTCCGCTGATTTCAAGGACCACTCGGTGGCCTGGTTCTTCGCGCCGCTGCTGGCGGCCCACGATCCGGCGGCGGTCGAGGTGTTCTGCTATGCGCAGGTGATTCAGCCTGACGCGGTGACCGAGCGGCTGAAGGGTCAGGCGGACCACTGGGTGTCCACCGTTGGGATGTCGGACCAGGCGTTGGCCGAGCGCATCAGGGCCGACCGCATCGACATCCTGGTGGACCTCGCCGGCCACACCGCCCACAACCGCCTGACGATGTTCGCCCTGAAGCCGGCGCCCGTGCAGGCCACCTGGCTCGGCTATCCCAACACCACGGGCCTGGCGGCGATGGACTGGCGGCTGGTGGACGCCGTCACCGACCCTCCCGGCGAGGCCGACGCCTTCGCCACGGAGACGCTGGTGCGCCTGGAAGATGGCTTCCTGTGCTA
>JBIOEG010000038.1:0-42151 GCA_044445825.1 Caulobacterales bacterium
CTGTTATGCATCGATAACAGGCCTGTTTGGCGCCTGTTATGACCTGTTATCACCTGTTCCTGAGCGATATCAGGTGACCACAACCCATTGAACAATCACGGCTTCCAGACCGTAACAGGAGGAAAAAACCGTGAAATAACAGGTGGAACAGGTGAATAACAGGTCGGAACAGGTGGAAGAGGGCGCGTCCGCCTAGCGCGCCGCGGCCGGCTGCGGGACCGGGGCCTGGACCACGAAGGCCTCCGGTTCGTCCACCGTGCGGCGGAAGAAGGCGCTGATCATCACCATCATGCCCGGGCGGAACTCCGGGTTGTTGCCGAAGCCGTGCGGCAGGCCGTTGAAGATGTGCATGTCGCTGCGTCCGCCGGCGGCGCGCAGGGCTTCCTCGAAGCGGCGGCTGGCGCTGACCGGCACCACCTTGTCGGCGTCGCCGTGCAGCAGCATCACCGGCGGGAAGTCGGCGGAGACGTGGTTGATCGGGCTGGCCAGGGCCGCGGCCTCCTCGCTGGCGTCGGCCCCCGGCAAGGCGCGGGCGGCGTTGGCGCCGGAGGGCCGCACCTCGCCCAGGTAGAACAGCACCGGCGGATAGACCGCGGCGACAGCCGCCACGTTGGCGCTGACCCCGCCGTCCCCCTCGGGCGGATCGAGGCGCGGATCGTCGGCGGTGCCCGCCGCCAGCAAGGCCAGGTGCGCGCCGGCGGAATGGCCCTGCAGAGCCAGCCGGTCCTCGTCGAAGCCCAGTTCGGCGGCATGGGCCCGCGCCCAGCGGATGGCGCGCTTCACGTCGTGGATCTGGGCCGGCCAGATCGCCTCGCCGGTGAGCCGGTATTCGGGAACGATGGCCAGGAACCCGTCGCGGGCCAGCTGCCCGGCATGCTCGGCCAGCATGGCCTTGGAGCCCTGCGACCAGCCGCCCCCGTGCAGCAGCAGGATCGCCGTCGACCGCTGGTCGTTCGCCGGCCGGTAGAGGTCGAGCTTCAGCGGCCGCTCGCCGGCGGCGCCGTAGACGCGGTCGCGCGTGATGTTGACGTCGCCCATGGCGTTTCTCCCGATCCGTGTTCCGGCGACAGCCTAGGCGCGGGTCCCGCCGCGTGCAAATCACGCGAGGCACAGCCACGGGGCGATTGAACGGGCGCGGGCGCCGTGTCTAGATCGCCGCCGCGCGAGGCGGGCCCCCCGAGGTCCGGCGCGGCGACAACGACATTTCAAACGACGGTGAGGATTTCATCCATGGAATTTCGCAGATTGGGCGACAGCGGGCTGAAGGTCAGCGAGGTCGGTCTGGGGTGCAACAACTTCGGCATGCGCATCGACCAGGAGGCCACCACGGCGGTGGTCGGCGCGGCCATCGACGCGGGGATCAACTTCTTCGACACGGCGGACGTCTACGGCGCCACCCAGTCGGAGGTGATGCTGGGCAAGGCGCTGAACGGCAAGCGCCACGAGATCGTGCTGGCCACCAAGTTCGCCATCCCCCTCGGCCAGGGTCCCGGCCAGGGCGGCGGCTCGCGGCGCTATGTGATGCAGGCGGTGGAGGACAGCCTGAGGCGGCTCGGGACCGACTACATCGACCTCTACCAGATGCACCGGCCGGACCCGGAGACCCCGGTCGAGGAGACCCTGAGCGCCCTGGACGACCTGGTGACCCAGGGCAAGGTCCGCTACATCGGCAACTCCAACTACAGCGGCTGGCAGATCGCCGACGCCGACTGGAAGGCGCGCACCGAGCACCTGACCCGCTTCGTCTCCGCCCAGAACAACTACAGCCTGCTGGAGCGGCGGGTGGAGCATGAGGTGACCCCGGCCGCCGAGCGTTTCGGCCTGGGCATCCTGCCCTACTTCCCCCTGGCCTCCGGCCTGCTCACCGGCAAGTACAAGCGCGGCGAGGCGCCGCCGGAGGGCACGCGGCTGGCCGCCATGGGCCCGCGCGCGGCCCAGGCTCTGAACGACAAGAACTTCGACAAGCTGGAGAAGCTGTCGTCCTGGGCGGAGGCGCGCGGCCACGACATGCTGGACCTGGCCTTCGCCTGGCTGCTCGGCCACCCGGTGGTCTCCTCGGTGATCGCCGGCGCCACCCGGCCGGAACAGGCCAGGGCCAACGCCGCGGCGTGCGGCTGGCGGCTCACCCCGGCGGAGGTGGAGGAAGTGACGGCCCTGGCCGCCTGAAGGCGGCCACGCTGAGAGCAGGGCCTTGCTCACCCTGCTGCTCAGCCACGCCGCGCCCGACGGGTCGCCGAGCCCGGGGTTGCAACCCGCAACGACTCTCCGATCGCGCCAATATTCAGCCATCTTCGAGAAACGGCGCCGACAGATTGGGCGCCTAGGGTGGCGTACTGAAGATTCGGCGCTTGCCGCGGCCATGCAGTTCATGAGGCGGCATAATGGCCCAGACGCCTCGAACGCGCCGCGCGACCAACATCGGGAGTATTCGATGCCGCTTCGAAGAACGCTACGAGCCCAGTCGGCCCCTGGCTTCATGGACCGCATGTTCCTTGGCGCCTGCTTCGGTTTCTACGTGCTGCTGATCGGCTCGCTGCTGGAAGCCGTGCACCTGTCGCTGGGCTGACGGACCAGGTCCGCCCCATCGCGTGGAATCAGTCTCGGCAGTGTCACGCTCAGCGGGTAGGGTGGAGTCCGCTCAACCAGCTGCGATCGGAGGCGCGCCATGGCCAAGTTTCTCTACCTCTACACCGGCGGCAACGCGCCGGCGAACGAAGCGGAGGGCCAGAAGGTCATGCAGATGTGGATGGCCTATTTCGGCAAGCTGGGCGCCCGCATGGTCGACGGCGGCGCGCCGCTGGGAGAGCGGGCCAGCGTCGCCGGGGCGCCGGCCAGCGGGGCCAGAGGCTTCTCGATCATGGAGGCGGCCGACCTGGCGGAGGCCGTGGCCCTGACGGAGGGCCATCCGCACCTGGCCAGCGGCGGCGCCATAGAGGTGCTCCAGACCGTGCCCATCGGGATGTGACGCTCGCCTCGCCAACCCCGTTCGGGATCGGTGGCGTAGCTAGCCCGCGGGCAGCAGCACCACGCCGGTGAGGATCGCCGCATAGTGCGTGGCCGCCGCGGTCAGGACGAAGCCGTGCCAGACCGCGTGCCGGTACTTCAGCTGCCGCCGGATATAGACCAGTACGCCGGTGGAATAGACCAGCCCGCCGATCAACAGCAGGGTCAGGCTGACCGCCGACACCGCCGCGATGAGCGGCTTGACCGCGATGATCGCCAGCCAGCCGAGGGCGAGGTAGAGGCCGATCCAGAACTTCCTGCCGAGCCCGGGCAGGAATATCTGGCCGAGGGCGCCGCCGAGCGCCGTCAGCCAGACGGCGAGGGTCATGTAGAGCGCCCAGGCCCCATGCAGCCGCTGGGTGGTGAACGGCGTGTAGGATCCGGCGATCATCAGGAAGATCGCCGCCAGGTCCAGCCGCCGAAAGAGCGGCCGCAGCCGAGGCCCCGAGAGGTTGTACAGCGCCGAACACAGGAAGGTCGCCACGAGGCAGCTGGCGTAGGCGGCGATGGCGAGCGTCTCGGTCCACGCGCCCAGCCCGAGCGACAGCCCGAGCAGGATCAATCCGCCCACCGCCGCGGCCGCGATGCCCACGATGTGCACCCACTGATCCGCCGACCGCTCGACCGGCGTGGGGTAGTGGGCGGGGTGCGGGACGGAGGGAAGCTGAGAGGCCAAGATTCAGTTCTCGGGCGAAGCGACGCTGCCTCTTTCTAGCACAGTGCGGGCTACCTGGCGGAGAGGGGGGGATTCGAACCCCCGATACCCTTGCGAGTATGCCGCATTTCGAGTGCGGTGCATTCAACCGCTCTGCCACCTCTCCATCAGGGTGCGGGCGGCGGCCCGGCGAGCGCGGGCGCGATAACTAGCGACGCGAACCGGTCGGCGCAAGCCGCGCCTCAGGCCGGGAAGCCGCCGGCGCGGCTGAGGGCGGAGACGGGTGGCTTGCCGATCTTCTCGCCGATCCAGCGGGCGGCGGCGATCACGCCTTCCATGTCGAAGCCGGTGTCGTAGCCGGCGCGGCCCAGCATGTAGACCAAATCCTCGGTGGCGATGTTGCCGGTGGCGCTGGGGGCGAACGGGCAGCCGCCGAGGCCGCCGCAGCTGGCGTCGAGCACGTCCACGCCGGCCTCCACGCTGGCGAAGGCATTGGCCAGGCCCGTGTTGCGGGTGTCGTGGAAGTGCATGCGCAGGCGCGCTTTCGGCGCGGCCTTGCGCACCGCCTCGATGCGCCGGCGCACGGTCCACGGATCGGCGACGCCAATGGTGTCGCCCAGCGCGATCTCCTCGACGCCCAGCGCGCCGGCCTCGCTGGCGATGGCGACCACCTGTTCCTCGCTGACCTCCCCGTCGAACGGGCAGCCGAAGGCCACGGAGATGGTCATGGTGATCGGCGGGCCGCCCTCGGACGCGCGGCGCCCGGCGATGGTCGCCAGGGCCCGCATCTGGTCGGTGACCGTCGATCCCTGGTTGCGCACGCCGAACCCGTCGGTGGCGCAAACCACCACATTGGCCTCGTCGCAGCGGGCGGCCAGCGCCCGGTCCCAGCCGCGCTCATTGAGCACCAGGCCAATGCGCGAGCGGCCCTGCTGGTGCGGAAGTTCGGCCATGATCGCCTCGGCGCCGGCCATCTGCGGCACGCGCCGCTCATTGACGAAGGACACCGCCTCGATGCGCCTGGCCCCGGCCGCTTCGAGGCGGCGGATCAGTTCGAGCTTGTCGGCCACCTCCACGAGCGCCTTCTCGTTCTGCAGCCCATCGCGCGGGCCGACTTCGACGATCTGGATGTGGCGTGACATGGCAGGTTGCTCCCGGTTCAGGGCGCCGCGTCGTCGGGTACGGGCTCATATATACGCAAAGTCACCGGCTGGCCGTTGGAGTAGTCGAAACCGGCCACGGCGCCCACCAGGCGCGCGGCGAGCTGCTGGTCGGCCAGCGCCTGATCGAACGCGGCCTCCAGCCTGCCCTCCACCACCGCCGGCCGGCCTTCGGAAATGGCGTCCGCGGCGTCGGAGGCGTCGCCCAGCTCCGTGCCGGCGCCCAGGGCGAAAACCAGGCTGGGCTCGCCGTAGCCGGCCACGGTCACGGGTCCCTCGGCCAGGCCCTGGGCGGGATTGATGCCGGCCCCGGTGAGCATCCTGGCCGTCGCGGCCGAGGACCAGAGTGGTCTCAGCGACGGCAGCAGGCCGGCGAACAGCACGGCGTGGGCGAGCAGGCCGACGCCGCACGCGATGGCCGCGGCCCGCAGGGCTCGCCCCTCGATCAGCGGCCGTGCGCTGAACCCGGTCGCCGCGAGCGCCAGCGCCGCCGCCAGAATCGCCCACGCCCAGCTCGCCGCGCCCGCGCCGTAGGCCTTGGCCAGATAGAGGCAGGCCGCGGCGCCGGCGGCGGCCGCGGCGACGCCCACCACCACGCCGGCGATCCTGGCGCCTCGGCCCACGGGCTCGCGCAATGCGGCCGCCATCAGCCAGGCGATCGCCGGATAGAGCGGCAGCGGGTAGTGCGGCAGTTTGGTGGGCACGATCTCGAACACCAGCAAGGACGGGACGAGCCAGCAGAGGGCGAAGCGGATCGCGGGCTCGGCGCGGCCGCGCCAGGCGCCGACCAGCGCCGCCGGCAGCAACAGGCTGGCGCCGAACAGTCCGAGGGGGCTGAGCAGGGTGTGAAACAGCGGCGGCGCCGTGTGGCCTTCGATGCCGCCGATGAGTTTCGGCGCCAGGTCGCCGCCCAGCGCCGCGCTCCAGAATCCGCCGTCGGTGGCCACGGTGATGGCGAGCGCCCAAGGCCCGACGACCGCGGTGAACAGGATCAGGCCCCAGCTCCAGCCCAGCGACGCGAGCCAGGCCGCCCGGCGCTCCCAGACGACCAGCGCCAGCGCCGTGAGCAGCGCAACCATGGGCCCAACCGGTCCCTTGACCAGGACGGCGCCCGCCAGACCGAGCCAAAACAGGGCGCGCGTGCGATGGCCCGCCGGCGGTCCATCCCGCTTGGCGAGGTAAAGCCTCGCCAGTGCGGCCATCGTCAGGGTCACGAGGCCACACAGCAGGGAGTCGGTCGTGCCGATGGAGGCTTCGCTGGACAGCAGCGACGTGGCGCCCAGCAGCGCGCCGGCGAGCAGCGCCAGGCTCGGCCTCAGGAACGCCGCGGCGCCCCAGGCGCAGGCCGCCGCCGCCAGCATTGCGCCCAGCAGCGAGGGCGCGCGGTAGGGGAAGATCTCTCGCGCCTCGCCGTCCCCCAGGGCCTCGGCGCTGACGGCTTGCAGCCAGTGGGCGCCCACCGGTTTGTCGGAGACCAGGTCGCCCTGGAAGGTGATGGAGGTGAAGTCGCCGCTCTCCAGCATTTCGGCGCTCGCCTCGGTGAAGCGCGCTTCGTCCCGGTCGAGGGTCGGCAGGGCGAGCGCGCCCGGGAGGCCGGCGACTAGCGCCAGCAAGGCGGCGAAGAGCGGGCCACGCCCTCGGCGCGACAGTCCGTCGACCCACTCGCCGAGGCTCACGGCTCTTCCCGAAGCAGATTCATGTCAGAGTGCAAGGACAGCCCCTGCCGCCGCCATCCGGCGGTTGATAGCACGATCCGCGGTTCCGCCCTCGCGGTGAGACGACGCCGCGTCTGTCGCAGCGGGGTGGATCGGCTGGATCGCCGGGCGGCTCAGGTCAGCGCCGAGAACAGCATCGCTACGAGAATCAGGTCGAAGGCGCGGGTGGCGATGGCGAACATGGACGCTCCGGCGAAGGGTTGGCTCCCTGGCCGTTAAGCAAGTTTCACGCCAACCGAGCCGGCGTGTTCGCCGGCGCTCAGCCCGCCTTGGCTGGCGCCGTTGACGCCTTGCCGGCGGACGCGGCCTTCGCATCGCCAGCGGCGGCCTTTGCCGGGGTTGCGGCGCCGGCGGCGGGCGTCGCGCCCTTGTCCGGCGCCGCCGCGGCGGCGGCCGGCGCCGGAGCCGGGATCGGCAGGCTGGAGCCCAGCGAGTGCAGGTAGGCGATCAAATTGATCCGATCCTGCGGGGCCTTCAGGCCGACGAAGGTCATCTTGGTGCCGGAGATATAGTTCCCCGGCCCCTTGAGGAATCCGTAGAGCTGGTCGTACGTCCAGACGGGAGTTTTCTTCGCGAAATCCATCATGGGCGACGAATAGACGAAACCCGGATGGCTGCCCGGCGGGCGTCCGACAACGCCGTAGAGACCTGGGCCCGTCGAGTTTGTGCCGGCCGCGTCGAACTTGTGACAGGACGCGCACTTGGCGGTGGTGGCCTCGCCCTGGGCGATGTCGGCCTTGGGCAGAACCGTTCCCCAGTCGGGCGGAACGTCCGGGGCCTCGGCGCCGCCGCCGCCCGCCTCGGCGGCGATGGTGATGGCGTCGCCCGCCTTGGCCGGAGGGCTCTTCTGGAAGAGGATGAGGCTGACCTGCTGCAATCCGATGATGGCCAGCCCGGTCGCCAAGGCGGCGCCGGCGATCTTGTTGAACGTCAAGTCGCTCATGTCTCGAACTTAGGGTCCCCTGTGCGGCTCCGCGTCGGAGGCCGGTGGTCCATAAGGGATTCCCGCCCCCTTATTGCGCCCGCGTCTCTTACACGCTACCGGCGCTGGCGCAACCGGCCAATCCGAGCCGCGCGGAACCGCTTCCTCGATGCACCCGATCGTCGTCATTCCCGCGCGCAGGGCCGCCAGCCGGTTGCCGGGCAAGCCGCTGGCGGACATCGGCGGCGCGCCCATGATCGTGCGGGTGTTGCGCCAGGCTGAAGCTGCGGCGATCGGTCCCGTGGTGGTGGCGGCGGGCGACCCGGAAATCGCCTGGGCGGTGGAGGCGGCCGGCGGGCGGGCGGTGCTGACCGACCCCGATCTGCCGTCCGGCTCGGACAGGATCCTGGCGGCCCTGGCCGAACTGGATCCGCAGGGCGCCCATGACGTGGTGGTCAATCTGCAGGGCGACATGCCGTTCATCGCGCCCGCCGTGCTCACCGCCTGCCTGGGCGTGCTGGCGGCCGAGGCGGAATGTCACATCGCCACGGCCATCGCGCCGGAAGCCGCGCCGGCCGACCGCAGCAACCCCGACGTGGTCAAGGCCGTGGTGGTCCTGACGCCGGGCGACGTCCGCGGCCGGGCGCTGTACTTCACTCGCTCCACCCTCTACGGCGACGGGCCGGTGTGGAAGCACGTGGGAATCTATGCCTATCGCCGCCATGCCCTGTCGCGGTTCGCGGCGGCGGCGCCGTCGCCATTGGAGCTCCGCGAGCGCCTGGAACAGCTGCGCGCCCTGGAGCTCGGACTGACCATCTGGGCCGCGGTGGTGGACGAGACGCCGATTTCCGTGGATACGCCCGCCGACCTGGAGGCCGCGCGGGCCTTCGCGAGGAAGCTGTGATGACCGGCAAGCGGAAGATCGCCTTTCAGGGCGAGCTCGGAGCGAACAGCCACGAGGCCTGCGTCACCTATTTCCCGGACTACGAGCCGACGCCCTTCGCCAACTTCGAGGACGCCTTCGAGGCGATCAAGTCGGGCGTCTGCGCGCTCGGCATGATCCCGGTGGAGAATTCGGTGGCTGGGCGTGTGACCGACGTGCACCACCTGCTGCCCAACTCAGGGCTGCGGATCATTGGCGAGCGCTTCAAGCCCATCCACATCCAGCTCATGGCCAATCGCGGCGTGAAGCTGGAAGACGTGAAGGTGGTCGCCAGCATGCCGATCCTGCTGGGTCAGTGCCGCAGGGCGGTGCGCCGCCTGAAGGCCCGAACCGAGCCGGCCGGCGACACGGCCGGCGCCGCCAGGGCCCTGGCGGAGCATCCCGATCCGCACAAGGCCGCGATCGCGCCGGCGCTGGCCGCCGAGCTATACGGCCTGGACATCCTGCTGCGCGACATCGAGGACGAGGCGCACAACACCACCCGCTTCCTGGTGATGACCGCCGATCCGAACCCGCCCGCGCCGCCGCCCGGCGCCCGCTGTATGACCAGCTTCACCTTCCGCGTCCGCAACCTGCCGGCGGCGCTCTACAAGGCCATGGGCGGCTTCGCCACCAACGGCGTCAACATGACCAAACTCGAGAGCTACATGGAGAACGGCGCCTTCACGGCCACCTTCTTCTACGCCGAGGTCGACGGCCGACCCGACGATCCGGCCCTCGCCCGCGCGCTGGAGGAGCTCCGGTTCTTCTCGGACCACGTGCAGGTGCTGGGGGTCTATGAGGCGGACCCTTTCCGCGCGGGGCTGGCCAAGGGCTAGTCGCGACCCCTAACCTCCCGGCGAGCCGTGGAGGGCCGCATGGAGACCGAATCGCCTCTGACCCATTCGCTGCTGACGCCGATCCTGGCGCTGGTGGTCTGGTCGCTGTTCATGTGCCTGTGGCTCTACGCCACCCGCATCCCGGCGATACGAAGGCCGGGGATCGACCCCGCCAAGGCGCATCTGCCCGGCGCGTTGGACGCCCTGCCGCTGTCAGTGAAGCAGGTGGCGGACAACTACAACCATCTGATGGAGCAGCCGACCATCTTCTACGCCCTGGTGGTCTACACCTATCTGTCGGGGGGGCAGGACCGGATCAGCATTCTGCTGGCCTGGGCCTATGTGGCGCTGAGGGTAGTCCATAGCCTGGTGCAGGCGACGGTGAACTTCGTGCCGGTGAGGTTCGGGGTGTTCGCGGTGTCGACGCTGGTGCTCATCGCCCTCGCGGCGAAGGACGTGTCGGCGCTGTTCGGCTGAATTGTCATCCCGGCCGGAGCCCGGCGAACGCCGGGCGGAGAGCCGGGACCGCAACAGGCGCCGGCGCTTGCTGCGGTCCCGGATAAGCCGCTGCGCAGCTTTCCGGGATGACAGCGGGGGGTGTCCGGCTGGAGGCTCCGTTCAACCCCCCACAGCCGCCCGCTGCAGCCCGATCAACTCCCTGATCCCCTTCTCGGCGAGGGCGAACAAGGTCTCGAACTCGTCGCGGGTGAAGCCGCGCTTCTCGCCGGTGGCCTGGATCTCGACGATGTCGCCGGACCCGGTGAGCACGAAATTGGCGTCGGCCTCGGCCTGGCTGTCCTCCTCGTACTCCAGGTCGAGCACGGGCACGTTCTTGTAGACGCCGCAGGAAACCGCTGCGACGTGGTCGAGGATCGGATCGCGTTTGATCACGCCCTCCTCGACGAGATGCGCAGTGGCGAGCTTCAGCGCCACCCATCCGCCGGTGATGGCGGCGGTGCGCGTCCCGCCGTCGGCCTGGATCACGTCGCAGTCCAGGGTGATCTGGCGCTCGCCGAGGGCCGCCATGTCGGTGACCGCGCGCATGGACCGGCCGATCAGCCGCTGGATTTCCTGGGTGCGGCCCGACTGCTTGCCCTGCGCCGCCTCGCGACGACCGCGGGTGTGGGTGGCCCTGGGCAGCATGCCGTACTCCGCCGTCACCCAGCCTTGGCCGCGCCCGCGAAGAAAGGGCGGCACGCCCTCCTCCAGGCTGGCGGTGACCAGCACCTTGGTGTGACCGAAGGTCACAAGGCACGAGCCCTCGGCGTAGCGGTTCACGTCCGTTTCCAGGGTGACTTCACGCAAGGCGTCCGCGGGGCGGTCGGAGGGTCTCATGCAGCGATCCCGTCTTGGGCGCCGGGCGGACGCCCCGCCCCGCGCGGCCAGCATAACTTGCACGGCCAGAGGGGGCGCTTATCCTGAATCCCAACGGATGCGTCCATGCCCAACCCATTGATCGTCAATCCCCCGGGCACCGGCCCTACTCTCACGGAGCTGGATGCGCGGGCCCGCGACATCTTCCGGCGCATCGTCGAGACCTATCTGGAGACCGGTGAGCCGGTGGGATCGCGCACCATCTCGCGCGGCGGCATCTCCCTCTCTCCAGCCTCGATCCGCAACACCATGCAGGACCTCACCGACCTGGGCCTGCTGGGCGCGCCGCACATCAGCGCCGGGCGCCTGCCGACCCACGCGGGCCTGCGACTGTTCGTGGACGGCCTGATGGAGGTGGGCGACATCGCCGAGGAGGATCGGCGGTCCATCGAGGCGCGGCTGATCGCCCACGGGCGGTCGATGGAAGAGGCGCTGAACGAGGCCAGCTCCATCCTGTCAGGGCTGGCGGGCGGGGCGGGCATCGTCATGGCGCCCGCGCGAGACGCCGGGGTGAAGCACGTGGAGTTCGTGGCGCTGGGTCCGGACCAGGCCCTGGCGATCATGGTGTTCGACGACGGCCAGGTGGAGAACCGGCTGATGCGCTTGGCGCCCGGAGTGACGCCTTCGGCGCTGGCGGAGGCATCCAACTACCTCAACGTGCGCCTGCGCGGCCGCACCTTGGCGGACGCTCGGGCGGAGATCCGCAACGAGCTGGACCGGGCCCGGCGGGAGCTGAACGAGGCCAGCGCGCGGCTGGTGGAGGAGGGCCTCGCCGCCTGGGGCGGCGGCGAGGAGGATGAACGGGCCCTGATCGTGCGCGGCCGGGCCAACCTGCTGTCCGACACCCAGGCCCTGTCGGACCTGGAGCGCGTGCGCATGCTGTTCGATGACCTCGAGCAGAAAGAACAGCTGATTCACCTGCTGGACCACGTCCGTGAAGCGGAGGGCGTGCGCATCTTCATCGGCGCGGAAACCAAGCTTTTCTCGCTCTCGGGTTCCGCTGTGATCGCCGCCCCCTATATGTCTGGCCGACAAAAGGTGCTGGGCGCGATCGGCGTGATCGGCCCAGCCCGACTCAACTACGCCCGGGTGATCCCGCTGGTGGACTATACCGCGCGGGTCCTGGGGCGGATCATGGACGGACGAGAGTGACTCAAATGACCGACGACGAAACGCCGGCGGATGGGCCTGACACCGAGGCGGAGGCGGCGCCCGACGCGGGCGCCGAATCCGAGCTGGAGGCCCTGCGGGCCGAAAACGCAGCCCTGAAGGATCAGGTGCTGCGGGTGGCCGCAGACGCCGAAAACGCCAGGCGCCGGGCCGAGCGCGAGGCCAATGACGCCCGCGCATTCGCCATCCAGAAGTTCGCGCGCGACCTCCTGGGCGTGGCGGACAATCTGTCGCGCGCCATGCAGCACCTGCCGAAGGACACCGGCGACGCGCTGGTGAAGAACCTGGCGGTCGGGCTGGAGATGACCGAGAAGGAGCTGCTGGGCGCCTTCGAGCGCAACGGCCTGAAAAAGATCGAGCCGAGCAAGGGCAGCAAGTTCGACCCGCACAAGCACCAGGCGATGATGGAGCAGGCCTCTGCGGAGGTGGCGCCGGGATCGATCGTGCAGGTGTTCCAACCGGGCTACGAACTCTTCGGCCGGGTGGTGCGCGCGGCGATGGTGGTGGTGGCGGCCAAGGAGTCCACCGGCGCCGAGCCGGCCGAACCGCAAGCCAGCAATCCCTATGCGGCGGCCAATGACCCCAACGCGGGCGCCGCGGTGGACACCAAGGCCTAGAAGGGATGGCCGGCGCGCTGATGCCCCTTCCGCGCGCCGCCGTTTCAGCTAATCTCCGCCGTCCACAAAATGCGGCTGCGTGGGGGCGAATCGCGCGGCCAGGACGGATCGTATCTGGATGAAATTGACCATCGAGCGGGCCGCGCTGCTGAAGGCGCTCGGACACGTGCAAAGCGTGGTGGAGCGGCGCAACACCATCCCGATCCTGTCCAATGTACTGCTTTCGGCGGGGCGCGACGGCGTGGCCTTTTCGGCCACCGATCTCGACATGGAGATCACCGACGATTGCCCGGCGCGGGTGGAGAGCCCCGGCCAGATCACCGCGCCGGCGCACACCCTCTATGAGATCGTCCGCAAGCTGCCCGAGGGCGCCGACGTCGCGCTCAGCTACACCGGTGAGGACCCGCGCCTGCAGGTCCAGGCGGGACGCTCGAAATTCAATCTGCCAGTGCTGCCGGCCGGCGATTTCCCGGTGATGTCGTCGGAGGGCCTTTCCGGCCGCATCGCCATCGACACCAACGACCTGATCCGGCTGATCGACAAGACGCGTTTCGCCATCTCCACCGAGGAGACGCGCTACTATCTGAACGGCCTCTATCTGCACGCCGTGGCGGACGGCGGCGCGCCGCGCCTGCGGGCGGTGGCGACGGATGGCGCGCGCCTGGCCCTGGCCGAGATGCCGGCGCCCGAGGGCGTCGCCGGCTCGCCCGGGGTGATCGTGCCCCGCAAGACCATCCAGGAAGTCCGCCGCCTGCTGGAGGACGCCGGGGAAAGCATCGAGATGCAGCTCAGCGCCCAGAAGGTGCGCTTCGAATTCGGCCACGCGGCGCTAACCTCCAAGGTCATCGACGGCTCGTTCCCGCCCTATGAGAAGGTCATTCCGCGCGACAACAACCGCGTGATGACCGTGGACAACACCCTGTTCGCCGCGGCGGTGGACCGGGTGGCCACCATCTCCACCGAACGCAGCCGCGCCGTGAAAATGGCCGTTGAGCCGGGCCGAATGACCCTCACCGCGCGCAACATGGAGGCCGGCCAGGGGGTGGAGGAGCTGGAGGTGGATTACGCCGGCGAGCCCTTCGACATCGGCTTCAACGCCCGCTACCTGATGGACGTGACCAGCCAGATCAGCGGCGAGACCGCGGAGTTCCGGTTCACCGACCACGCCGTCGGCGCCACCATCCTCGACCCCACCCTGGTGCTCGATCCCACCGACGCCGGCGTGCAGTACGTGCTGATGCCGCTGCGGGCCTGAGCCTTACCCAACACTGGGTTCGAAGTGCGCTCCGCCATCCTGGACCTGCAGCTCTCGGACTTCCGGTCCTATGAGCACGCGACGCTCGACACGGGCGGGCGGAGCGCGTTCCTGTCCGGACCGAACGGCGCCGGCAAGACCAACCTGCTGGAAGCCATCAGCCTGCTGTCGCCCGGCCGGGGCATGCGCGGCGCCAGCCTCACGGAGGTCGGTCGCCGCCTGCCCGGCGAGCAGGCCGGACGCGCCTGGGCGGTGTCCGCACTGGTCGCCGGCGACGACGGCGCCACGCGGATCGGCACCGGGGTGGAGACGCCGGGCGCCGCACGACGGCTGGTGCGGATCGAGGGTGAGACCGTCCCGCCCGGCCGCCTCGCCGAGCACCTGCGTCCCATCTGGCTGACCCCGGCGCAGGACCGGCTGTTCCTTGACGGGGCCGGCGAGCGGCGGCGGTTCCTCGACCGTCTGGTGTTCGCCGCCGAACCCGGCCACGCGGCGAACGCCGTCGCCTATGACCGCGCCCTGCGCGAACGCGGCCGGCTGCTGGCAGAGCCGAGCTTCGATGCGGCCTGGGTGAGCGCCCTCGAGGCGCAGATGGCCGAGGCCGGGACCCTGATGTCGCAGGCCCGCGTGCGCACCCTGGGCGATCTGCAGGCGGAGATCGACAGCCGGGGCGAGCGGCCGTTTCCGCAGGCGACGCTGGGCCTGTCCGGCGCCTTCGAGCAGATGGCCCTGAACGGCGATCCCGCGGCGCTGATTGCGGACCGGCTGGCCGAGGCCCTGGCGGCCGGACGCGGGCGCGACGCGGCGGCCGGGCGCGCGCTGAGCGGCCCGCACCGGGGCGATCTGACGGTGGTTCACCGCGCGAAGGACCGGCCGGCGGCGGAATGTTCGACGGGAGAGCAGAAAGCGCTGATTTTGAACCTGGTTTTGGCTCAGGCCGCGCGACTTTCCCGTGCTAAATCGCAACCGAATCCTATATTACTTCTGGATGAGGTCGCGGCGCATCTGGACGAGGTCCGGCGCGCCGCGCTCTTCGACGAGATCGAGGCGCTGAACGTCCAGGCCTTCCTCACCGGCACGGATGAGGCGCTGTTCGATCATCTCGTGGGACGGGCCGTCGGCGTCGCTGTGGACGCCTCCCGCCTCACCGTTCTGGAAGCTGAATGACCGACGAGAGACCTGACGACGGCGCCGCGGACTACGGCGCCGAATCCATCAAGGTGCTGAAGGGCCTGGACGCCGTCCGCAAGCGGCCAGGCATGTACATCGGGGACACCGACGACGGCTCGGGCCTGCACCACATGGTCTATGAAGTGGTGGACAACGCCATCGACGAGACCCTGGCCGGCTGGGCCACGCGCATCGAGGTGATCCTCAACGCGGACGGCTCGGCCACCGTCACCGACGACGGGCGCGGCATTCCCACCGACATCCACGAAGGCGAAGGCGTCTCGGCGGCCGAGGTCATCATGACCCAGCTGCACGCCGGCGGGAAATTCGACCAGAACTCCTACAAGGTCTCCGGGGGACTTCACGGCGTGGGCGTCTCCGTGGTGAACGCCCTGTCGGAGTGGCTCAAGCTGGTCATCTACCGCGGCGGCCAGAAGTACGAGATGAGCTTCCGGCACGGCGACCCGGTCTCTCCCCTGGCGGTGACCGGCGTGGCGCCCAAGCGCGAGAACGGCGAGTTCCTCACCGGTACGGAAGTGACCTTCCTGCCGTCGCTGGGCACCTTCGGCACGATCGAATTCGACCGCCACACCCTGGAGCACCGGCTGCGCGAACTGGCCTTCCTGAACTCCGGCGTGACCATCCACTTCAAGGACCGGCGCGGCGCCGAGCCCTTCACCGAAGTGATGCACTACGAGGGCGGGGTGGAGGCCTTCGTGCGGCACCTCGACAAGGCCAAGACCTCGCTGATCAAGACTCCGATCGTGGTGCGCGGCCAGCGCGAGAAGGTGGAGATCGACCTGGCCCTGTGGTGGAACGACGGCTACCACGAGAACGTCCTGTGCTTCACCAACAACATCCCCCAGCGCGACGGCGGCACCCATCTGGCGGCGTTCCGCAGCGCGCTCACCCGGGTGATCACCGGCTACGCGGAAAGCTCCGGAGCGGCCAAGCGCGAGAAGGTGCAGCTCACCGGCGAGGACGCCCGCGAGGGTCTGACGTGCGTCCTGTCGGTGAAGGTCCCCGACCCGAAGTTCTCGTCCCAGACCAAGGACAAGCTGGTCTCCTCCGAAGTGCGTCCCGCCGTGGAGGGCCTTGTGGGCGAGGGCATCTCCCAGTGGTTCGAGGAGCATCCCACCGAGGCCAGGCTGGTGGTGCAGAAGATCGCCGAGGCCGCCGCCGCCCGCGAGGCGGCGCGCAAGGCCCGGGAACTCACCCGCCGCAAGAGCGCCCTCGACATCTCCTCCCTGCCCGGCAAGCTCGCCGACTGCCAGGAGCGCGATCCGGCCAAGTCGGAGATCTTCCTGGTGGAGGGCGATTCCGCCGGCGGTTCGGCCAAGCAGGCGCGCAACCGGGAGAACCAGGCGGTTCTGCCGCTGCGCGGCAAGATCCTCAACGTCGAGCGGGCGCGCTTCGACAAGATGCTCGGCTCCGAACAGATCGGCACGCTGATCACGGCCCTGGGCGCCGGCATCGGCCGCGACGACTTCGACATCGAGAAGATCCGCTACCACCGCATCGTGGTGATGACCGACGCCGACGTGGACGGGGCGCACATCCGCACGCTGCTGCTCACCTTCTTCTATCGGCAGATGCCGCAGGTGATCGAACGCGGCTACCTCTATATCGCCCAGCCGCCGCTCTATAAGGCCACCAAGGGCAAGTCGTCGCGCTATCTGAAGAACGACGCGGAGATGGAGGCCTTCCTGATCGAGGAGGGCCTCGACGGGGCGGAACTCGATCTCGACGGAGGCGAGCGCATGACCGGCCTCGACCTCGGGGAACTGACCGAAGCTGCGCGGGCGGCCAAGGCCAACATCGACCGGCTTGCGATGCGCGCGCCGGCCTTCGCCATCGAACAGGCGGCCCTGGCCGGCCTGCTGGGCGACACGCCCGACCTCGCCGAGGCGGCGCGGCGCATGAACCTCTACGCCGAGGAGGGCGACGGGCCCTGGTCCTGCGAAAGGGGCGAGGCGGGCTTCGTGTTCTCGCGCACCAAGCGCGGCGTCTCCGAACGCATCGTGCTCGACGACCTGCTGATCCACTCGGCGGACGCCCGACGGCTGGCGGAACGGTCCGCCAAGCTCGCCCAGTCCTTCGCCAAGCCCGCCGTGTTCCGCCGCCGCGACCGCGCGCAGCCCGTCCGCGGCCCGCTGGACATTGTGGCCGCGGTCTTCGACGCCGGCCGCCGCGGCCTGGCGGTGCAGCGCTACAAGGGCCTCGGCGAGATGAACCCCGAGCAGCTCTGGGAGACCACCCTGGATTCCGCCGCCCGCACCCTGCTGCAGGTGAAGGTCTCCCACGCCGACGACGCCGACGACATGTTCACCCGCCTGATGGGGGACCTAGTTGAGCCCAGGCGCGAGTTCATCCAGGACAACGCCCTGGACGCCGAGGTGGACGTCTAATCCGCTCATCCACAGCGTTCGCCGGGATGAGCGGTTTGGGGGTTGGCCTAGAACTCGTCTTGGATCATGGCGCTGAACTGGCTCATCACTTCCTGTAGCTGTTCTTCCGGCGGCAGGTCCTCGAGGGGCTCGACGGGGGTGGGGGCCGCGGCGTCGGCCACCGTGAGACGGCTGACCACGCCGCCGCCCTGGACGATCACCAGCTCTTCGCCCTCGGCCAGGGAGGCCAGTATCTGGGCCGCGCGGGGCGGCAGGTCGTCGAGATCGATCTGTTTCATGGGCCTAAGTCTAGCGCCCGGAGCGCCGCTGGGAAATCGCCGCGCCGGGCGTGACTCGGCCAGGCGCTCGCCCTAGCTTCCGCCGCGCGCGGAGGGGACATGGCCTATCGCAGCCTGCGGGACTTCATCGCCAAGCTGGAAGCCGAGGGCGAGCTGGTGCGCGTGAGCGAACCGGTGTCCACAGTGCTGGAGATGACCGAGATCTGCACCCGCCTGCTGGCGCAGGGCGGGCCAGCTGTGCTGTTCGAAAAGCCCGTCCGCGCCGACGGCCAGATATCCGACATCCCGTGCCTGGCCAATCTGTTCGGCACGGTGAAGCGGGTGGCCATGGGGGTGACCTTGCAGGGCAAGGCGCGGACCAGTCCCGCGGACCTGCGTGAGGTCGGCGAGCTGCTGGCCTTCCTGCGCGCGCCCGAGCCGCCGCGCGGCCTGAAGGACGCCCTGGACCTGCTGCCCCTCGCCCGCACCGCTCTCGGCATGCGGCCGAAGGTGGTCTCGCGCGGTCCAGTGCAGCAGGTGGTGCTGAAGGGCGACGACATCGACCTGACGCGGCTGCCGGTGCAGACTTGCTGGCCGGGCGAGCCCGCGCCGCTGATCACCTGGCCCCTGGTGGTGACCAAGGGGCCAGGCGGCGAGCGGGAGGACGACTTCAACCTCGGCATCTACCGCATGCAGGTCATCGGCCGGGACCGCACGATCATGCGCTGGCTGGCGCACCGCGGCGGCGCCCAGCACCACCGCCGCTGGAAGGCCGCCGGCAAGCCCGATCCCCTGCCCGCCTGCGCGGTGATCGGCGCAGATCCGGGGACCATCCTGGCCGCCGTCACCCCGGTGCCCGACACACTGTCCGAGTACCAGTTCGCCGGCCTGCTGCGCGGATCGCCGGTGGAGCTCGTGGCGGCCAGGACCCAGCCCCTGATGGTCCCGGCCCAGGCGGAGATCGTCATCGAGGGCGAGGTGCTGCTCGACGACTACGCCGACGAGGGGCCTTATGGCGATCACACCGGCTACTACAATTCGGTGGAGCGCTTCCCGGTGTTCCGGGTGACCGCCATCACCATGCGGCGCGACCCGATCTACCTGACTACCCACACCGGCCGCCCGCCGGACGAGCCCTCGGTGCTTGGCGAGGCGCTGAACGAGGTGTTCATCCCCCTGCTGCGCCAGCAGTTCCCTGAAATCGTCGACTTCTGGCTGCCGCCGGAGGGCTGCAGCTATCGCATCGCCGTGGTCTCGATGAAGAAGGCGTACCCCGGCCACGCCAAGCGGGTGATGATGGGCGTGTGGTCGTACCTGCGCCAGTTCATGTACACCAAGTGGGTCATAGTGGTGGACGACGACATCGACGCGCGGGACTGGAAGGACGTCATGTGGGCCATCTCCACCCGCATGGACCCGGCCCGGGACATCACTCTGGTCGAGCACACCCCCATCGACTACCTGGACTTCGCCTCGCCGGAGTCGGGCCTGGGCTCCAAGATCGGCCTGGACGCCACCAGCAAGTGGCCGCCCGAGACCAGGCGCGACTGGGGCCGGCAGATCCGCATGGACGATGCGGTGATCGAGGCGGTGACCGACAAATGGCCGCGGCTCGGACTGCCGGGCGCCGGCAAGCCGATCTGGAAATAGGCCGTGGCGGGCGGCGCCTATTCCGGTCAGGCGGCTGGGCGCGGCGGCGGTTTCGGCGCGATGGTCGTGGTCCTGCTCCTGCTGCTCACCCTGGCGACCGCCAAGAGCGCGGATCCGTCGCTCTACCCGCCCGCTCCGGACAAGGGCGTCACCCTCTACCTGGTGGACAACGGCTGGCACTCGGATATCGCCCTGCCGCGCGCTGAACTGATCGGCGCCGGCGGACCGCTGGCGCAGGCGGCAGGCGAGACCACCAACCAACCCTGGGTGCTGGTCGGCTGGGGCGATGCGCGGTTCTACCGTGAGAGCGGCTGGTCGGCGCACCGCGTGCTCGACGCCATGCGCGCCCTGTTCGGGCAGGACAACCAGTCCGTCGTCCATTTGGAAGGCCTCGCCGCCCGGCCCGACCTGATCTGGCGCGAGGGCGTGCATGCCATCCGCGTCTCGCCTGCCGGGCTGCGCGCGCTGGAAGCGCGGCTCGATGGGTCATTCGCGCGCGGCGCGCGCGGCGAGCCGCAGATGGCCGCCGGCGAAACGCCGCCCGACGAGGCGTTCTTCGAAAGTGGCGAGCGCTTCAGCCTCGCGCATCTGTGCAACCACTGGACCGCCGACCTGCTGCACGCCGCCGGCCTGCCGGTGACCCCGGTCATAGACACCCTGCCGGCGGGCTTGTGGCTGGACCTGAAGGTCCGCGCCGAGGTCTGACGCCCACGGCTGCGTCAATCGGCTCGACAAGGGCGGCGCTCGGCGCTAAGCACCCGGCCCCCAAGCCGCCCGCAGCGACGTCCGATCCGTCGGCGGGTCAGAGGATGAGATGAGCCGTCCCTCGCCTTCCCGCCGCGCCCCCGCCGGTCCGTCCCAGCGTCAGCTTCGCGCCGGCGAGCTGGTGCGCCACGCGCTGATGGAGATCCTGCGGCACGAAGATCTGCAGGACGCCGCCCTGGCCGGGGTTTCGGTGACCGTCACCGAGGTGCGCATGAGCCCGGACCTTCGCCACGCCGTCTGCTTCGTCGAGCCCCTCGGCGGGGTCCATTCCGACGCCGTGGTGGCCGCGCTGAACCGGGTGACGCGGTTCCTGCGCGGCCGGCTGGGCCACAGCATCGACATGAAGTTCACCCCTGACCTGAAGTTCGTCCGCGACGAGACCTTCGAAGCCGCCGAGCGCATGAACCGGCTGCTCAGCGACCCGCGGGTGCGCCGGGACGTCGAGCACGGCGGGGATTGATGGCCCGCCGACGCAAGGGCGACGCCGTCTCCGGCTGGATCTGCCTGGACAAGCCCATCGACCTGACCTCCACCCACGCCGTGAGCCGGGTGCGCCGGGCGTTCAACGCCCAGAAGGCGGGCCACGCGGGGACGCTGGATCCCCTGGCCACCGGCATCCTGCCCATAGCCCTCGGCGAGGCCACCAAGACCGTGCCGTTCCTGATGGACGCGGACAAGACGTACCGGTTCATCATCGAGTGGGGCCGCACGACCGCCAGCTTCGATCGCGAGGGCGTCACCACCGCCACCTCGGACGCGCGCCCTGCCCCGGCCGACGTCGACCTGGCGCTGCGCGGTTTCGTGGGCGAGATCGAGCAGATCCCGCCGGCCTTCTCGGCGGTGAAGGTGGGCGGCGAGCGGGCCTATGACCTGGCGCGGGAAGGCGTGGAAGTGGACCTCAAGCCCCGGCCGGTGGTGATTCACTCAGCCCGCGTCACCGCGGCGCCTGACGCCGACCACGTCGAGCTCGAGATCGATTGCGGCAAGGGAACCTATGTCCGCGCCCTGGTGCGCGACCTCGCGGCCGCCCTGGGCGCCTGCGGGCACGTCAGCCAGTTGCGGCGCACCCGCGTCGGCGGGTTCGACGAGGGGCGGGCGATAGGCCTGGAAAAGCTGGAGGAATTGTGCGATAGGGGCGCCGCCTCGGAGGCCCTGCTTCCGGTCGAGACCGCGCTGGACGACATCCCGGCGCTGGCCGTGACCACCGAAGACGCCTTCAGGTTGACGCAGGGACGCTCCATCGTCCTTCTTCCCCGGCAGGCGGAGGCGTTGAAGGCGAGCCTTATCCCAGGTTCGCGCATCGTCGCCGCATCGCATGAGGGCAGGATGGTGGCGATCTGCGAGATGCGCGCTGGACGGCTCAATCCCACGCGGGTCTTCAATCTCACCTGAGCGGAGACATCCGATGTCGATTACGGCCGAACGCAAGGCTGAACTCATCACGACCCACGCCCGCGGCGAGCGGGACACGGGGTCGGCTGAAGTGCAGGTGGCGATCCTTTCGGAGCGCATCGCCAATCTCACCGAGCACTTCAAGACGCACAAGAAGGACAATCACTCGCGCCGGGGCCTGCTCAAGCTCGTCTCCCAGCGCCGCTCGCTGCTCGACCACCTGAAGAAGTCCGACGAGCCCCGCTATGCGGCGCTGATCGGAACCTTGGGGCTGCGTCGCTAGACCACCCGCCCATGTCCGCGACGGCGCGGCCAGACGACCCGGCGAAGGCCCGCGGCCTGCGCCGCCAATCTGGATTCCCGCTTTCGCGCGAATAGGCGGATACTACCTAGACGGACTGCTCCCGCGACAGGACGGGGGCGTCCGGACCAGGGCCCGAACCGGGCCCGCACACGCCGGGGGCCGCTGCTAGGTCCTCACCTGCCTGTCGTTGGAGAGGACCTCCGGACCCGCCGCAAAGCCGCCGTTTCCGCCCCTGTCCGCCCCTGAAGGAATGGGCCTTCGGGATGAGAGAAAGATCCGAAATGTTCGATATCAAACGCAAGTCGATCGAGTGGGGCGGCCGCAAGCTGACACTCGAAACCGGACGCATGGCCCGCCAGGCCGACGGCGCGGTGCTCGCCACCTACGGCGAGACCATGGTGCTGGCCACGGCGGTGTTCGCCAAGAGCGCCAAGGCCGGCCAGGACTTCTTCCCCCTGACCGTGAACTACCAGGAGAAGTTCTACGCCTCGGGCAAGATCCCCGGCAGCTTCCCCCGCCGCGAGGGCGCGCCCTCCCAGAAGGAGACGCTGACCTCGCGCCTGATCGACCGGCCGATCCGCCCGCTGTTCGCCGACGGCTTCAAGAACGAGGTGCAGGTGGTCGCCACCGTGCTGGCGCACGACCTGGAGAACGACCCGGACGTCATCGCCATGATCGCGGCCTCCGCGGCCCTGGTGATCTCCGGCGCTCCGTTCATGGGCCCGATCGGCGGCGCCCGGGTCGGCTACATCGACGGTGACTACGTCCTCAACCCCACCACCGACCAGCTGAAGCAGTCGGCGATGGACCTGGTGGTGGCCAGCACGGCCGACGCCGTGATGATGGTCGAATCCGAGATCCAGGAGTTGAACGAAGACCAGGTGCTGGGCGGCGTGATGTTCGCCCACTCCGCGATCCAGCAGGTGATCGACGCGATCATCGAGCTGGCCGAGCACTCGGCCAAGGACCCCTTCGACTTCGCGGTGGACGATACCGAGAAGGTCAAGGCGGAGATGAAGAAGCTCGTCGGCAAGGATCTCGCCGCCGCCTACAAGATCGTCGCCAAGGGCGCGCGCCAGGACGCAGTGGCCGCCGCCAGGGACAAGGCGACCGCCAAGTTCGGCAAGTCGGATGCGACTCCTGACGGCCTCGACGCCGTCAAGCTGGGCGGGGTGTTCAAGGAACTGGAAGCCGACGTCGTTCGCCGCAACATCCTCGACACCGGCATCCGCATCGATGGGCGCACCGTCGACAAGGTCCGCCAGATCGTCAGCGAGGTCGGTGTCCTGTCGCGGGCGCACGGTTCGGCGCTGTTCACCCGGGGCGAGACCCAGGCCCTGGTGGTCGCCACCCTCGGCACCGGCGACGACGAGCAGCTGATCGATGCGCTGGACGGCAAGTACTATGAGAAGTTCATGCTGCACTACAACTTCCCGCCGTTCTCGGTGGGGGAGACGGGCCGCATGGGGGCGCCCAGCCGCCGCGACGTGGGCCACGGCAAGTTGGCCTGGCGGGCGATCCGCCCGATGCTGCCGACGCCCGAGGAGTTCCCCTACACCCTGCGCATCGTCTCCGAGGTCCTGGAGTCCAACGGCTCATCGTCCATGGCCACGGTATGCGGCTCGTCGCTGGCTCTGATGGACGCGGGCGTGCCGCTGAAGAAGCCGGTGAGCGGCATCGCCATGGGCCTGATCCTGGAAAAGGACGGCTTCGCGGTGCTCTCGGACATCCTGGGCGACGAGGACCACCTCGGCGACATGGACTTCAAGGTGGCCGGCACCGCCGACGGCATCACCTCCCTGCAGATGGACATCAAGATCCCCGGCATCACCGAGGAGATCATGAAAAAGGCCCTGGCCCAGGCCAAGGACGGCCGCCTGCACATCCTGGGCGAGATGGCCAAGGCCATCGACGGCGCGCGTCCCGACGTCGGCGAGTACGCGCCGAAGATCGAGACCATGACCATCCCCGTGGACAAGATCCGCGAGGTGATCGGCACCGGCGGCAAGGTGATCCGCGAGATCGTCGCCACCACGGGCGCCAAGGTGGACGTCAGCGACGAAGGCGTGATCAAGGTCTCCGCCTCCGACGCCGCCAAGATCAAGGCCGCCGTCGACTGGATCAAGTCGATCGCCTCGGAGCCCGAGGTCGGCCAGATCTACGACGGCAAGGTGGTCAAGGTGGTGGATTTCGGCGCCTTCGTGAACTTCTTCGGCGCGAAGGACGGCCTGGTCCACGTCAGCCAGATCGCCAACGAGCGGGTCGGCAAGGTTTCCGACGTGCTGCACGAGGGCCAGATGGTGAAGGTCAAACTCCTGGGCTTCGACGACCGCGGCAAGGTGCGGCTCAGCATGAAGGTGGTGGACCAGCAGACCGGCGAGGACCTCACCGCCAGGCAGGAAGCCAGGGAGCCGGCGGAGGTCTGAGGCCGCCGGCCCTCAGGGCTGGACGAACCAGAGGGCGGGGGCGAAGGCTCCCGCCTTTTTCGTTGGGGTAGGTCACTGCAATTCTCTCCACCTTCCATCTGACGTCATCCCGGCTGGAAGCTCGCGCGAGCGCGCTGGAAGGCCGGGATCTGCTTGTCGTGAGGTCCCGGACAAGCCGCTGGTGCGGCTTTCCGGGATGACCAAGCAGTGGTTCGAAATGTCCTGGCGCGACTGGGGTTTGGCTACCGCCGCTTCCAGTACACGCCCGACCGCGCGACGCAGCGGGCGGGGAGGTCCTTCTTGCCGGCCGCCACATAGCCCAGCGACGCCATCAGTTCGGCGGTCAGGGTCTGGGCCGTGGGCGCGGCGGCTTCGTTGAGGCGGTAGTCCTCGCCCAGGCGCTCGTGCAGCATCACGTCGACGCCGGCCATGGCGGGAAGTCCGTCGAGGGTGGCTTCTATGGCCGCGGCGCGGGCGTCTGGCGAGGCCATGATCTCGCGCATCTTCACCAGCATGGGATCGTCTTCGGCCAGCGGCTCGGGCTCGGCATAGGGCAGGCCGAGCATCTCGATGGCGCGGGCCAGGTGGTTGCCCTCGGCCGAGTGCAGGGCCTTGGCGCGCTTCCAGATGGCGTAGCGCTCGTTCTGGCTGCGTTCTCGCAATTTCGAGCGCGTCCAGCCGCCGATGAAAATCTCTTCGTTCCTCATGCCCCCCGATTAAGGCGCCTCGCCGCCCGATCTCAAGGGTTTCGGCCTTCGCGGCGTCCGAACGACGCGGCGCGCACAACCCCCGACCGGGGTGTCCGGCCCCGCCGAAGGCATTGAACCACGAAGGTCACGAAGGACACGAAGGAGCCCCAGCAAGCGACCGCCGCCGGCATCGTCCCCTTGGTGTCCTTCGTGTGCTTTGTGGTGAAATTGGCCTTCGGCCGACTCGCGCCGGTCGGCGCCGTGAAGTGCATACGCTTGCCGCCGCGCGGATTGGACGGCTAGGCTTGCGGCCATGGCAAGCTTCAAATCCGGCGACCTCAACATCGCCTACGACGACATTCGCCCCGAAGGCGGATCGACGGCCACGGTGGTGCTGGTGCATGGCTTCGCCACCAGCCGGGCGGAGAACTGGCGGCGGCTCGGATGGTACGCGGCTTTCGAGCGCAAGGGCTGGCGCACTGTCGCCCTCGACCTGCGCGGGCATGGCGAGAGCGACAAGCCGCACGATCCGGCGGCCTATGGCCGGGCGAACTTGATGGGCGACATCATCGGGCTGATGGACCACCTGGACCTCGGGAGCGTAGACCTGATGGGCTATTCCATGGGCGCGCGGCTGTCGCTCGAACTGGCGCTGAAGCACCCGGACCGGGTGACGAACCTGATCCTGGGCGGCATCGGCGGTCGCATGCTGCCGGGCGGCGCGGCCGCCCAGCCCGCTCCGACCATGACCATGGCCGAAGCCATGCAGGCCGAGGATCCCCAGAGCATCACCGACAAGACTCTCAAGGGCTTTCGCCTGTTCGCCGACGGCCAGGGCGAGGACCGCCTGGCCCTGGCCGCCTGCAGCCAGGGTCAGGGCTGGGCGCCGGACGTGGACGATCTCTACGGCCTGAGGATGCCGGTGCTGGTGGTGGCCGGCTCCCTCGACCAGATGGCCGGCGATCCGCAGGCCCTGGCCGATGCCATCCCGGGCGCCAAGTCGGTCACCGTGCCGGCCTGCGACCACTTCTCCGCCATCCCGCACGCCCTGTTCAAGGCCGCGGTCTTCGACTTCCTGGAAGGCTGGCTGGACGAGCCGTAGGGGTCTCTGAGACGGACGCGGGGTCTTGCCACCAAGCGTTACATATGGTAATGTGAATCGCCCGCCCAACTGCGGCGGCGGTCTTTGACATCGTGAAGAAACACACGACCGGCGCACCAGCGGCGGCCGGGGGCCTGTGCGCACCTGGGTTCCCGATCCCCCACATCCGAGATTCCCCGCGCAAGCGGGGACCCAGGCTTTTTTGCAATCGGTGGTGCGCGCGGGTGTGAACCGAAGGAACAAACAAAAAACGCCTGGGTCCCCGCTTTCGCGGGGAATTTCGGATCGAGGTAATTGGGGGAGTGGTGCGCAAGCGGCCACCGCCTGCTCCGCACCTGTTATGCATCGATAACAGGCCTGTTTGGCGCCTGTTATCACCTGTTATCACCTGTTCCTGCGCAAAACAGGTGGCTGTAACTGATTGAACAATCACCGCTTCCAGACCGTAACAGGTGGCAAAACACCGAAATAACAGGTGGAACAGGTGAATAACAGGTCGGAACAGGTGGAACAGGCGGCCCGCGCCTACTGCCCGATGGCGTAGGGGCCGCCTTTTTCGAGGGCTTTCTTGTAGGCCGGGCGGGCGTGCAGGCGGTTGACCCAGGCGTTGAGGTTCGGATAGTCGCCGAGCCGGCCGAAGGCGCGGCCGACCTCGCCGACGAAGCTCATGTTCACGTCGGCCCCGCTGAACTCGCCCAGCAGGTAGTCCTTGCCGGCCAGGGTCTTGTCCAGATAACCGAGGTGCCGGGCGATCTCGCTGTCGATGCGAGGGCGCAGCGGCGCGGCCGCCTCGCCAAGCCGCGTCGTGTAGAGGTTGATCATCAGCGGCAGCATGGCCGAGCCCTCGGCGTAGTGCAGCAGCTCCTGATACTTGTCGTAGGCAGGCGTGGCGGGATCGGGCTGCAGGCGCCCGCCCCCGTGGCGGCGGATGATGTAGTCGACGATCGCGCCGGACTCGGCCACCACCGTATCGCCGTCGCTGATCACCGGCGACTTGCCCAGGGGGTGCACCGCCTCCAGTTCCGGCGGGGCCAGATTGGTGGTTGCGTCGCGCTTGTAGTGCTTGATTTCGTAGGGAAGCCCAAGCTCCTCCAGCAGCCAGAGGATGCGCTGGGAGCGCGATTCATTGAGGTGGTGGACGGTGATCATGGCGGCTCCGGTCAAATGCCGCCGGACAATGGCGCCAGGGCCGCGAGGGAAGGCAAGCGCTAATGCGCAGGTTGCACCCGCCCCGCCGGCCTAGGGCTCAGCGCGGCGCGAGCCCCTCGAAGATGACGCCGATCTGATGGTCCATCCGCTCGATCAGGGGCGCGGCGTCGGGGGCGGCCGGAGCGACGAGGCGGTAGTTCCAGGTGTAGGCCGCCAGCAGCAGGTCGACGACGCGCTCGAAGTCGGTGTCCGGGCGGACCTCGCCGCGCGTCACGCCTTCGCGCAGGGTCTCCGCCACCATGGCGCGCAGGCGCGGCGTGGAGCCGAAGCGGGAAATCGTCGGGTCGTCGAACCAGGTGAAGGACGCGCCGACGAAGGCGATGAACAGCCGCGCGCGCCTGAGCTCGAAGGCGTAGTGCACGGCGAACAGCGACCGGCAGCGGTCGGCGGTCGACCCTCGCATGTGCGGCCAGACGCGCTCGAGTTCGCCGTAGAGCGCGTCCAGGCGCCCGCGCATCACCTCGCTGAGCACATGCGCCTTGGACGCGAAGCTGGTGAACACGCTGCCCACGGAGACTTCGGCGCGCTTGGCGATGGCGCGGATCGTGGTCTCGTCGTAGCCGACCTCCTCGAAGAGATCGCGCGCCGCGTCGAGCACGCGCTGCCGCGTCGCCTGCTTGCGGCCGTCCCTGATCGTCAAACCCACGGTCGCCCCCCGCTCGCCGCAGCCTTGAGGCGACCGTCAGCTGATTAGTCCGCGCCGATCCCGGCGAAGATGATCGCCGTCTGTTCCGTCAGACGACGTTGCATCGCCTCCGCACCCGACCCGTCGAACGCCGCATGCCGAAGGTTGGACATATAGACGTCCCACAGCATGCGCGCGAGCAACCCCAGGTCGGTTCCGCGCGGGATCTCCCCGGTGGCGGCGCCGGCGCGCAGCACGCCTTCGATGAGCTCCGTGATCGGACGGCGCCTGAGACGGCCGCGAACCTGCGGTCCGAGTTCCGGCGACCACAGGGCGCCGCGCACCGCCTGGGTCAGCGGCAGGTCGGCCAGGTGCAGCGCGGCGGCGGCGGCGAACATGGCGAGGATCGACGCCCGCGCGGTCTGGCCAGTGGCGGCGTTGTGCATCGCCTCATGGAGCGCGTCGCGGTCGGCGGCGACGATCTCGTTGAACAGATCGGACTTGTCGCTGAAGCTGGCGAACACCGCCCCGGTGGACATCCCCGCGGCCGCGGCGATGTCGCGGACGGTGGCGCGCTCATAGCCACGCTCGGTGAACAGGGCCTTCGCGGAGGCCAGGATCCTTTCGCGTGTGCGCTGTTTGGCCAGCGCGCGTTGCGTCGGGCGCCGCAGTTGCGCGACGGCGGCGAGAGTCCTGAGGGGCATTTGATTCATCGAGCGAGTTCCAAGCGGCGGCGCGCGGGTGAGCGTGAATGCTTCAAATCGAACATGTTCACCGAAGTGCAATTCGCGAAGCTGTTTATAGGTGCTGTTACACACATCGGACGGATTCCGCCCGTGCGCCGTTCCGCACAGCGCCAATTTGACGCACGATTGAGCAGCGACGGGCTTGGTGAGGTATCCCAGCGAGGGACGTGTTCGCTGATCGCGTTCACCTAACGGGCGTCATCGCGAGATTCAAGGCCGTGGCGGAGCTTGGCGCCGGGGCTTAAGGTCGCGCTGGCATGCACGACATATTCGACATCCTGCTTCCCCTCTCACTGGTCGCGGTGACTGCGACACTGGTCGTCGGCATCTACGCCCTGTTCCGCGGGGGCGACTTCGGCCGCTCCTGGTCGAACAAGCTGATGCGGCTGCGCGTGCTGCTGCAGTTCACCGCCATCGTGATCATCTGCGCCGCCTGGTGGTGGCGCTCTCATCTCCGCTGAGCGAGGCGCGCTTGGTTACGCTCAATCGCATCTACACGCGAACGGGAGACGCCGGGACGACCCGGCTGGCCTCGGGTGCGCCGGTATCCAAGGCGGACCCACGGGTGGAAGCCTATGGCTCGGTGGACGAGACCAACGCCCAGATCGGCGTCGCGCGACTGTCGACGGCGGCGGACCGTCTGCTCGACCCGATCCTGGCGCGCATCCAGAACGACCTGTTCGATCTGGGCGCCGACCTGGCCACGCCGCCGCGACCCGATGTCGCGACCCAGGCCCTGCGCATCATCGAGGGTCAGGTCACCCGGCTGGAGTCCGAGATCGATCTGCTGAACGCGGATCTGGCGGCGCTGACCTCCTTCGTGCTGCCCGGCGGCTCCGCGGCCGCGGCGGCCCTGCATGTGGCGCGCACCGTGTGCCGCCGGGCGGAACGCGCCTGCGTCGCCCTGGCCTCTGGCGAGGACGTCAATCCGCAGGCGCTGAAGTACCTGAACCGCCTGTCCGACCTGCTTTTCGTCGCCGCCCGCTGGGCGAACGACAGGGGCGCCGCCGACGTGCTCTGGACGCCGGGCGCAACGCGCTAAGGCTTCTTCGGCGACGGCGTGGCCGGGACTGGCGCCGGGCCCTGGGCGCCCGGCGGCCCGCCACGGCCGGTGATGCGCCAGATGGGGATCGGCGCGCCGCACTCGCGGTCCTTCTCGTCCCACCAGCCGCCTTGCGCCTCGCAATGCTTGGCCGGCCAGACCTGCATCTCCTGATAGGCGACGACAGCGGCGCAACAGACCAGGAAGACGATGATGAAGACCACGTGCGCGCGGCTGATGAGTCTGAGCATGGAAAGCTTCTGGCAGCAGCCGGTCGGGGCGCCTAGGCGCGGTTGGAGACACAATGCGCCCGCCCGGACGAGCCGCGCGGCTTGCAAACCGCGCGCAAGACGCTATTGGCCCTCACGCGCGGATTTCGCGCGCGCGAGAATAACCGCCGCGCGGCGAAGGCGAAACAACACGGTGAGGCCGATGAAGGTGCTGGTCCCGGTAAAGCGGGTGATCGACTACAATGTGAAGCCCAGGGTCAAGTCCGACCAGTCGGGCGTGGACCTCGCCAATGTGAAGATGTCCATGAACCCATTCTGCGAGATCGCCGTGGAAGAGGCGGTCCGCCTGAAGGAGAAGGGCGTCGCCGACGAGGTGGTGGCGGTCTCCGTGGGCGTGACTCAGGCGCAGGAGACCATCCGTACGGCGCTGGCGATGGGCGCCGACCGGGGCCTGCTGGTGCACACCGATGCCGACCCTGAGCCTCTGGCGGTCGCCAAGCTGCTCAAGGCGGTCATCGCCGAAGAGAGCCCCGACGTGGTGATCATGGGCAAGCAGGCCATCGACGGGGACAACAACGCCGTGGGCCAGATGCTGGCGGCGTTGCTGGGCTGGCCGCAGGCCACCTTCGCTTCCAAGATCGAGATCGCCGGCGGCAAGGCCAAGGTCACCCGCGAGGTGGACGGCGGCTTGCAGACCCTGGAGATCGACCTGCCGGCGGTGATCACGGCGGACCTGCGCCTGAACGAGCCGCGCTACGCCTCCTTGCCGAACATCATGAAGGCCAAGAAGAAGCCCATCGACGTCAAGGAGGCGGCCGCCTACGGCGTCGATGTCGCCCCGCGCCTCACCGTGGTGAAGGTGAGCGAGCCCGCCAAGCGCCAGGCCGGCGTCAAGGTGGAAACCGCCGCCGATCTCGTCTCGAAACTGAAGAATGAAGCGGGGGTCCTCTAGACATGGCCGTTCTCGTCATCGCCGACCACGACAACGTCCACGTCCGCGACAACACCCACAAGACCGTCACCGCCGCCTTGCAGCTGTCCAGCGACGTAGACGTGCTGGTGGCCGGCAAGGGCGCGCAGGGCGCCGCCGAACAGGCGGCCAAGATCGCCGGCGTGCGCAAGGTGCTGCTGGCCGAGAGCGACTCCCTGGGCGAGGGCCTGGCCGAGGCCATGGAGGACCTGGTGGTTCCGATGATGGCGAACTACGACGCGGTGCTCACGCCGGCGACCTCGCAGGGCAAGAACTTCTCCCCGCGCATCGCCGCCAAGCTGGACGTCGCCCAGATCTCCGAAATCACCGAGGTGGTGGACGCCTCGACCTTCGTGCGCCCGATCTATGCGGGCAACGCCATGGAAACGGTACGGTCCTCCGACGCGAAAAAGGTGATCACCGTGCGGCCGACGGTGTTCAAGGCCGCGGCGGAGGGCGGATCCGCCCCGATCGAGAGGGTCGACGCCGGGTCGGCGCCGGCCAAGACGCATTTCATCGACCAGCAGGTGGTCAAGTCCGACCGTCCGGAACTGGGCGCGGCCAAGATCGTGGTCTCCGGCGGCCGCGCCATGGGCTCGGCCGAGGAGTTCCAGCGCATCATCGAGCCCCTGGCGGACAAGCTCGGCGCAGCGGTCGGCGCCTCGCGCGCCGCGGTGGACGCCGGCTATGCGCCCAACGACTATCAGGTGGGTCAGACCGGCAAGGTGGTGGCCCCTGACCTCTACGTCGCCATCGGCATTTCCGGCGCGATCCAGCACCTCGCTGGCATGAAGGATTCCAAGGTCATCGTGGCGATCAACAAGGATGCCGACGCGCCGATCTTCCAGGTGGCCGACTATGGTCTCGTCGCCGACTACAAGACCGCCGTCCCGGAGCTGATGTCGGCGCTGACCGCCGCGGGAAAGTAGGATCACGAACTACCGCAGCGCGTAGACTTCCGCGGACCTGCTCTGGTAGCTTTGGGCTCCTGAGAAGGGGGCGAGTCGACGATGACTGGACGGCTTTACCAGCGCCGAACGGTTTCCTGGGCAGGGCGGCCCGGCGCCGTCGCACTGCTGGCGCTCGCGTCGACCGGCTTGGCGAGTTGTGGCGGTCCGGAGTTCGACAAGGCCTTCAACCAGTCGTTCGACAAGAGCACGCACGATTCCTGCGTCAGTTCCGCGATTGCGCACCAAGCGTCCTCCGACGTCGCGGAGCGCTATTGCACCTGCTTTGTCAGCCAGTTGCAGGGCCTGAGCGTTCAGGAAAAAATGAACCTCAGCCGCACGCCGGAGAAGATGACGAACGCCGCCGCCTTTTGCAGGGCGCAGGTCCAGTAGCTCCCGCCGAGCGGCGTCTGCGAGGGGTGCGCAAGGTCGGCGGATACGGCGTCCTTCAGCCCAATGTGATCGCCCGGCGCTCGTTCAGCGACGCTTGCGTGGCGAGGGAAAGCGCCAGGGCCTCCAGCGCCCGGTCGACGTCGAGCAGATCGGGTTCGGCGGCGCCGCGGATGCAGGCGACGAATCGCTCGAGTTCGATCTGATAGGGATTGGCCGGCGGCGCATCTGGAATCTGAACTTCGCCGGATCGCGGGAACAGGGCGAGCGAGACGCGCGGGGGGCCGCCTTGCGAGAACGAAGCCTCGCTCTCGATGAGGGCGTCCTCGAACAGCGCGCGGAAACCGACCTTGAACGGATAGGTGGCAGGCATCACGCCGCTGGCCAGGACCGTGGCCGTGCGGCCATCGGCGTATTCCAGCAGCGCCGATACCTCTGTGAGCTGAGCATTACTGCGCGTGGCGCTCGCCGACAGGCGCGACGGCGGACCCATCACCCAGCCTACGAAGTCGAAATCGAAGGTCATCAACTCCGTTGTGGGGTCTGAATAGTGGTCCTTGTGATCCGTGGCGCCTTCTCGCAGATAGGACCCGAGCCGACAGGCGGTGAGGCTGAGCAGGCGGCCGTGCGCGCCTGTGTCTACCGCCTGTTTGACGAGGGCGCAGGCGCTGATCGACCGGGTCAGCAGGCCGACCTGAAGCAGCCGTCCCGCCCGACGCGCCGCATCGCGCATTCGCGATCCCTCGGCCATATCGAGCGCGAGCGGCGTCTCGCAGAACACGTGCTTGCCACGCTCCAGCGCGCGCAGAACGAAAGGCGCGTGAATCGGCGTGGGCAGGCAGACGTCGATGGCGTCGATGGTCGGGTCGTCGATCAGGAGCGTTGTGTCCGTGACCGGCGCGGCCCCGCACTCCTTCGCCGCCGCCGCGGCGCGGACCGGGTCGCGGCTGTAGACGCCGACGACCTGCACGCCATCGATGAGGTTGAAGCAATAGGCGTGCTCCGCGCCCATGGCGCCGGCGCCCAGGATGCCGATGCGGATCGTACTCATGGCGGCGCGCACAGTGGGCGCCGGCAAATTCGATCGCAAGGCGATTGTCTCGCGCCGCGCCTGGCAGCCTCCTCGCAGGGCGGCCGGCGGTCGAACTGTTACGCCGCGCTGGGCGCTGCGTGGACGATGCGGCCGGAGCCGGCGATACGGGTGCGCACGGTCGGCGGATTGGTGAGCAGGGTCACCACGCCCGACCCGGCGATGCCGACCTCCACGGCACGGGTCGGGGCGACGATGGCCGCGCCCGACCCGGCGATCTCCACCTTGACCTGCTCGCCCGCGACCTTGCCCAGATCGACGTCGCCCTTGCCGGCGATGACGATCTCCGCGGTCCGGGCCTCTCCTTCGGCGATCACGTTGCCGCGCCCGGCGATGCGGATCTTCAGGCGCTCCTGACGATAGCCCGCGATCTTCACGTCCACCGACCCCATCACAGCGAAGCGCATGACATCCGGCGCGCTGAGCACGATGCGCAGGCGGCCGGCGTTCCTCACCCAGCGGTCGTAGCGGATCTCGCCGCCTTCGACGACAATATGGTCCAGGGCGCCGCTGGGTCCGGTGATGCTGAGCGCGACGTCGGGCGATTGGCTGAACTCCACCTCCGCTGGCACGGCCACGCTCAAGGTGTCGCCGCCCGTCCAGGCGAAGGCGCGGCTGGTTCGGGGTCCTGTCGCGTCCACCGGCGATCGAAAGGAGCGCCCCCAGCGCCCGCCCCAGCCGGTCCAATAGAACAGGCCGCCGAACAGGGCCGCGACGATCGCCATCACCACCGCCCCGGCGAGCACCACCCCGAGGATGGTCCCGACGACGGTGAGGATGACCGGCAGCACCAGGATGAGCACGAGGATCGCCAGGATCACGCCCAGCCAGCCGTGCACGCCCAGAGACCTCATCCCACGCCAGTAGCCGCGCGATCCACGCGCCCGGCTGCTCCAGCTCCAGCGCCCGTCGTCCCAGGACGCCGCGCCGGCGCCCGCGGCGGCGCGCAGTTCCCGCGCCAGGCGTTCCGGATCGCCGAGCGCCTCGGCCACCTGGTCCTCGGTCCTTCCCGCCGCGAGGCCGTCGGCGAAATGCGCCTGATAGTCGGCAATGATGTCGTCCACCGATTCCGGCGGCAGGCCGGCGAGGCCGCGCCGGAGCCCGGCGATGAAGTCGTCGCGCGTCATTGCGGCTCTCCCAGGATGTCGTCGATGGCCCTGGCGAAGCTGCGCCAGGCCGTCTTCTGGGCGGCGAAGCTCTCGCGGCCCTTCTGCGTGAGGCGGTAGTATTTGCGCGGCGGCCCGGCGGAGGACTCCACCAGATAGGTCTCGACCAGGCCGTCGGCCTGCATGCGCCGCATCAGGGGGTAGATGGTGCCTTCCCCCATATCGATGGCGCGCGCCAGGCGGCTGGCGATGTCATAGGCATAGCCGTCCCCGCGCGAGAGCAGGGCGAGCACGCACAGGTCGAGCGCGCCCTTCTTCAGCTGAACGTCAACGCTCTCAGCCATCGGTCCTCACCTTCCAGTGAAGCACTTAATGCAAGATAGCTGTTATTGCAAGGTACCGGGCGTCACACGATACGTCGGCCCCGCGTTCGGGCGCCGCGATGTGGCGAAATAGCGACGGCGGCCGCCCGGGTGGGCGGCCGCCTGGCTTCAGTGCGGCATGATCTGGTTAGGGTGTCGTCTTCTGCGGCATCCCGGCGGTCTGGACGGGCGCCAGGCCGAAGTGGAAGGTGACCGTGCGGCCGGAGAGGACAGCCGGCGGAGACTCGACCTGCACGCGGCGAATGGCCTTTTGGATCGCCGCCGCCTCATCCAACGACTGCACGCCGCTGACGATCTGCGGGTGATAGAGTTCACCTTCCCCGTCGATCGTCATCTGGACCGCGACCAGGGTATCGCCTTGGCCGAGGCCAGCGGCCGCGAGGCGTTTCTCGACCTGTTGCTTTGCAATGGACAACCACTGGTCCGTCCCGGGATCGGCGGCATAGGCCAGGCCAGACGCTAGCGAAACGGCGGCCGCCAGCGCCATGAGAGCCTTGAGTCTCATGATCTTTCTCCTGATTGCACTGAGAGACGTTTGCGGCGCCGCGAACCCGATATGGTGCGAAACCGGGCGTTGCGCGAACGATAGTTTTTGCGATGGGTTGTGAATTCCATTAGCAAGCGCGCCTATGCGACATCTGCCGCCCATCGCCACCCTTCGCGCCCTCGAGGCGGCGACGCGCCTGCGCAGCTACAGCATGGCGGCGCGGGAACTGAACCTCACCCACGGGGCGGTGAGCCACCAGCTGCGGCGGCTCGAACAGGATCTCGGCGTCGCCCTGTTCCGCCGCGTCGGCAACGCCATGACCCCGACGCCTGTAGCAGAGGCCTTGGCGGCGCGGGTCGCCTCGTCACTGCGCGACATCGAGGGCGCCCTCGCCGATGCGTCGAGCGCGCCGGACCGCGAGCCCCTGGTGCTGAGCATCAACTCGCACTTCTCCGGGCGCTGGCTGGCGCCCCGGCTGCCGCGGCTCTCGGCCATGGGAATCAACCTGGAAATTCGCGTGGAGGATCGCCTGGCCGACCTCGGCGCCGACGGCGTCGATGCGGCGGTGCGCCAGGGCGACGGCGCCTGGCCCGGATTCGAGGTCGTCCCGATCCTGCCCGAGCGCCTGTTTCCGGTATGCACTCCGGACTTCGCCCGGCAGCACGGCCTGCGCGAGCCGGCCGACCTGGCGCGCGTGCCGCTGCTGCGCAACTCCATGTTGCCCTGGAAGGTCTGGTTCGACGCCATGGGCCTCCCCGAGCCGCCGGCGGAGGGCCTGGCGGTCGAGGATTCCTCGCTCATCGTCGACGCGGCGCTGCAGGACCTGGGCGTGGCCTTGGCGCGAAGCAGCCTGGTGAAGCAGGAGCTTCGGCACGGCCGCCTCATCAGGCCGGTGCCAGGCGAGGCCAGCCTGGGGCGTGGCTTCTTCCTCGTTTGGCGCGCCGACAACCGCAAGCGGGCCAGCATCGAGGCCCTGCGCGACTGGATGCTCGCCGAAGCCTCGGTCGACGCCCAGTGGCTGGTGTCGAGCGATCCTGCCTAAGTCGCATCCTGGCCGGTGGCGCCTGACCCCGCGTACGCTGCATCGCAGCAAAAGCTTGGCGGGCGCCGGTCTCGTCGTGTTAGAAACTCGTCATAAGTGACGGCGCAGAGGGGCGCGCCGCGGCAAAGCGCCAAAGGCGGAACGGAAATGGCGGAGATCAAGACGGTCGGCGTGATCGGCGCGGGCCAGATGGGCGGCGGCATCGCGCATGTCTGCGCCCTGGCCGGCTACGACGTACTGCTGAACGACGTGGCGCCCGAAAAGATCAAGGAGTGCCTGTCCACGATCGACCACAATCTGTCGCGCCAGGTGGCCCGCGGCGTCGTGCAGGAGATAGACAAGCGCGAAGCCATGGCCCGCATCCGGCCCGTCGAAAAGCTGGACGACATCGGCGGCGTCGACCTGGCCATCGAGGCGGCTACCGAGAACGAAGAGACCAAGAAGTCGATCTTCCGAGCGTTGCAGCAGCATCTGTCGCCGACCACCCTGCTGGCCTCCAACACCTCCTCCATTTCCATCACGCGCCTCGCCTCGGTCACCGACCGGCCCGAACGGTTCATCGGCCTGCACTTCATGAACCCGGTGCCGTTGATGAAACTGGTGGAGATCATTCGCGGCATCGCCACCGATGCATCGACCTACGAAGCCGCCGTGGGCTTCGCCAAGTCGCTGGGCAAGACCACCGCCAACGCCGAGGACTTTCCCGCCTTCATCGTCAACCGCGTGCTGGTGCCGATGATCAATGAGGCGATCTACACCCTGTACGAAGGCGTGGGCACGGTGGACGCCATCGACACGGCCATGCGGCTGGGCGCCAACCACCCCATGGGCCCCCTCGAGCTGGGCGACTTCATCGGCCTCGACACGGTCCTGTCGATCATGAACGTGCTTTACGACGGCCTGGCGGACTCAAAATACCGACCCTGTCCCCTGCTGGTGAAATACGTCGAAGCGGGCTGGCTGGGCCGAAAGGTCGGCCGCGGTTTCTACGACTACCGCGGCGAACACCCGGTTCCCACGCGTTAGCCGCCTGACACGTCCCCCAAGAAGAAGGGGCTTTCGGGCGCGCGCGGCTGTAGCAGGCTGTGCAATTGCAATCCGTTCGACTTCGCGGTCGGGTCGGGTTGATAATTCCCGCGACTGATTCTCTTCGGGGGCCCAATGCGAAAGCTGACCGTGGCGCTCCTCTCGGGCGCCTACATCTGCCTCGCCCTGATCACCGCCCTGGTGGTCTGGCGCACGGGCGGCTCGGGAGCGGCGGGCGTCGCCGCGCTGATCGGCATGCTGGGACTGTGCTTTTCCCTGCACGGCATGATCGCGCGCGGCTTGACCGAGGGCGGGCTGCAGGCCGAACTGGAAGACGTGCGCGAAGCCCATCGCATCCTGGCCGACCAGCTCGACAAGATCGACGCGCGGCTGGCGGGGGCCCTGGAGAGCCTCAGCGATGACTCCCTGCGCCGCTCCGAGGAGTTGACCACCGAAGTGCACATGCTCGAGGACGTGGTCCAGCGGATCAGCGAGCGCCTGGAGGCGCAGCTCACCCACCACGTGGAGACGGCCCCCGGCCCTCGCGCCGCGCACCCGTCGTCGGCCCTGCTGGAGACCGTCCGCGAGGCCCTGGCCGCCAACCGGGTCGACCTCTACCTGCAGCCGGTGGTCAGCCTGCCGCAGCGGCGGACGATGTTCTACGAGAGCTTCTCGCGCCTGCGCGACGAAACCGGCCGGGTGATGATGCCGGCCGAATATCTCACCGTGGCCGAGCCCGAGGGCCTGGTCACCGCCATCGACAACCTGCTGCTGTTCCGCTGCGTGCAGATCGTCCGCCGGCTCGCCAAGCAGGACCGCAAGGTGGGCATCTTCTGCAACATCTCCCTGGCCAGCCTGGGCGACGAGGTGTTCTTCCCGCAGTTCATGGAGTTCCTGACCGCTAACCGCGACCTGGCCGGGGCACTGATCTTCGAACTGGGCCAGAGCGCCTTCGACGCCCGCGGCTCGGTGGAGGCGCGCAGCATGGCCAAGCTCGGCGAGCTAGGCTTCCGCTTCTCACTGGACAAGGTCGTGGACCTCGACCTGAACTTCCAGGACCTCGCCCGCAGCGACGTGAAGTTCGTCAAGATCGCCGCCCCGGTGCTCATCGACGAGCTGCAGGACGACGACGGCGCCCTGACCCTGAAGTCCCTGCCCGACCTCGCCGCCGCGGACTACGCGTCGCTGGCGCGCCGCTACGGCGTCGAGCTGGTCGCCGAGAAGGTGGAGACCGAGCGCCAGGTGGTGGACGTGCTGGAACTCGACATCGGCTACGGCCAGGGCCATCTGTTCGGCGAGCCGCGGGCCATCCGCGACGCGGTCCTGGCCGAAACCCAGCCGCCGGCGGACTTCATGCACGCCGCCCTACGCCGCCGGGTCGGCGCGCGCTGACCGGCTGAATTGTAAGGAAATATCGCAAGCATCGGAATGAGCGACGGCCCTGCGCGCGTCATGCTCCTCGTAGGGTCAATCGAGGAGCCGTTGCCATGTCTTGCTTCCTTACCGACGATGAGCGCTGGGCCGCCATGCAGGCGCGCGACACGGCCGCCGACGGCGCGTTCGTGTTCGCGGTCAGGACCACCGGCGTCTATTGCCGGCCCAGCTGTCCGGGGCGGCCGCTCAGGCGGAACGTGACCTTCCATGACTCGCCGGCGTCTGCCCGCGCCGCGGGGTTTCGCGCCTGCCTGCGCTGCAAGCCGGATACGGCCGGCGCCGTCACCTACGCCTTCGCCGATACGGTTCTGGGCCTGGCCCTCGTGGCCATGGGCGAGCGGGGCCTCAAGGCGCTCCTGTTCGGACCCAGCCGCGCGGCGCTGGCCGAAGACCTGGCCTGGCGCCTGCCGCACGCCATGCGGGCCCTGGACGAGGCCGGGCTGCGGCCGGTGATCGACAAGGTCAGGGCGCTGGTCGCCGGGTCGGCGGCGGCGGACATTCCCCTCGACCCGGCGGGCGGCGCATTCGAGCGAGCCGTCTGGGCCGCCCTGCGCGAGATCCCGGCGGGACGCACGGCGAGCTACGGCGAGATCGCCGGCCGGATCGGCAGGCCCGGGGAAGCCAAGGCCGTGGCCGAGGCCTGCGCCGCCAATCCCATCGCCGTCCTGACCCCCTGTCACAGGGTGGTGAGGGCCGACGGGAGCATCTCCGGCTATCGCTGGGGCGTCTGGCGCAAGCGCGCCCTGCTGCGGCGCGAGCAGGCGGCGTGATCGACGTCGATTGGCCGGCGGTCTCGGCGCGGCTGGACGAGCAGGGCTGGGCGGCCACCGGCCCGCTGCTGGACGGCGCCGCCTGCGCCGAGCTGGCCGCCCTCTACGACCAGGACCAGCCGTTCCGCGGCAAGGTGATCATGGCGCGGCACGGCTTCGGCAAGGGCGAGTACAAATACTTCTCCTATCCCCTGCCGCCCCGGGTGCAGGCGCTGCGCACCGCCCTCTATCCGCCGCTGGCCGCCGTGGCCAACCGGTGGATGGCGGCGCTGGGCGAGGCGCGGCGGTTTCCCCAGGCGCACGCGGACTTTCTTGCCCACTGCCACGGCCTCGGCCAGACCAGGCCCACGCCGCTGATGCTCAGCTATGGCCCGGGCGACTACAACTGCCTGCACCAGGATCTCTACGGCGAGGCGGTGTTCCCGTTGCAGGCGGTGATCCTGCTGGACCAGCCCGGCGCGGACTTCGAGGGCGGCGAACTGGTGCTGGTGGAACAGCGCCCGCGCCAGCAGTCCGCGGCCTGCATCGTGCCTCTGCGCCGGGGCGAAGCGGCGATCTTCGCGGTGCGCGAGCGGCCCGCGACGGGGGCCCGCGGCGTGCATCGCAGAGTGCTGCGCCACGGGGTCAGCGCCCTGCGCTCCGGCCGTCGCCGAACCCTCGGGATCATCTTCCACGACGCGGCGTGAGCCGCCTTCGCGGACCAGCTGATTGACGGGCCCTCGCCCGACGGGCTACCGCCGCGGGCTCATGACCCAGATCATCGCCGGCCTCTCGCAACTCGCCGACCGCTACGACGTGCTGCTCTGCGACGTCTGGGGGGTGATCCACAATGGCCGCGAAGCCTTCCCCGCCCCCTGCGCCGCCCTGGCCCGCTGGCGGCGGGAGAAGGGGCCGGTGGTGCTGATCTCCAACTCGCCGCGGCCGCGCGCCGAGGTCACCCACCAGCTGCACGACCTGGGCGTCCCGCGCGAGGCCTGGTCGGTACTGGTCACCTCCGGCGACGCCACCCGCGCCCTGCTGGCCGCCCGCGCGCCTGGACCCGCCTGGCCCATCGGCCCGGAGCGCGACGCGCCGCTCTACGAGGGCCTGGGCCTGGCCTTCACCGGACCCGCCGACGCCGTCTTCATCTCCTGCACCGGCCCGGTGGACGACGAGACCGAGACGCCGGAGGACTACCGCCGCCCCTTCATCCTGGCCGTCGAGCGCGGCCTGGAGATGATCTGCGCCAACCCCGACAAGGTGGTGCAGCGCGGCGAGCGGCTGATCTACTGCGGCGGGGCCCTGGCCGAGCTCTACGAAGCCCTCGGCGGCAAGGTCCAGATGGCCGGCAAGCCGCATGCGCCGATCTATGCGACCTGTCTGGCCGAAGCCGAGACCCTGCTGGGCCGTCCCGTCGCCCGCGCGCGGGTGCTGGCCATCGGCGACGGGGTTCCCACGGACGTCGCCGGCGCCAACGCCCAGGGCCTGGACGTCCTGTTCATCGCCACGGGCATCCACGGGGCCGAGACCGTGGGAGCGGACGGCGGGCTCGACGCCGCGGCGGTGGACCGGCTGCTGGCCGCGGACGGCGCCCGGGCGACCTTCGCCATGGCCGATCTAGTCTGGTGAGCGTGGCCAAGGCCGGCGAACAGGCTAAAAGGGCGCGCCGCCGAACGGCGAGCGGCCGGGAGCGCGAGCGGGTGACGGGACTGCGCCATCACGACCTGAATTCGGCCGCCTCGACGAGGCCCGGCCGCTGATGGCCCTCAGCGTCATCCATGCCTGGCGGGACCTCCCGGAGACGGTGCGCGGCGCGGCGGTGGCGTTCGGCAGCTTCGACGGCGTGCACCTGGGCCACCAGAGCGTCATCCGGGACGCGGCCGCCGCCGCGGCGCGGCTCGGCGCCCCGCTCGGCGTGGTCAGCCTGGAGCCGCATCCCAACACCCTGTTTAACCCCGGCGGCCCACCCTTTCGTCTGACCAATCCCCACCAACTGGCCCGCGCCGTCGATGACCTTGGCGTCCAGCGCCTCTATCTGCTGCCCTTCGGCTGGGAGATGGCCGACCTCTCCGACAAGGACTTCGTGCAGCACACCCTGGTCGAGGGCCTTGGCGTGCGCCACGTGGCGGTGGGCTTCGACGTGACTTTCGGCAAGGGCCGCACCGGCGATCCGGCGGCCATGCGCCGCTACGGCGAGGCCTTCGGCTTCTCGGTGTCGGTGGCCGAGGCGGTGTCCGCGCCGGACGGGTCCAAGGTCTCCTCCAGCGCCGTGCGCGATATGCTTCGCCAGGGCCGGCCGGACGAGGCCGCCGCCTTCCTGGGCCGGCCGTTCGCCATCGAGGGGGTGGTGGAGAAGGGCCAGCAGCTGGGCCGCAAGCTGGGCATCCCCACCGCCAATGTGCCCCTCGGCGAATATGTCGCCCCCCGCTTCGGCGCCTACGCCACCCGCACCCGCCTGAAGGACGGCCGCAAGCTGCCCGGCGTCGCCAATATCGGCGTCAACCCCACCACCGGCGAGGTCGCGCCGCGCCTGGAGGTCTGGCTGTTCGACTTCGACGCCGACATCTACGGCGAGACCATCGAAACCGACCTCGTCGCCTTCCTGCGCCCGGAGGATAAGTTCGCCAGCGTCGAGGAGATGCTGAACGTCATCGCCGACGACGCCGCCCGCGCCCGCAAAATCCTCGGCGCCTAACCCCGCCTGTTCCACCTGTTCCGACCTGTTATTGGCCTGTTCCACCTGTTATTTCGGTGTTTTTTCCGCCTGTTACGGTCTGGAAGCCATGCTTGTTCAATGGCTTGCGACCACCTGATATCCGCCAGGAACAGGTGATAACAGGTGATAACAGGCGCCAAACAGGCCTGTTATCGATGCATAAC
>JBIOEG010000039.1:0-42109 GCA_044445825.1 Caulobacterales bacterium
CCCCGCCAACGCGGGCACCCTGGCTTTTTTCCATTGGGGGGTGCGCGGGGGGGTGGACGCAAGCAAAAAACCAAAAACCCCGGGGCCCCCGCTTCCGCGGGGAATTTCGGGTGTGGGGGGACTGAAAAGGCCAGGTGGGTGCGCACGCGTGCGCCGGCCGGCGCTTGTGCGCCGGCGCTGTGTTTGTTTCACGATGTCAAAGACCAGGGCCGGCCCGCGGGCCAGCCCGCTCCACGTCACCATGCGCCCGCTGATTTGGCGAGGCCGTGGTTCCCCTTTCCTTCGTCACCCCGGAAAGGCCGCAGGCCTTATCTGGGGCCGGACCCGCCGGTTCATAGACGCCGACCAGCCAGCCAGCGGCCCGTCCGGCCCCGGGTCTTCGCCCGGGGTGACGAGGCAGGGGAGCTTCGTCGGGGTCAATTCCCCCCAACCCCGTCATCCCGGAAAGCGCGAAGCGCTTATCCGGGACCGCAGGAAACGCCGGCGCTTGCGCCGCCCCTCAGCCGCGCGAGCGCCGCGGGATATCTGCGCGACAGGGGCGCGGCGACGCCGCCGTCGAGATCCAGGCGGAAGTCGCCGGAGCCGGCGGCCGAGAGGGCTCGCACGCGCCCGGCGTTCACCAGCCAGGAGCGGTGGGTGCGCACGAAGCCGTGCCTGGCCAGCGCCGCCTCGACCTGGGCCATCGAGGCGCGCATAAGGGGCTGCCGGCCGTCCTCCAGCGCGAACTCGACATAGTTGCCGGCCGCCTGCGCGGCGAGGATTTCGTGGATCGGCACGCGCAGGATCGTGGCGCCGTCGCGGATATCGAAGGTGGCGGGAGGCGAGGGGTTCGGCTCGCCCGGGGCGGGGGACTGACGCGGCCGCGCGAGCATCCAGAAGACGCCGGCGATCACCACGTAGGCGAGCACGTCCTTGCGGTATTCGTAGGGCAGCCCTCGCGGCGTCCAGGCGTACGTCTGGCCGACGGCGTTGAACGCGAACATCCGAAATAGCGTCATCAGTCCGACGTGCGCGCCCGAATAGGCGAGGCTGCCGCCCAGGTGCACCGCGATCGTCCGCCAGAACGGGGCCTGCCCCGGCGGCGCCACGCGCACCGCGACAAAGATGGCGACGCAGGCGATCATGGCTGCGACGGCGCTGGTGATCTCCAGGGTCAGGGGGAGCGACAGCGGCATCGCAACGCCGCTCCGGCGCGCGTCGTCGAGCCCGGTCATCACATTGACGAAACCGGCGAGGCCCAGCAGGCCGAGCACCGCCAGCCACGCGCGAACCGGCGCCCGCACGCCGCTCGTCCCGGAAGCAGAGCCGGTCGTCACCGGCGCACGCCCGCCGTCCCGGCGAAACCGCCGGCCAGCCCAGCCCCCTGGACTATTCCTCGCCTGGTTGCTCATGCTCGCCAAATCAACCTGTCCCACCGCTTGTAAACCTGGAGCGAGCCTCAATGAAGCGCCGCCACCTCCTCGGCGCCAGCCTCGCGCTGGCCGCAGCCGCCGCCTTGCGTGTCCCGGTTTCGAGGGCCGCCGCCCCCGGCAGGGTGCGGCCCGGGCTGCCCGGCTGGCCCGCCGAAGCCGACTGGGCCGCTCTGAGCCAGGCGACCAACGGACATCTGTCGCCCGTGACTGCGCCCAAGCTGGACGGGCCCGAGGCCAGGCAGCTGCTCGCCAACCCGTTCTATATCGGCGATCAGCCGGGCCTCACCCAGAGCTCCGGCTGGCTGGATGCCTGGCGATCGTCGCCGAGCGCCTATGTCGTGGCGGCCGATAGCGCCTCGGACGTCGCCGCCACTGTCCGCTTCGCCCGCGCCCACAACCTGCGCCTGGTGGTCAAGGGCCGGGGCCATAGCTATCTCGGCACCTCCAGCGCGCCGGACTCCCTGCTGGTCTGGACCAGGCGGATGGACGCCGTCACCGTCCACGACGCCTTCACGCCGGCAGGGTCCAGCGCCGCGCCGGTCCCGGCCGTCTCCGTGGGCGCGGGCTGCATGTGGCTGCACGCCTACCAGGCGGTGACCGTCGGCGCGGGGCGTTATGTCCAGGGCGGAGGCTGCACGACAGTGGGCGTCGCCGGCCTGGTGCAGGGCGGAGGCTTCGGCAGCTTCTCCAAGGGCTACGGCCTGGCGGCCGCCAGCCTCCTGGAGGCCGAGATCGTCACCGCCGACGGCGCCGTTCGCGTCGTCAGCCAGACCCGCGAGCCCGACCTCTTCTGGGCACTCAAGGGCGGCGGCGGCGGCACGTTCGGCGTCGTGACGCGCCTCACGCTGGCCACCCACGAACTCCCCGAGTCGTTCGGCGCCGTGATCCTCACCCTCCACGCCCGCAGCGACGAGGCCTATCGCCGGCTGCTCGCCCGTTTCGTCGACCTCTATGCGACCAGCCTGTTCAATCCCCACTGGGGCGAGCAGGTGAGCGCCGGGCCCGACAACCGTCTCGAGGTCCGGATGGACTTCCAGGGCCTGACGCAGGAAGCGGCCCGCGCCGCCTTCAAGCCCCTGGTCGACTTCGCCAACGCCAATTCCGCCGACTACGAGGGCCAGAACGCCTTCATCGCCCTCGCCGTGCCGGCGCGGCGTTTCTGGGACGCCGACTTCATGCGCCGCCTGCCCGGCGCGATCGTCCCCGACGCCCGCCCCGGCGCGCCCCCCACGGATTTCTGGTGGAACGGCGACGGCGGACAGGTTGGCGCATTCTGGCACGCCTACACATCGGCCTGGATGCCCGCCAGCCTGCTCGAGCCTCGCAGCCAGGCCCGCCTCGTCGACGCCTGGTTCGCCGCCAGTCGCCACTGGTCGGTGGCCTTCCACTTCAACAAGGGCCTCGCCGGCGCACCCGCCGCCGCCCGCGAGGCCGCCCGAGACACCGCGATGAACCCCGACGTCGTGGACGCCTTCGCCCTGGCCATCATCGCCGACGATGGTCCCTCGCTCTACGCCGGCGGCGCGCCCGACCTCGCCGCCGCCCACGCCAGCGCGGCCCGCGTGCAGGCCGCCATGACGGCGCTGCGCGCCGCCGCGCCACACACCGGCGCCTATGTGAACGAATGCGATTACTTCCAGGCGGACTGGCAGAAGGCGTTCTGGGGCCCGAACTACCCGCGCCTCTTCCGCATCAAGCGCCGCTACGATCCCGACGGCCTCTTCACCGTCCACCACGGCGTCGGCAGCGAGTCCTGGAGCCCGGACGGCTTCACGCGGGTGGCGTAGGCTCTGTACTCCTTTGCGCCGTCGAGGTTCAGCAGCATTTTCAATCATATGAACGCTGTCATCCCGGAAAGCGCGAAGCGCTTATCCGGGACCTCCCGCCGAATTGAGCTCCATCCTGCGGGAGGTCCCGGACAACGGCTTCGCCGTTTCCGGGATGACAGGATTTGGGTATGGCGCGTCCCCATCCAACCCCACCCTCGTCACCCCGGAAAGGCCGCAGGCCTTATCCGGGGCCGGACCCGCCGGTTCATAGACGACATCCAGCTGGGAACCGGCCCGTCCGGCCCCGGGTCTTCGCCCGGGGTGACGAGGCAGGGGAGCTTCGTCAGGGACAATCGCCGATCCCCGCGTTCCCCCCAACGCCGTCACCCCGGAAAGCGCGAAGCGCTTATCTGGGACCTCCCGCCGAGTTGAGCGCGATCCTGCAGGAGGTCCCGGATAACGGCTCGCCGTTTCCGGGATGACAGGATCGCACCAACCTCGGCAAGACCTTGCCAACGACCCCTACCGCCTCAGCGGGCTCATCCGGTTCACGTGGCCCATCTTGCGGCCGGGGCGCCCCTTTCCCTTGCCGTAGAGCCAGAGCCTGGTCTCCGGCTCGTGCGCCAGGTGCTCCCAGCCTTCCGCCTCGTCGCCGATCAGGTTGGTCATCTCCACGTGGGCCAGGGCGTGGGCCGGGCCCAGCGGCCAGCCGGCGACCGCGCGGATGTGCTGCTCGAACTGGTCGACTTCGCAGCCGTCGAGGGTCCAATGGCCGCTGTTGTGCACGCGCGGGGCGAACTCGTTGACCAGCAGGCGCCCGTTGTCGCGCTCGAACAGTTCGATGCCCATCACGCCCACATAGTCGAGGGCCGCCAGCAGGCTCGCGGCGATGCGCTCGGCCTGGCCCAGGGTGGCGTCCGAGGCCCTGGCCGGCGCGCTGGAGCGCCGCAGTATGCCGTTCTCGTGGTGGTTCTCCGACAGGGGATAGAGGGCGATCTCCCCATCGCGGCCCCGGGCGGCGATCACCGAAAGCTCGCGTCGGAAGTCGGCCGGCGCCTCGGCGATGCAGGGCCGGCCGCCCAGCTCGGCGAAGGCCCCCGCCGCCTCGCTCGCATGGTTCACCCAGGTCTGGCCCTTGCCGTCATAGCCGCCGTGCCGGGTCTTCAACAGCAGCGGCGCGCCCAGCGCCTCCAGCGCGCCTACCAGTTCCGCCGGATTGTGCACGCTGGAAAAGGCCACCGTCGGCGCGCCGCACCCGTTGAGGAACGACTTCTCCGCCAGCCGGTCCTGGGCGATGGCCAGGGCCCGGCCGTTCGGCGCCACCTCGGCGCCCAGGGCCGTCAGATGCTCCACCGCCGCCGCCGGCACGTTCTCGAACTCGAAGGTGACCACCGCGGACAGTTCCGCCAGGCGCGCCAGCGAGGTCTTGTCGTCATAGGCGCCCACGATCTCGATCGCCGCCACGCGGCCGGCGGGCGATCCGGCCTGCGGCGAAAGCACCGCGACGTCGAAGCCCAGCCGCGCCGCCGCCATGGCCAGCATGCGGCCCAGCTGGCCGTCGCCGAGAATGCCGATCGTCGAGCCTGGGGGGAGCGGGAACTGGGTCACGAGATGAGGATCAGCCCGCCGCCGTCTCTGCGCCCGCCTCGCCCACGGACTCGGCCACGGCCTCGCCCACGGACTCGGTCTGCCGGCGCCGGTGCGCGGCCACGCGCTCGGCGAGGTCCGGATCTGAGAGCGCCAGGATCCGCGCCGCCAGCAGGCCGGCATTGCGCGCCCCGGCCTCGCCGATGGCCAGGGTCCCCACCGGCACCCCGGCGGGCATCTGGGCGATGGACAGCAGGGAATCCATGCCGTTAAGCGCCTTGGTCAGCACCGGCACGCCCAGCACCGGCAGCTCGGTCATCGACGCCGTCATGCCCGGCAGGTGCGCCGCGCCGCCGGCGCCGGCGATGATCACCTTGTAGCCGGCGGCCTTGGCGCCCTTGGCGAAGGCGTACATCCGCTCGGGGGTGCGGTGCGCCGAGACGATCTTCTTGTCATAGGCGACGCCCAGCGCATCGAGACTCTCGGCGGCGCAGCGCATGGTCGGCCAATCCGACTGGCTGCCCATGATGATCGCTACCGACGCGCGCCTGGTCATCGCTTCCGCTTGCAAGCTGGGCCCGGTGGCCCGGAAGGGCGCGGAGTATAGGCGCCGGCTTTGCGCCCGCAACCGACGAAGCCTAAGATTTCGCCGCGGCGTCCCGCGCCGAAGCTGATTCGATGGGCCATGAAGATTTCCGGCGCCCCCGCCGAGGGTTTCTCCGCCATTCGCCGCCGCAACCTGCTGGTCGCCGGCGCCTCGGCGCGCGCGTCGCCCGCCGCGGTGGACGAGACTGGGTTCCTGGGGCTCGGCGAGAGCGAACTGACCCCAGCGGTCCGCGCGGCGATCGCCACCCTGGTGGTCGAGCTGGAGGAACTGCGCCGCGAGGTGTCCCAGCTCAAGGCGCGGCTGGTGGATGCGGAGGCCGAGGCCGACCAGGACGCCTTGACGCCGGTGAAGAACCGCCGGGCCTTCCTGCGCGAGCTTCACCGCATCGCCGCCTTCTCGGCGCGCTACGGCGGGGCGGCCAGCCTCGTCTACTTCGACCTCGACGGCCTGAAGAGCGTCAACGACCGCTTCGGCCACGCCGCCGGCGACGAAGCGCTGAAGGCGGTGGCCGAGCGTCTGCGGGCCAATGTGCGTGAATCCGACGTGGTCGGGCGCATGGGCGGCGACGAGTTCGCGGTGATCCTGGTGCAGGCGGACGAAGAGGTCGCGCGCACCAAGGCCGCGGCCCTGGCGAAGGTGATCGAGAGCGCCCCCGTGCAGAGTGGCGACTGGATGGCCCCGCTGCACGTCAGCTACGGCGTCCGCCAGATCGACGCCTCCCTGGACCCCGAAACCCTGGTCAGCCAGGCCGACGCGGCGATGTACGGGATGAAGCGGGCCCGGGCGGCCCCCTGAGCGCATACGAGCATTGTTGCTCTATCTATAGGCGTATTCGCCAAAACGATCCGCGTTGACGGCCAGGCTCAGGTCAAAGCCATGGCGTGACAAATGTTCACCGTTTGACTGACCGCCGCGCAACTGGGCGCCTGGGCGCCGGATGCAGCGCGGTCGCTGCTGCATGGCGCGGAACTCGGTGCTAAGAATGCTGGACGCTTCGCCTTGTCCTGGACGCGCTGCTCGGCGCGCTTGAAGTCACGCGGACCTCGTGGGTGGTGTTTGACGACTGAAGTCGCTCTGCGAAAACCGGTCTTTCGCTGGAACGCGGGAGCGCTGGCCGCCGCCGTCATGGTGGTGCTCGGCCTGGCTCTGCTGCCGCCGGTCTACGTCTGGATCGTCCGCGCCACCACGGCGGGGAATCTGACGATCGGCCCGGAGTTGCGCCTTCACGTCCTGGCCAACTGCGCGACCAATACCCTGGTGATGCTCCTGTCCTGGCGCCTGATGGGGGCCTTCGATCGGCGGCTCGCCTCGCTGCTGAACATCCTGGTCGCGGCGCACGGACTGCTGGCCCTCGCCATCCTGCTCACCCATTCCTTCTATTCGAACCGGATCATGATCTCCGGCGTGATGATTTCGGTGTTCATGGGTCTGCTAGTGATCCTGGTCAGCCGCAGGGTCGACCGGGTGCGGGTGGCGCTGATCGGCCCGTGGCACGCGGTGGCGGCGCGCATCGGCTTTCCGGTGGATCACGTCAGCGACCCGGCGACGGACCTTCGACGCTACGACGTCATCCTGACCACCTTCAGCGGGGTGTTCCCCCCCGAATGGTCCCGCGCGCTTTCGCGGGCCATGCTCGCGGGCAAGCCGATCCGGCACGCGGCGCAGTACCTGGAGGAGACCCAGGGCGTGGTCTCCATCGACCACTTCGACCTGGATCACCTGCCGGAAGGCGGCATCGCCTCCTACCAGGCCCGCAAGCGCGCGCTGGACGTCATCCTGCTCGTGCTTGCCCTGCCCGTGGCGGCGCCGATCGTGGCCGCCGCCGGACTGGCGATACTCGTGCTGATGGGCCGGCCGGTGCTGTACGTGCAGCCGCGGGTCGGGCTCGGCGGCCGGGTGTTCAACATGGTCAAGCTGCGCACAATGCGGCCGGCCGTCAGCTCGGTGGGGGCCGTGGCCACTGAGCTCGGCGATGCCCGGATTACCCGCCTCGGCGGCTTCCTGCGGCGCTTCCGCATCGATGAGATACCTCAGCTCTGGCACATCGCGCTCGGCGAGATGAGCTTCATCGGACCGCGCCCGGAGCAACCGGCGCTCAGCCGCCAATATGTCGATCAGGTCCCCGCGTTCGCCTACCGCCAGCTGGTCCGCCCGGGACTGACGGGGTGGGCCCAGGTGCGCGCCGGCTACGCCGCCAACCTGGAGGAGACCAAGGTCAAGCTGGGCTACGACCTCTACTACCTGAAGTATTTCTCGCTGACCTTGGACATCCGCATCCTGCTGCTGACGATCTGGACGTTGCTGGCCGGCGCCGGCGTGCGCTGAGCGGGCGCGGCGGACGGGTACCGAATTCAATTATAGATTGAATAGTTCCAAATGAACGCCTGACTCGTATGTCGGGAAAGGCAGGTCATGAGGTCGACTGACCAATGCTGTAGCGCAAAATCCGAATTGCCTAAGCGGAGGTTCAGTCTGATAGTCCTTGGCCTATGCCGTAATCGCCGCCGGGATTCGGGCCTTTGGCGCAGGCGGCGGCTGCTGCCTGCGAGGCGTGACTGATGGCGATCTTGGTGACGGGAGGGGCTGGCTACATCGGCAGCCACGCCGTCCTCGCCCTCATCAACGCCCGCCGCGACGTGCTGGTGATCGACAATCTCAGCACCGGATTTCGTGACGCCGTACCCTCGGCCGCGACGTTCATTCATGGCGACATCGGCGATAAGACGCTGGTCGCGCGCGTCCTGGCCGAGCGGCGCGTGTCCGCGGTGCTGCACTTCGCCGCATCGGTGGTCGTTTCGGACTCCGTCGGCCATCCGCTCGACTACTACGCCAACAATACACTCAAGACTTGCGCGCTCATCGAGGCCTGCATCGCCGGCGGCGTCGACCGGTTCATCTTCAGCTCCACAGCCGCGGTCTACGGCGTTCCCACGGTATCGCCGGTTCCGGAGGATGCGCCGCTGGCGCCGATCTCGCCGTACGGCGCGTCCAAAGCGATGAGCGAGAGGATCCTCATGGACGCCGCGGACGCGCATGGGCTCAGCTACGCCATCCTGCGCTACTTCAACGTGGCCGGCGCCGATCCCGCGGGACGGGCGGGCCAGCGAATGCCCCGCGGCACCCACCTCATCAAGGTCGCCGTGGAAGCCGTGGTGAACCGGCGGCGGGAGATCACGGTCTTCGGCTCCGACTACGGCACGCGCGACGGCACCGCCATCCGGGACTACATCCACGTATCCGACCTGGCGGACGCCCACCTCAAGGCCCTCACCCATCTGGAAGCGGGGGGCGCCAGCCTGGTGCTCAACTGCGGCTACGGGCGCGGCTACACGGTCCGCGAGGTGATCAGGGCGGTCGAGGCGGAGTCCGGGTGCCGCCTGGCCGTCCGTGACGGACCGCCGCGTCCCGGCGATCCGGCGGTTCTGGTGGCCGACACGCGGCTGATCGACCGCGCCTTGCCATGGCGACCGCGCTACGACGATCTGCGCCGCATCGTTCGCACCGCGCTGGATTTCGAGGCGTCGGCCGTGCTCTAGGCGTGCGTCCACGCCGATACGGCCACCACGCTCCCGACCTTCAACTCGACACATGATGGCGCATCAGTCCGACCCCTTGACCGTTCCCGCGCAGGAGACCTTCGACATTTCGCTGGCGAGCGGCGGGTTTCGCGTCGCGCCGGAAATCGCCGGGCGGGACTACGGCGGCTTCTGGCGCCGCGTGCAATCGGGCGCCTGGGAGCCGGAGACGCTCTGGCTGCTGGACGCCTTGCTGGCGCCCGGCTCGGCCTTCTACGACGTCGGCGCCTGGATCGGCCCCACGACCCTGTTCGCCGCGATGAAGGGGGCCAGAGTGGTCGCCTACGAACCGGATCCGGTGGCTCGCCACGCCCTGCTGGTGAACCTGGCGCTGAACGCCGACATTCCGCCGGTCGAGGTGCGCCCCTACGCCCTCGGCGCGAGCCGCACGCGCCTGCCCCTGTTCAGCGGCGAACTGGGCAACAGCGAATCGAGCCTGCTGAGTGCCAGCGGTCGGCGCGGCGCGGTGACCGAACTGCAGCCGCGCGCGGACGTGGAGTGTCGCGTGCTGCGCGAGGAACTCGCCGGCATCGCGCCGGACGCTGTGGTCAAGATCGATGTCGAGGGCGGTGAATTCGACATCTTCAGCGGAGCGGCGAGCGCGCCGCCGGCCGGCGTCTACGTGGTGTCGCTGCACGGCTGCAATCTCGTCGCCGCTCGCGCGGCCGACAGCGGCCGGCTGCGGGTGGAGCGATTGAACGCACTGCTCGACGCCTTCGCCGACTTCCGGTGGCATCGCCTGACCCGTTGGGGCCTGCTGGAGCTGGATCAGGCTTCATTCCGGCGGCACAGCGCCCGCCGCGCACCTCCGATCGACGAACTGGTGTTTTCGCGGGCGCCATTGCCGTGCCGCCATCCGCGCTCGCCCGCCGACGCGACGACCCTGTGGGCGAGCGACGGCAAGTATCAGCCCTGGCGGGCCGTGGGCGATGGGACGATGGGCCTGCTCGGCTACCGTCCGGTCTCGATCCGGCCGTCGCAAGTCTGAATCGGTGGATTGAATGGATGCGCGGCTGGCGCTGGCGTATAGGTGGCGCCCCCTCGGTCAAGTGATCCGCGCGCATCTGACGACCCATGAAGTCTCCTGTTTGGTACGCCGTCGGCGACATCCACGGCCGCTTCGATCTGCTGTCGGACGCCATTGAACTGATTTTTGCGCACGCCGCGAAGCGGCCCGCACGCATGGTGTTTCTCGGCGACTATGTGGATCGCGGGCCCGACAGCCGGCGCGTGGTCGAGCGGCTCATTGCACTCCAACAGGCCGGCGCGGCGGTCTGCCTGAAAGGCAACCACGAGGATCTGATGGTCCGCGCCCTCACCGGCGCCGACTCCTCCGCCTTCCGCCTGTGGCTGGACAACGGCGGCCTCGAGACGCTGCGGTCCTACGGCGCGGCGTCGCGGCAGGGCGAGCCGGGCGCGGGCGTTCCACGTGAGCACGTGCGCTGGATGGCCGGCCTGCCGCTGACCACGGCGGACGACCATCGCCTCTATGTTCACGCCGGGATCGCGCCGCGCACCGCCTTTCACCGGCAGACCGAGGCGGAGTTCCTGTGGATTCGGGAGCGCTTCCTGCGCGCGCCCGCCAAGGATCTCGACGCTCACGTCGTGCACGGCCACACGCCGTTCTGGGAGCGCAAGCCCGATGTGAAAGAGCCGGAGCTGCTGCCGCACCGCACCAACCTCGATACGGGCGCCTACGCTACGGGCATCCTGAGCATCGGCGTGTTCGACCCGCATGCGCCTGGCGGGCCCTCGGAGGTGCTGACGGTGCGCGGCCAGGCCGGGCCGGCCGCGATGACCATCGACTGAGGCCGGCCGCTACTTCCTCATCAGCCGGCGGGCCCTGGCGCTGACGCCCTGCAAGGCGCTCAGTTCGCCCGGACGCTGTGCGCCGTATTCGTAGCCATAGCCGTAGCCGTAACCGTGGCCGTATCCGTAGCCGCTCTGGCGCGGATTGAACTTGGTCAGTACGGCCCCGAGGATGTGGGCGTTGGCCATGGCCAGCCGCCGCAAGGCCGCCCGGGCCTGCGCCCGGCCGGTGCGGCCGGCTTCGATGACCAGCAGGGTGCCGGTCAGCGAAGAGGCGATCATCGGCGCATCGGCCAGGCCCATGACCGGCGGGCCGTCGAAGATCGCCATGTCGAACTGCGAGATCGCCGCCACCACGAGGAGCTGCAGCCGGTTGCTGGACAGCAGTTCGGCCGGGTTGGGCGGGAGCGGCCCGCTGGGCACGACGTAGAGGTTCTCGGTGTCGGTCGGCTGTACGATCGCGGCCAACTTGGCGGCGCCGGTGAGCACGCTGGAAAGCCCGGCGCGATTGTCGGCCCCCATCGACTTGTGCAGCGACGGATCTCGCAGGTCGGCGTCCACCAGCAAGGTGCGGTACCCCAGCCGCGCCATGTTCTGGGCCAGGGCGATCGCCGTGGTGGACTTGCCCTCGCCCGGCCGCGTGCTGGTCACCAGCAGGGTCCGCGGGAAGCCGTCGGTGGTGGAGAACTGCAGCGCCGAACGCAGGGAATGGTAGGCCTCCGACAACGGAGAGCGGGTGTCCGCCAGCGCCTGTTCCGGCTGGACGCCCTTCTCCAGCATCGGCGTGGCGCCCAGCATGGGCAGGCCCAGCTTGGTTTCCACATCCGCCGGCACGCGCACGGCCTGGTCCATGATTTCGCGCAGGAAGGCCACGGCGATGCCCATCGCCAGGCCGGCGGCGGCGGCGATCGCGAGGTTCAGGACCGGCTGCGGCGACGACGGCGCCCGGGGCGGTTCGGCGCGGTCGACGATGGAGATGTTGTTGGTGCTGACGCCGCCGGCGACGCCGACTTCCTTGTAGCGCTGCAGCAGGCCGTCATAGAGCGAGCGGTTGGTGTCCACCTCGCGCTGAAGGATCGTGTACTGGATGCTCCGGCGGCGCAGGTCCAGCACCTGCCCGGTGAGCTGCTCGACCTGCCCGGACAGCTGGCGCTCGTTGTTCAGGGCGACGGTGTATTGCGACTGCATGGACGCGCGGATGGTCGCCGCCTGGGCCTTCAGCTGCCGGTCGGTCTCGTCGATCTGCGCCTTCAGCTGCTGCATCTCCGGATAGTCCGGCTTGAAGATGCGCAGCTTGTCCTGATAGCTCGCCTGAAGCTGAGCGCGGGTCTGGCTCAGCTGCTGCACCGTCGGATTCTGCAGGATCTCCGGCAGGCTGAAATCCGAACCGCCCTGGGCCGCCCGCCACTTCTGTTCGGCCTCGATGCGCTGGGTCCTGGCCACCGCCAGGGCGTTGTTCAGCGTCTCCAGGCTGGCGCTGGCCAGCGACTGCTGGTCGCCCGGGGCCGCGTCCGGACCGTGCTCGGTCAGCTGAATGATGTGTTCCTGGGTGGCGTAGGCCACCAGCTGCTTCTCAGAGTCCTCCAGCTTGGCCTTCACCTGGGCCAGCCGCCGCTCGAGGAAGTCGCGGGCGTAGGATGCGGACTCGAACCGCCGGTCAAGGTTCGCGCTGATGAAGTTCTCGGCGAAGGCGTTGGCGATGTCCGCTGAAAGCGCCGGCTGCGGGCTCTCGAAGGTGATGCTGACCAGGCGCGAGCCGCGCACGGGATTGATCCCGAGGTGCTGGCGCAGCAGGTCCACCACCTCGTCGCGGCGCTCCCCGGTGCTGTGCGGCGCCTTGCCGCCCATGACGTGGATGAAGGCATCGTCGCGCGACAGGTGCAGGGCGTCGTCCACCTTCATCGCCAGGGACCGGCTGCGCAGCAGGCCGTACTGGGTCTGGAAGAACTCCTCGGCGGACACCAGTTCGTCGCTGGGCGTCACGTCCTGGACATTGACCACCTTGGCCGCTTCCCGGTCGATCTGCACCGTGGATTGCGCGGAATACAGCGGCTGCATCATCCAGGTGATCGCCGCGCCGGCGGCCAGGGCGAGGACCATCGACGCGGCGATCACCCAGCGGTTCTTCAGCAGGATGCGCCCGTACTCCAGCAGATCGATGTCGATCAGCACGTCGCCGCCGGGCGCGGGACGCGGGCCGGACTTGGGCAGCAGCACCTGCATCGGCCGCACCACCGGGGTCGCGTCGCCGCCGCGCGGATCGTTGGAGGGAAGTCTCAAATCTCCATCGGGGCCAGCGGCCATGGGTGATGCTCGTCCTTTTGGTTGCGCCGCCGCCGGCTAGAAGTAGGAGAATACGATCAGCGCCGGCAGAGTCTTGATCAGACCGTGCCAGAACAGCTTCGCTCCGGAATCGTCGACCACGATGATGTCGTTGCCGAGGACTTCCGGGTTCTTGGCCTTGCCCCGCTGGATGGCCTCCACGTCGAACACCGCCGCCTTCGGCGCGCCGTCCACGGAGCGGATGATCGCCACATGATGCAAGTCGCCGTTGCTGGAGACGCCCTTGGCCATGGCGACAGCTTCCAGCAGGCTGGTGCGGCCCTTCATGGGGAACACGCCCGCGTCGTTCACCGCGCCTTCCACGGTGACCTTCTGGCTCACGGCCTCGTCGATCGACACCGAGACCTGCGGCGATTGCATGTAGTGCTCGCGCAGGCGATCGGCGATCTCGTTGGACAGTTCGGTGGTGGTCTTGCCCTTGGCCGTCACCGCGCCGATGAGCGGCAGCAGGATCTGGCCGGACGCGTCGACCTCGATCTTGTCCACCGTCAGGTCCTTCACGCCGAAGACGGTGATGTCCAGCTTGTCCTGCGAGCCGATGCGGTAGTCCGCCGTCGCGGCGGAATCGTCGTCCGCCCGCGCCGCGACGCCAAGCGGCAGGATGAGCGCTGCCGCCAAGGCGAACGACGCGAGCGCACGCCCGACGCTGAAGGCCTGGGGAAGGCGGATCGCTGTCATCTGGGCTTTCAACTCCGAGCGAATCTGAGCTGGGCGAACCCCCGTCCGCCGGTAGGCTTTCGACCGCAGCAGTATCTCGCGTGATAATCGCAAAGTAGTCGAAGGGCCAGTCGACGTAAGCGGGGCTGACTATGAATTTTGTGTTCGGCGCGGGTCCGTCGCCTGCAGCGCCAGCCACAGCGACACCGCCGCCAGCCCCCCGACCACGGCCAGGCAGGCCCATCCGACGGCCTGCAATGGCGCGAACGATGCGGTGGCGGCGATGGCCAGCAGGCAGGCGGATCCGACAACCCGCACGGTGGAGTTCCGGTCGGTCAGGCCGCCGCGCTCGATGTAGCCATAGGCCACGAACTGCACGAACAGCGCGGCGCGGTAGAGGAAGGCGAACAACACCGCGGCGGCCACCGGCCGTGGGTCGAAGCCGGTCCAGCGGCCCAGCTGGGCGCCCAGCGCGAACACCGCCCAGGTGGCCGCCGCCGACGCGGCGAGGCCTCCGGCCACCAAGGCCAACAGGGCTCGGCGCGTGGCGAAGACGTGGCCGTGACGCGCCGACAGCACCTCCATGCGCGCGGTGTTGGCGATGAGGCCGAACGCCGTGAGGTACAGCATGTCGAAGAATAGGAACGGCGAGCGCGTCACCGCGGGCAGCATGGCGCCGTAGCCCGCGCGGTCGAAGCCGTCGAGCACCGTCCCGCTCACCGCCCAGCGCATGAACCGCCCGGCGACGTTCAGCCTCAGGGCCGCGCCGGCGTCCGGGTCTTCGGCCGGCGCCCGCCAACTGATCAGCGCCAGCGCAGCCAGGCTGACCACCACGTTGGAGACCACATAGCAGCCGATCAGGATCGAAGGCCCGCTCACCCTGAGGGCGTGCAATCCCACCAGCGCGACAATGCGCGCCAGCGCCTCGCAGGGCATGAGGAACGTGAGGATGAGCAGCAGGCGCCGCCGGATCGCGTAGTAGTAGATGAAAGACACTGACGACTGCGCCGCCAGCACGAAGACGACGGCCAGGTAGACCGTTGGGCCGTGACTCGGCATCACCAGAGCCAGGACGAGCCAGGCGAGGCCGCCGCCCAGCGACAGGGCAAGCGCGTACCGACTGAGACGGCTGAACGCGAGGCCATGGGTGAGGATCGACTGGCTGAGTCCGGTCACCACGACGCTGAGGATCACGGCGCTATAGGTGGCCGCCAGCGCCACGGTTCCGAACGCCGCGTGACCATTGTAGCGCACGAACAGGATCGGAAAGAACAGGCCGAGCACCAGCAGCAGGAACTGAGAGAGCAGCAGCAGGGCGGGGCGTTTCATGCCCGCGCCCCGAGCAGCCTTCGACGCGGGAGTGGGCGCCCTCTCAAGCTGACCGCGCTTCGCTGGCGGCGCCCAGGACAATGCTGATGGTTGCGTCAGCGACGACCGCGGCGTCGAAGCGCGCCTCGCAGATCTGGCGCGAGCGGGCGCCCATGGCGGCCAGCCGCCCGCGATCGCCGAACGCCGCCAGGATGGCCTCCGCCAGGGCGGCGCTGTCGCGGGGCGGGACCAGCCAGCCGTTCTCACCCGGCCGCACGGTCTCGCGGCACCCCGGCGCGTCGGTGGTGATGATCGCCCGGCCCATGGCCATGGCCTCCATGGCCGCCACCGGCACGCCCTCCCGATAGTAGGAAGGCAGCACGAAGACGTGGGAGTCCGCGAGCAGCGGGCGAACGTCATCGGCCCAGCCGACCCAGTCGATGAGCCCTTCGGCGACCCAGCCCTCCAGAACATCCCGCCGCACCGACGCGGGCGCGCCGTCAGTGTCTCCGACCAGCCGCAGGCGCGCGCCCGGCGCCCGGCGGCGCACGATCCGCGCGGCCTCGGCGAACTCATGCACGCCCTTGTCGCGCAACAGCCGTGTGACCATCACGGCGGTCGGCGGGCCGTCCGGCAGAGGCGTGGGGCGGTACCGGGCCAGGTCGACCCCGGACCCGTCGACAAGGCGGGCGTCTCTCCCGCGTGGCGTCAGTCCGTGGCGCCGCAGGAATTCGCGATCGTCCGGGTTCTCGACGGTGACCACCTGCGCCAGCGGCAGCGCGAGGCGATAGGCGGTCCAGGCCGCGACGCGCGCGATCCGGCGACCCAGCTCCGGCCCTTCGGTGAATGGGTATCCCAGCCCGGTGATCAGGGCCGCCCGGCGCGGCACGCCGGCGAGCGCGGCGGCGGCGAGGCCGAAGACCACGGGCTTGATCGTCTGGGCCATGAGCACGTCGGGCTTCGAAGCGCGCATCTGGCGAAGCAGCGCCGCGAAGTACCGCAGGTCGGCGAAGGGATTCAGGCCGGTCTTGCGCATGCCGAGGGGCGCGAACTCGACGCCCCAGGCCTTCAGCGTGGTCAGTCCCGGCTCACACCCGCCGGGGGTCATGGCGGTGACGCGATAGCCGCGCGCCAGCAGCGCCCGCATCAGCGGGGCCCTGGCCTTGAAGAGCAGATCGAACCCGGCCCCCAGCCACATGACGTGCAAGGGCCTCTCGGCTTCGGTCAAATCGGTCGAGCTCCCATCGCCCCAGGGCCTCGGCGTTGATAGACGCGCCTTCCCGGGCCTGTCCATGCGGCCCGCTCGGGTAGTGTGTCAGTTTGAAATTCGAAGCCGTTGACAAGCATTCCGCCCAGCTATGGGCGCGGCTATGATGGGGGCATGGACGAGAACGAAATCGCCGAGAAGATCAAGCGCCTCGACAGCGTGATGATTGTCGGCCGACCGATTGCGATGGGCGCCGCGTTTTACGATGCTTGCTGCGCACGGGGTCTGGTCGCGATGGATATCCAGCCTCGCGACGCCAACCCGTCTTATCGGGGCCTTTCCCAAATTGTCCTTCCGTATGGATTGCCCGACTGGGAATTTCAGATTGGTCCCCCCCATGCCTAAGGCCCACGCGGAGAGATGCGCCCATGCGACGTGATCGGCGCGGCGATCATGGTCGCCAAGATCGCGACGGGTGAGGTCGAGGACAACCCCACCGCCGCCGACAAGGCTCATCATAAGCGAAGCTTACTCCAGCCGAACGGTCGCAGATCGCTAAGAAGGCGGCGTCAAAACGGTGGGCTAACGAAAAAAATCGGTAGACACCTACCGAAACTTTTTGGTAGCGGGGCGGTCTAAGGAGATCGCCTCGTGAGCCGCATCGAAACCGTCGTCGCTAGGTTTGGTAGCCAATCCGAATTGGCGCGCCTCATCAGAACGAAACAGAGCACCGTTCAATACTGGGCTAGCACTGGCCGGATACCGGCTAAGTGGCACAGAAAGGTCATGGATGCGGGCCGCGCCATCGGGCTCGTCATCGACCCACTTGAACTCCAGCCAAGCCGCACTCCAGTCAAGGTCGGGGTGCCCGTCGAACCGACTTATCCAAGCTCGCCGTTCGCAAAGTGGCGAGGAAAGATCGACCTCGGCGGCGATGAGCTGGACGTCTATGTCCTCGATACCGGCGACCGCGTTATCTCCCTGCGTTCCGCTGTTAGTTCGATCGCGGATGCAGACAGCGGCGACCTGGCCAAATTCATAGGCGTTTCGTCGCTAAAGCCATACATAAACAATGACTTGATCCTGGCCGAACTTTTGGAGTTTTCAATCCCCGGCACGCAGTTTCTCGGGCGCGGAATGACCACCGAGCATTTCGAACTGATCTGCCGAGGCTACGTGCAAGCCCTTTACGAAAAGGCTCGTCTGACGGAGCGGCAAAGAGAGATCGCGATCAAGTGCGCCGTCTTGACCGCTGGCCTGACTAGGACCGGTCTGGATGCGCTCATCGACGAGGCCACGGGCTATCAATACGAGCGTGCCGAGGACGCGCTCCAAGTAAAACTTCGCCTATTCATAGCTGAAGAACTTCGAGCTTGGGAAAAAACCTTCCCAGATGAGTTGTGGGAAGAATTCGGCCGTCTGACGAATTGGAAGGGTCCGCTGAACAGCCGGCCGAAATATTGGGGCCAGCTCGTGATAGAACTTATCTATGACACGCTTGATCCAGACGTGGCAAGATATCTTCGGGAGAATCGGCCAGCTCCGGGCGTAAGGTGGCACCAAAACCTAACCGAGAATTATGGCGTACGCCAGTTGGTGTCTCGATGCTTCGAAGTGGTTGGTTTGGCGAAGTCCTGCCAAACGATGCCCGAGCTTCGCAAGAGGGTGGGGCATCACTACGGGAAGCAACCGCTGCTATTCACCGTCTACGATCCCGAACCATCAAACTGAACTCGCTGCATGACGAGCTGATGTGCGGCGTGAAATCGAACCGCGTCCAGTGCGATGAGATTTGGTCGTTCTGCTACGCGAAAGCCAAGATCGTCGAGAGGCGCGCCTCGATCCTCGCCGCCCTGTAATGGCCGCTGGCGTCTCTCAAACGCTCTGGACGATCAAAGACATTGCGGAGTGGATCGAGGCGCGCACGGCGAAGCCTGCGAAGCGCGGACCTTACAAGAAGCGCCAGCAGGCGTAGCATCGAAGCCGCCGAGATGGGGGCCTCAGCATGCCTTACGTTCTGCGACGCCTGATGATGTTCGTCCTCAATCAGGCAATGGGCGCGATTGTCTTCTTGGGAATCTCGTGGCTCGTTGGCCTGGCGTTTCCGGCGGCCCAACGCATCGTGTTTGCCGTGCTGGTGGGCGTCTGGGTTTTCCTCGGCGTGCTCTATGAACTGCACCGCGCGCGTGCGCGCCAGCCAGAGCCGAACGACTGGCCCTGAATTTCAAACTGAGACACTACATCGGCGCGAGTTGACAGCAGTCGGCGGCGTCTCCCTTAGTCGCCGCGAAACCTGCGGGCGGCCTGGCTGATGGCGAGCATCTATGAGGACGGGTCCTACTACGCCGCCAATCCGACATTGGACGCGGACCACGGCCCCTGGAAGGCGCGCGAGACCCTGAAGATCCTGAGGCGCAACGGCCTGACGCCCTCCCGCATCTGCGAGATCGGCTGCGGCTCGGGGGCCGTCATCGCCAGTCTCTGCGACCTGCTGCCCGCGGCCAGGGGCGAAGGCTTCGACATTTCGCCGCACGCGATCGAGGTGGCGCGCCGCTTCGAGGGGGAGCGGGTGCGCTTCTTCCAGGGCGACGCGCTGAAGGATCCAGGTCGCTACGATCTGGCGCTGATGCACGACGTCTTCGAACATGTTGAGGACTATCTGGGCTTCCTGCGTGCGGCGCGAGGCAAGGCGGATTGGTTCGCCTTCCACATCCCGCTCGAGATCAGCGTGCTCTCCGTCCTGCGGCCGCACGTCTTCGACCTGACCCGACACGCCGTCGGCCACCTGCATGTGTTCAACAAGACCACCGCGCTGTCGACGCTGCGCCACGCCGGCTATGAGGTCGTGGACTATCACTACACGCCGGGGGCGCTGGCGGTGGGGCCGCCCACCTGGCGCAAGACCCTCGCCAACATTCCCCGGCGGTTGGTGAGCGCGGTCTCGCCGGGCCTGGCGCAACAGTGGCTGGGCGGCTTTTCCCTCATGGTGCTGGCGCGCGAGAGTTCAGCGCGGTGACCGCGACGGGGCTCGGTGCGCAGATCAAGCTCGACGGTCAGTCGGCCCTGGTGCGTGCGGTGGGAAGGTTTCCCTGGCTCGGCCTGCCGTTGTTCAAACTGTACATGATCGTCCGTTTTCTGGTTCAACGAACCACAACCGTGCGATTGTACTACGGAGCTACGATCAAGATCGACCTTTGGCAGATGATGCTGCAAAGGATGTTCTACTTCCGATGTTGGGAACCGAACATATCGAGCTTGGTTGAAGACATTCTTCGAAGGGGCGATGTGTTTGTCGATCTGGGTGCGCACATCGGCTACTATACCTTGCTGGCGTCGAAGCTGGTGGGGTCCGAGGGCGCGGTGGTCGCGGTCGAGGCATTGCCATCCAACTTCGCCATGCTTCAGGAAAACGTTTCCCAAAACGCCGCCGGCAACGTTCGGGCGGTGAACTGCGCCGTCTCCGACCGCCGCGGCGACCTGACCATCTTCAGCGGTGCGTTTCGCAACACCGGAACGGCGACGACCATTGAATTGCCCGGTCGGGCCGTGGTCGGGCGCGTGGCGTCGCTGCCGTTGGACGAGATCCTGACCGGCGACGAACGCGCGCGCGTCGCACTGATCAAGATCGATATAGAGGGGCGGGAACTTCAGGTCCTGCAGCGGCTGCTGGAAACGCTCGACGCCTACCCGGCTGGCGTTCAGGTCATTTGCGAGTTCGACACCCTTATCGGGGGCGAGGCGCTGAGGGCGGCGTTCCTCGGATTTCTCGCCGTGGGTTTCGAGGCCTACCGGATTCCCAATGACTATTCCTGGGAGAGCTACCTGCGCTGGAGAGGACCGGAGCCGTTGGCGAAGGTCACCGACCTGCCGCCCGGCGGGTGCGATATCCTGTTCCGGCCCGCCGATCGGTCACTCACATAGCGATGCGAACGCCTGGGCGAGCCGGTCGGGTTGGTGCTCGCGCCAGAGAGCCTCGAGCGGCTCGCGGCTCGCCGCCGCCGCCCGCTCGACCCTCGCGATCGCCGCCAGCACGTCGGCGCGCGCGAGGGTAGGGGTCTCGACGGCCTTGTCGGTCACGCGCGCATAGAGCTGCGGTCCGCCGCCGACGCTGGGGATGAACAGGAGCGGTATGCCGTGCAACAGCGCCTCGCGCCCGGCTGTCCAGCACCCCTCGGTGGGGGCGCACCCCAGCAGGCAGGCGCCCTCGGCGCTATCCAGCCAGGTCCGTGAAAAGCCGTGATAGGTCAGGTTGGCCAGGCGCGCCTCGGCCTTCCGGACAGCGCCCTCGAAACGGCCCGCGCCGAAGACGTGGAACTCGAGCTCGGGCAGCTGCTCAGCGAGTTTCAGAAAGGCGGGCAGGCCCTTGTTGGCTTCGAGCCGGCCGACGTAGAGCAGCCTGCGAATTGGCGCGCGTTGAAACGGCCGCGGCGCCGCCGGGAAATTCGCCAGGATGTTGGGGACGATCGGAGCGTCCGAGAGCGGGCCCCTGAAGTCGAAGGTCCGCACCACGACATCCGCCCGGCGCATCAGCGGAACCAGGGCCTGTTCGCGCAGCCCGAAAAGCCCCCCTCTGGGCCGCTGGGGCGCGTCGCACACGGCGATCACCCGGTGACCGCGCCGATGCAGCCAGGGAATCAGGAAAAAGCCGTTGCCCTGGAATACGACCACGGACTTGCAGCGAAGGCGGCCGGCGAGGAAGGGCGCGATCAGATGGATCGCATTGGGCGCGCGCCGCGCCAGCACCTGCGCGACGATCTTCAGCAGACCCCCGGAGGCCTGCGCGGCCTCCAGCAGGTTCAGCGCCTGCGCGGGCATCGACGTGCTCAGATTGATCGCGCGGCAGAGCATCTGGGCGGCCTGTTCCTGGCCGCCGCCACGCTCCCGAACGGCGACGAGCGCAACACCGCGCGCCAGGGCCGCGGCTGGCCCGGGCTTGGTCGCCGACCCCGAGCGCCGCGCCGAGGTCTGGCCCGTCGTCACTCCAGTTCGCCCGACGCGCCGGCCGGGGCCTCGCGCGGTCCGCCCAATCGCAGCCTCACCAGTCCGAACGCGAACCCTCGGCCGAGACTGGGCGGTGAACGCCCGAAGATCATCAGAGCCGCGTAGAAGATCGGCAGCAGGTGGCGATAGCCGACCGCGGAATTGCCGACGAAGAGCGCCACCAGAACGGTCATCGGCAACATGGCGAGCAGCATGGTTCGTCGGTACGGGGTCAGCGCCAGGATTGCCGCGATCCAGAGGACGTGGAATCCGGCGACGCCATAGGCGACGGGTGGCGAGACCGCGGTGCCGATGCCGGGCAGCAGCACCGCCAGCCACCAGACCACGCCGAAGGCCACGCCGCGCAGGGCCGGATTGATGGCGTAGTTTCCCTGGCTGAGGGTCGGAAGTTCCCAGCCGTAGGTGTGCAGCAGCGCGCGCTTGTCGGAGAACAGCGGCCCCAGAACATCGAAGTTGGCGATCTGCGCTATCGCCACGACCGTCAGCACCACGAGCGGGCTCAGCAGGGGGGCGGTCGCGCCCAACAGGAACGCGGCGTTGAACGGGTGGGTCGAGGCGAACACGATGCCGGCCGCCGCTGCGATCCACCGGTGGCGAGTGCGCAGGCCCCAATCGATCAGCTGGGCGCACACCAGGCACAGCATGAAGCGGTTGTAGATGTCCGTGGCGTTGGCCAGGACGAACGGGCTGGCGAAGAAAAGCACGCGCTCCCATTCGCGTCGGACGATGTGGCCGGTCACCATTTGGGCGAACACCAGCGCGTAGACGAAACGCATCGCGCCGCCGAGGCCCAGGCGCGAGAGCTCGCCCCAGACGAGGACGTGGATCGAGCCGTTGAACGGCTGGTTGGCGATCCCGTCGCCATCTTCGGAGTAGCCGATGAAAGCGAACAGGACCAGGTAGAGGACGGCGCATCCGACGAAGATCAGCGTTGAGCGTCTAATTGGCATGGCCAACCCGTTCGCGCATCAGTCGCTTGATCGGCGTCGGCAGGAAGGAATAGGCGAACCTCGCCGCGATCTCCACGCGGCTCACCGCGATGAACGGCAACTCGCGCCGCATGCTCAGCTGCCGGCGAAAGTTGCGCAGGCGCCGCCCCGCGAACGACCGCCGCGACTCGAAGTAGGATTGCGGATAGACGAAATGGCGTCCGACCACGGCGTTCACCGCGCCCAGCCGCCAACCTGCCGCGAGCAGGCGACCGATGAGCCCCATCTCCTCGTAATCGTCCCAGTCCGGGTATCCGCCCACCTGGCGCACCGCCTCTGTCCGGAACGCCATGAGGGTGTGGGGAAAGGGAACATAGAGCGGGAAGTGGCGCCGATAGCGCGCGGGGTCGAAGTTCAGCGAACGCGTCTCCTCACGCGCCAGCGCCGGCCAGACGTGCACATAGCCTCCGCCGACGCAGGCGAGGCGCCCGTCCGAAGCGAGCAGTTCCAGCTGCGCCGGATACCGCACGGGCCAGGATTCGTCGTCGAAGTCGTGGATGAAGAACACCGGCGTCCGCACCTGCGTCACGCCGAAGTTGAGCGCGCCGGGCCGGCCGAGCCGGCCCGGGCGCAGGATCTGGACACGGTCCGCGAGCCCCGCCGCGTGCAGGGACACCAGAGTGTCGTCCACGGTGGAGTCCGTGGAGCCGTCGTCGACAAGCAGCCAGTCCATGTCCAGGTGCGAGGCCGCGCGCACGGTCTCGCAATAGCGCGCCACGAATCCCGCGCCATTGTAGACTGTGGTCAGAACACTCGCGGCCGCCATGTCCCGTCTTCGAACGTCGGTGACGCGGCCCGGCGGCCGCGGTGCTGGCATTGCGTGCATCGCCGGGACTCGGCAAGAGCAAATAGCTTAGTGTGACAGTTGGCGTAACGGAGCGCGCGCCATGCCCAAAGCCCTTGATGGGGGCCAGCGTCGGTCCGGCCATCGCGCGTGGAATACCCCGGCCGACTTCGCGGTCGCTCTGCTCGTCGGCTTCACCGCCGCGGCCATCGTGGCCCAGGCGTGGGTGACGCTGGCGCCGGCCCGGTCGGACGCCATGCTCGCCGTGCGATCTGATCCGTTCGACGTGGCGGCGGTGCGCGACCTGGGACTTGCGCGCGAGGCCGCCGGCGATCGGGTCGCCGCGGATCGGCTCATGGATCTGGCCGGCCGTCTCAGCTGGCGTGACGCCCCGACCCAAATGTGGCTGTTTCGACGCGACCTCGCCCACCGTGACATGGTGCACGCCCTCGATCACGCCGACGCCGCGCTGCGCCAAGCGAGCGACGACGCGGCTCGCCGCCCGATACTAGAGAGTCTGGCGATGGCGGCGACCGATCCGGCGGCCGCGCCGCTGCTGGCCCAAAGGCTCGCCGGCGTCCCGGCTTGGCGCACCAATGTGCTGTTCGAATTGGGCCGCCGCGACCAGACGCTGGGCGTCGCACGCTCCGTGCTGGTCGCCCTGAGGGCCGGCCCCACCCCGCCGCTCGACGTCGAAGTCGCCCACTATGTGCAAAGTCTCGTAGGCCGCGGACGCTTCGTTCAGGCGTTCGCCGACTGGCGCCTGCTGTCGTCGTCGCCGGAGCGGGAACAGGCGCTCATCCGGGACGGCGACTTCCAGCGCCCCGGCGATGGCGGTCCTTTCAGCTGGAGTCTTGGCGCCGGCGCGGAGATCGGGCGTCCGCCCCTCGCCGGGGGTGAAATGGCGTTGCACGCCGGCCTGGCCGACGTGGGCGACGCCGTGATGGCCGAGCAGTTGCTGGTGCTTGCGCCCGGCCGCTACCGACTGGACTGGCGCGCCCTCGCCGACCGTGGCGGCCTAGCTGCTCCTCCCCGCTGGTCGGCGGAATGCGCTGCGACCGGCGCGCCCATCGCCCGGGAGGCTGGCGGCGCGCTGGCCGCCGACGCTTGGCAGGCCCGCGGCATGCTGCTGGACGTTCCCAACGGCGAATGCGCAGCCCTTTGGCTTCGCCTGCGCGGCGTCCCCGAGGATCGCGGCGGCGCGCCCTCTGCGTGGTTCACGCGGATGCGCCTTGCGCCCGTCGCCGTGGAGAGCGGCGCCCCATGACGCCGCGAGCGGGCGGGGTGGCCCTGGCCTCGGCGGTTCTGCTGACGATAGCGGCCGCGGTGTTGGGCGGGGGAAGCCTGGATACTCCGCTGCGCTGCGCGGCCGTGGAGCTTTGCGCCCTGCCGGCGCTGTTCCTCGGCCTGGGCGGCGTCTCGCGCGGCGGCTGGCGGCGCAGCCCCGCGGCCCTGGTGATCCTCGCCGCGGTGATCGCCATTCCCGTGCTGCAGTTGGTTCCCTTGCCGCAGCAGCTTTGGGAGCGACTGCCCGGGCGCTCGCTGGCCAGGCAGGCCCTGAGCCTGGCTGGCCTGCCGACGCCGTGGCTGCCGCTGACCATCGCGCGTGCAGAGACGGTGCGGTGCCTGCTGGCCCTCACCGCGCCCGTCGCGATGTTCCTCATCGCCCTGCGGCTCGAGGCGGCCGCCCTGCCCAAGCTGATCGGGATCTGGATCGGCCTGGCGGTGGCGGGGCTGTTTCTTGGTGCGATGCAGATCGCGTCGCACCGGCCCGATGCACTGGCCTTCTATCGCGAGGCGGTCCCCGGCGCGTTCGTGGGCTTTTTCGCCAACCGCAATCACTTCGCCACCTTCCTCCTCGCGCTGATCCCCTTGGCGGCGCTGCTGTTCGACGTCCGAGAGCGTGGCGCACTGGGCTGGCTCGGCGCCTTGTTCCTCCCGTCGGCGGTGATCGGCCTGGCGGCGATCCAGTCGCGGGCCGGGGTGGTCTTGGCGATCCCCGCACTGGCCGGCGCCGTCGCCGTGTGGTTGGTCGGGCGCGAACCGCGCCGTGACGATTCTGCGGGTCCGAACTCTCGCATGCAGATGATCGCGGCGGGCTCGGTGGTCGTCGCGCTCATCGGAATCGCAAGCTTCCGACTGTCACCCCTGGTTCAGCGTTTCCGCCTGCGGGGCGTTGCGGAGGGTCGCTTCGACGCCTGGCCCCACGTGATCCGCGCCGCGGAAAGCTACCTGCCGTTCGGGGCGGGAGTCGGCGCCTTCTCCCGCGCTTTCCAACTGGTCGAGCCGCTTTCGTTCGCCGGCGGGGACCCGTTTCCACACGCTCACAACGAGTTCCTGGAAGTCTGGCTGGAGACCGGGTGGTTCGGGCCGGCGGTGCTGGCGGCCTTCCTGGGCTGGGCGGCTCTCACCGTCAGGCGCGCCGCCTCCGGGCCAGAACGAACGGCGCGCGCCGCGGCCATCGCGGCGGCCACCTCTGTTGGCGTGATCCTCGCCCACGCCACGGTCGATTATGCGATGCGCACTTTGGCGGTCGCGACGCTGTTCGCGTTCAGTTGCGGAATCCTGGCGCGGACCGCGCGGTCGCCTGCGACGAACCGGAACAGCGGCGTTATGACGAATGTGTCCTAGCGGCCGAACTCGTCCGCATGCGCCTTCTCCTGCGCGTCCAGTTCGGACTTTCGGAAGTGCTGGCGGACGCCGGAGCTGATGCCGAATTCGGCGAGTTGATCTGATTGCGGAGTATAGGCCGGCCAGGGCTGTTCGCCGACCTTGCAGTCGGGCCGACCGTGCTTGGCGAAGGCCACCCAGCAGGCGTGCATCATGGATGTGACCGCGCGATCCGAATCGGTGAGTAGCTTGGCCCGGCCGGGAATCTTCTCCTGGGAATCGAAAGCATACGGAATTTCTCCCGCATGGTTCGCGCCGACCTGGATTCCGCGGCGGGGAATCGGCAGGTAGGAGAAGTAGTAGAGCCACGCCGGGCCGCTCGCGGACCGGCGCGCCGCAATCCAGCGGGCCGGCGCGCCCATGACACCATCCGTAAACGTTGCATAGGCCAGGGATTTGTCGTCCGGCGCCTCTGCGGCGTACGCCGCGCGAAGATCCGGCGGCACGCGTTTCGCCACTTCGACCGGGTCGCCGCCGAACAGGGCGATCAGCGACGCTTCGAAACTGTTGGAGCCGATGATCAGTGGAAGGTTGGCTTCGTCGCCTCTCGCGAAGGCCTGCGTGACGCTTTCGTGCATAAGTCGTCCGTCCACGGCGGGGCCGGAAAATCCGCCGCCGGCGGAAATCAGCGCGTCGGCGGGTAGCGCGCGGAGCTGTTCGGCGGTCGCCTTCTCGCCGGGCAGGCCGAGCTTGGTGGCCAGGGCCGCGCCCTGCGCCTCCCGTTCCGCCAGGCTGACCGGCTTGCCCCAGCCGCCGCCGGATTCGACGATGGCCCGGTCGAACAGGCCCCGGGCGGCCGGCACGGTCATCAGCGCCAGGGTGTCGTCGCCGCCGGCCGATTCGCCGAACAGGGTGACGTTGTGCGGATCGCCGCCGAACGCCGCGATGTTGCGTTTCACCCATTTCAGCGCCGCGATCTGGTCCATCAGGCCATAGGAGACCAGCGGCGCGGTCTTGCCGGCTTCGGCGGTGAGGGCGGGATGGGCGAAGAACCCCAACGGTCCGAGGCGGTAGTTCATGGCCACCACCACCACCCCGTCGCGGGCGAAGTTCGTCGCGTCGTAGCTGGGCAGGTCGTCGGCCCCGAACACATTGCCGCCGCCGAACAGCCACACCATGACCGGCGCGCGCCGGGCGCCCTTCGGGGCGGTGACGTTCAGCGTCAGGCAGTCTTCGCTGGTCGGACCGGCGTAGCCGCCGCCGTTCGGCCGTCCGTCCGGCCTGACCGCCTGGGAGCAGGCCGGACCATCGGCCGTGGCCTCGCGCACCCCGGACCAGCGCGGTGCGGGCTGGGGCGGCTTCCAGCGCAGCGGCCCCACCGGCGGGGCTGCGTAGGGGATGGCCTTGAAGACCACCGCCGGCCCGGCCGCCATCCCGCTCACCGCGCCGGACTGGGTGACCGCCCGCGGCGCGTCCGGCGCGGCGGGGAGGCCGAGCGACGGCGAGGCGCAGATCAACGCGGCGGCCGAGGCGCCGAAGAGCAACGATTTCACGGACGCTTCCCTGAGTTGAACAGACCCTGCGCCACCCTAAAGCATTGCTCGCGAATTCGGAATCAGGGCGGCGATGGCGAGCGCGCCTTGCCGGACTGGGCTGAGCCGCGCCCTCAGGCGGCCTTGCCCCGCGGATTCTTCCGCTCCGCCAGGATCTCGTTGAACGCCTCGCGGCGCGCGGCGCTGGGCGTGGTGCCCTTCAGCTTGCGGAAGTGCCGGTTGAACTGGGAGATGTCGGTGTAACCCGCCGCGAAGGCGATCTCGGCGATGGTCTTCTCGGCCTGGTGTTCATCCATGAACGCCTTCATGCACGCCTCGATGCGCAGGGCGATCAGCTCCTGGCGGAACGAGCGGCCGTGCTGCGCGTAGAGCTTGTGCAGATACCGGCGCGAGACTCCCGTCGCGTCGGCGACGTCCGCCGCCGCCAAGTCCGGGTCGGCGAAGTGGCGGCGCACGTGGCCGGCGATCTGGTCCAGCCGCGCCCGTCCAGCCTCGCCATGCTCGGCGCCCTGCGGGCTCAGGCAATCCTCCAGCATGGCCGACAGCAGGCCGCCCACTGCGTCGGCCAGGGCCCCGGCGCCCGGCGCCGCGCGCTCATGCACGGCCAGGGAAATCAGCAGGTCGTAGAGCAGGGGGGCCATGCCTCGGCCATGGCTGCGCGACGCCCCCGCGCGCAGCCGGTCACGGGTGACGAATCGGGGGGAGATCAAGTGAATCGGAGAGGTGACTCCGACTAGCCTCGCGCCGGCCTGACCGCGCAGTTCCGTGGCGGTGGCGCTCTCCAGCACCAGCACCTCGCGCGGCCGCAGGGCGGCCAGGCGGCCGTCCGCCGCGCGGTAGGCGCACTCCCCCCGGGCGAGGCCCACCAGCAGCACGAAACCCTTGAGCGACAACGGCGTGTCGCTCCTGGCGGGGCAGAGAACCTGGGGCGTCCCCGAGAACTCCAGGATCGTCAGTTCGCCCACGTTTCTGAGCGCCAGAGATGTGTCCGGACCGGCCCCGTCCAGCGGCCAGCGCGCGGCCGCCCGTTCGCTGTTCGAGCGCGGCCGCGCAGCCCTTGATCCACCTGTGGTCTGCGCCGCCGCCATCCGCCTGCCCCGTGCCTGTTAATTCTATTTCATCATCGGATCAGAATCTCAACCCCTGGGGTTGTCCGGGCCGCAGCGACAAAACTCAATGAAATCAATCATTCAACGCACAACGGGTGTGTTAGAATTGGTACACTCATTGCATAGTCTGAGAGGCGTAGGCGACCAAGACGGCGCCTGCTACTTCATCTACAACCACTCCGAACATCGTTCCGTGGGAGCGGTGTGCCCGCACGTCGTGCGCACAAAAATCGCTGAGGGGCTTAAAAAGCATGTCTCGTTTGACCCGCGACTCTTCTCGCCGCCGCATTTCCCTGCTTGCTTCGACGTCCCACGTCGCATCCGGTCTCATCGCGGGAGCGGGGGTCCTGGCGGCCGCGGCGTTCGCGCCGAGCGTGGTGCGGGGCGCCCCCAGCAACTGCGGCGGCGGCTTCGGACTGGTCGCCTGCCCGGCCTCGGGCAATCCATACACCGGCGGCATCGCGCTGACCGGCGTCGTCAAGTCCACGACGCTCGAGCTGCAGAACACCACCGTCACCACCACCGCCACGCCGCTGCAGCCGGGCGTGCTGCTGACGAGCACCGCCGGCCAGAACCTCTCGGTCCAGTTCTTCGACCTCAGCGCCTCTCTCGGTCCTCAGCCGCCGGTCACGATCAACACCTACACCGCGGGCGGCAGCGTCGGGTACGGGATCATCGTCTCCACCACCGGCAACGGGTCGGCGAACGTCAACACCAGCGACCTGGACAAGAACTTCAACCCCACGGCCACCCCGGGCGGCCAGCTGGTGATCGGCGCGACCGGCATCGCCACATTCACCGCCGGCACGGGCGCCAATACCGTGACGACCGGCGCCGACCTGATCCAGGGCAACAACGGCGAGGGCATCTTCGCCCAGGGCCTGGGCAATGGCGCGGTGACCGTCACCACGGGCGCCGGCGGCACGGTGTTCAGCAACACCTTGGGCCAGAAGATCCAGTACAGGGATATCAATGCCAGCAGTTCGCACGGCGCGGCCACCGTCAATCTGAACGGGACGACGACCACGGGCGGCGTGGCCGCGTCGGCCGGCAGCGGCGGATCGGCCAACATCAACCTGAGCAAGACCGGTTCCGCCTCGGACGTAATGACCGGCGGCCCGACGTCGACGTTCATCTCGCTCATCGACGGCCACGGCGCCGGAATCACTCTCAGTGAAGGGGACGTGCTATCCGCGTCCGGCACTGGCAGCGCCACAGTCAACGTCAACAGCAGCGGCACGGTCAACGCGAAGAGCACGGGCGCCGGGATCAGCGCCTTCCAGAACGGCGGCACCGGCGCCATCAATATCCACGTCAACGGCGGCTCGGTCACCAGCGCTGCTTCGAACGGCATCCAGGGCCTGTCGTGGCTCGGCGGAGGCGCCGTGAACATCACGACGGCGGCCGGCAGTTCGGTCAGCGGAGGCACGGCCGGGGACGGCATCAGCGTGATCAGCTTCGGCGGCGGTTCGGTCACGACGGCCGGCACCGTGAGCGGCGACCCCGGCATCAGCGTTTTCGACGTCAGCGCCGCGGGCTACACCGTGACCGCGCAGAACACGGTCACCGGACTGACCAACGGCATCACCCTCGTTGAAGGGGGCACGGGTCCGGCCAAGGTCAACGTCCAGAACATCGGCAACAACCAGACGGTCAGCGGCGGGACCGGAACCGGCGTCGTCGCGATCAGCGTCAGCAGCCCGGTGGAAGTGGACTCCGACGCGGGCACGACTATCACGGGCGTGCAAGGCATTAGCGCCTCCAACATCGCAGGCGCCACGGGCGCGGTGACGGTGAAGGCCAACGGCGCCGTGACCGGCACCGCCGGCGTGGGCATCACAGCCACGGACAACGGCTCGGGCGGCGTCAGCGTCACCGCGGGCGGCGCGGTCACCGGCACGACCGGCGGCATCCTGGCCACCGACAACGGCACGGGCAACGCGAAGGTCATCGTGAACGCCCCGGCCAACGTGACGGCCACCAACGGCACCGCCATCTTCGCCAACCAGACCACCGGCAGCGGGACCGCCTCGGTGACCCTGAACGGCGCCTTCAAGGTCAATGCGACGAACGGCAACGGCGTCGCGTCGACCACCGCCGACAACGATCTTTCGAGCGTCACCATCAATGGCGGCGGCGGCGCGATCAATGTGGGCGGGGCCAACGGGCTTTCCGGCATCGTCGTGTCGGCCAACGACCTGAGCGCCCTCGGCTTCACCGGCAGCGCGGTCGCGACGATCAATGCCGGCGTGACCATCAATGTTGGGACCGGCGGCGGCAACAACGACAACGGCATCCAGATCGCGTCGCAAAGCGCCTTCGGGCAAAACGCCCAAGTCTCCTTCACCGCCGGCACGAGCAACGTCACTGTCGGTAACGGCGCGTCCTCCGGCAGCATCGGCGTGAACTTCAACAACAACCCGGTGGCTCTGATCGGTGTGACGGCCAGCGACACCTACAACGGCACCGGCGCGACGGTGAACATCACCGCCAACGGTGCGAACGCCGTGGGCATCGAGGCGAACGGACTGAGTTCGACCGTCAGCATCACGCTGGGCGCCGGCACGGTCCATGCGGCGGGCGCCACCAACACCATCGGCGTGCAGGCCAGCGAGACGGGCGTCGGAACGGTGACGGTCAACACCGGCGCCTCAAACGTGACGTCCGACGCGGGCGACGCCATCCATGCCACCACCATCAATGGACTCGACTCCGTGGCGGTGGGCACCGGCGTGATCACCGCAACGGGCGGCAGCGGCGTGAACGCCATCAGCACCGGCACCGGCGGCGTCAGCGTTACCACAGGCGCCGGCAGCGTCATCCACGCCACGCATGACGGCATCCGCGCCCGCGAGACCGGTACGACCGGCGCGATCACCATCAATGCGCTCGGCGATCTCGGCTCTGCCCTCACGCCGGACGGCAAGGACGGCATCTCGGCAGGCATCGAGAACAATGTCGGCAACGCCTCGGCGCTCAGCGTCACGGCGCAGGGCAACATCTACGCCAATAACTACGGCATTCACGCGAACGACCAGGAGCTGGGTTCGGTCACCGTGAACTACGGCACGGCCAATACCGGCGCCATCACGATGAAGACCGGCAATCACGGCATTTTCGCCGACATTAACAACGCCGGGAACACCAGCAACGTCACCGTGACGGTCGGCGGCGGCGCCCAGAAGGTGTCGATTACCTCGACGGGCGCCGACGGCGTTCTCGCCACCACCAACGGCCACGGCAATGTGAGCGTGACCACAGGCGGCGGCGCAGGCCTGACCAGTGTCACCGGCACAACGGGCATCGTCGCGACCAACACGGCCGGCAAGACCGGCTCCGGCAATGTGACGGTGAACGCCACCGGAAACGTCACGGGCACGGGCGCGGGCGGCGGCATCAACACGACGACCGGCGTCGTCACCATCGGCGGCCAGGGCATCGTCGCCACGACCAATGTGAACACCGGCAGCGCCACGGTCACTCTAGGCGCCGGCTCGGTGCTGACCGCCAACACCGACGGCATCGACGCGTCGAACACTAGCGGCAAGCACGGCGTCGTCACGGTGACCAACAACGGCGCGATCACGGCAGTCGGCAACGGCATCGCCGCGATCAACTCCGCCAACGACGGCGTCAACGTCAACACCGGCCTCGCCTCGACCATCGCGGCGGCCAACGGCGACGGCATCCTGGCGCTTGAAGTCGGCACTTTCGGCGGCAATGTCCAGGTGCTGAGCCAAGGCTCCATCGGCACGGTGGGCACTCCCGTCGGCGGGATCGGCATCGACGCCGAGATCACCCAGCCGACCAACGCCAGCAACGTCATCGTCGGCACCGCCGGCGCTCCGACGGGCAATGTCATCGCCAACGGAACCGGCATCTTCGCCCAGACCGTCGGCGCGGGCAATGTGTCCGTCTATACCGCCGCCGGTTCCAACGTCACCGGCGCCGCCAGCGGCGGCCCGGGCGATGGCATCGACGCTCTTGCTCTCGGCGGCGGGGACGCCAGCGTCACCACCGGCATCGGCTCGCAGGTCAACGGCGATCCGGGCATCGTGGTCACCGCCATCGGCTCCGGCACCGTCCAGGCGATCGTCAAGGGCAACGTCACCGCGGTTGGCGACGGCGTCCAAACCACTTCGGTGGACGGCTCAAACACGGTGAGCCTGAGCAACGGCGGCGCGATCGTGTCGACTGCGAAGGATGGCATCGACGCGAAGACCAGCGGCCTAGGCTCGATCTCGATCACCACGGCGGCGGGCACCAGCGTCACCGGCTTCGTCGACGGCATCAACGCCGCTGCGTCCGGGTCGGGCGGCATCGTCATCAACGCCGGCGGCACGACCACCGGCTCGGCGGCCAACTTTGGCATCGCGGCGGCCACCACCACGGGCAACATCGCGGTGACCAACACCGGCGCCGTGACCGAGGGCGGCATCGCGGCTGTCTCCAACGCGGGCGGGGCGGTTAGCGTCAACGTCGACGCCAATGTCCACGAGACCGGCGGCGACGTCGTGATCGCTTCAAGCACCACCGGTCCGGTCAGCGTGACCGTGGCGGGTGTCGGCGTGGCGATCACCGGCGGCGGCGATGGGATCGACGCCAGCACCACCAGCGGCCCGATCACCATCACCACGGGCTCGGGCACCACGGTCAACGGCAGCGGCGGCGGCAACGCGGCGGTCGAGGCCACGTCCACCCTCGCGGGCGGCACGATCGGCATCACCACCAACGGCTTGGTCGACGGCAACGTCGGGGCGGACGGCATCGACGCGACCACCGGCAGTGCGGCGATCACGATCAACTCCACCGGCCTGATCACGGCCGGCGGGTCGGGCGTGCACGCCGCGGCGGGCGGCGCCAATGCGGTCAACATCACCACCGGCGCGGTCACCGCCTCCGGGACCTGGGGCATCAACGGCACCAGCCTCGGCGGCGCGGTCAACGTCACCAACAACGGCGCGGTGAGCGGACTCAGCGGCATCCAGGCCACGACCACGGGCGCGGGAAGCGTGAACGTCAACGCCGTCAACGGCGCCGTCACCGCCACCGCTTCCGGCGGCACGGGCATCCACGCGGCCACCACCGGCAAGGGCACCGTCACAGTGCAGACAGCGGCGGTCACCGCCAACGGCGGCGGCGCGGCCACCGGCGTCAACGCCTCCAGCGGGTCGGGCAACGTCGCCGTGACCAGCAACGGCGCGGTCTCCGGCAGCAAGAACGGCATCGTCGCCACCACCGGCGGCGCCGGCGGCGTGACGGTCACCGCCGACTCGACCACCAACGGGACCACCGGCGCGGCTATCACGGCCACCGGCGGCACGGGCGGGTCCACCGTCCAGGCCGACGGCAACGTCACCGGCGCAACCTTCGGCATCAACGCGACCTCGGCCGGCGTGACTTCGGTCACCACCAACCCGGGCGTGGCGGTTTCGGCCAGCGCCGGCACCGGCATCAACGCGTCCGGCGTGACCACCACGGTCACCACGGGCGCGGGCAGCAATGTCAGCGGGTCCGTTGCGGGCATCACGGCCACGTCGACGACCGGCCCTGCCAAGGTCATCACCGGCGGCACCGTCACTGGCGGCACCGGCGTCGGCATCTCGGTGATCAGCACTTCGGGCGACATTGTCGTCACCCCTGGCGGCAACGTGTCGGGCTCTCCGGACGGCATCCTGACGTCCACGGGCGGCGCCGGCACGACCACGATCACCCAGGCGTTCAACACCACGGGGACCGCCGGCGACGGCATCCATTCGTCCACCAGCGGCTCCGGCGTCATCAACATGACGATCGGCTCAGTCGCAGGGCAGGCGGATGTGAACGGGGTCGGCGGCAACGGCATCTTCGCCAACTCCACCGGCGGGTCGAACATCAACCTGACCTTGAACACCACGGTCGAGGGCGGCGCGGGCTTCGGCATTACGGCGACCAGCAGCGGCGGCAACGGCAACGTCAACGTCAACGACGACAACAACTTCTACGACTCGATCACCGGCACGACTGGCGGCATTCTGGCCACCACGACTGGGACCGGCGCGGTGACAGTGACCCAGTACGGGCCGATCTCCACGTCCGGCGGCCGCGGCATCGATGCGGAGAGCGTCGCGGGCAACGTCACTGTGGACAACTTCTACTCGCCGATTCACGCGGTCACGGACGGCATCTTCGCCCAGACCGGCGGCGCCGGGACGATCACCGTCCTCAACGGGTACTCTTCGGGCTACGCCATCACCGGAATCTCCGGCGCGGGCTCGGCGGGCATCGACGCCGAACAACTCGCCGGCGGCACAGGCGCGATCAACGTCACCAACTACGAAAGCATGTCGTCGTTGGCCGCCGCTGATTACGGCATCAAGGTGGGCGGATCCGGCGGCCACATCAGCGTCACCAACTTCGGTAATATCGGTGGCCCCGGCGTGGGCGGCGGCGTGAACGTGGCTGGCATCGCGGCCACCACCAACAGCAGCTCCGGCGGAACCGGGATCAGCATCAACAATACGGGCAACATCACCGTAGATGCGGGTGCGGGCACGTTCGGCATCAAGGCGGTGAACACCGGCTCGGACGCCGTCTCTGTCACCAACAGCGGCACGATCGATCCGGCCAGCTACGGCATCTTCGCCGCGAGCGCGGGCGCCGTGACCGTAAGCGACAGCGGTTCGGTCACCGGCGGCACGGGCATCCACGCCGCCAACACCGGCGTCTCGGGCAACCTCAGCACCGTGTCGGTCTCCGTCGGCGGCAACGGCGTCGGGATCACCGGCACGGCCGGCAACGGCATCGAAGCCACGACCGCCGGCAAGGGCGCGGTGACGGTCAGCGTCGCCGGCAGCCCGGGGGCCGACAGCGTCAGCGGCACGGTGAACGGCATCCTGGCCACCGGCGGCGGCAACGTGTCCGTCACCACCGGCGCGGGCTCCGTCAGCGGCGGCGCGGGACTGCTCACCGACTGGGGCATCAACGCCCAAGGCGGGTCGCAGCAGTTCTTCTCGTCGGTCAACGTGAACACCTCCGGACCGGTCTCCGGCGGCCAGGGCATCCTGGCGTCCAGCGGCCTGTCGGGGAACGTCACGGTGACCTCGGTCGGAACCGGCAACGTCGTCACCGGCGTACTGGGCAACGGCATTCAGGCCCAGACCACCGGCAGCGGCACGGTCAATGTGAGCACGACCGGCAACATCACCGGCGCCGCCGCGAATACCGGGGCGGCCGGCATCCGGGCCACCGACTCCGGCAGCGGCAGCGTCACGGTCACCACCAACAACCAGGGCTCGCCCGTCGGCACGGTCAACGTGGTCAAGGGCGGCGGCTACGGCATCTTCGCGTCATCGCTTGGCAAGGGGGCGACCACGGTCACCGCCAACACCAATGTCGACGGCACGGCGGTGGCGGGCATCTGGGCCGAAGGCGGCTTCGACGGCTCGGGCTCCGTGACGGTCAATGTGAACGGCAACGTGAACACGGACGTCACGGCGCTGGGCGAAGGCATCCACATCGAGAACGGCGCGCTGGGGACGGTCAATATCGGCCCCACCAGCACGGTGACGGGCGCGGGCAACTCCGCCCAGGCCTCGGTGTTCGCTGGTCCCAACAACGGCCTGGCCGTGGTGGACGTCGAGAGCACCTCGGGCACCGCCTCGACCACGGTGAACAACGCGGGCAAGATTCAGTCCAACAGCGCCGCGCCCAAGAACGATCTGGCCATCGAAAATTCCGGCGGCTCGATCGATGTGGAGAACGGCAACACGGTCGCCGTCGGCGCCTCGGTTCCCGCCGCCACGATCAACGGCCGTGTCGACTTCTCCGATACGTTCGGCGGTAGCGGCAATGTGGTGGTGTTCGCCAATGGCTACTCCACTCAGGGGGGCGAGGGTGAAACCGCGGCCCTCGGCGTGTGGAACGTCACCGGGGCCAACTACCTCGGCGGCGCCGACGGCGAAGGTTCGACCAGTGTCCTGCTGAAGAACTCGACCCTGGGCACGATCAACACCGCGGGCGTCACCACCATCGACTTCGGGGTTGACGGCAAGGCGGCCGGCGCGGCGAACGACGTACTGACCAACGCCGGCCTGATCCATGTGGGCGGGGCCGGAACGGCTACCGGCGCCGCGAGCGTGGTGATCACCAACCTGCTGACGTTCAACAACTCGGGCACCATCGACCTGCACGACAACGTCAATCCGGCCAACCGGTCTCTGAGCGCGGTCGGGGCGGCGTTCCACGGTTCGGGGAACAGCCTGCTGTGGGTCGACGCCTTCCTCGGCGGGCCCGGCTCCACGGCGGACACCCTGACGGTGAGCTCCACCACCGGGCTCACGGGCATCAAGGTGAACGACACCAATCCGGGCCTCGGGGTCTATAACCCCACGGGGATCCTGGTGGTGACGGGCTCCTCGGCCGCCAGCACCTTCCAGCTGGACAGCGGCTCTTCGCACTACAACGGCGGAGGAACGAACGAGTTCGGCGGGATCACGCGCGTGCTCGACAAGCCTGGGATGTTCTTCACGGCCCTGGCGTTCGACGGCTCGCACGAGTTGCTGGTCAGCCTGCCCAAGGTCGACGCCTTCGAGTTCTCGCATGTCGGCGGGGCGGTGACCGACCTTTGGTACACCAGCACCCAGACCTGGTTCGACCGCCAGGCGGATCTGAGGGACACGGTCCAGGGCCGCGCCAGTGGCGGCAAGCCTGGGGTGTGGCTGAAGATGTTCGGCGACTGGGCGGCCAGGTCCGACACGGAACATCTCTCGGTGTTCAACCTCACGGCCAACTTCAACACGGGCTACGATCAGCAGTCGGCGGGCCTCATCGGCGGCATCGACTTCCTGAACGTGACCCAGAAGGACCAGGCCTGGGTAGTGGGCTTCGAAGCGGGCGGCCTGTCATCGACGGTGGCCTTCCGTGGCTCTCAGGACCGGTTCCTGTTCTCCGGGACCAATGTCGGCGGCTACGCCACCTATGTGTCGGGCGGGCTGTTCGTCGACGGCGTGATCAACGCCGACTTCCTGAGGATGAACACCAGCCTGCCTGGCCTGCAGTCCAACCCCAACCCGTGGACGACGGTGTCCAGCATCCGCTCGGTGGGCGGCCAGGTGGAAGCCGGCTACTCCATCCCGATCGGCTCGATGGCCTTCATCGAACCCCTGGGCCTGCTGTCCTACGTCAACACGGCGTTCGACAATGTGCAGCTGCCCGGCGGCGCCCAGGGGCTGAGCGGAGACAACAGTTTCCGCGGCAGCCTCGGGGCCAGGGTCGGGGCGACCTCGGACATGCAGTACTACAAGGTCAAGCTGGCTCTGACGGCGCGGATCTGGGACGAGTTCGACGGGACGACCAACACCACCCTGACGACCACCAACCCCGGATCGGTGTTCAACTTCTCGGACAACATCAAGGGTGCGTTCGGGGAAATCAGCGGCCAGGCGAACCTGTTCGCCATGGGCGACAAGGTGTCGGCCTTCCTCAACGGCGGGGTCAAGTTCAAGACCGCCTACACCGAGAGCAACGTCACCCTGGGCGTGCGCTATCAGTGGTAGCCTAGCCTGACACCAGACAAGTAAGGCTCGAGGCCGGTCCCCCAAAGGGACCGGCCTCTCTTCTTTTCAAAGCCCATGTGTCTGGCGGGCCTGGAGACGCGAAGAACCTGCTCAGAACCGCCCCGCTGGATGCACTGCCCCGCCACTCCGGGTCGACGAAGGTCTCGTCATCACCACAGTTGGCCAATTGCCGCCAAGTCGCATAGGGTGAATGTCAGTCAACCAAGGTATCCGTTCGGTCTCTCCACTCAACGTCCGAGGTCAGGTGATCACCCTCATCTCCCGACGACGCTGCCAATTCCGTCACGCGTTAGCGTCTAGCCGCCGACAGGACCTTCCCGAGATGCCTACGCGCGACGCATCGACAGTGGAGATGAACGCCAACGACGTCGGTTTTGAAACTGACGCACCAGATGGCTATTCCGCCCTGTTTCAGGTCCGCGGCGCGCCCTATGACCGCGCCATGGCGCTGCATCCGGATGCACGACGTGAGGAGTTCATGCAGGCCATCGGGCGCGCGGCTCTGTTTCCAGGCGCCACGGTGGCCGACGTCCCGGCAGGAGGCGGATATCTGGCAAGATACCTTCCACCTGAATGCCGTTGGCTCGGCCATGAGCCCTGCGCCAGCTTTGTCGGCGCAGACAGGTCGAAGAACGTCCCTCTACTGCCGCTGCCTTGGATTGATGGCCAGGCGGACGCGGCGATCAGCATTGCCGGTGTGCACCACCTCTCGGAAAAGGCGCCGTTGTTCGCAGAGCTGGCGCGCGTCGTGCGTCCAGGTGGGCGACTGGTGCTGTCGGACGTCCACGAGGGGTCGCGGCCGGCGCGCTTCCTCGACGGCTTTGTGGACCGACACAACAGCACGGGTCATGTAGGCGACTATCTCGGCGAGCATACCCTGGTCGAGTTGCGGAAGGCGGGCTGGACCGTGATCTCGCACGAGCGCGTCGCTTTTCATTGGCGCTTCAACAATCCACACGACATGGCCGCATTCTGCTATCAGATGTTCGACCTGCGGACGTCTTCTCCGGAAGAGACCGCGCGGACGATTGAAGCTCAATTGGGGTTCGATCGGGACTCTGGCGGCGTCGGCATGCGCTGGGAGCTCTACACGGTGGTCGCTACGCCCGCGGCCGCCAAGCAACCCTGACGCCCCGGGATGGAGCAGGCGACGACACAGGCCCCTGCCGACCCGGTCCTGGTGTTGAAGCTCGATCACGCCATTGGGGGCTACCTCTATGGAGTCTCTCAGCCGTTCCTGAAGGCTCGCCTCCGGCTCGACCTGCCGAGCCGGGTGGATTGGACTTGCATCGACGAAGCCCTGGGAGCGACGCTCCCGGAGGCCCAGGACGTTCCGCCGGGCCTGAGCGCCGAACCAGCGGCCGGCGCTCTGCAGAGGATACTGCACTGGACGGCGCAGCTTCAGAGCAGCGCTCTCGATCCGGTGCTAGAGGCCGGCAGGATTCTGGGAGGTGACGGCGCCGCGATGCAAATCGCAGTGCTCGCGTTGCCCACCACCGATCACACGATCGCCGTTCGGGCTCTCGGCGTCGTCGTCGACGTCATCAATCGCGGCCTGGACGGCAGGCTATCCGCGCGTGACCTGGTTCAGAGCGTACGACAGGACATTGATCGCCTGGTGGAAACGCGCCGGGTGCAAGGTCGCGGCGCGGCCGACATGATCAAGTTCCTCGAGGCCGCCCATGCGAGGCGCATCCCGTGGTTGCGGCTGGGCGCATCCACAGCGTTCCAGATCGGCCACGGCGCGCGCGGGCGATGGCTGGACAGCTCGTTCACCGATGCGACGTCGGTGATCGGCGCGAAGTTGGCCCGCAACAAGGCCGCCGCGGCTTCTGTTCTGCGCCAGGCCGGTGTACCGACGCCGCCTCACCGCACCGCGCTGAGCGAAGACATCGCCGTCCGAGCGGCCGATCAGTTAGGCTACCCTGTTGTCGTCAAGCCTGTCGACCGCGACGGCGGCGTAGGCGTGTTCGTCCGGCTCAAGACGCCTGCGGCCGTTCGCAAGGCGTTCGGCGAGGCGCGCAAGCATGCCGAGACCGTCCTCGTTGAGAAGTTCATCGAGGGGCGGGACTACCGCATGGTCGTCCTGCATGGGAACCTGGTATGGGCCCTCGAGCGCGTACCGGGCGGTGTTACCGGCGACGGACTGAGCACCGTGCGGCAACTCGTCGATCGACTTAATGCGGACGCCGTGCGCGGCGATGGCCGCACGAGCGGCCTGAAGAGGCTCGACCTCGACGAGGAGGCCGTCGATCTGCTGGCCGAGAGGGGGATGGATGCCGGTTCCATTCCTCACGAGGGCGAGCGTATCCGCCTGCGCGGCGCCGCCAACGTAGCCAGCGGCGGCACGCCGGTCGGCGTGTTCGACAAGGTTCATCCCGACAACAAGCTTCTCGCCGAACGCGCCGCGCGGGCGTTGCGGCTGGATGTTGCGGGAGTGGATCTGATCATCCCCGACATAGGGCGATCCTGGAAGGAAACGGGCGCGGGTGTTTGCGAGGTCAACGCCCAGCCGAACATCGGCACCACGACCTCCGGCCATGTCTACGGCCAAATCCTGGAAAGCTTGATCCAAGGCGACGGTCGCATTCCCATCGCCCTGTTGGTGGCGGACGGCGCTGCGCCGCGAGCCGCCTCGCTTGTGGCCCGCATCATGGCCGCAGCTGGGCTGCGGGTCGGCCTGGCGACTCCCGACGGCGTATCGGTCGGCGACGAGCCGATGTCGCCCGCCGGGCCGGACGTCTTCGCCGGCGCCCGCCTGCTTCTCGGCGATCGGGCGGTGGAGGCGGCCGTGGCGGCGGTGCGGGATGCCCAGCCCTTGAGCACCGGCATGCCGTTCGACCGTTGCACGGTCGTAGCCCTGGCGTCGTCCAGCCTGTCGGATGCACGGGAGGGCGGGGAAAGCTTCGAAGAGGTGGCGGCGGCCTTGCTGCCGCTCAGCTCGGGGCATGTCGTGATCAACGCCGCCGACGCCGCCTGCATGGCCTTGGCGTCGCGGTTCCGTGACGATGTGGTCATCCTCTATGCCGCCCGTCCCGACGATCCAGGCGTCGCCGCGCACCGCGCCAGGGGCGGCGTCGGGGTCTGGGTGGACCCGGCGGCGGGGGCCGGGCGGATCCTGGTCATGCGCGGGCGCGTCCAGGCGATGAGCCTGCAGCTCGATGACGGCGGCCCCGCGGAGGCGGACTGCGGCGCGGGCGATATCGCGCTGGCGGCCGCCGTCGCCATAGCGCTTGGGTGCGGCGAGGCGCATTTGCGCCTGGGCCTCGCGGGCGTGAGGCTGAGACCCACCGACCTCCGGTCGGGCGAACAGTCCCCCTACGCTCGACGACCGCCACCCCGGCCCGCGCTCGGTTAGTCCACTTAACAGTGGAGCTGACAATTCGACCGTGGCGTGCGCCGATCTGGTCGCCAAGGCGAGCCGAAACAAGACCAATTTCGCCAGCACCGCGGCAATAAAACAAGCCGCCCGTGACACCCCCCAGCCCTAGGCAAAGTTCCGCCAGCGGCGCGCCATCAACGAAATGCAGGCGTAAGGCCCGACGATCTATTCCCGGGTGTCGCGGGCGCTTTGCGTCACCTGGTTGAAACGTATGCCTGGCCGATCCTCAGGCGTGCCGACGAACTCGATGCCGGCGGCCTCGAGCGCAGCCTGAACCGCTTGAAGAGTCGAGGTGCGAGCGGGGGGAACTCCGTTGTGCGCCTCAAACCGAACCACAGTTTGAAAGCCCACGCCTGCTGCGGAAGCGAGTTCAACCGTAGTCCACCTGAGCGCTGCCCGCGCGCAACGGATTTGCATCCCCGTGATCATTGTCATATCTCAAAAGGTATGGTACGTATCACTAAGTGGATGATGCTCCCCAGAAGGCGGCGGCGACACCACCGCATACGGATTCGGACAAAGGCGCAATCTGAGGAGGCGTACATGGACAAACTACCGACGCCGCAACCCGGCAATGAAGCTTTCGAAATCAACGACGCGCAGACCTTCGCGCTCCTCGACATAGCCGAGGACCGCGCCGAAGCGCTCTACACGCGCAGCAACGGCCAGAAGGTCCGCGTAGCGGAGATGGCCACGCAGCATCTGCGCTGCGCATGGGCGAAACTCTCCCGCGAATGTCCTGGTCACCCCGAAATCATCCCCATGGCCGATGCGCTGGCGCAGCGAGAGGCCGCTGACGCCGCCGCCCAACAGGAGACAGCGACATGAACGCGCCTATAGCCAGCATCAC
>JBIOEG010000040.1:0-41383 GCA_044445825.1 Caulobacterales bacterium
GGGCCGGGCCAGCGCCTATGGGCTGCGGAGCTGAGCCTGCGCGAATTGCCGCGCGACACCGCCTGAGGCCTTGGCGCTCGGCTTCGCCGGGCCGATACTCTCGAGGCCACGCAAGGTAGGAGGCGTCGGATGTGGGGAGCGCGCAGCTTGGCTGGCGCCCTGGCGATTGCGGCTATCGGCCTGGCGAGCCTCTGCGGCTCCGCGGCCCTAGCCGCCGAGCCTGCGACCGGCGCGGCGACCGAAGCGCCCTGGTCCAGGGCCAAGGCCGCGGTGGACGCCACGGAGAGCGACATCCGAACCGGCGGCATCCTCGCCGTGCGCAATCACCTGGCCGACCTGGAGCAGGCGCTGGCCGCGGCGCCCAGGCCCGCGCCGCAGATGCAAGTCATCGACGGCCGCGCCTATGTGCTGGTGGACGGCCAGGCGCAGGCCCTGCTGGCCACGCTGACGGCTAGCGCCGCGCCGCAACCCGCCGGCGATGCGCCGCGCGAGGTGGTCGCGGTGGACGACCCCTATCTGATGGTCAGCTTCTACCTGGGCAGCTACTACAACGAAGTCGGACAGTCCTCCGACGCGTTGCGGGTGCTCGATGCCGGCTTGGCCATCGAGCCGCGCGGCTGGACGCTGGCCGGTTCGCACCACGTCGCGATCGTCACCGAGCGCGGCGCGGCCCACATCGCCTCGCACAATCTGATCGAGGCGCTCGCCGACTATGACGGCGGTCTCGCCCTGCAGGGCGTGGCGCCCCGCGACCGCGCCAGGCTGCTTCGCGGTCGCGGCTACGCCCTCACCGAACTGAAGCGCTACGACGAGGCGGAGGACGCCTACCGCCAGTCCCTGGCGCTGGAGCCCGGCAACAGCCGCGCCGAAAGTGAACTGCAATACATCGCGCGCGTGAAGGCCGGCGGCCCGACCGCGCCCGGCGGCATCATAAGCGTGCAGCACCCACCCGCGGCTTCAGGCGGCGACGCCCAGTCCGCGCAACCCCAGAAATGATCGTCGCGGCGCGTCTGTTTTCGCGGCGGCCAAGCCTGGTGTAAGCTAGGTTTCCGCAACTCGGGGAAGTGTGGCATGGCCTCCTCTCCACCCACCTGCTCATCGGCACGCGCAAGGGCGCATGGACGCTTCACGACGACGGCGGTCGCGGGGCCTGGACGCTGAGGGGCCCGACTTTCCTTGGCGAAATCGTCAATCATTACGTCGCCGATCCGCGCGATCCCAAGGTGCGCCTGATCGCCGCCAAGACCGGGCACCTCGGCCCGACGATCTTCCGCTCCCTCGACGGCGGCGGGACATGGGCTGAGGCGACGCGTCCGCCCGCCTTCCCCAAGGCCAGCGATCCGGCGACCGCGCGGGCGGTGAGCCACACCTTCTGGCTGCAGGCGGGCCACGCCAGCGAGCCGGGCGTCTGGTGGGCCGGATCCTCGCCGGTGGGCCTGTTCGTCAGCCAGGACAACGGCGCCTCGTGGGACAGCGTCGCCGGCTTCAACGACCATCCCATGTACTGGCAGTGGGCGCCGCCGGGCGAAGGCACGCCGGACGGGCCGCTGCTGAATCAGATCATCATCGATCCGCGCGATGCGTCGCACATGTACCTGGCCACCTCCACCGCGGGCGTGTTCGAGAGCCGCGACCGCGCGGCAACCTGGACGCCGCTGAACAGGGGGGTCGAGGCCAACTTCCTGCCCGACCCCTACCCCGAGTTCGGCCAGGACGCGCACTACATCGCCCTCGCGCCCACCATGCCGGACCGCATCTACCAGCAGAACCATTGCGGCATCTATCGCCTGGACCGGCCGTCCGATCTGTGGGAGCGCATCGGCAAGGCGATGCCGGAGGACATCGGCGACGTCGGCTTCACCATCGTGCCGCATCCGCGCGACGCCGACGCGGCCTGGGTGTTCCCCATGGACGGGACCACGGTCTGGCCGCGGGTCAGCCCCGGCGGGCGGCCGGCGGTCTACGCGACGCGCGATGCGGGGAAGAGCTGGCGGCGGCAGGACCGCGGGTTTCCCACCGAGCAGGGCTGGTTCACGGTCAAGCGCCAGGCCTTCTGCAGCGATGAAGGCGCGCCACTCGGCCTCTATCTGGGCACCACCGGCGGCGAGCTGTGGATGAGCGACAGCGAGGGCGAGGCGTGGCGCCAACTCGCCGCCCACCTGCCGGAGATCTATTCCGTGGCCGCGGCCCCGGCGCCCGAATAGGACGCCCAGCGTGATCCGCGTTTTGCTGCCTTCACAGCTCCACTCCTATTCGGGAGGCGTAAGCCGGCTGGAGGCGGCGGGCGCGACGGTGGGCGCGGTGCTGGACGATCTCGACCGGCGCTTCCCTGGCCTGAAGTTCCGGGTGATCGACGAACAGGACCGCGTGCGGCCGCACATGCGCCTGTTCGTCGGCCAGGCCGCCGCGCGCGACCTGCGCACGCCCCTGCGCGACGGCGACGAGCTGATGATCTTCGGCGCGCTCAGCGGAGGGTGACCGGCGGCGTTTGACCGCCCGTTAAGCCGCGAGGCCTAAGACGGCGGCGATGAACAAGCCGACCTTCCAGCCCGTCGCCGGCATCCCGCCCGAGCACCTGGCGGCGCTGAGCCATGAGTTCCGCACGCCGCTGAACGGCGTGCTGGGCATGACGCGGCTGTTGGACGGCACCCGGCTGACCGCCGAGCAGCGCGCCTATGTCACCGCCCTGATGGAAAGCGGCGAGCATCTGCTGGGCCTGGTCAATGACGTGCTCGACTACGCCAAGCTGGGCGCCGGACGGGTGGATCTGGCCCTGGCCCCGCTGGACGTGGAGCAACTGCTTCGTTCGGTGTGCGAGCTGCTGAGCCCGCGGGCGCACGAGAAGGGCATCGAGATTGGCTGGGCCGCCGAGGCCGGCCTGCCGCAGGTGCTGGCCGACGAGGGGCGGCTCAAGCAGATCCTGCTGAACCTCGCCGGCAACGCAGTGAAGTTCGTGGACGCCGGCGGCATGCTGATCCTGGCCGAGCGTGGCGAGTCCCGCAACGGCGAGACCTGCCGCCTGCGCTTCACCGTTTCGGACACCGGCCCGGGGGTTTCGGCCGAGGCCCAGACCCGCATCTTCGAGGCGTTCATCCAGGCCGACCCGGCGCAGGGCTCGAAACTGGGCGGGGCGGGCCTCGGCCTCGCCATCGCCAACCGCATCGCCGAGGCCATGGGCGGCGAGCTGGCGGTGGAAAGCGTCGAGGGGCGCGGGGCCGACTTCCGGTTCGAGGCCGACTTCGAGGCCGCCGGCCCCGGCGTGCTGTCGAGCCCGCTGGCCGGCCGCACGGTGGCGATCGCCTCGCCCAGCGCCATCGTGCGTGAGGCCGCGGCCCGGCAGATCGAGACCAGCGGCGGGCGCGCCATGCGCGGCCGCGGCGTGGACGAGGTGCTTGCGCTGACCGGCGGCGGCGACGTGGTGCTCATCGACCACGCCCTGGCGCCCCCGCGCGGGCGCTTGAAGCCGCCGGAGGATCGCGCCACGGTGATCCTGCTGCGGCCGGAAGAGCGGGCCCGCATCGGCGCCTATCGCCACGCGGGCTTCGCCGGGTACCTGATCAAACCCTTGCGCCGCGCATCCCTGGTGGAGCGGGTGCTGGCGGCGGACGGTACGGCCCATGCGCGCGAAGACGACCGGGTGGCGCCGCCCCCGGAACCCCACGCCGCCATCGCCGGCGGCGCGCGCGTGCTGTTGGCCGAGGACAACCCGATCAACGCCATGCTGGCGCGCACTCTGCTGCGCCGCGAGGGGGCCGTGGTGGACCACGTCGAAGGCGGCGAAGCGGCCTTGGAGGCGCTGTCGCGCGGCCGCTATGACCTGGTGCTGATGGACGTGCGCATGCCCGGCCTCTCCGGCCTGGACACCACCCGCGCGCTGCGCGCCCGCGGCGTCGAGGCGCCGGTGGTGGCGCTCACCGCGAACGCCTTCGAGGATGATCGCCGCGCCTGCCTGGAAGCCGGCATGGACGATTTCCTGGTCAAGCCGCTCAGCCCGGAGGCCCTGCGCAAGGCCCTCGTCCGCTGGACCGGCGCCGGCTGGACGGGCGCGCGGCGGCGCGCCAAGGTCGCGCGTTAGGCGCTGAGTCGAGGGTCCCCCTCGCGGCAGCGAGAGGCCCGCATGACGCACGACGCCGCCGAGACCCTCGAGCCTGTAGCTAGCGCCGCGGCGGCCCCGCCGGTGAAGCGGCGCGGCATGTGGGAGGTGATCAAGTCCCTCGGCCAGCCGAAGGTCGCGCTGATGCTGGCGCTGGGATTCTCCTCCGGCCTGCCGTTCATGCTGGTGAACAACACCCTGACGTTCTGGCTCGCCGACGCCGGGGTCAAACTGGCCGCGATCGGGTTGGTGTCGGCGATCGGACTCACCTATTCGTTCAAATTCATCTGGGGCGCCGTGGTTGATCGCGTGAAGGCGCCACTGATCGGCCGCATGGGGCGCCGCCGCAGTTGGATGCTGATCACGCAGGTGCTGGTCGGCGTCGGCCTGGCCGCCATGGCCGCGACCGACCCGAAAACCCAGCTCGGCTGGCTCACCGCCTTTGGCGTCTGGACCGGCGTCGCGGCCGCCAGCCAGGACTGCGTGATCGACGCCTGGCGAATTGAATCCGCGGCCGATTCAGACGAACTCGGCCTGCTGACCGCGGCCTACACCCTCGGATTCCGCATCGCGCTCATTGCGACGGAAGCCCTCATTCTGATCGTCGTGCAGGCGGTCGGCTGGCCGATCTCCTACACCATCTTCGGGGCCGTCATGGCGGTCGGCATCGCGGCGACGTTCCTCGTCAGGGAGCCGGCGGCGGCCGACGCGGTGATGAACGCGCGAAGCCGCAGCCTCGTGGGCCACCCGGCGCGCGCCGGCCTGGACGCGGTGCTCGGGCCGCTGATCGCCTTCTTCAGGATGCACGGCTGGCGCCTGGCGCTGCTCATGCTCGGCATGATCACCCTGTACCACCTGTGCGACTACCTGCGCGGACCGATGGTCAATCCGTTCTACAAGGCGCTTGGCTTGAGCAAGCTGACCATAGCGGCGGTGCGGACCCTCGTCGGCACCCCCGGCGCATTCATCGGCATATCCGTCGGCGGCCTGGCCTCGCTTCGCCTCGGCAACGCGAGGGCCTTGATCATCGGCGGAATCCTGCAGCCCATCGCAGTCGCGGCTTTCGCGCTGCTGGGTTGGCGGGGCGGGGACTTCACGCTGCTTGCGGTCGGGCCGGCGCACCTGAGCGCATTCACCGCGATCATGGCCTTCGACTCTTTTGCGATGAGTTTCTCCGGGGTCGCTCTGGTCGCCTATATGTCGACCCTGACCAGCCTCGGCTACACGGCCACCCAGTATGCGCTGCTCACCTCGGTGCTGACCTGGACCGGTAAGACGCTGAAGCTGACGTCAGGAGCGATGGTCGAATACCTTCACCAGGGCCGCAGCCTGCTGGACGCCTACGCGCTGTTCTATCTGCTGTGCGCCGCCATCGGAGCGCCGGCGATCCTGTTTTGCGTGATCCTGGCGATGCGCGCGCCTCGGCCGCCGGTGCTGGCTGCGGCTTGAGCCTCACCGGGCGACGCACACCACCGCGGCGACGCGCAGGTCCCGCCGCAGCTCGTCGGCCATGCGCCCGTAGTTCTCCGTGGTGACTTCCTGGCCCTCGGGCGGCGTGGACGGATGGGCGTGGACGGCGGCGAGGGCGGCGCGCAGGGCCGCCGGCGTGGTGGTGTAGATGCGTCCGCGCCTGGGCGCCTGGGCGATGGTGACGCCGATCACACGCCCTGCTGCATCCACCGCCGGCGCGCCGGAGATGCCGCCGAGCGGTCCCTTGAGCCCCTCGGTGCGTCCCACCTCGGCCCAGACCAGCACCGACTCGCTGCGGGTGGTGCGTCCGCGCAGGAATAGGCGCTCGCGGCCGAGCAGGCGGACGGCGATCTCGCCGGGATGGTCCTGCGGGAAGCCGGGCAGGAAGGCCCGCGCCCCGCGCCGAAGCGGCTGGTCCGGGCGCATGGGCAGGGCCGGCGCGCCGCCGTCGGTGGTGAGGATCGCCGACTCGCTCATGGGATCGATGCGCACCTTGGCCTCCACCCCCTGACCTTCGGACACCAGGATCGCGGCCTTGGCGCAGCCGTCGACCACATGCCGGGCGGTGAGCCACACGCCGCCGTCACCGACCGAGAACGCGGTGCCGGCGTTGCCCTGCGGCGTCTTCGGCAACTTCACCACGATCGCCGGATCGAAGGGCGAGGCCGCGCCCAGCACCGCGCCCTCGCCCGCCGGAAGGGGCGGCGGCGGCGGCGGCGCATCGGCGCGTTCCTGGCGGCCAAGGGCGGCGAAGATCAGGGCCACCACCACCGCCAGATAGATCAGCCAGTCCGGCAATCGGGGAAAATGCATCGCCGCGAGGTCAGGCGGCGACGGCCGCGGCGAGGATGATGGCCCCGGCGAGCTTGGCGCCCACGAGCAGAGCCGCGGCGGCCACCTCGCCTTCCTGGATGCGCTGCGGCAGGCCGTGCAGCAACAGGTCGGTGATCCAGAACACCAGCAGCTGCACCACGATGGTGGGCAGGCCCCACAGGGCGATCTCCAGCACCGAGGTGGAGGCGCGCAGGGACACCGCCAGCGGAATGGCCAGGGCGACCAGCACCCCGCCGAACGACAGGGCCGCGGCCGCGTTGCCGTCGCGGATCAGCTGGATCTCCCGGTGCGGAGTGACCAGGGCGTAGACCGCCGCGCCAAGGATCAGGATCGCCAGGGTGACCGCGGTGTGCAGAAGGGTGAGCGGGAAGCCCACCGCCCAGGCCGCGATTTCCGGTGACTGCAGCTGTGACGGCATACAAGGCTTCCGCTACGCGACGTCCCCCGCCGGCCAATAGCACGGCCGGCGCCGATCGCCGCAAGGCTTCAGGATTCCGGTGAAGCCGTCTCGGCCGCCAGCCGACGCCGCGCGCTCGCCCGCGGCTTCTCGCTCTCTGACTTCAGCTGGCCGCAGGCGGCGAGAATGTCGCGCCCGCGCGGCGTGCGGATCGGCGAGGCGTAGCCGGCGCGGTTCAGGATGGCGGCGAAGGCCTCGATGGTCGCCCAGTCTGAGCATTCATACGGGCTGCCGGGCCAGGGGTTGAACGGGATCAGGTTGATCTTGGCCGGAACCCCGGCGAGCAGCCTCACCAGGGCCAGCGCCTCGGCCGGCGTGTCGTTGACGCCCTTGAGCATCACATATTCGAAGGTCGCCCGCCGGGCGTTGGACAGGCCCGGGTAGGCGCGGATCGCGGCCATCAGTTCCGCGATCGGATAACGCCGGTTGAGCGGCACCAGCTGATCGCGCAGCGCGTCGTTGGTGGCGTGCAGGGAGATGGCCAACATCGCCCCGGTGCGCTCGCCCAGGGCTTTCAGCTGGGGAACAACGCCGGAGGTGGAGACCGTGATCCGCCGCCGGGAAATGGCGATGCCCTCGTTGTCGGAGACGATGTCCAGGGCGTCGGCGACATTGTCCAGATTGAACAGCGGCTCGCCCATGCCCATGAAGACGATGTTGGAAAGTCGCCGACCCTCGTCGGAGGTCGGCCATTCGCCGAGGTCGTCCTTGGCGATCTGCACCTGGGCGACGATCTCCGCGGCCGTGAGGTTGCGCACCAGGCCCTGCGTGCCCGTATGGCAGAACGTACAGTTCAGCGTGCAGCCCACCTGGCTGGAGACGCACAGGGCGCCGGCGCGGCCCACGTCGGGAATGAACACCGTCTCGGCCTCGATTCCTGGCGCGAAGCGGATCAGCCACTTGATGGTCCCGTCGCGGCTCTGCTGGCGCAGGACGATGGTGGGCCGATCGAGAGCGAAGCAGTCGGCGAGCGCCGCCCGAGAGTCCTTGGCGATGTCGGTCATCCGCTCGAAGTCGGTGACCCCATAGTGGTGGACCCAGCGCCAGATCTGGCCGGCGCGCATCCGCGCCTTTTCCGGGGCGACCGCGCCGGCGTCCACCAGCGCCGCGCGCAGCTGCGCGCGCGTCAGGCCGGCGAGGTTCGGCTTGGCGGCGACGGGTGCGGCGCGGGAGCGGTGGAGGGTGGCGGTCAAGGCGGGCTCGAAGCGGGCGAATAGCGTGCGGTCCCTAGCAGATAGGAAGCTCCGAGCCCATCCGCCGGGAACCATGGCGGCAGCGCTAAAGCCCCTTCAGCCACGCCACGATGCGCTCGTTCACCTCGCGCGGGCGTTCCTGCTGGGTCCAGTGGCCGCAGCCCGGGAGGATGTCGGCGCCGCGCAGGTCGGTGAGCTGGGTGCGCATCATGGCCACCAGGTCGCCGCGGCCCATCATGGACAGCACCAGGTCGCGCTCGCCGCCGATGAACAGGGACGGCTGGCCAATGGTCCGGCCGGCGAACTGCTTCAGATACTGAAAGTCCCGGTCGTGGTTGCGGTAGCGGTTGATCGGGCCGCGGAAGCCCGAGCCCTCGAACTCGCCGACGTAGTAGTCGAGATCCGACGGCGTCAGCCAGGCGGGGAACGGATCCGGGTCCGGCAGGCGGTGGAGCAGGGCGTCGCCCACGACCTTGTCCAGCGGCCAGGTCCCGTCCGGCGCCTCGCCGCTGATGGCGTAGTAGAATCGCCGCAGCGCCCCGCGGACGTCGGCCTCCATCTCCGCCTCGGCCACGCCCTCGGCCTGGAAGTAGTGCTGGTAGAAAAAGCGGCCGCGCCTGGTGAACACCTCCTCGATCGTGTCGCCGAAGGACCGGGCGGGCACGCCGAGATAGGGCACCGACAACCCGGCCACGGCGCGCACCCGGTCCGGGCGGATGAGGGCGGAGTTCCACACGATCGGCGCGCCCCAGTCGTGGCCGATCAGCACCGCCGGCGCGGCCGGGCTCAGCGCCTCCACGGCCCCGGCCACATCCGCCACCATGTGCTGCATGGCGTAGGCCTCCACCGGGCGCGGCTTGTCCGAGCCGCCGTAGCCGCGCACGTCGATGGCGGCGGCGGTGAAGCCGGCGTCGGCGATCGGCTGCATCTGATGGCGCCAGGAGAACCAGGATTCCGGGAAGCCGTGCACCATGAGCACAAGCGGCCCGCTGCCTTGCACGGCCACGCGAAGCTTCAGCTCGCCGACGTCGATGATGCGGAAATCGGTCATGGTCGTCTCCCCTGTGGGCGGCCTTTGAACCCGGGCGGGGCCGCGCGCAAGCCGCCGCCGGCCTGGTAAGTGTCTCTGGCTCAGAACACCTCCGCGACGACGCTCCCGTCCGCGTGGACGACCGCGCGGTTCATGCCCCTGGAATTGTACGGCGTGACCACCTGGCCGTCGGCGGTCACCGCGATCAGGCCGCCGTCGCCGCCGAGCGCCCTGACGTCGGCGAGGACGGCGTGCGCCGCCGTGCGCAGGTCCGCGCGGCCGAAGCGCAGGCGATGCGCCAGCTGGGAGGCGGCCGAGGCGCGGATGAAGTACTCGCCGTAGCCGGTGCACGAGACGGCCACGAGATCGTCCGCCCAGGTTCCGCAGCCCGGAATCGGCGCGTCGCCGACGCGGCCGAGGCGCTTGCCGAACACGCCGCCGGTGGAGGTGGCCGCGGCCAGGGCGCCGTCGCCGTCGCGCACCACGCAGCCCACCGTGCCGTGGGCGAGACCCTCGGGGGTCGCGGCCGGACGTCGGCGCACGGGCGTGAACCAGTCGTCCCCGGGGATCGCCGCGAGGCCGGCTTCGCGGGCCAGCATGGCCGCGCCGTCTCCGACGAGCATGACGTGCGGCGTCATCTCCATCACCGCCCGCGCGGCCGCGATGGGCGACTTGAAGCCTTCCAGCGCAGCCACCGCCCCGGCCCTGCGCGTCGGGCCGTCCATCAGGCAGGCGTCCAGTTCGAAGCGCCCGGCGCTGTTTGCGGAGGAGCCCCGCCCGGCGACGAAGAGGCCGCAGGCCTCCAGGTCGGCGACGGTCTCGGCGGCCACGTCGAGGGCCGAGGCGCCGCCCCGCAGGCGGTCGCGCTTCTCCTCGGCCAGGCCGAGCATGAACGCGATCTCGCGCTCATAGCCGCGGTCCGGTATCGCGCCGGCGCCGCCGTGCAGGGCCAGGGTCAAGCATTTTTTGGTCATGGCCGCGCCCTGCCCCTTCCGTGGACTTGGGCCTTCGGATAGCGTCCCGGCCCTAAAAGCAAGAGCGCGATGGCGGGAGACATTCCATGAAGGCGTTGCTGAGCAAGAGCGTCGGCGGGCCGGAGACCCTGGTGCTGGAGGACGTGGCGAGTCCACGTCCGAAGCCGGGATTCGCCGTGGTCTCGGTCAAGGCGGTGGGGGTGAACTACCCCGACGTGCTGATCATCGAGGACAAGTACCAATTCAAGCCGGCGCGGCCCTTCGCGCCCGGCAGCGAGGTTTCGGGCGTCGTAAAGGAAGTCGGCGAAGGCGTGACCAATGTGAAGCCGGGCGACCGGGTTCTGGGCAACACCGGCTGGGGCGGCATGGCCGAGGAGCTGTCGCTGGAAGCCCACCGGCTGGTGAAGATCCCCGACGCCATGCCTTTCGACGAGGCCGCCGCCTTCATCATGACCTATGGCACGTCGTACTATGGCCTGAAGGACCGCGCCTTCCTGAAGCCCGGCCAGACCTTGCTGGTGCTCGGCGCCGCCGGCGGCGTGGGCCTCGCGGCGGTGGAGCTTGGCAAGGCGATGGGGGCCAAGGTGATCGCCGCCGCCTCTTCCCAGGAAAAGGTGGACCTGGCCGTCGCCCGGGGCGCGGAATCCGGGGTGGTCTATCCCGTCGGACCCTTCGACCGCGACGGCCAGAAGGCTCTCGCCGACCTCTTCAAGGGCGCGGTAGGCCCCAATGGCGCGGACGTGATCTACGACGGGGTCGGCGGCGACTACGCCGAGGCGTCGCTGCGTTCGATCGCCTGGGAGGGCCGGTTCCTGGTGATCGGCTTCCCGGCCGGCATCCCGCGCATCCCGCTGAACCTCGCCCTGCTGAAGAGCTGCGATATCGTCGGGGTGTTCTGGGGCGCGGCGGTGGGGCGCGACCAGGCGGCGCACCAGGAGAACGTCAAGGAGCTGCTGGCGCTCTACACCGCCGGCAAGATCAAGCCCTACGTCTCCGAGCACTTCCCGCTGGCCCGCGCCGGCGAGGCGATCAGCCACCTGGCCAGCCGCAAGGCCCTGGGCAAGGTGGTGGTGACGGTGGGCTGAACGCCGCAGGACCAATCAAACGGTGTCATCCCGGAAAGCGCGCAGCGCTTGTCCGGGACCTCCCGACGGTTTGAGTTCAATCCTGCTTGAGGTCCCGGATAGCGGCTGCGCCGCTTCCGGGATGACGGCGTTTCGTTCTAGACACCCCCGCATGGACGACCCCGCGCCCATCATCACCGTCGCGCCCGTCCGGCGGCCCATGGCGCTCAATACCCAAGGCGCCCTGTGGATGCTGGGGTCGGCGGCGACCTTCACCATCATGACCACGCTGATCAAGTACCTGGGCGCGGACTATCCGGCGGGCTTGCAGGCCTTCTACCGGCAGGCCGCGGGGCTGGTGATCCTGCTGCCGTGGATCGTACGAAATCCGGTGCGCGCCTTCGCCACCACGCGGCCCGGCATCCTGATCTTCCGATCCGCCGCCGGCACCGTCGGCATGATCATGCAGTTCTACGCCTACCAGAAGATGCCCCTGGCCGACGCCAACGCCCTGTCGTTCACCCGCACACTGTGGCTGGTGCCGCTGGCCGCCTTCCTGTTGCGCGAGATCGTCGGCTGGCGGCGAATCGCCGCGGCGGTGGTGGGCTTCCTGGGCGTGCTGCTGATGGTGCATCCGCAGGCCAAGGGCGCCATCGGCCTGCCGCAGCTGGCCATGCTCGCCTCGTCACTCCTGTTCGCCTTCACTGTCACCGGCATGAAGGTGATGACCCGCGACCATCCGCCGTCGACCCTGCTCTACTGGTCGGCGGCGCTGGGACTGGTGTTCGCCGCCCCCCTGGCGATCATCTCCTGGCGCTGGCCGACGCCCAGGGACGTCCTTCTGCTGTGCCTGATGGGAGCGGTCGCGACGGTGAACCAGGCCTGCTACATCAAGGGCATGCAGGTGGGCGACGCCGCGGCCATGGCGCCGATGGACTACAGCCGCCTGGTGTTCTCAGCCGTGGCGGGGTTCCTGCTGTTCAACGAGCTGCCCGGGGTGATGACGCTGGCGGGGGCGCTGGTGGTGGTGGGCTCGACCATCTACATCTCCTGGCGAGAACACGTCGTGGCCCAAGCCGCCGCACTGTGAGATAATCTGCATATGGCCGTCGCCGCCCGCGTCGATCCGAAGAGCTTCTTCACCCCCGAGGAGTGGGCGCCGCTCAGCGCGCGCTCGTCGTGGAAGGGCCTCGCCCTGGTGGCTCACTGCTGGGCGGTGATCGGCTTGGCCTGGGCCGGCGTGATCGCGGCGTCCGTCTATCTCGGCCCGTTCTGGCCGCTGACCCTGCTGATATCCACGCCGATCATCGGCGGCCGGATCCTGGGGCTCGGCATACTTCAGCACGACGCCGCCCACGGGGCGCTGCACCCCAACCAGAAGTTCGGCGACTGGGTATCCAACTGGTTCTGCACGAGCGGGGTCGAGGCCTACCGCAAGTACCATCTGCAGCACCACAAGTTCGCCCAGCAGGCGGAGGACCCGGACCTGGTGCTCTCCGCGCCGTTCCCGATCACCCGCAGGTCGCTGCGCCGCAAGATCGTCCGCGACCTTACCGGTCAGACCTGGTTCAACCAGCGCTTCGGCGGCTTCGTCTCGCGGCTGAAGGCGCGCAGGGCGGGCGAGCCCCTGCTGCCGATCATCGGGCGCGAGATCGTGCGCCAGCGCCGCTGGCTGATGGTCAACGGCGTGATCATCGCGCTCACCAGCGCCGCCGGCTTCTGGTGGGCCTGGTTCGCCCTGTGGCTGCTGCCGCGCGCCACCTGGTACCAGATGATCACCCGTTTCCGGAACATCGCCGAGCACGCCCTGGTGGCGAAGAACGAGCCGGACCCCCTGCGCCACGCCCGCAGCACCCATGCGAACTGGCTCGAGCGCATCCTGATCGCGCCCTACTGGGTGAACTATCACTGCGAACATCACATGTTCATGCACGTGCCCTGCTGGAACCTGCCCAAGGTGCAGCAGCTGCTGCGCCAAAAGGGCGTGCTGGAGCGCATGCGCACCGCGCCGGGCTATCTGAGCGTGCTGGCGGCGGCGTCGGCCGCTCCGGGTCGGTCAGGCCGGTAGCTGAGGTCAGTTGGCGTCTGGCGAAGCGGCGAAGTTGCATTTGCAGCGGTGTTGACTATCGTCATGGTTGGCTGTTCTCCGTCTTCGCGGATCGCGCGAACCGCGGCCGAACCATCGAACCCAACGAGTGTCACCGTGGTCTCAGCGAACGACACAGGTCCAGACGACGCCCTCTATGCGGATGATCCGGATCACCCGATTCCATTCCTCGATCGGCTCGATTTATTCGGAAAAAGCAGGACTGGCGGCGGTGGGGACCTCGTCATCATGGTCGCCTCGCCGCTGGAAGGTGATCGACGATCGCTCGAAAGGCTTGTGCGCAAGCTGGAAAACTATTTGAGTTTCATTGCGTCGGACGAATTTCGAACCGAAAACGGCCCGCCGAGTCCTGGCAACACCCGCATCGTCGTGATGATCGACCCCAGATCGAGCCCCGCCGTGTTTGATCTATTGGAACGCAGCAAGCCTTGGGCGGCGGTGAACAAGGCCACCCTGGTGGTAGAATCAAACCGGTGATGAGCATTCCGTCTGGATGATCGAGGATCACCGCGACTTCATCCTGCGGAACACCCGGCTGCAGTCGCCGCCGCACACGCCGGAACTGAAACTCCATCTCGCTGATGCGATCACCCCCATCTGGCGGCTCACCGAAGAGCGGCTGGCGGAGATCGGCCTGCCACCGCCGTTCTGGGCCTTCGCCTGGGCCGGCGGCCAGGCCCTGGCGCGCTACCTGCTCGACCATCCAAGCGAGGTGCGTGGCAAGCCGGTGCTGGATTTCGCGTCCGGCTCCGGCATCGTCGCCATCGCGGCGATGAAGGCCGGGGCGGCGAGCGCGCTGGCCGCCGACATCGACGGCTTCTGCGCCGCCGCGGTGGCGCTGAACGCCGAAGCCAATGGCGTGGAGGTGGCCTTCACGGCGGATGACCTGCTCGATCGGCCCGCACCGGACGTCCCGCTGATCCTCGCCGGCGACATCTGCTACGAAAAGCCCCTGGCCGAGCGGGTGATGGCCTGGCTCGGCGAGGCGCGGGCGCGGGGGGCGCGAGTGCTGATCGGCGATCCCGGGCGAAGCTATTTCCCCAAGCGCGGCCTTGAGAAGCTGGCCGAATACCAGGTGCCCACCACGCGCGAGCTGGAGGACATGGAGGTCAAGCGCACCGCCGTCTGGGCGCTGCCATAGGTCGCAGGTAGGATGGCCCGGTCCTGGCCTGACGACGGAGCTTGCCGATGACCGTGGATGAGATGCGCGAGATCGCGCTCAGCTTTCCGGGTGTGACCGAGGGGTCCTCCTATGGCCGCCCGTCGTTCCTGGTAAACAAGAAGTTCTTCACCCGCCTGCGGCGCGAGGACGACAGCCTGGTGCTGCTGGAGGTGTCCTTCGACGAGCGGGAGATGCTGATGGAGGCCGAACCGGAGACCTTCCACTTCACGGCGCACTACAAGGACTATCCCTCGGTGCTGGCGCGCATCGCCACCCTGCATCCCGGCTCGTTCCGCGCCTTCCTGGAGCGCCGCTGGCGCAAGATCGCCCCCAAGCGGGATGTGAAGGCCCGGGACGCGGAACGCGCCGCGCAGGCTTAGTAGGGGATGCACACATTTGCGGAAGTTGGACGCGAGCGGCGGGTAGGTTCCTTCTCCGCTAGGGAGAAGGTGGCCCGCGAAGCGGGTCGGATGAGGGGCCGCGCCTGCCTATCCGATTGTCTGTCCGCCACAACGACCGTCGAACGCACCACGTCGCAGCGCCTGCGCCAGGACGATCCTTCACGCAGCTTCGAGGCCGGCTCGGCCCCCCATCCGACCCGCTGCGCGGGCCACCTTCCCCCCAGCGGGGAAGGATACGTGTGGTCGCCATCCCCAAGTTGTTGAAAAACCTGGGAACGGGAGATGTGTGAATCGACTAGCGTTTGCGCGGGGAGAGGTGCGGTGAGGGGTCTCTCCGCCGCAAGGCCGATTCAGTCAGACCTGACTCATCGCCGACCTTCGCGAAGTCGGTTTTTCAGGCGAGGTCGCGCGTCGTGCATGATTCTTGCTGCGGGGTTCGATGGCGCATTCGGCGCGCTGTTTAGCCGTCCCATTCCTGGTCCGGGTCCGATGCTGGCGACACCTGCAAGTATACTCTGCCGCCAGATCGAGGAGCGCGATCTCGAGGCGGTCGGCGACCTGCTCACGCGGGAGTTTCCGGCACGGACCCGGGCCTACTGGAGCGAGGGTCTGGCCCGGCTGAAGGCGCACACGAGCCCCGAAGGCTATCCCCGATTCGGCTATCTGCTGGAGGTGGACGGCGTGGTGATCGGCGCGGTGCTGCTGATCTTCAGGACCGACGGCGCGGGGCCGCGGGCGCGCATCCGGTGCAATGTCTCAAGCCTGTGCATCGATCGGGCATTCCGCGGCCATGCGGTGACGCTGGTCAGGGCGGCGTTGAAGCTGGAGCGCGTCACCTTTGTGAAGCTTTCGGCCGCCGCGCGAACCTGGTCGATCCTGGAAGGGCGCGGTTTTCGCCGCTACAGCCAGGGCCAGTTCGTCGCCTTGCCCGCGCTGTCGGCTGGGCCTGGCAAGATCCGCCCGTTCGGCGAGGCCGATAGGGATCTGCCCGACTTCGATCTGATCAAGGCGCATGCGGACGTCGGATGCATCGCCCTGGTCTGCGACACGTCCGAAGGCCACCTGCCTTTCGTGTTCATCCGCCGCCGGCTGGCCTACGCGCCGTTCGGCGTCATGCAACTCATCTACTGCCGCGATCCGGGCAGTTTCGTGCAGCATGCCGGCGCCCTCGGCCGCTTCCTCCTGAGGCGAGGAGTCGTCTGCGTCATCTGCGACGCCGAAGCCGCGATCCGCGGCCTGGCTGGCTGGTTCGTCAAGGACAAGGTCCCGCGCTACTACCGCGGTCCCGACCGGCCCGGCCTGAACGATCTGGCTTTCACCGAACTGGTCCTCTTCGGGCCATGACCTAGAGCACGATGGGGTCAGGTGGAATCACCTGACCGCTGAATCGTGCTCTAGATTCACGCGCCGGCGAGCCCACGACGTCAGGCCTTGGCCGCAAGCCGCCGCGCCTCGGCCTTGAAGTCGTAGTCGACGGAACCTTCCTCGGCGCAGTCGGGCCAGCGTCCGCTCGCCAGCCAGTAGTCGCACAAGCCCAGCTTGGCGCAGAGGCCGACGAAGCGGATGTCGTTCGGCAGGCCGCCGGGCGGCCGCTCGAAGATGATGGCGGGGGTGTAGGTGCCCGCGGGCTGTGGCCCCCGCGGATCGAGCATGTGGTCGAAGGAAGCCCGGCTGGCGCAGTCGAACGCCGCGTCGGCCATGCCGTAGGCGTTCAGGGCGTAAAGGCCGTTCAGCCGCACCGTGCCGGACGCGTCTATCTCGGCGTTGATCCGGGACAGGAGGCGTTCATGCACCGCCGGATCGGGATTTCTCAGGCGCCGGCCGTAGGTGATGGCGTCCCTCACGCTGGCCATCTGATCGATGTGCGTGGCGGCGGTTGAAGCCACCCAGCCGTCGTACCGCGCCCAGTCGCCCTCCTCCGCCGCGTAGATGATCGCGGCGAGCAGGATGCTCTGCACATCGGGCCAGCGCGCACAGGCCACGTCGTAGGCCTCGAGGCGTTCGACGCCGTGCAGCATGCTGGCGTAGCTGCGGACGGCGGGCGGATAGAGGGGATCGAGGTCGCGGGCCTGTTTGATGTACCCCAGGCCCTCCCGGGTCCGGCCGACCACGGTGTAGAATTTCCCGATGTTGGTCAGCACGTCGGCGTCGTTGGGCGCACAGGCCAGGGCCTTCAGCAGATGCGCCTCCCTGGCGGCGTAGGCCGCGTGAGGCTCCAGCCCGGTGAGGGCGAGATAGGCAAGTCCCGAGCCGGCGTCGAGCCCTAGCGCCGTCTGCGCGGCTTCCAGAACGCCTGCCCGCGCCAGATCGTAAGGCTGCGCGCATCGCCCCGTGCGCAGGTAGTCGGAGCGGATCCACGCGAGCTCCGCCCACGCCTTGGCGAACGTCGGCGCCATGGCGACGACCTCCTCCAGCGACCTGATGATGTCGGTGACCTCGAGTTCCTCGAAACGAAGCTCGCGCGCTTTGAGATAGAGGTCGTAGGCCCGCGGATCGATGCTCCGGGGCTGCACCGCCGGTGCGAAGGCCAGCTTCAACGCCCCCGCGACCGCCGCCGCGATCTCGTCCTGCAGCGCGAAGATGTCCGAAAGGTCGCGGTCGAAGCGATCCGACCACAGGATCACCTCCGAGGCGCATTCCACCAGTTGCGCGGAGATGCGCACCTTCGGTCCGTTGCGCCGCACCGACCCATCGAGAACGTGCGTGACGTTCAGCTGCTCGGCGACATGGCGCACCGCCTTGTCGGCGCCCCTGAACTGGAAGCACGAAGACCTGCCGATCACCTTCAGACCCGCGCCGCGGGCGACGGTCTGCTGGATTTCCTCCGACACGCCGTCGGAGAAGTAGGTCATGTCGGCGTCGCGCGAGAGGTTCTCGAAGGCCAGCACGGCGAGCACCGGCTCCCTAGGCCCCGGCGGCGCGCGGGGCGAGGGCTCGCCGGACGTCGCCGGCGCATCGGCCCCGGTGAGCGCGCCGATGCTGGCGACCACCTTTCGCCAGCCGGCGGCGTTCAGGTCCCCCGTCCAGCCCAGGAGGTCGGCGCACTGGATCTGGTCGAACGGCATGGGCAGGCGCGTCCCGTCGACGGCGAGCTGAACCAGCTTGTGGTCCTCGCGGGCGCGGTTGGCTTCCGACAGCACCCACTCGGACCTCACCGCGTCGGCCGACCAGATCACCAGGGCCGCCTTGGCCGCGGTCATCTGTTCCTCGATCACATGCGTGTAGGTGCGGTGCGCGGGCAGTTCATCGTCCATCCACACGCTGTACCCCTGCCCGCGCAGGGCCTCGGCGGCCTGCCGCGCCTGCTTCGCCGTCGAACGGGCGTAGGAGATGAAGACGTCTGACATGCCTGTGCGACCCCACCCCTGGCCGCGTGCGCGAGCGTATCGGCGCGTGCAAGCGGCGGGCAAGGGAAAGGTGGCGTCCGACCCCTGCGGCTCCTTGCTCTTTCGCATTACATATGGTAACGGATGGATTGCCGACTCGGGCGACGCTCTTTCTCATCGTGAAGAAAAGAAGAAGCCGGCGACAGTGGCGGGCGGCGCGCCCGTGCGCACACGCCGGGTTTCTCAATCCACAACACCCCCACCACCCGAAATTCCCCGCGTAAGCGGGGACCCAGGCTTTTTTTGCAATCGGTTGGGGCCGCGCGGGTGTGGACGGACGGAACAAACGAAAAACGCCTGGGTCCCCGCTTGCGCGGGGAATTTCGGATTGGGCGGTGGGAAAGCTTGGGCGTGGGATCCGGTCCGCCTCGACCTGATCCGCACCTGTTATGCATCGATAACAGGCCTGTTTGGCGCCTGTTATCACCTGTTATCACCTGTTCCTGGGCGATATCAGGTGGCCGCAAGCCATTGAACGGTCACGGCTTCCAGACCGTAACAGGTGGCAAAAACACCGAAATAACAGGTGGAACAGGTGAATAACAGGTCGGAACAGGTGGAACGGGCGGCGCCTAGGCGCCGGACGAACGGACGATCTCGAAGACCGCCGCCCCGTATCGGTCCAGCTTGCCCTGGCCGACGCCGTTGATCCGGGCCAGGGCCGCCGCCGCCCCCGGCTTGTCCCGGGCGATCTCCGCCAGGGTGCGGTCGTGGAAGATCACATAGGGCGGGACGGACTGGCGGGCGGCCTCGCCGCGGCGCCAGGCGCGAAGGGCGTCGAACAGCGGCATGTCGGCGGGCGCCACGCCGAGCGGCTCGCCGCCCCGGCGCTTGCGCGGGCGCCCTGAGCGGGTGGTGGCGTCCAGCGGCTCCGGCTCGCGGCGGACCACCACCGGGCGCTCGCCGCGGTAGACGGCGCGCACCGCCGCGGCGTCGCCCAGGCCGATGAGCGGGCGTCCGTCATTGGCGTCCTCCACGAGCAGGCCCTCGAACAGCAGCTGGTCGATGAGGTCGCGCCAGCCGGCGGGACTGAACTCGCGGCCGACGCCGAAGGTGGAGAGGCCGGACTCGAGTTCGCTCGGTTGTTTGGTCTTGCCCAGCAGGTGCTCGACGATGCGCCCGCGGCCGAAGCGCCCGCCCAGCCGGTGCACCGCGGACAGCGCCTTCTGGGCGGCCTGCGTGGCGTCCACGCCCTCCACCGGCGACAGGCAGAGGTCGCACACCCCGCAGGGCGCCACCCCCTCCTCGCCGAAGTAGCGGCGGACCGCGGCGGCGCGGCAGGCGGTCCCCTCCAGCATGGCGTAGAGCTGCCGCACCTTACGGGTCTGCACCTGGCGCACCGCGTCCGGCAGGTCCCGCGTGGCGATCCGGCGCATCGCCCAGCCCATGTCCGCCGGGCTGTACAGGCAGACGCCCTCGGCCGGCGCGCCGTCGCGCCCGGCGCGGCCCACCTCCTGCCAATAGGCCTCGATGGAGGCCGGCGGATCGGCGTGGATCACGAAGCGCACGTCCGGCTTGTCGATGCCCATGCCGAAAGCGATGGTCGCCACCATCACCGCCCCGTCCTCCGAGAGGAACCAGGCGAGGCGGTCGCGACGGACCTGCTTGTCGAGCCCGGCGTGATAGGCCTTGGCCGTGACGCCTTTGGCGACGAGGTCTTCCGCCAGACGCTCGCAGCCCTCCCGCGATCCGGCGTAGACCACGCCGGAAAGGCCCGGCCTATGGCTCACCAGCTCGGCCACCCGCCGCCCGGCCGCGCCGTGCTTGCGCTCCGCAGCCAGGGCAAGCTCCGGGCGGGCGAAGCTGGCCACGAACTCGCGCGCGTCTTCCAGGTGCAGCTGGGCGCGGATGTCCTCGCGCGTGCGCGCGTCCGCGGTGGCGGTCACCGCCAGTCGCGGGACCCCCGGGAACAGCTCGGCCAGGCGGCCCAGGGTGCGGTAGTCTGGCCGGAAGTCGTGACCCCATTGGCTGACGCAGTGCGCCTCGTCGATGGCGATGAGGGCGAGCGGCTCGCGGCGCAGCCGGTTCAGGGTCGGGCCGGCCATCAGCCCTTCCGGCGCCAGGTAGAGCAGGTCCAGCTCGCCGGCCTCGATGCGCGCCCAGGTCTCGTCGCGCTCGCGCGGATCGATGTTGGAATCCAGGCGCGCGGCCGCGACGCCAGCCTGCTTCAAGGCCTCCACCTGGTCGGACATCAGGGCGATCAGCGGCGAGATCACCAGACCGAGGCCCGGGCGGATGAGCGCGGGGATCTGGTAGCACAGCGACTTGCCGCCGCCAGTGGGCAGGACCGCCAGGGCGCTGCGCCCGGCCAGCGCCTCCTCGATCACCGGCCCCTGCAGGCCACGGAATTCGGCATGGCCGAAGACGCGGCGCAGCACCTCCCGGGCCTGGTCAATCGGGCGAATCACCGGGCAGGTTATGGCAGGGCGGCGCGCAGCCTGGGAAGGCGCGGCGTGAGGCCGTGTTCACCTTTCGTCAACCGTCTCGCGCGCTTCGTGCCGTTCGGGTATGAGCGGGCCTGGGGACGGGGCTGCGGCTCCACAGGAACGACGTAAAGAGCATGGCGAACGGTCCCGGCGCCCCCCGCGCGCGACGCACCCCGTTGCAGGCGCTGATCTACTGGACCCTCGTGCTCGGCGTCTGGGGCCTGATCTTCGTGGTCGGGTTCCTGGCGGTGTTCGCCACCGACCTGCCGGACACCTCCAAGCTCAACGACGTCAAGCGACAGCCGTCGATCTCCTATCTCGACCGGTCCGGCGCGCTGGTCTCGGTGCGAGGCAGCCAGGAGTCGCCGCCGGTGGACCTCGACCAGCTGCCGCCCTATGTGCCGGCCGCCTTCGTGGCCATCGAGGACCGGCAGTTCTACCACCACTTCGGCTTCAATCCCTGGGGCATGCTGCGCTCGGAGATCTACAACCTCTCCCATCCCGGCGGCCCCTTGCGCGGCGGCTCGACGATCACCCAGCAGCTGGCCCGCAACCTCTTCCTGACACCCACCCAGAGCTACCGGCGCAAGGCCCAGGAGCTGATCCTGGCGGTGTGGCTGGAGATGAAGTTCTCCAAGAAGCAGATCCTGGCGCTCTACCTCAACCGGGTGAACTTCGGCGGCGGCGCCTATGGCATCGAGGCAGCCTCCCAGCGTTACTTCAACAAGCCAGCCGCCCAACTCACCCTCGGCGAGGCGGCCCTGCTGGCGGCCACCATGAAGGGGCCGTCGCGGTACAATCCCGCGGCCAACAGCGACCGCGCGGCCAAGCGCGCCACCGTGGTGCTCAACGAAATGGTGCGCATGGGCGCCATCACCGCCCAGCAGCGCGACGACGCCTTCGCCCATCCGGTGCACGTGTCGGCGACCCTGGCCAGCCAGCGGGCGCAGTACTTCACCGACTGGCTGGACAGCCAGGTGCGCGCCCTGGTTGGCGAGCCAACCGAGGACATGGTCGTGGAGACCACCCTCGACCTGCCGATCCAGGCGGCCGCCGAACAGGCTGTGCGCGCCGGCGTCGCCGGCCACGCCGGCCAGGGCGTGGAGCAGGGCGCCCTGGTGGCGCTGGACGGGGAGGGCCGCATCCGCGCCTATGTGGGCGGCGCGGCCTATGTGGACAGCCAGTTCGACCGCGCCACCCAGGCCAGGCGGCAGGCGGGCTCGGCCTTCAAGCCCTTCGTCTACCTCACCGCCATGGAGGCGGGGCACACGCCGAGCGAGCCGGTGGTCGACGAGCCGATCATCATCGGCAACTGGGAGCCGAAGAACTACACCGGCAAGTACCTAGGCCCCATCGACCTGCAGACCGCCCTGGCGCAGTCGATCAACACCGTGGCCGCGCGCCTGGCCAATGAGGTGGGCACCACCAATGTCGCCGCCACCGCCCGCCGCCTCGGCATCACCTCGCCGATCCAGACCGACCCCTCCATGGCCCTCGGCGCGGTGGAAGTGAGCCCGCTGGAAATGGCCCAGGCCTATGACGCCTTCGCCAACGGCGGCTTCCTCGCGCATGCCTACGGCGTCGAGCGCATCCGCACGGCCAGCGGCAAGGTGCTCTACGACCGTTCCGTGGACCACCAGCCGCTGCAGCAGGTGATCGGCTCTCCCGCGCTGCCGGAGATGAACCAGATGCTGCGCCAGGTCGTGGCCTCCGGAACCGGCGCGCGGGCCAAGATCGGCGGCTATGACCTCGCCGGCAAGACCGGCACCACCAGCGACTACCGCGACGCCTGGTTCGTCGGATACACCGGCGGCTTCGTCACCGCCGTGTGGGTCGGCCGCGACGACAACACCTCCATGAAGCGGGTCACCGGCGGCGGGGCGCCAGCCGAAATCTGGCGGAGTTTCATGGCGGCGGCCCTGCCCCACGTGCGCGCCCAGGCGATCCCCGGCGGGGTGGCGCCGGCGCCGGCCAATGACCTGATCGGCAACCTGCTCACCAATTCGGCCGCCGCTTCGAACGCGGCCGCGCCGCCGGTGGACGAGGCCCCGCCAGAGCCGCCCGGCAAGCCACGGGCCGCCGCGCCGCCGTTCTGAGAACAGCCCGCGCCCCTACCCCATGGCGTGCAGCGCAGCGCCTTGTCTGCGAAGCCAGGCGCGATGCGGGCGTTCCTCGCCAACCAGGCGGCGCACGTGCGCCCAGAAGCGCGGGCCGTGGTTGGCTTCCAGCAGGTGGGCGCATTCGTGGGCCGCCACATAGTCGGCAACCGCCGGCGGCGCGAGGGCCAGGCGCCAGGAGAGCCGGATGGCCGCCGGCCGGCCCGCGAAGGCGGCCCGGCATGAACCCCACCTGCCCTTGGCGTCCATCACCGCGATGCTGGGAAGCAAGACTTCCAGCGCTGTGCAGTGGACGGCGCAGCGCGCTGAAAACCAGCCGACCGCGTGACGACGGATCAGGCGCTCGATGCGCATCGCATAGGCGTCGCCCTCGCCTGGCGCGGCCAGGCGCAGGCTAGGCAGTCGCTCCAGCCGGGCGCGCAGCAGGGTGGGGACCAGCAGGGCCGGCTCGCCGAACAGGCTGATGTGGGCCCCTGGAACAAACGGTCGCGCGCCCGGCAGCTCGGCAAGGCGCTCGGCGATCCAGGCGCTGCGCTCCAAGGCGAAGGCGGCCGCGTCCGGCAGGCGCCTCTGGCTCGGCGCCACGGCCACCACCTCGCGGCGCGTGCGGTCGAGGCGCAGGCTGACCCGGCGTGCGCGGGCGTTCACCTTCAGCCGCACGGGCGCGCCCGCGACGTCGATCACGTCCCCGTCGGCATGGCGATTCGGACGAAACAGCATGGCCTTGGATAGGCCGTCCGGGTCACGCCGACAAAGCGGTTTCCGAGCGTTCGATGAAGCCGCGGACGCGCGGGTAGATCTCGTCGGAGAAACGCCGCCCGTTGAACACGCCGTAGTGGCCTACCTTGGGCTGGACGTAGAGTTCGTGCAGCGGCGCCGGCAGATTGGGCAGCAGGGCGTGCACCGCCTGGGTCTGGCCGACCCCGGAGATGTCGTCGTTCTCGCCCTCGACGCTCATCACCGCAACGTCGGCGAGCGCCTCCAGCCGCACCGGGCGGCCGCGATGGGTGAGCGCATTCTTGGCCAGCAGGTAGCGCTGGAACACCACGTCGATGGTCTGCAGGTAGAATTCCTCGGTGAGATCCAGCACCGAGAGGTACTCGTCATAGAACTCGCGATGCTTGTCGGCGGAATCGCCATCGCCGGCCACCAGATGGTCGAAGTAACGCTTGTGCGCCTCCTGGTGCCGCTCGGCGTTCATCGACATGAAGCTGTAGAGCTGCACGAAGCCCGGATAGACCCGCCGCATCATGCCCAGATAGGGCGGCGGCACGGTGTAGATCATCGAGGTCTCGAACCAGGCGAACGGCCGCTCTTCGGCGAGCTTGTTGGTCTTGGTGGGCGACAGCCGCGCGTCGATGGGAGAGCCCATCAGGGTGACGCTGGCCGGGCGGTGCGACTCGCCATCCTCGGCCAGGAGGGCCGAGGCCGCGATCACCGGCGGTCCGGGCTGGCACACGGCGATGACGTGAGCGCGCTCGCCGATGTGCAGCAGCATGTCGCGCACATGGTCGATGTAGTCGTCGAAGTCGAAACGGCCCTCGATGATCGGCACCTCACGGGCGCTGGACCAGTCGGTGATGTAGACGTCGAAGTCCTGCAGGAAGGTCTGCACTGTGCCGCGCAGCAGGGTGGCATGGTGTCCGGATAGGGGCGCGACGATAAGCAGGGGCGGAGAGCCGAGGGTCGCGCGGGCGCGCCGCAGGTCCAGGGGCTCGCGGGCGAAGCGGCGCAGCTTCACCCAGGGCGTATGGAAGACCACGTCGTCACGCACGGCCACGTCGTGGCCGTTGATGGTCACGTGGTGGATGTTCCACGCCGGCCTGCCGTACCGGCGGGTCAGGTTGGAGAGCAGGTCGGCCGAAGCGAACAGGGTGCGCCCGACCCGCGACCGCGCCGCCGGATTGAGCGGCGAAGACCAGAAGTCGCGCGCCGCCTGGGCCGCGAGGCGCAAGGGGGTGGCTGACTGATAGGCCGCTTCATGAAAGGCGTAGAGCATCGCGGACTCTCGATTGTGCAATGCACAATATCGGGGTCCGGTGAACAAAGTCCAGCATTGCACGGACTTTCAGGCGCCGCTTATCGCCTCGCGGATCTGGCGGGCCATTTCCTCCGGGGTCACGCCGGTGGGGATGGCGTGGTCGAACTGGCCGTCCGGCGTCATCAGATAAAGGATCGCCGAGTGGTCCATGCTGTAGTCGGCCCCGGTTCCCTCCTTCTGGTAGAAGATGTGGTAGGCCCTGGCGATGCCCGCGACCTGGGCCGGCGTGCCCGTGAGCCCGATGACGTTCTTCGGGAACACCGGGCTGGACAGATAGGCCTTCAGCTTGGCCGGGGTGTCGCGATCGGGGTCAACGGTGACGAACACCACCCGCACGGCGCTCGCCCTAGGCCCCAGCTGGTCCATGGCCTGGCCCAGGGCGGTCAGGGTGGTGGGGCAGACGTCGGGGCAGAAGGTGTAGCCGAAGAAGATCACCGTCCACTTGCCCTTGAGCATGCCTTCGTCGCGCGGCGCGCCGTTCTGGTCGACCATGTGGAACGGCCCGCCCACCTCCGAGGGTTGCACTTGCCGTCTGTGGCAGGCCTGCAGGCCGCCCGCCAGCGCCAACGCCGCCATTCCGAGCAGGGCGATGCGCAGGAGGGGCCTCAAATCGCGTTTCTCCATCGCCTGGGGCTCGCTTCGGGCGCCGATCTGGATGATCCTCGGGCCATGGCGCAGAAATCGCCTTCCACGGCGGCCGGGGCCGTCGATACGCCGGGGCTGAAGGCCGCGCAAGCCGCCGACCTGCAACGGGTCTCGCAGGGCTTGACGCGCCTCGATCGGGCGCCTCCGGGACGCCCCGGGCGCCTGCGTACGCGAACCCTGATCATGCTTCGATGGCTGGCGCTGGGCGGGCAGAGTCTAGCCCTGGTTGTGACCGGTCTGGTGCTGAAGTTCCCGGGGCCCTATCTGGCCTGCTTCGTCCTGATCGCCGTCGGCGCGGCCGTGAACCTTTCGCTCGCGCTCTCACCGATGAGCCGGCGCGCCGCGCGCGACTGGGAGGCGGCGCTGCAGCTCGGCTTCGACGTGCTTCAGCTGTCGGGCCTGATCTACCTCACGGGCGGCCTGCAAAACCCCTTCGCCCTGCTGCTCATCGCGCCGGTCACCCTGGCCGGCGCCAGTCTGCCGCTGCGCTACGCCGTGGCGGTCGGGTGCCTGGCGGTCTGCGCCGCCGTGGTCCTCACCTTCGTCGCCATGCCTCTGCCGTGGCCGGGCGCGGGCCTTTCCATGCCGGCATTGTTCCGCGTGGGCGCCCTGGCCGCGCTGGTGTCCGGCATCGTGTTCACCGCGGGCTACGCCTATCAGGCGGCCGCCGAGGCGGCGCGCATGGAACTGGCCCTCAACGTCACCGAGACCGTGCTGGCCCGCGAACAGCGCCTTTCGGCCCTCGGGGCCCTGGCGGCCTCCGCCGCCCACGAACTCGGCACGCCGCTCGCGACCATATCGGTGGTGGCCAAGGAGATGGCGCGCGAGGCGCCGGAGGGGAGCCTGCGCGACGACGCCCTGCTGCTGGTGGCCCAGGCTCAGCGCTGCCGAGACATCCTGCGGCGGCTGGCCGAGACGCCGGAAGCTAACGACGCGGTGCATGAGCGCATGAGCCTGCTGCAGTTCGTGCGCGAGGTGCTAGCGCCCTACGCCACGGAGGACAGGGTGCGGGTCGAGGCGGTGGTCACCGGACCTCCAGGCATGGCCGCGCCCGATCTGTGGCGCCGGCCCGAGGTGCTGCACGCCATGACCTCCATCGTCGAAAACGCCTTCGACTTCGCCCGCAAGGAGATCCTGGTCACCGCCCGCTTCGATGCGGCGACCATCACGGTGGAGGTGCGCGACGACGGGCCGGGCTTCTCGCCCGAAGTTCTGGCCAAGCTCGGCGAGCCCTATGTGACGAGCCGGCCGGGCGACGAGGGTTCTCGCACCGGTCACATCGGCATGGGACTTGGCTTCTTCATCGCCAAGACCCTGCTGGAGCGCACCGGGGCGGCCGTGGCGTTTCGCAACGGCCGGCGGGGCGGCGCCATCGTCTCGGCGCGCTGGCCGCGCGAGCGGATGGAAGCGCCCTCCGCCATCGCGGGCTGACTCAGGTCAAAGTGCAACTGGGAATCAGCCGGTATCGTCTGTTCTTCAGCGCCCTCATTCCGAGGACGGCGCGAGCCTCGACCGAGCAATGTTGCGGACCGAATGTCACCGGGCCTTGCGATTCTACCGTTCTGCGCGACATTGTGACGCAGGGCTGCGCGGAAGTTGTCGCGCCGAACCTGCGCTCGGAGTGCGAACCGATGAGTGAGATCGACGCCGCGGTGGCCCTGCTGCCGGAAAAGTCACTTCTGCTGCTCGATGACGACGCTCCGCTGAGAAACCGTCTGGGCCGCGCGCTGGAGGCCCGCGGTTTCGAGCCCACGCTGGTGGAGAGCGTCGAGGACGCCATGGCCGCGGTGAGGACCAAGCCTCCGGCCTTCGCGGTGCTGGACATGCGCCTGCAGGACGGCACCGGCCTGAAGGTGGTCGAGGCCCTGCGCGACGCCCGTCCGGACGCCCGCATCGTCATGCTCACCGGGTACGGCAACATCGCCACCGCCGTGGCGGCGGTGAAGGCCGGGGCGGTCGACTATCTCTCCAAGCCCGCCGACGCCGATGACGTGGTCAAGGCGCTCATGGCCCAAGGCGGCGCGCCGGCCCCGCCGGAGAATCCCATGAGCGCCGACCGGGTGCGCTGGGAGCATATCCAGCGGGTCTATGAGCTGTGCGGCCACAACGTCTCCGAGACCGCCCGGCGCCTGAACATGCACCGGCGCACCCTGCAGCGGATCCTGGCGAAGCGCGCCCCTCGCTAGGCTCCGGTGGCGCGGAACGCCGCCAATCTGCCGAACGCGACGGTGAGCGCCTTGCGCCGCGCCCCGGCCAGCACGATCACCGGCGGCTCGCGCAGCACCGCCCCGCCGAAGCCGTCTGCGACGATCAGGCCGGGCTCCTCCGGCAGGATCTCGCGGGGAAACTCCGGCGCCACGGCGAAGTAGAAGGCGTCGCAATAGGGTGCGTATTCGCCCCACTTCCGGTCGGTTCGGAAGTCCTCAAGCGAGGACTTCACCTCGACGATGGCGATCTCGCCGCGTGGGCCGAGCGCCATGATGTCGGCGCGCCGGCCGTTGGGCAGGGTCACCTCCGCCAGCGGCGCATAGCCGAGATCGAGGAACAGCCGCGCCGCCCCCCGCGTCACCGCGCTGGTGGTCTCCGGGCGCGACAGGCTGAAGACGACGACTTCCACCGGACGGATTTGTTCCGTCTTCGTTCCGCTGAGTCAATGGGAATTATCCCTTTAACGTAGCATCGTCTACAGATTGGGGTTAGAGTCATGGGGCGTGACAGGCCGGACGGACTCCGATGAGCAGATTCGTCAATAGGAACAAAATGAGAACGTTGACGGATTGAATCGAATCTCTATTGTCCGCGACAATCCGGTGCCTACGGGCGGCCGGTAACTGACGGTGCATCAATCCGTCAAACGGGGCCTACGTGCCCCGTTTTTGCATTCAGGGCAGGAACTTGATTCCATAGCCCCAAATCGTTCCGTATGTGGGATTCCGGTCGAACTTGCCGACCTCCAGCACCCCGTGAATTTGTGTGGTGAAGGGGGAAACGTTGTTGATGACCTTGCGCCGCAGCAGCACGAAGTCCTGGGCGGCCTTGGTCAAGCTATCGGCGATCTGCAAACCGGTGACGTTGTCCGCCTTGCTCCGGAACTTAAGGCTCTTGGCGGGAAGCCGCTCTTGAATGACCTCGCCCGAGACGAATTGGGTTCCATATGCGCGAACCCTATCAAACGCGGCTTGGAGAGCCTGGTCTTTCCGCTTTCCTCTCGCCTCCGGCATAATGTCCCCGTGGCCACCGGCGCGGATTAGATACTGCGCGTACTTCTCCGCCATCAGCGACATGCCATAGTGATAGGGATGCTTGAGCTGCCAGTTTTCCTTTTTCTGCATCGCCAGCTTGTCGATCGTTATGCAGATCACTCTGTAGTTCGTACGCCATAGGTAGCGAAGCCACCAGCGGTCGAACTCCTTTCGCACCTCGTCATCGTTCAGGCATTTGAACGCGTTCCGGCGCCTCTGGATGTCCGTACGGTGAAAGATCACCGGCCCTTCGTCGGGATGGCGATCAAAAAATTGCGCCCGTATCTTATTCAGGTTCGCCGTCGCCTCGTGGGCGTGGGCATGCTCCATGATGACGCCGACCAACGACAGGTGGCGACCGCCCTGGTCATCAACGCAGGCGTAGTCCTCGGTGCCGCTTTCATCTAAATAAAGGCGATATTGCTTGAGAGGCATCGCATGCCCGCAGTTAATTCAAAAGATGACCGGCCCGAGCCCAGCGGCTGGGAGCGCTTTGAGCGCGCTGTTGATGCAGCTCTCCACACGAAGCCGAAGCATCGTGAAGCGAAACCTAAGGGAGAGTCGAGAGCGGGGGAGCCAAAAAACGGGGCGACGTAAGCTAGGCGAAGGGGGACTACTCGTCGTGCTCCGGCAACTCATAAGCCTCATCCGCCTTTATGAAAAGAAACGTCCCTCTTGGCCCCTCGAAAGTAACAAAATAGTCTGCCAGTACTATTCTGCCAATGAGCGCGTCGTGAGTCGGTCTTTTCATTTTGACCGCGTATAGATTAAGCAATTTTCTATACCCTATCTTCGGTATATCAAGCACGCCAAGATAAACCGACGCCGGCCTTCTGTCACCAATTGCCCCGACAGTTGTTGAATACATGTATCTCAGCCCAGCTTCCTCTGCGACAGCAACATCTATGCATACGTCGGAAGATCCAGTATCTATCAGGCCGCGAATTTTTACATGATCAGGCGCGCCTTCTCTGTGGGGCAAGCCTGGAGCGGCGCTGATCCGAACATCCAGAATGTGTCCGAATATTTCTACCTCCCGTCTGCGAGAGGCCGCGTCCGGGGTCGCTGGTCCAAATGATTGAATATTGCGATCAGTCATCTACAGCTATGTAAGTGAATTCCGCTGGTCGCTCGCTTGTATGTCGAATTAGAAAATCGCTGTTTGGATAGTTTTCTATAGCAAACGATGCTGCTTTCTCAAAGTCGTCAAAATGAGCTTTGACTCTTTGGTTGACCATTACGATCCACGATAAGCCGTAGTCTTTTTGGAGACGGGGGAGCATCCGCAAATATGCTTCGGATTGCTTATCCATCGTATCGGACATGGCGATACCCTCGCGGTCATGCTATCATATGATTCGCATGACCGCGCTGGGAACGCGCATGTTCGTGATCCGCTCCGGGTGCCAGCCCTGCGAATCAAAGTCTCACACATCGAACGAATCATGCCGGAGGAAGAGTGACAACCCCTCCGGGGGCGTCTGGCGCGCCGCACCCTAATAAGGGTGCTTTGGCGGATATCCCTCCCGCTGCAACTGGTCACACCGTTCGGTCAGCAGATGTCGCGCCACATCATTGGGGCTCGCGCCAAGCAGGGTGAACTTTGCCAGATGTGTCAAATAGGCGTGGAGTTCCGCTGGAACCGAGAGTTCCAGCTGCTTGGTCGGTTGTTCGTTCGGCGGCTTCGCCACCCAGATGCGCTCCGTAAAAACCGGGTAGTAACCGGGTTATTACGGTTGCATTCGAGAGTCGAATCTGCGACGAATCGCACTTGACGCGCAGACGACTCGCCTTCGGGCATGTCTGTGGGTTAGGAAATTAGTGCGGCGCGTGCGGCCCGACTCGAACGGGCAACCGGGAACTTAGTAGGAACCTGCTCTATCCTGTTGAGCTACGCACGCGGCACAAAGGGCCGGTCCGAAAGGATCGGCCCTGAGTCGTTCTACAGGGCAATGATCTTAGCGGTGCGGCCAACAACATCTAGCCGTCGTTTGGCCGCGATCGTCAAGATGTTGTGGATGATGCGCTGAATCTGTGAGCGACGCTTCCAGGCCTTCCAGGGCCGGAAATGGCAATTCCAACTGACGTTGATCGTCCTCAGACGGAGCGCCAGTCAATCCACGTCGACGGTGTCGGCGCTTCGGCTTCGGCTTCGGCTTCGGCGCGTCCACCAGACCGCCGATAGGTGAGCCTCTTGCCGACGATGCCCGGGAACGAAGCGGCGAAGCGGTCGGCGTCGCTGTAACCCAACGCCGCACGAGTGTTGTAGCGGTAGTCGAACTCGCCGACGTAGCGCTTCAGGTGCTGCGGGGAGACGTGGTGGAACGTCCCGACGATCCCACGCTTCAGGATGGCGAAGTAGCTCTCCACGGTGTTCGTGTGCGTCTCGCCGCGCACATATTCGTCAATGCCGTGGTTGACGCTGGAGTGCATCGCGAACGTGGTCCCGACACGCTTGTAGGCTGACAGCTGGTCCGTCATCAGGTGCGTCGCTTGGTCGATCTGCTCAGTCAGCACGCCGCGCAGCGTCTTGGCGGTCACATCCTTGACGTGATGGCTGCGAACGCGGCCCCCACGCTCGACCAGGGCGACGACCGGCTCTTTCTCAGCCGCGCCACGCTTGCCGCGACGGTCCTGCGGATGGCGGTTCTTGTCCTTCCCACCCACGAAAGTTTCGTCGGCTTCCACGATGCTGCCTTCGCCGCCGAGCGGTGACGGGCTCGTCTCGCGCAAGCTCTCGCGGATGCGATGGCAAAGGAACCATGCCGTCTTGTACGTCACGCCGATCATGCGGCTGATCTGAAGGGCGCTCATGCCCTTCTTGGAAGCCATCATCAGGTGCGTGGTCGCCAGCCACTTGTGCAGCGGAACATGGCTGCGCTCGTACAGCGTTCCCACGGTGACGCTGAAGGGCTCGCGGCAGGCGTTGCACTGATAGAGGCCGGGGCGATGCGACTTGCCCTGCATGAGCGTCGCTTGGTCCACCACGCCGCACTTGGGGCAGATCGGGCCATTCGCCCACAGCCGAGCCTCAAGCCACTCGCGAGCCTTGGTTTCGTCGTGAAAAATCGGATTGGAAAAGTCGTTGTCGCGCATGGCCTTAGCTCCTTGGGCCACACACTACCACTAGATCATACTATGTCAAAGGGATAATTCCCGAGTCAATGGGCGGCTCGGCTCAGCGACCTGACTGCTGCGGAAAGGCCAGGCGCGTCAGGTCGTAGCCAAGGTCGCCCACACGGGCCAAAGCCCGAGCGCGCGTCGCCGGATCCAGCATCGGCCGCCGCGACAGCAGCCACACGTAGTGCCCCCCAGGCGTCGCCATGATGGCCCAAAGATTGTCGTCCGAGCGGTCCAGAATCCAATATTCCTGGGAGATCAGGCCGCCGAAGAAGCTGAGCTTCATCTTGGCGTTGTTGCTGGCCGGCAGGACCTTGCCGCTCGCCTTGAACACCTGCGCCGGCCCGACCACCGACCCCTTGTGGCAGGTCTGCACCACCTGAAAGCCGCCGGAGGCCCAGCCGTAGAAATCGCTGGTGGACGCCTGGCAGTCGCCCTGCGTGCGGTTCGGCGTGCGCGCGATCTCGTACCAGCGGCCGGAGTAGAGGTTGGCGGGCACCGGCTTCACGGGCTGCGGGGCCGCCGCTATCGCCGCGGGCGAGGGCGCGGCGGCGCAGAGCGCAAGGACGGCGATCAGGGCGGCGAGGATCTTCATGCGAGGCTTCCATTCAAAACGCGACGGCAGCCATAACGCAAGACGCCCCGCCGAGGTCTCGGCGGGGCGTTAGCTCAGAATCGCGACAGAAATTGGAGAGTCGGACTACTCGGCGGCGGCGAGGATGGGCGTAGCGCGGTCACGGAAATTGATGGTCTTCAGATAGGCGATACCCTCGTCGGCGATGTCGTCGCCCACCATGCGGTCGCCTTCACCCTTCAGCTCCTCCATGTCGACGTACATGCCGTAGAAGGCTCGGGTGCGGTCGGTGATGATGCCGGCGTTGAGCAGGGTCTTGATGAGCACGCGGAAGATGTTGGTGGCTTCCTTCATGTCTTCCCGGCGCGCGTCGTCCGTGGCGATCTCGGCGAACTCCTGGATCACCCGATCCGGATCGAGGCCGAATTCCTCATAGAGGTCGCGCTGCTCGCTCGGAGCGACAAGGTTGAAGAGCAGGGTCTGGAAGCAGTGGGCCGCCCAGTCCTCGATGATGATGTGCTCTTCCTCACTGAGTTTGGGCACCGTGCGGTCGGCCCAGATCTTCCCGAACTTGTGGTGGAAGGCCTCGTCGGTCATCACCAGCTGCATCAGCTTCTTGCCGAGCGGATCGTTGATCTTCTGGAAGAAGGTGGCGAAAGCGCCCATGGCTAGGCCCTCCACCAGCATCTGCATGCCGATGATCTTCTTGTAGACTTCCGGCGCGTGGATGATCTCCACCAGCAGGTTTTGCAGCACCGGACTGCACTTCGCCGGCTTGCCCCAGCGGGCCTTGATGTATTTGGCGAAGGCGGTGACGTGGCGGGCTTCTTCGCGGGTCTGGTTCGCGGCGTATTCCTGTGCGCCCTGATCGTAGAGCACGTGGCACAGGGAGGCCGACAGGTTCAGCGCCCCCTGCTCGCCGTGCAGGATCGAGGAGAAGCTGCGCAGGGTCTGGGCGTTGATGAAGCGGATACGCTCCTTGGGGTCGGACAGGCGCTCTGACACATACTTGGTCTGCAGCGCACCGATCATCTCTTCGGGGAGCAGGGCCTGGTTCTCCATGTCGAAGGGCTCGTCGAAGTCGATGTACTTCTTGTCGAGCGGATCCCAGAAGTGGTCGTGGGTGGCCGAGATGATCTTGTCGAAGGCGGTGGAGCGATTGCCATAGCGGTCCAGCGTCAGCATCGCCTCGAAGTCGTCGGGCGAGACGGCTTCGTACATGGTGTCCTTGGTGATGTTCCCGTCGGCCACGCGCACTTCTCCTCGGTCAGGCTGATTTTGCGACTACATCGCAAGTGCACGGAGCCGGGTCAAGAAAAATGACGGGGGCGTCACGATTGTGATTGTCATCCCGGAAAGCGCGCAGCGCTTGTCCGGGACCTTGTCCCGTACCGAGCTCAGTCCTGAGGGAGGTCCCGGATCGGCCGCCTGAGCGGCCGTCCGGGATGACACCGCGCGTTGCTATTCCGCCGCCACCAGGCTGGCCGCCTCGCGCTCGGCCCGGCCCTTGAAGTTGATGCCCTGCAGGTAGCGGATGCCTTCCTCGGCGATGTCGTCGCCGACCATCCGCGTCCCCTCGGCCTGCAGCTCGTCCATGTCGACGTAGGTGGCGTAGAAGCCGCGGGTGCGTTCGGTGATCAGGCCGCTGTTCAGCAGGGTCTTGATCAGCACGCGGAAGATGTTGGTCTCGCCGGTGAACCGCCGCGTCTGATCGCGCTCCGCCCGGCGCTTGATGATGTCGGCGATCACCCGCTCCGGATCGAGGTCGAACTGGGCATAGATCACCTGTTGCTGGGCCGGCGAGCCGCGGTCGAACAGCAGCGACTGGGCGCAGTGCGCCGCCCAGTCCTCGACGATGTTGCGCTCGGCCTCGGTGAGCATCGGCACCGTGCGGTCGGCCCAGATCTTCCCGAACTTGTGGTGGAAAGCCTCGTCGGTCATCACCAGCTGGAACAGCTTCTTGGCCAGCGGATCGCGGTTGTGCCTGAACCCGTTGGCGAAGGCGCCCATGGCCAGGCCTTCCACCAGCATCTGCATGCCGATGATCTTCTTGTAGACCTCCGGCGCCTCGATGATCTCCATCAAGAGCCGCTTCAGCGCCGCGCCGCACTCCACCGGCCGCCCCCAGCGCGCCTTGATGTACTTGGCGAAGGCGGTGACGTGGCGGGCTTCCTCGCGGGTCTGGTTGGCGGCGTATTCCTGTGCGCCCTGGTCGTAGAGCACGTGGCACAGCGACGCCGAGAGGTTCAGCGCGCCCTGCTCCCCATGCAGGATCGAAGAGAAGTTGTAGAGCTGCATCAGGTTGATGAAGCGGATCTTCTCCTTCGGGTCGGTGAGCGTCTCGGCCACATAGGGCAGGCGCAGGATCGGGTTCAGCTCTTCCGGCATCATCGCCTCGTTCTCGAGGTCGAAGGGGGTGTCGAAGTCGATGTATTTCTTGTCCAGCGGATCCCAGAAGTGGTCGTGGGTCGCCGAGATGATCTTGTCGAAGGCGTCCGAGCGCTGGCCATAGCGGTCCAGCGTCAGCATGGACTCGAAGTCATCCGGCGGGACGGCGCCATACATCCGGTCCTTGGTGATGTTGGTGTCGATGACGGTTCCGTCGGCCATGGTCGGCTCCTCGAGAAGTCTGCGCGCTCGTCTCAGCCGTCGACGAGGGATTGGAAGATGGGCGCCAGGCGATCGACGAAGGCCGATCGCTCCGGCTCGGCAAGGGGTTCGTCCCGGATGCGGCCTTCCACCAGGAGGCCGATGAACAGGGCAGAGATCAGCCGCGCGCGGGCCTGGGCGTCCTCGCCGCCCAGCCAGTCGCGGATCGGGCCCATGAAGCGCTCCTGCACCGCCTCATTGAGCATATGGGCCGTGTTGGCCGAGGTGGCGGCCTGCAGGATCAGCCTGAACCCAAGCATCGGCTCGTCGGCCGCCGGCGCGCTCTTGGCGCCGAACACCTTGGCGACGCTGCGCCCGAAGTCGGCGCGGTCGCCGGCGAACAGCCGCTCCGAGCGGATCGCCTCGCGCAGGCAGGCGGCGAACAGGCCCTCCTTGCCGCCGAAGTAGCGGTTGATCAGGGCCGCATCGACGCCGGCGTCCGCGGCGATGTCGCGCAGGAACGCGCCCTCATAGCCGGACCTGGCGAAATGGGTCTTGCCGGCATGCAGAATCGCGGCCCGCGTCGCCTCCGCATTGCGGCGGCGGGTTTCGACCGGCGGCTCAGGGGCGAGGGTGTCGACGCTTGTCATTTGCAGGTGACAAGCTACCGCTCCTGCGAACGGTTGTCATCCGCGAATGACCTAGCCCTGCCGGTCGCGGTTGGCCAGGACGCGCAACCGCAGGGCGTTGAGCTTGATGAAGCCGGCGGCGTCGCGGTGGTCGTAGGCGACCTTGCCCTCCTCGAAGGTCACCAGGTCCTGGTCGTAGAGCGAATAGGGGCTGGTGCGGCCGATGACGGTGACATTGCCCTTGTAGAGCTTGATCCGCACCTGTCCGGTGACCATGGCCTGGGAGTGGTCGATTGCCGCCTGCAGCATCTCCCGCTCGGGGGAGAACCAGAAGCCGTTGTAGATCAGCTCGGCATAGCGCGGCATCAGCTCGTCCTTGAGGTGCATGGCGCCGCGATCGAGGGTGATGCTTTCGATGCCGCGGTGCGCGGCCAGCAGGATCGTGCCGCCCGGCGTCTCATAGACGCCGCGCGACTTCATGCCGACATAACGGTTCTCCACGAGGTCCAGCCGGCCGATCCCGTTATCGTGGCCCAGGTGGTTGAGCCGGGCGAGGAGGCTGGCGGGAGACAGGCGCTCGCCGTCCACCGCCACAGGGTCGCCGCGCTCGAAGTCCAATGTGATCACCGTCGCCTTGTCCGGCGCCGCCTCCGGCGAAATGGTGCGCATGTACACGAACTCAGGCGCGGCCTCGGCTGGGTCCTCCAGGGCGTTGCCCTCGGAGGAGGAGTGCAGGAGGTTGGCGTCGACGCTGAACGGCGGCTCGTTGCGCTTGTCCCGCGCCACGGGGATCATGTGCTTGTCGGCGTAGGCGACTTCGTCGGCGCGGCCCTTGAACTCCCACTCTCGCCAGACCGCAATGACCCGGATGTCCGGCTCCAGGGCGTAGTAGCTGACCTCGAAACGGACCTGGTCGTTACCCTTGCCCGTCGCCCCATGGGAGACCGCGTCAGCCCCCACCTTGCGGGCGACCTCGATCTGCGCCTTGGCGATCAGTGGCCTGGCGATGGAGGTGCCCAGCAGGTACTGGCCTTCATAGACCGCGTTGGCACGAAACATCGGGAAGACGTAGTCGCGGACGAATTCCTCGCGCAGGTCAGGCGTGAAGATGTTCTCGGGCTTCACACCCATCGCGAGGGCTTTCTCGCGGGCCGGGCCGAGCTCCTCGCCCTGGCCCAAATCGGCGGTGAAGGTGACGATCTCGCAGCGGTATCGCTCCTGCAGCCACTTGACGGCGACGAGGGTGTCCAGGCCGCCGGAATAGGCGAGCACGACCTTCTTGACGGGGGCTTCGGCGGTCATCGGTTTCCTAAGGGCAAGCGTTGGGCGCCTTTAAGGGCGTCGGCGCGGCAAGCGCAAGCCTAGCGAGGGTCCTCGCCGCCCTCGGGACCCCAGAAGACGGCGAACACCGCGAAGTCGTCGCTGAACGCCTCGAACCTGTGCTCGGCGTTGGCCTCGACGAAGATCACATCGCCCGCCGCCACGCGGGACGTCTCCTCGCCCTTGCGGAACACCGCGGCGCCTGCGTGAACGATGTAGATCTCGTCCTGCGCATGCGGAGTCTGAGGGTCTTCGCCCCGGGGCGAATAGAGCAGGGTGAACATTGTGCCGTGACGCACGCCCACGAAGAAGCGTCCAGCCGCCGCTTCGACCCCCGCCTGGAACGCTGCGTACGGAACCACCCCCGCCGTCACACGGTCACCTGCGTCCCGAGCTCAACAACCCGGCCCGGCGGGATCTTGAAGAAGTCCGTGGGGTTGGTGGCGTTCTTCATCAGGAAGATGAACAGCTTGTCCTGCCACATGGGCATGCCCGACTGCGCCGCCGGGACCACCGAGCGGCGGCCGAGGAAGAAGCTCGTGGACATGATGTCGAATTTCAACCCCTGCTTGCGGCACAGTGCAAGGGCCTTGGGCAGATTGGGGCTCTCCATGAAGCCGTAGCGGATCACCACCTTGGTGAAGTCCTCGCTCACCGGCTCGATGGTCAGGCGCTCTTCGTCCTTCACGCGCGGGGTCTCCGCGGTGGTGACCGTGAGGATCACGTTCTTGTCGTGCAGCACCTTGTTGTGCTTGAGGTTGTGCATCAGCGCGACGGGGGCGACGTCCGGGTCCGAGGTGAGGAACACCGCGGTGCCGGCGACCCTGTGCGGCGCGCGGGTGGCCAGGATCTCGGCGAGGTCTTTCAGCGGCACGCTGTCGCGCCGGGTCTTGTCGCTGAGCAGCTGGGTGCCGCGCGTCCAGGTGAGCATGACCAGGCACAGAGACAGGCCGATCAGCACGGGGGCCCAGCCGCCCGACAGGATCTTCAGGGCGTTGGCCGACAGGAAGGTCAGGTCCATCACCGCCAGGGGTCCGATGAGCAACGCGGTTCGCAAGGCGCCCCACTTCCACATCCGGCGGACCACGACGAAGGAGAGGCAGGTGGTCACCAGCATGGTCCCGGTGACCGCCAGTCCGTAGGCGTGGGCCAGGTTGTTGGAGCTCTTGAAGATGATCACCAGGAAGAGCACGCCCACCAGCAGCATCAGATTGATCTGCGGCAGGAAGATCTGGCCGGACTGGGTCTCCGAGGTGCGCCGCACGTCCATGCGCGGCAGCAGGCCGAGCTGCATGGCCTGCTGGCTGAGCGAATAGGCGCCGGTGATCACGGCCTGGGCGGCGATGATCGTGGCCACGGTGGCCAGCACCACCAGCGGCAGGCGCAGCTCCGGCGGGGCCATGATGAAGAACCAGTTCAGATCCGGCATCGGCAGTCCGCGCGCCTGCGAGCGGTCCAGAGCGTGCAGCGCCATGGCGCCCTGCCCCAGATAGTTCACCGCCAGGCAAGGCAAGGCGACGAACAGCCAGGCCGACTGGATCGGCCAGCGGCCGAAATGTCCCATGTCGGCGTAGAGCGCCTCGGCCCCGGTGACGGTCAGGAAGATAGAGCCGAGCACCAGGAAGCCGACGAACTGATGTTTCACCAGGAAACCCACGGCATAGAAGGGGTTGACGGAAAACAGGATGCGCGGGTCGTCGAAGATGTGCATTCCACCCAGGATCAGGATGCTGACGAACCAGACCACCATCACCGGGCCGAACAGGCTGGCCACCCTGGCCGTGCCGCGCGATTGCACCATGAACAGAGCAAACAGGATCACGATGCTGATCAGCATCACCACATCCGGGTCCACGGAACGGCCGAGCGACGGGATGGTCCTCAGGCCCTCGACGGCGCCCAGCACCGAGATGGCCGGCGTGATGATGGCGTCGCCGTAAAACAGCGAAGCGCCGATGACGCCCAGCGCGAACAGCAACCAGGTGCGGTGGCCGAGCGCGCGCTGCGCCAGCGCCATCAGCGACAGCACCCCGCCCTCGCCCTTGTTGTCGGCCCGCATGAGGAACAGCACGTATTTGACCGTGACCACCATCATCAGGGCCCACAGGGCCAGGCCGATCACGCCGTAGATGTCGGAGTGCCGCAGCGCCTCGCCTTGCATGGTGGTCATCGCCGAGCGGAAGGCATAGAGCGGGCTGGTGCCGATATCGCCGAACACCACCCCGATGGAGCCCAGAGCCAAGCCCCAGAAGCCGTAGCGCGTCGCCGGGCCGGCGAGGCTGACGGGACTGTCGACGGTCGCGGCGGCTGTCGCCGTAGGCTGAACGGTGCTGGGCTGGGCGGAGGCTTCGACAGCCAATTCGGCTTCTCCGGGAGCGACGCGCTGAAGGAACGCCAGCGCGCCGGTCCCACGGCGATGGCGGCGCGCGATACAACGATTGCCAGCCGCGTTCAATCACGGCCTTCTACTGAGGGCGCGGTCAAGGCCATCACGTTCCGCTCCGGTGAACAATCCCTTTCAACCCGCAAGGGGCGCGCCTAGGTTTCGCCTGGAGCGGAAAGTTCCACACAGGCCATGTCCGAAAGACAGAGATTCCATTTCGCCGTGCGGCGACTCGCCGCGTTCGCGCCCAGACCCGACGCCCCGGCGGATTGGTGCGCATGAGCGGCCGGCTCGCCCTCGTCACCGGCGCCTCGTCCGGCATCGGCGCGGCCTTCGCGCGCATCTATGCCAGCCACGGCTACGACCTGGCGCTCACCGCCCGGCGCGCCGACCGACTGCACCATCTGGCCGACGAGTTGCGGCTCCGCCACGGCGCGGAGAGCCTGGTGATCCCCGCCGATCTGGCGCGCGCCGAGGCGACGGACGAGATCCTGGCCGAGATCGCCGCCAACGGGCGCGATGTGGACGCCCTGGTCAACAATGCCGGCTACGGACTGCCCGGGTCCTTCGCGGCCACCCGCTGGGAGGATCAGCGGGATCTTATCCAGGTAATGATGACCGCACCGTGCGAGTTGGCGCACAAGACCCTTCCCGGCATGTTGCAGCGCAAGTTCGGCCGGATCGTCAATGTGGCCTCCCTGGCCGGTTTGATGCCCGGCGCGCCCGGCCACACCCTCTACGGCGCCGCCAAGGCGTTCCTGATCCGCTTCTCCCAGAGCCTGCACCTGGAAACACAGGGCCTCGGCGTGCACGTCAGCGCCCTATGTCCCGGCTACACCTATTCGGAATTCCACGACGCCAATGAAACCCGCGAGCGGGTGAGCGAGTCCACGCCCACCTGGCTGTGGCTCGGGGCAGACGAGGTGGCCGCCGCCGGCTATGAGGCGGCCGAGGCCAACCGCCCCATCTGCGTCACCGGCGCCCCCAACAAGGCCATCGCCGCGCTTGCCAAGATCGTGCCCGACGAGTGGGCGATGGCCCTGATCTCCGGCCAGGCCGGGCGGGTTCGACGGCTGTAGCTAGCGCGCGCCCGGCGTCTGCTGGTGGTAGGGCTGCGAGACGTCGTGGCGAAGCACGCCGGTGGTGGAATCGGCGATTCCAGCCAGGATGAACTGCACCGCCATCGCGCAGAGGATCAGGCCCAGCACCCGCACGACGATGATCATGCCGATGCGACCCAGGGCGCGGCTGATCAGGCCGGTCATCCAGAACGCGACGACGATGGTCAGGGCCAAGGCGGCGATCACCGCCACCCCCGCTCCGAATCCCGCTACGCCGATGCGGCCCGCCTCGCCGGCGTAGATGACAGCGGTGGAGATGGCCCCCGGGCCGATGAGCAGCGGCATGCCGAAAGGCACAACCAAGCCCTCGAACCGCTTCCGGGCGTAGGCGGCTGCGGTAAGGCTCTCCGTATCGCCGGCCGCCTCGCCGAGCGTCTCGGCGAGGTTGCCGCGCGCCATATCGAGGCCCAGCAGGAACAGCAGTATGCCGCCGGCAATTCGGAACGCCGGCAGGGAGATGCCGAAGAACTGCAGAAGAGCCAGGCCCGTGACGAAAAAGAAGCTCAGAAAAGCGAAGGAGAACAGCGCGATATAGACCGCCGTCAACCGCCGCCCGGCCACCCTGGCGCCCGCGGTCGCGGCCGCGAAAAGCGGGGCATTGCCGATCGGGTCGATCAGGGCGAACAGGGCGATGAAGAAATTGACCGCGAAGTGGACTGCGCTCATCCCTGAGCCCTAGCCGAAATCAAGGAGCGTGACAGGCCCTCGTCGGTCGACGTCCGCCTACCAGCGGCGGCCGCCGTGCATGGCGCCACCATGCATGGGCATGCCATGCGGGGTCGAATAGCTCCTCATCGGCGGCCGCATCATCTGGTGGTGCATCATCATGTGCTGGTGTTCCATCATGTGCTGATGCTGCATCATATGCTCGTGCTGCATGCGCCGTTCGCGCACGTCCACCGAGACGTTCGCGAAAGCTGAGGCCCTGACGAAAGCCGAGGCGCCGGCAAACGAGAATCCCAAATCCTGGACGAAGCCGCCGCCCCCGCCCCCGCCGGACTGCAC
>JBIOEG010000041.1:0-40191 GCA_044445825.1 Caulobacterales bacterium
GCGAAAGCGGGGACCCAGGCTTTTTTGCAATCGGTTGGGGCCGCGCGGGTGTGGACGGAAGGAACAAACAAAAAACGCCTGGGTCCCCGCTTTCGCGGGGAATTTCGGTTGTAGGGTAATTGAGGTGGTGGTGCGCTGGCGTCCGCCGGCTCACCTGATCCGCACCTGTTATGCATCGATAACAGGCCTGTTTGGCGCCTGTTATCACCTGTTATCACCTGTTCCTGGCGGATATCAGGTGGCCGCAAGCCATTGAACAATCACGGCTTCCAGACTGTAACAGGTGGAAAAAACACCGAAATAACAGGTGGAACAGGCCAATAACAGGTCGGAACAGGTGGAACAGGCGGGCTCGGACGGCCGCGGTTAGCCGGCGGTCTCCGCCGGGCGCAGGCCGAGGCCGTGGGCGGTGGTGGAGCGGATGGCGATGCGACGGAAGAAGGGCGGCGGCTCAATCCGCCCTGTCATCGCCGGGGTGGTGAGGGCGGCTATGGGGTTCACCGCCAGGCCGCTGATGTGCACCTCGTAGTGCAGGTGCGGACCGGTCGCCAGGCCGGTGTGGCCGACGTAGCCGATGACCTGGCCCTGCAGCACCTTGGCGCCCTCGGCCACACCCGTCGCATAGGCCGACAGGTGCGCATAGCCGGTCTCCAGGGCGCCGGCGTGGCGGATCAGCACCCAGTTGCCGTAGCCGCCGCGGTGCTCGGCCTGTTCCACCACCCCGTCCGCCGAGGCCATCACCGGGGAGCCCTCGGGGGCGGCGAGGTCGACGCCCTGGTGCATGCGGCTGTAGCCCAGGATCGGATGCAGCCGCCAGCCGAAGCCCGAGGTCACGCGGCTCATGCCCAGGGGCGGGGCCAGCAGCGGCGCGGTCCCCGGGGTGGTCGGCGCCGGTATGTCCAGGGACTGGACGGTCGCGGCGGTGTCGACGCTGGTCAGCTCCACCATGGCCTGGGGCAGGGCGCTGGCCTCGGCGTCGTCCGGCGCGCTCACCCGCCAGCCGAAGGCCATGGTGACGATCCCCGCGGCCAGCGCCATGGCGGCGCTCGCGTAGCCGGCGGCGGATCGATGGTGGGAGGCCAGGACCATGGAGCCCGGATGATGGGCGAGACACGGTTAACCAGGCGTCACCACCAGGCCTCAGAGCAGGTCCCGCAGCTTTTCCGCCGGGCGACAAAGGGCCACGCCCTTGGAGGTGACCACGATCGGCCGCTCGACGAGGATCGGATGGGCGACCATGGCGGCGATGATCGCCTTGTCGCCGACACCGGGCCGGGTGAGGCCCAGCTCCTCGGCGGGCGTGCCGCGCACGCGCATCGCCTCGCGCGCGGTCACGCCCATCCGCTTGAACAGGTCGCGCAGCTGGGTCTCCGTCCAGCCGGCCTTGAGGTACTCCACGACCTTCGGTGCGCGGCCCGCCTCGCGCAGGGCGGCCAGCACATTGCGCGACGTGCCGCAGGACGGGTTGTGGAAGATGGTGGGCGCCTCGCCGCTCATTTGTTGATCCCGATGAAGGGCATGGCGCCCTGCCCGCCGGTATAGGTCGGCAGCACCCCGTTCCACTTCTCGATGGCCCTCAGCTGGACGATCTCGGGGTTGGTTCGGATGGACTCGGCGATCAGCCGGTTGGCCTCGGCGTCGCCCTTGGCCTGCTCGATCTTCGCCTGGGCGTTGGCCGTGGCGGTGGCGACGTTGGCCTGGGCGGCGAGGGCGGCCTGCTCGTTGGCAATGCGCTGGTTGATCTGGTCGCGCACCTGCTGCGGCAGGCGGATGGTGCCGGCGTAGAACAGCTTCTCGATGTTCAGACCGTAGGGCCGGAAGTAGTTGGCCACGTCGCTCTGCACGTCGGACAGCAGCTGCTGTTTCTTGGTCCCGTAGATCTCCTCGACGCCGAGCTGGGAGGCTCGGTCGTTCAGGGAGTTGCGGATAGCGTTGCGGATCTGGCCGGCCACCAGGCCGTTCGCATCGGTGCGGAACTTCGAATAGAGCTTGGGCGCGAGGTCGGGGTTCACCGAATAGCTCACCGCGATGTCGGATTCGATGTTGAGCCCGTTCTTGTCCTGGAAGGTGAACTCCTCATTGGCCGCCGACCCTTCCGTGCTGCTGGCGGTGTAGGTGTAGGTCTGGGTGAAGACCGGGTACTCCTCGATGGTGGTGCCGAACGGCGTGAAATAGGTGCCGACGCCCAGCGCCTCGCTGGAGACCCCGGCGCCCGAGCCGTACTGGTTGACCTTGATGCCCACGTGGCCGGGCCGCACCTGGCCGCAGGCCGCCAGCGCGACCGCCGCGCAGGCGATCAACAGAAACTTCCTCATGAGCCGTGCCCCTTGAATGTGCTGTGCCGACGCCGGAACCGCACGATGCTGAGATAGAGCGAGACCGCGAGCCATCCGACGATGATCGGAATGGCCACCCCGCAAGCGACCGCCAGCCAGGCCAGCAGGTCGTTGTGCGCGTCCACCAGATCCGGGATCGCCACCCGGGCGATGACGAAGATCAGGATCGCGGACCCGACCACCTTCAGGAATGTCCATGCGGCGAAGTCGCGGATCAGTTTGATCCGGCCGGGATCCGCTGTTCCGCCCCGCGGCGGCGGGATTACGCGCACGGGCGGCGCCCCTCGCGCAAAGACATCGAGTTCATGGGCGAAGCTTAGGTCTGCGTACGAGTCGAAGCCAGCGATCCGCGCGCCCGTCCCGGCCGATCAGACCGGGATGCGCACGGGCAGGTACTCGTAGCCCTTGACGAAGTTGGACTTCAGCCGGCGCGGCTGGCCCATGACCTCGATGAAGGGGAAGCGTTTCAGCATCTCCTCCCAGACGACGCGCAGCTGCATCTCCGCCAGGCGCTGGCCGGCGCAGCGGTGGATGCCGAAGCCGAAAGCCGCGTGGTGACGCGGCCGCTCGCGGTCGATCATGAACCGGTCGGCGTCGGGGATGACGGTTTCGTCGCGGTTGCCCGAGACGTACCACATGACCACCTTCTCGCCCTTCTTGATGGCCTTCCCGCCGATCTCGGCGTCGGCCATGGCCGTGCGGCGCATGTGGGCCACCGGGCTCTGATATCGCACGATTTCCGGCACCATGGAGACGATCAGCTCTGGATTGCGCCGCAGCTTCTCGTACTCGTCCGGGTTCTCGTTGAGCGCGATCAGGCCGCCGGTGATCGAGTGGCGAGTGGTGTCGCTGCCGGCCACGATGAGCAGGATGATGTTGCCCATGTAGCGGTAGGGATCGTGCTCGCCGTTGGTGGCGGGGTCGTGCGAGAGCAGGGAGATCAGGTCGGCGGCCGGGGAGGCGGTGGAACGCTCGTTCCACAGGCCGACGAACCTGTTCAGCGTGTTGAACATCTCCGCCTGGCGCTGGGCCTCCTGTTCGGGGTCGGTCCCGAAGCCGCTCAGCAGCAGGTCCGAGGTGCGCGGCAGCAGGCGCCGCTCCTCGAACGGGAAGTCGAACAGGGTGGCCAGCATCTGGCTGGTCAGTTCGATGGAGACCTTGTCCACGAAGTCGAACACCTCGCCGCGAGGCAGCTCGTCCAGGATCTTCGCCGCCCGCTCGCGGATGACCGGCTCCATGTTCATCAGGTTGCTCGTGGCGAACACCGGCGACACCACCTTGCGTTGTTCGTCATGCATGGGCGGATCGAGCGAGATGAAGCTCGCCCGGCTGCGGTCCTCGCGGCCGTCGAAAATGGTGATGCCGCCATTCTCGGAGTCCGAGGAGAAGGTCACGTGGTCGCTCTCGACGGCGACGATGTCGGCGTAGCGGGTCACCGACCAGTAGGCGCCGAACTCGCCGGCGGCGGTGTAGTGCACCGGATCCTCGGCGCGCAACCGCTCGAACCAGGGCCACAGCGTGTCGGAGGTGAAGTGCTCTATGTCCGCGACCTGGAAGTCTTCCAGCGGCGTCGCATAGGCTCGCGCGCGGGCTTCCTCTTTGAGCGTAAGGGCGCCATCGGCCATGGTCGGTCTCCTGCGCACCGCAGTTGATGACGGCAGCGTCAATTTTCCATGAAACCCCAGCCGAGCGCTCCGGGCAATCACCCGTTTCGCGGGAAGCCCGCGCCGCGCTGCTTTTCCGGAGCCGCGCGGCGGGCTAGGAGCGAAGTGCATGACCAGCCTCGCCCACGTCGCAGAGCGCCTTCGGGCCCGCCGGCCAAGCGCGGGGCCGTTCATCGTGGGCGTCACCGGCAGCGTGGCTTCCGGCAAGAGCACCTTCTCCGCCGAACTCGCGGACCTCGTCGTCGCCTGGACCGGCGTCTCGCGCGTCGAGCTGGTCTGCACCGACGGGTTCCTGATGGACAACGCCGCGCTGGAGGCCAGGGGGCTCGGCATGCGCAAGGGCTTTCCGGAAAGCTTCGATTTGGAAGCCATGCGCCGGACGCTAGCCGCCGTCCGCGCCGGTCCGGCCGCCTTCCCCGGCTATTCGCACGTGACCTACGACGTCGACCCCCAGCTGGAGCGCATCATCGAGACGCCTGATGTGCTCATCGTCGAGGGCCTGGGCCTGCATGTGGACCGCAACGCCCCGGGCGCCGGCGCGCCGCTGGTGGACACGCTGATCTACCTGGACGCCGACGAGAGCCACCTCGAGGCCTGGTTCACCGAGCGTTTCGTGGGGCTGTGGGCCGCGGCGGAACACGACCCCTCGTCGTTCTACGCGCGCTTCCGCACCATGGACGAGCCGGCCCTGCGCGACTTCGCCGGCCGCGTGTGGGCGGCGATCAACCTGCCCAACCTGCGAGACCACATCGTCCTGGCCCGCGACCTCGCCGACCTGGTGGTGCGCAAGGGCGACGGCCACCGGATCGAGGCGGTGGAGGAGCGGGGTAGTTAGGCGGTGCAGCCCCTAAGCCGCGACCTGGCCTTCCTGCGGGTCGCGCAACACGTAGCCGCGGCCCCAGACAGTCTCGATGTGGTGCTTGCCGTGGGCGGCCGCCGCCAGCTTCTTGCGCAGCTTGCAGATGAAGACGTCGATGATCTTCAGTTCCGGCTCGTCCATGCCGCCATACAGGTGGTTGAGGAACATCTCCTTGGTCAGGGTCGTGCCCTTGCGCAGGGAGAGCAGCTCCAGCATCTGATATTCCTTGCCGGTCAGATGCACCCGGATGGTGTTCACCTCCACGGTCTTGGCGTCGAGGTTCACGGTGATGTCGCCGGTCTTGATCACCGACTGGGCGTGACCCTTGGAGCGCCGAACCACGGCATGGATGCGCGCGACCAGTTCTTCCTTGTGGAAGGGTTTGGTCATGTAGTCGTCGGCGCCCCCGCCGAGCGTCTTGACCTTGGTGTCGATTTCCGAGGTGCCTGACAGGATCATGATCGGCGTATTGATCTTGGCGACACGCAGCGTGCGCAAGACCTCCATGCCGCTCATGTCGGGCAGATTCAGGTCGAGCAGAATGAGGTCGTAGTCATAGATCTTGCCCAGATCTATACCTTCCTCGCCCAGGTCAGTCGTATAGACATTGAAGCCTTCTGACTTCAGCATCAACTCGATGCCTTGCGCCGTGGCGCTGTCGTCTTCGATCAACAGTACGCGCATCAAACCCCTCCCCGCCGTGCGACGGAAATCGTTGTGCGGAAATCAAAATCCCGCCCCGAAGCTCGTCGGTCAGATTGCCAACGAGTTAATTTAAGACCGGTTAATACTGAACGCCCTCTGGCTGAATTCGTTAAGCTGATTTGCGAATCGGCGGCAAGCGAGGCGGCGAGTCGCACCTGTGCCCAATCGATGACTCTTTCGTGATCACGCGTCAGGTATCGGGAAAGATCAGCTGTGGCGAAAGTCGGGCCAATGATCGTTCGCATGATGGCGCGGCGGCGCCGGCGACCGGCCTGGACGCCGGCGTCGTCTCGCCCGACCGGGCGACTGCCGCGCCTACGCCGGAGTCAGCTCCGCCCTGTACAGCGGCGTCGACAAGGCTATCTCGCGCTCCTCGGCGGTCATGTCCGCAGGGATGTCGGCGAACAGCGGCGTCGACAGATAGCGTTCTCCGGTGTCCGGAAGCATGGCCAGGATGGTCGAGCCCTTCGGCGCCTCGGCGGCGGTCTGCAGCGCGCCAGCGAGCGTCGCCCCAGCGCTGATGCCCACGAAGATCCCTTCCTTGCGGGCAAGTTCCTGGCTGAGCCTCATCGCATCGGCATTCGCGATCGGGACGATCTTGTCGATCACCGACATGGCCACGGCGTCGCCGGTGAGCTTGGGGATGAAGTCGGGGGTCCAGCCCTGCATGGGGTGCGGCTTCCAGGCCGGGTGGCCGGCCGCGGGCGAGCCGTCGGGATGGCGCGCCTGCGGCTGTCCGCTGCCCAGCAGCGGCGCGTCGGCGGGCTCGCAGACGATGATCCTGGTCTCCGGCCGCTCCTTCTTCAGCACGCGCGCGACGCCCTTCAAGGTGCCGCCGGTGCCATAGCCGGTCACCCAGTAGTCCAGGCGCTCGCCCTTGAAGTCGGCCAGGATCTCCTGCGCGGTGGTGCGCGAGTGTATGTCCGGATTGGCTTCGTTCTCGAACTGGTGGGCGTAGAACCAGCCATGGGTCTTGGCCAGTTCGACAGTCTTGTTGACCATGCCCGTGGCGCGCAGGGCGGCGGGCGTCAGCACCACCTTGGCGCCCAGGAAGCGCATCAGCTTGCGCCGCTCGACGCTGAAGCTCTCGGCCATGGTCACCACCAGCGGGTAGCCCTTGGCCGCGCAGACCATGGCCAGGCCGATGCCGGTGTTGCCGCTGGTAGCCTCGACAACCGTCTGGCCGGGCTTCAAGGCGCCGCTGGCCTCGGCCGCTTCTATGATGCCCAGCGCCAGGCGGTCCTTCACCGAGCCCAGCGGATTGAACGCCTCGATCTTCACATAGAGGTCGATCCCCGGCGGTCCCAGGCGGTTGATCCGCACCACCGGCGTATTGCCCACGGTCTCCAGGATGTTCTGGTAGCGCGCCATGTCTCGTCTCCCCGTCGCTTGGCGGCCTACTAGGGCGCGTCGGCGGGCGCCTGTAAAGCGGCCGGACGACGCCGACGGTAAACAATGCTTAAGGCGCGAGGCCCAGGATTCAGCTTGCTGGACCTGGGGCCAAGTTGCGCAATCTCATCGCCGCCGTTGAGCGTATCGACCCGCTGACCGTCTGCGGACGCGTCGCCGCGGTGAGCGGCCTGCTGATCGAGGCCCGCGGTGGGCTGACGCGCCTGTCCATCGGCGCCCGCGCCCAGGTGCAACGGCGCGGCGCGCCGCCGCTGGAGGCGGAGGTCGTCGGCTTTCGCGAGACCCGCGCCCTGCTGATGCCGTTCGGTGCGCTGGAGGGCGTCGCGCCCGGCGCCGAGTTCCGCATCCAGCCGGAGGGCGCGGTGGTGCGTCCCACGCGCGGCTGGCTCGGACGAGTCATCGACGCCTTCGGCAATCCCATCGACGGCAAGGGACCCCTGCCGCACGGTGTCGCCGCCTATCCCCTGCGCGCCGCTCCGCCCGCGGCGCATGCGCGCGGCCGGGTGGGCGACCGGCTCGATCTCGGCGTGCGCGCGATGGACGTCTTCACCACCTGCTGCCGCGGCCAGCGCCTGGGCGTTTTCGCCGGCTCCGGCGTCGGCAAGTCGGTGCTGCTCTCCATGCTGGCGCGCCAGGCCACCTGCGACGCCGTGGTGGTGGGCCTGATCGGCGAACGGGGCAGGGAGGTGCGCGAGTTCATCGAGGAGACCCTCGGGGAGGAGGGGCTGCGCCGCGCCGTGGTCGTGGTCGCCACCTCCGATGAGCCGGCCCTGAAGCGGCGTCAGGCGGCCTACATGACGATGGCCGTCGCCGAGTTCCTGCGCGACCAGGACCTGGAGGTCCTGTGCCTGATGGACAGCATCACCCGCTTCGCCATGGCCCAGCGCGAGATCGGCCTGGCCGCCGGCGAGCCGCCGACCACCAAGGGCTATACCCCGACGGTGTTCTCCGAGCTGCCCAAGCTGCTGGAGCGCGCCGGGCCCGGTCCCGTCCGGCCCGACGGCGCGGTGGCCGGCCCGATCACCGGCCTGTTCACCGTGCTGGTGGACGGCGACGACCACAACGAGCCCATCGCCGACGCCGTGCGCGGCATTCTCGACGGCCACATCGTCATGGAGCGGACCATCGCCGAGCGCGGCCGGTTCCCGGCGATCAATGTGCTGAAGTCGATCAGCCGCACCATGCCCGGCTGCCAGACACCGCTGGAGCGGGAGGTCGTGGCCAATGGCCGCCAGACGCTCGCCGCCTACGCCAACATGGAAGAGCTGATCCGCATCGGCGCCTACCGCGCCGGCTCCGACCCGCAGATCGACCGCGCCATCGCCCTCAACCCGGCGCTCGAAACCTTCCTTGCGCAGGACAAGGACGAGTATACCAGCCTGTCCGACGCCTTCGACCGGCTCGGCGACATCCTCGCGCGTGACGCCGCATGAGGTGGGCCGACCAGCTGATCAAGCTCTCCACCTTCGAGGTGGAGATCCTGCAAAAGCGCCTCGCCGAGGTCGTCGAGCGGCGAACCAGGGCGGAGATGCGCATGGCCGTCCTGGCGGCAGAAGGCGAGGCCGAGCTGATGCGCGCGCGCACCGACGCGGAGGCTGGCTGGTACCTCGCCGCCTTCAACGGCGGGCTGAAACTACGCAAGGCCGCAGTTCAGGACGAGATCGACCGCACGACGGCGGAGGAGGCCGGGGCCCGCGACGCGCTGTCAGAGGCATTCGAGACCCTGAAGAAATATGAGCACGTGGCCGAGGGCGCCCGCATCGCCGAGGCCAAGGAGGAGCGGCGGCGCGAAGGCGTGGTGCTGGACGAGCTCGGCCTGCGCCAGGCGGTCGCCCGCCGGTGACGAGCGCGCCGCGAGGCGTGGCCAGTCCGCCCAGCCGTCGCGCAGTGCTGGCCTCGTCGCTGGCGCTCGCCGCATGCGGCGCCACGGCCCGGGGCAGCGCCGCGACGCCGGCCGCGCCCCTCAAAAGCGCGGCGCCGTTCCCCGTCGGGACCTGCGTGCAATCCGCCCAACTCGACGATCCGGCCTTCGCCGCCCTGCTCGAGATGCAGGTCTCGCAGATCGTGCCTGAGTGGGAAATGAAGATGGAATACATCGCCCAGCCGGCAGGTGCGTTCCGCTTCGACGCGCCGGACAGGATCGCCGCCTTCGCCCGCGACCGCCGCCTGCGCCTGTTTTGCACCGCCCTCGTCTGGTACGCCGAGAAGCCCGACGCCTTCGTGCACCTGGACGAAAGCCGAATCTCCTTTCGCGACGCCTTCGCCAACTACGTCGCCGCCGTGGTGGGGCGCTATCGCGGCCAGGCCGTGGGCTGGGACGTGGTCAACGAGCCCATCGTCGACGACGGCAGCGCCTGGCGCGACAGCCTCTGGGCGCAGAAGCTGGGCGCCTTCGAGCACATGCGCCTGGCCTTTCAGCTGGCGCGACAGGCCGATCCGGGCGCCGTGCTGTTCCTCAACGACTACAACCTGGAGCGCCTGCCGAAGAAGCGCGCCACCTTCATGCGCCTGGCGGAACAGCTGCTGAAGGCCGGCGCCCCGCTGAACGGCCTGGGAACCCAGACCCACGTCAACGCCGACCTTGCGCCGGGACAGATCACCGCCGCGATCAAGGACCTGGCGAGCCTGGGCCTGGCGATCCGCGTCTCGGAGATGGACGTCTCCATCGTCCGCGCCCGCGGTCTGCTCACGTCGGACGACGACTTGATCCAGCGCCAGGCCGCGCTCTACGTCGAGGCGGCCGACGCTTTCTCCTCGCTGCCGGCGCGGCAGAGGTTCGACTTCACCTTCTGGGGACTGCGCGACCCGGAATCGTGGCTGGTTCGCGAGAACGCCAGCGACACGCCGCTGCCCTTCGACGCGGAGAGCCACCCCAAGCCGCTGATCGGCGCCTGGGAAGCGGCGCTCCGCCGCTAGGTCCGTGGGGGCGAGGGGTTGTTGGTTTCCGCCTCGGCGGCCTCGCGAAGGGCGTGCAGGTCGTCGCTGATTCGGAACACCACGATGTAGAACTCGCAGAAGGTCCGCCACAGCAGGCTGAGCACCGCAACGATCAGCAGGCCGCCGACCAGCACCGGCAGGGCGGCGAGGATGGCCAGGGCGCTGCCTTCACGGAAGGCCACGCCGATGGCCGCGCCCACCACGGAAAAGGCGATCAGCACGTTCACGCCAAGGCCGCACCAGTAGACGATGTGGATCACGCCGCCGGTCAGCATGCGGTCGAAGGTCAGGAAATCCCACAAGCGGCCGTTGCGGCGCGCGGAGCCCAACACGCTTCTACCCGGACCCATGGCCGTCCACATCCCCTCGCGGCCGACCGCCGCCTACGCGTCGCATGGCTACCAGCGCGCGCGATCCGCCGCAATGGCGCCCGGGCGCTCCGCCGCCGCGACCGTTCGGCCGGGCGCCGGACGCGCCGCGGAGTCCGCGTGGGACTTGGGCGGAGACGCGGCGCTCGCTTCAGTTCCCGGGCGACTTGTGCAGCATGTCGGTGATCTGAGCCTGGGTGAGGTTGATCATCGCGCCGCCGGTGGCGGTGGCGCCCAGGCGGTTGGCGGGGACGCTGAACTGGTCGGAACCCATCTTGATCACAGCCATCTGCTGACCGTTGGCGTCGGCTTTCAGGCCCGCGATCTGACCGATCGTGGCGCCGGTGTTGTCCTGCACATTTTCGCCCACGGTCAGCGCGGGGGTGGTTGCGCTGGTGTCCGCGCCCGCGCCGGTGCTCGCCTGAGGCGGCGTTGCGGGGGCCGACGGCGTTGAATCGGCCGGCGTCTGGGCGGCGGGTTGAGAACCGTCCGGCATTGCCCCGGCGCTGGCGGCGAGGGACGGGCCCGCCAGGGCGAGGGTGGCGGCGCCGGCGAGGCAGAGCAGGGTCGTGCGCATGGGGTTTCTCCCGATCGAGGCCCCCGCCGCGCGTGCAAACAACCGTGGGAGCGGGTTGGTTCCCTCGCCCCGGCGGAGAATTCAGGCGGCCGCCGCCAACTGGTCCCAGGTGGTAGCCGAGAAGCTGGGTCTTGCATTGAGCCGCGCGAGCCAGGCCTCGAGCGGCGAACCGTCCAGCATCTCCCGCCCTTCGGAGCACTGTGCGAGCATGTCGATCTGCGGTCCGAGGTGCAGGTCGGCCAGGGTGAGCTTGTCGCCGGCCATGTAGGGCTTGTCGCCCAGCAGGCCTTCGATCGCCTTGAGGATGACGCGGGATTCGGGGAGCGCCGCTGTAACTGCTTCTTCGTTGGACGGAAAACCGAGCCTCGGGGCGACCACCCGGTTGAACACGATGCCGACGCCGACGACGCGGAAGAAGTACCAGTCGGTGACGTTCATCGCCTGGTCCATGCGCGCCGCGGCGCGCGGATCGGCGGGCGTCAGCGCAGGATCGGGGAACACCCGGTCGAGGTAGCGCAGGATCGCTTGGGTCTCGTAGAGCTCGAAGCCGTCGTGTTCGATGATCGGCACCCGCCCGAAGGGATGGCGTGCGAGGTACTCAGGCGACTTGTGCTGCCCGGGGACCATCGGCGCATGGCGATAGGGCGCGCCTTTCTCGATCAGGGTCGCCAGCACGGCCCGCGCGAAGGGACTGCCGGTGATGGCGTGGACGGTTACTTGAGACATGTGGAGCTCCTCTGTTCCATGTGTCGACGTCTGCGGTCAGGCTTCCACCACCGCCACGTACGCGGCCAGAATGCCGCTCCAGCCGCCCGGGCCTTCGAAGGCTTCGCGCATGGTCCCCGCGCCCTCGCCCAGCCGCTCCAGATGGCGGTGTTCCAGGTCGACGCGAGTTGCGCCGTCGGGCTGGCCGGTGAAGGTCACCTCGAGTTCCGTTGCGACGCTGTGATCGTATTGCCAGTTGGCGCTGATCCGCCAGGCGAGCACCAGGCGTCCGGGCGGCTCCCAGGCCAGCACGTCGCCCCATTCGCACTCGGCTCCATCCTCGCCGATCTCGTACCAGCGGCCGCCGACGCGGGGCTCGAGGACCGAGGTCTTGTAGGCCGAGGCGCCGATGTGGTGGGTCGCCGGCCACCAGTCGGCGAAGCGCGTGGTGAACACCTCGAAGGCCCGCTGCGGCGGGGCTTTCACGGTGATCGACTTGCGCACCGGCGCGGGCTTGATGGTCACCGTCATTGCTGCTTCTCCACCTCGTCCTTGAAGGCCGCGAGCGCCGTGTCCCAGAACCTGTCCAGCCAGGCGCGCATCGGACCCAGACCGTGCGGGTCGATGGCGTAGATGCGTCGCGCCCCCTCGGCGTGGTCGGTCACCAGCCCGGCCGCCTTCAGCACCTTCAGATGCTGAGACACCGCCGGCCGGCTGACCGGAAGACCGCGAGCGATTTCGCTCACCTGGGCCGGGCCGTTCGCCAGCCGCTCCAGCACGCGCCTTCGCGTGGGGTCGGCCAGGGCGGCGAAGGCTGCGGTCTCGTAAGCCATGACTTACGGTAAGTGGCGAATTACATAAAGTCAACGCTCAAACTGGCGGTTCGCGCGACTCGCGGCTCGTGATATCGCGCCAGAGGCCGCGCCCACTCAGCAGGCCGGCGGTGGAGGCCCTGATGTTCGCGACCCGCAGCGCCGCCGCCACGGCTCTCGCTCTGACTCTGCTGGCGGGCTGTTCGAAGCCGGCGGCTTCGGTGCAAGGCGCCGGCGGCGGTGCGACGGCGCCAACGCCCACGAAGCCCGCATCCGGCCCAGATATCATCATCACCAGCGCCGATCTGCCGCGTCCGCGGGCCGGAATGTGGGAAATCACCGAGGTGATGAACGGCCGGACGCACACCATGCGCAACTGCGAGAGCGGCAGGCCGTTCGCGCCACGAGAGCTGGGCAAGGGCTGCCTCAAGTTCGAGTTCAAGCGCTCCTTCCTCGGCGCCATCTCGATCGACGCCAGCTGCCAGATGCATGGCGTCAGCTCTCAAATGCACGCGACCGCCAGCGGGGACTTCAACTCGGACTTCACTACGGACACCGAGGGGAGCTTCTCGATCGGCGGTCGCCCGGCGCAAACCATCAGCTCGCACGCCGAGCACCGCTACATCGGGCCTTGCGCCGCGCGCGGCGACAACTAGGGTCTCAGCCCGAACGTACGGCCCGGGTCGGCCGCTGCGTCGAAGTAAGTCTTGCCGACGGCCTCGCTGAGGTCGAGCACCGTGAGAGCCTTTCGACGGTGGCGCTGGCGTTCCCCGCCATCCTCACCACGCGTCGATCCACCTCAGCTTCTTCTCGGTCCGCGCCGGTGGGGGCGGCAGGGCGCGCAGCGCGCCCATGATCCACCGCCGGGTGTCGGCCGGGTCGATGACGTCGTCGATGCCGTAGGTGGTGACGCGGGAGAGCGCCTTGCCGGCCTCATAGGCGCGGGCGACCATCTCGTCGAACCTGCCCTTGCGCTCCAGCGGATCGGCGATGGCCGCCAGTTCGTTGCGGTAGCCCAACTTCACCGAGCCCTCCAGGCCCATGCCGCCGAACTCCGCGGTGGGCCAGGCCACCGAGAACGTCGACGCGCTGTAGCTGCCGCCGGTCATGGCGATGGCCCCCAGGCCATAGCTCTTGCGCAGCACCACGCTGAGCAGCGGCACGGTGAGGTTGGCGCCGATGATGAACAGCCGCGAGCAGTGGCGCACCAGGGCGGTCTTCTCCACCTCGGGCCCGACCATCATGCCCGGCGTGTCGCTGAGCGACAGCACCGGCAGGTCGTAGGCCTCGCACACCTGCAGGAACCGCGCGGCCTTGTCCGAGCCGTCGGAATCGATCGCCCCGCCCAGGAACTTCGGATTGTTGGCGATCAGCCCCATGGGCCGGCCCTCGATGCGGATCAGGGCGGTGACCATGGTCTGTCCGAACTTCGGGCGGATCTCCAGCACCGAGCCCTCGTCGGCCAGGGTCCAGATCAGCTCGCGGATGTCGTACACCCGCAGGCGGTTCTCCGGGATCACCGAGCGCAGGCGCCGCTGGTCCGGCGCGGCCCATTCGGCCAGCGGGCCCTGGAAGTAGGACAGGTACTGCTTGGTCTTGGCCACCGCCTCGGCCTCGTCCTCGACCAGGATGTCGATCACCCCGTTGGGCTCCTGGATGCTGACCGGTCCGATCTCCTCCGGCCGGAAGACGCCGAGTCCGCCGCCCTCGATCATCGCCGGGCCGCCCATGCCTATGCTGGAGTCCTTGGTGGCTATGATCGCGTCGCAGCAGCCCAGCACCGAGGCATTGCCGGCGAAGCACCGCCCGGAGGTGACGCCGACCATCGGCGCGACGCCGCTCATGCGGGCCCATAGCTCGAATCCCCGGGTAGGGCCGCCGCCCTCGGTGTCGCCCGGGCGCCCGCCGCCGCCTTCGCAAAAGAACACCGTCGGCAGGCGCCAGCGTTCCGCCAGCTCGATCAGCCGGTCCATTTTTCTGTGATTGTTGGCGCCCTGGGTGCCGGCCAGCACCGTGTAGTCATAGGCCATCACCGCCACGCGGGCGGCCTCGTCCGGGAAGTGGGCGCCGTTGACCCGGCCAAGGCCCATGACCATGCCGTCGGCCGGCGTCTGCTCGATGAGCTCTTCCAGGGTGTTGCGGCGACGGCGTGCGGCGACGGCGAGCTGCCCGTACTCCAAGAAGGACCCTGGATCGAGCAGGTCGTCGACGTTCTCGCGGGTGGTCCTCTGGCCGGTCTTGCGCCGGCGCTCGACGGCGGCCGGGCGCGCGGCGTCCAGGGTGCGGCGGTGGCGGTCGAGCACCTCGGCGAGGTCGGGGCGGATGTAGTCGGGGTCGACGTCGACCTCAGCCACGGCGCCGGCGTCGCCGATGTCGGCCTCCTCGATGAAGGCCAGGGGATGGTCCTCGAATACCGTGTCGCCAACAGCCGCGGTGATCTCGCGGACGTAGCCGGAGACGTTGGCGGTGATCACGTGCTCCATCTTCATGGATTCCATCACCGCCACCGTCTGGCCGGCGCGGACGGCGTCGCCCACTTCGGCGGAAAGGCTGATCACCGTGCCCTGCAGGGGCGCGCGCAGCGCGGTCGTGCCCGCCGGGCCGTGCACCTCGTCCATGACCAGGGCCTCGGGCGCGGCGAGGTTCGCGCCGGGGGAGGCGGGGCCCGAGCTCTTGCCGTGTGCGAGGACCGCGAGGGGATCGACGGCGTCCACCTTGGCCCCCGCCGTGCGCCGCTCGTCGCGCGCGGTGAAGTGCAGCCGAGGGTGCTCGGCGCCGGCCGCCTGCGCCAGCGCGGCGATGTGATCCTCGACCCAGCGCGTGTGGGCGCGCGCCTCGCCGAAAGCGGCATCCTGCAATATGGCCTGCAGGAACGGGATGTTGGTGGCCGCGCCGGCGATCTTGAACTCGCAGAGCGCCCGGTAGGCCTTGGCCGCGGCCGCAGGCAGACCGCCGGCCGTCGCGTGCACGATCACCTTGGCCAGAAGTGAGTCATAGCGTGCGCTGGTGCGGTAGCCGGCGTAGCCGAAGCCGTCGACCCTCACGCCCGGCCCCGCAGGCGGCTCGTAGGTCGACAGTACGCCGCCGGATGGCCGCGCCTTGCCGTCGGCGGTCATGGTCTCCAGGTTTACCCGCGCCTGGACCGCCACGCCGCGAGGCGCCGGAACCTGGTCCTGCGTCAGCCCGAGCTCGGCCAGCGTCGCGCCGTCGGCGACCGCCAGCTGCAGGCGCACCAGGTCGAGGCCGGTGACCTCCTCGGTCACGGTGTGCTCCACCTGCAGGCGCGGATTGGCCTCGATGAAGGCGAAGCGGCGGCCGTCCGCCGCGACCAGGAACTCGATGGTGCAAAGCCCCCGGTACTTCGCCGCCTTGCCCAGGCGAACCGCGTCGTCGAACAGGGCCTCGCGCACCTTCGCCGACACGCCCACCGCGGGCGCCATCTCGATCAGCTTCTGGCGCTGGCGCTGGACCGAGCATTCGCGGTCCCAGAGGTGGACGACCTCACCCGTGCCGTCGCCGAGGATCTGCACCTCTACGTGCCGGGCGTCGGGCAGCAGGGTCTCCACATAGAGTTCGCCATTGCCGAAGGCCGCGGCCGCCTCGGACCGGCAGCGCTCGAAGGCGGCCGTCAGGTCTTCCACCCGGGTCACCGGCCGCATGCCGCGCCCGCCGCCCCCGGCGAGGGCCTTCAGCATCACCGCTCCGCCGTGACCCAGGCCCTCGAGGAAGCCGCGGGCCTCGTCCAGGCTGGTTGCCGAGCGGGTGCCCACCAGGATCGGCGCGCCCTCGCGCTCCGCCAGGTCCAGCGCCTGGGCCTTGTCGCCGAACAGCTCGAGCGCCTCGGGCGACGGTCCGACAAAGGTCAGCCCCGCCTCTCCGCAGGCCCGGGCGAAGGCGGCGTTCTCGGAGAGGAATCCGTAGCCGGGGTGGACCGCGTCGCAGCCGTGGCGCAGGGCCGTGGCGATGATCTGCTCGCCGTCGAGATAGGCGGCGGGTCCGGAGCCGGTGAGCGGCGCGGCTTCGTCGGCCAGGCGCGTGTGCAGGCAGGCGGCGTCGTCCTCGGCGAACACCGCGAGCGTGGCGACGCCCATCTCCGCGGCGGTGCGCGCGATGCGGATGGCGATCTCGCCGCGATTGGCGATCAGCAGCTTCTTCAACCCGTTCCACTCCCGACGCCGGCTCGACCGCCGCGCGCTTGTCATCGTTCCACCTTCGCAGCACGCCCGCCGGCCGTCGAGGCGCCGCCCTCAGCCCAGCTCGGCGAGAGCCTCGGCGGTGTGCTCGCCCAGCGTCGGGGCCGGGCGCGTGACCTTGGGCCGTTCGCCGTCGAAGCGCAGCGGCGCATGCGGCGTCAGGTGCTCGCCAATGTAGCGGCGGTGCTGGGTCAGCCAGTAGCCGGCGCCGGTCAGGTGTTCGTCACGCCAGAGCACATGCGCCGGCAGCACAGGCGCCGCCGCGACGCCGGCGCGCTGCAAGGATCGCGCGGCCTGTTGCGGCGTCTGCCCGGCCGCCCAGCCCGCGATCGCCGCCTCTATGGCGTCGGCGCGGGACATGCGCGCCGGGAGGTCCCACCCGGTCGACAGCGCCGCGTCGGCGACCACGCGGCAAAGCGCGCGCCAGGCTTCGTCGCTGTCCACGCACAGGCCCAGCCAGGCGTGTTCACCCGCCGCCCGAACCACGCAGGCCGGCGCCTCTGCCGGCCGACGGCTGCCGGCGCGCGCCAGTTCGCCCAGCTGGTCGGCGATGATGGCGTCGGCGCAGAGCTGGAACAGGCATTCGACCTGGCAAAGGTCGATCTCCGCCCCGCCCGCCGTGGCGCGGCCGTAGAGCGCCGCCACCGCAGCCGCGGCCGCATAGAGCCCCGCCACCGGATCGCCGTAGGCCACATGCTGCAGGCACGGCGCCCAGTCTGCCTGGCCATTCACGAAGGGCATGCCCGAAGCCTGCTCCACCGTGGAGCCGTAGGCGCGAAGCCCGGACAGCGGTCCGCTGCGACCGAACGGCGGCATGGAGATGGAGACGATCCCTGGACGCAGGCGGCGCTGGTCGGCCTGGCCGAGGCCCAGACGGTCCATGACGCCGGGCCCCTGGTTCTCCAGCACCACGTCCGAACGCCTGACGATCGCCTCGGCGGAGGCCTTGCCGGCGGGGGTCGCCAGATCGATGTCGAGGCCGCGCTTGGAGCGGTTCACCGCCATGAAGTTGCGCGGCAGTTCGTGCAGCGGCGGATCCTGAGCCTCCAGCACTTCCCAACCCCGCCACCAGTCCGGCTTGGATTTCGATTCGATCTTCAGCACGTCCGCGCCGAGGTCGCCGAGGTAGCGCGCGGCCAGCGGCCCGGCCCATCCCATGCTGAAGTCGGCCACACGCACGCCGCTCAGCGGCCCGCGCGCGCCGCCGTCGGGCCGCGGCAGGCGCACGTCGTCGAAGGTGAAGTGGAAGGGCAGGGTGGGGACGGCGATTCCGGTCCCCGGCAGCGACGCGAACGCCTGGCGCCCGGCCCAGTGCGCCATCTTGGGCAACTCGCGGGGGCGCGGGGCGGGGGTGATCGGGATGCGCAGCCGGTCGCCGGCCTCCACCCAGTAGGCGGTGGTCTTCTCGGCGAACAGCGGGACCAGCAGGTCGTCTATCTCGTCGGCGCATCCAAGGCGCTCGAACGACGTCCGAAAACGCGGCTCGGCCGCCAGCTCAGGTCGCCCTACCAGGGCGCAGGTCGACGCCCATTGCGCCGGCGTCAGGGCGGTGATGCCGGCATAGCCGTCGGCGGTCCTGTAGATGGAAGCCGGATAGGTCGGGCTGAATCGGTTGACGCCGTGCCGCGCCGACTGAATTTCGGGGTTGGCCGCCGCCGCCACCGAGCCGGTCTCGGTGAAGCACAGGGACGCCTCCAGCACATTGACATCCACGCGCGAGGGTCCATCTCGCCCACCCATCAGCGCCGCCACCGCCCCGATGAAGCCGGTCAGACCGGCGATCATCTGCGGCGCATGGCCCTGGGGCAGGATCGGCGGGCCCTCGGGCAGACCGAAGCCGAAGGCGACCCCGGTGAGCGCCTGGATCACCACATCGTGGCCGCGCCAGTCGGAATAGGGGCCTTTGTCACCGAACCAGGTCACCCCGAGGCGCACGACACTTTCGCCGAACTCGGTGAGGGCGCGGTCGACCTCGGCTACGGCCGCGAGCGTCTGTCCGGCGATCACCAGCACCTTGTCCGTCGCGCCGCCCAGGCTCGCCAGCGCCGCCAGGAGATCGGGCGCGACCTGCTTGCCCTGGTCGAGCCAGGCGTTGAACGCCCGACCGGCGGCGCCGGGCTGGCACACGGCGGCGTCCGACCTGTCGCCGACCTGGACCACGCTCGCGCCCAGGGCCGACAGCAGGCGCCCACAGTAGCGCGTCGCGACCTCGCCGCGCGCCTCCACCACCCGCAGCCCGCGCAGCGGCCGTGTCTCGCCGTCCGTCGCCGCCATGGGCGATCCTCTCGTCACACACTTGGCCCATGCTGCGGAAGCGCGCGGGCCGGAGCCATACCCTGCGATCAAACCGCGGCGGCGGGAAGCGGTCTTGGCTAGAACTCAGCCGCGGCTATTTGCCGGCGGTGATCTGTCCGCGGATCTCGCCGCCGGGATTTGCCTGGGTGTGGACGTTGAAGTACCAGGCGCCGGCCTTCAGATCGGCGACTTGCGCGTCGGTCAAGGTGGCGGTCCCCTTGATCGGACTGGCCGGAGCGGTGACCGGGATGACCACCGGGCCATTGGCGCCGGCGGCCGCCGGTCCGTGGAAGTGCGCCGCGACGCCAGGCCCGGAGAGGCCCCGATACGTCACATTGTAGCTGAGCGCCTTGCTGTCGGTGTCGAGGGTCGCCGTGAGCTTGCCCGTACCGGTCGCGGCGTTGGGTGGGACCTCGTCGTGACCGCTGAGCGCGGCCTTGAAGTGCAAGGTCGCCGCGCAGGCCGAGCCTGAAACGAACAGTAACAGCGCCGCCGCGGCGCCCATCGCTATCTGACGCATCGCAACTTCTCCCTTGAGCTCCAGTGCTCGAGCCGCACCCTCTGCCCGACACTAGGCCGTCCTGGGGCACGCGCCAAATGCCGCGCTCGGACGACCGCCGGGTCGAGCCCGATTTCTAGGCCGACACCAGCCCGCCCTCCGCCGGAGCGGGCCTGGCGCGCTGGTTGTAGAGCAGCTTCATGCGGCGCTCGCGCTCCTCTGGCGGCATGTTGGCGTAGTCCTCCTGTGGACCGGCGGTGACCGCCATGCCGCGCTGCACGCCCGGCCGCTCGCTCAGTTCCTCGAACCAGCGCTTGAAGTACTTGAAATCCTCGATGTCCTGACCCTGGCCCTTCCAGTTCACCGTCCACGGATAACAGATCATGTCGGCGATGGTGTACTCATCGCCGCAAAGATAGCGGCGGTCATAGAGGCGGTTGTTCAGAACACCGTAGAGCCGGTTGGCTTCATCCGTAAACCGACGAACTGCGTAGGATTGGTCGCCGCGCGTGTCGCCTAGCCGAAGGAAATGGCCGCATTCGCCCAGCTTCGGCCCCTGGTTGGCCATCTGCCAGATGATCCACTGGTTGACCTCATAGCGGCCACGGATGTCCTGCGGATAGAAGCGACCGGCCTTTTCGGCGATGTACATCATGATCGCGCCGGATTCGAAGATGGCGATCGGCGCGCCGCCGTCGGCCGGAGCGTGGTCGACCATGGCCGGCATGCGGTTGTTGGGGCCGATCTGCAGGAAACCTTCCGTGAACTGATCGCCCCTGCCGATGTTGCAGGGCACGATGTTGTACGGCATGCCGAGCTCCTCGAGCAGGATGGTGACCTTCTTGCCGTTGGGGGTCGGCCAGTAGTGAATGTCGATCATGGAAAATACTCTCTAGTCTGAGGGGTTGGACGTTCAATAGGGTCGGTCGCCGACGATGGTGACGCGCTCGACGCGCCGGACCGCCGGCCAATAGTCGGAGGCCGCGTAGTGCTGGCTGGCGCGGTTGTCCCAGAAGGCGATGGAGTTGGGCTGCCAGCGGAACCGGCACTGGTACTCCGGAATCGACGCCTGGGCGTAGAGGCGTTTCAGCAGGGCGTCTGACTCCGCCCTGTCCATGCCCACGATGTGCTGGGTGAAGGCGGCGTTGACGTAGAGGCCCCTGCGGCCGGACTCCGGGTGGGTGCGCACGACCGGGTGCTCCACCGCTGGATAGGCCGTGTTGAACTCCTCGATTTCCGCCTCGCTCTTGCCCTGCCGGCGAAGGCCGGCGCGGAAGGGGGCGAAGTCGTGCAAAGCGAAGCGGCCCTCGACCGTCGTCTTCAGTTCGTCGTCCAGGCCTTCGTAGGCGGCGTACATGTCGGCGAACAGGGTGTCGCCGCCCACCGGCGGGATCTCCACGGCGCGCAGGATTGAGCCCAGGGACGGGGCCTCGCGCCAGGTGACGTCGCTGTGCCAGGTGTTCTCGCGCCCTGGATGGTCCCGGTCGTGGGTGATCGCCAGCACCTCGGGATAGCCGGGCTTGGACGGGGCGAAGGGATGCACCTCGAGTTCGCCGAAATTCCGCGCGAAGGCCAGGTGTTGTTCGGTGGTGATGTCCTGGTCGCGGAAGAACAGCACCTTCCAGTCCAGCAGGGCGCGGCGCAGGCCGGCGATCGTCGTTGCGTCCTGCGGCTCGCCTAGGTCGACGCCCGCGACCTCCGCCCCGATGCTGGGGGTCAGCGGGGCCAGGGTCAGGCGCTCGACCTGGAGCTGGCGTACGAGCTGGTTCATGGGCATGCGTCCCAGGCGTGGCCCCGCGCTCCGCGGCGCCTCAGTTGTCTTGAGCCACTCTCGCGCCGCCAGGCCCGGCGCTCAACCGACAATTTTTGAATGGGGCGAGGGACTACGGCCGAGCGCGGCGAGCGATCTAGAAGAATCAACCACGAAAAACACGAAAAGCACGAACGGGCTGGCGCCTGCTCTCAGAATTTTAGGAGAGCCGCGCCTTTGGCGCGAGGTTGGGCATACTCGAGACTTCTGGCGATCCAAACAAGCACGGAACGGTTCGTGCTTTTCGTGTTTTTCGTGGTTCCTTGCCCGCGCAGCCCAATTGCGCCGCGCCATCAAAGTACGATTCGCTCGACGCGCGCCTTCGGTGCGCCGCCGAAGTTGACGAGCAGTCCAAGCCTCAGACCGGTCGCCCTCAGATAGTTAATCAGCTGCGCCCTGTGCTCTGGGACGACATCCTTCACGGCTTTGAGTTCTACAATCATCCGATCGAAGCACACGAAGTCCGGCACATAGGTCTGCCTTAAGATTCGGCCTTTGTAACTCAATCCCAGTGGTCGCCCCGCCGTAAACGGAATTTCGCGCGAGGAGAACTCGAGCGCCAAGCACTCCTGATAGACGGCCTCCAGGAATCCGGTTCCCATTTCACGGCTGACCTCGAAGATCGCGCCCTGAATCTGAAATACCTCGTCCGCGTACAGCACGCGATCAAGCGGTTCGTGGGTCACATCTGCTCCGACGTGTGCGGAAGCGAAATTTACCGCACAGCCCTAGGCCACGATCCTCGCGGGCATGTATTCGTAGCCCTTCACGAAGTTCGAGCGGACGCGGCGGGGTTCCTCGACCAGTTCGATGCGGTCGAAGCGCTTGAGGATCTCTTCCCAGACGATGCGCAGCTGCATCTCGGCCAGGCGGTTGCCGACGCAGCGGTGGATGCCGAAGCCGAAGGACAGGTGCTGGCGAGGTCGCTCGCGCTCGATGTTGAAGGCGTCCGGGTTTTCGATGACGCTTTCGTCGCGGTTGCCCGAGACGTACCACATGACCACCTTGTCGCCCGCCTTGATGGGCTGGCCGGCGATCTCGGTGTCTTCCACCGCGGTGCGGCGCATGTGGGCCAGCGGCGTCTGCCAGCGGACGATCTCCGGCACCATGTTGGGGATCAGGTCCGGGTTGGCGCGCAGCTTGGCGTACTGGTCCGGGTTCTGGTTCAGGGCGTAGAGCCCGCCCGAGATCGAGTTGCGCGTCGTGTCGTTGCCGCCGACGGTCAGCAGGATGATGTTTCCCAGGTACTCGTCGTGGGTCATGTTCCGCGTCGACTCGCTGTGCGCCATCATCGAGATGAGGTCGGTCTTCGGCTCGGCGTTCACCCGTTCGTTCCACAGCCGCAGGAAGTAGTTCAGGCACTCCTTGAGGATCGACTGTTTCTCGTCTTCGGTCTCGCAGATCATGCCCGGGCCGGGGAAACAGGTGGCCACGTCCGACCAGTGAGTCAGCTTGCGCCGCTCCTCGAACGGGAAGTCGAACAGGGTCGCCAGCATCTGGGTGGTGAGCTCGATGGACACCCGGTCGACCCAGTCAAACACCTCTCCGCGCGGCAGCTCATCCAGGATCTTGGCGGCCCGCTCGCGGATGATCGGCTCCATGTTCATCAGGTTGTGCGGGCTGACGATGGGGCTGACGGTCTTGCGCTGGGCGTCGTGCTTGGGCGGGTCCATCGCAATGAAGCTGGGCCGACGCAGGTCGGGCCTGGCGTCGCGGATGGTGATGCCGCCCAGCGAGGACTCCGAGGAGAACACCTGGTGGTTGGTGTCCACCGCCATGATGTCGTTGTAGCGGGTCACCGACCAGTAAGGCCCGAATTCGCTGGCCTTGCAGTAGTGCACCGGCGCTTCCTTGCGCAGCCGCTCAAACCACGGCCAGTGGGTGTTGGTGCGGAACAGTTCCGGATCGCCGGGGTGGAAATCCTCCAGCGGGGTCGCATAGGCCTTTGCGCGCGCGTCCTCGGCGATGCGCAGGGAGCCGTCGGCCATCTGATATCCTCCAGGTCAGCCGCGGTGCGTCACTTCAACGCGACCTCGGTCCAATCGCCGGATCATTCCGCATTACCGCAAGCGGGGCAATGCACCGAGGCGCGAGCGGCAGACCCGGATGCGCGCTTCTGACGCGCGAGCCTCGGCGTGCGGTTTGTTCGGTGGAAAGCATCGAGGTGGTAGCCTCTGTCCTCGCGCGGCGAATGGGTCGCGCGGAACAGGTCGCGCGGCTCGTCCGCGCGGAGCGTGCGGTCTGGCGGGTGGGCGACCGCCCGCCAGGCCGACGCGGGCGAGCCGTCCGCCGGCGCGGGGGACCAAGCCCTCGCCGCGCGCCTTGACCTGACGCTGGGGATACCGTGGACTGTAACTGGCGCTTCCGCCCATCGCGCCCGCGCCCGCCGGGTGCGGCCGAGCTTCGCGGCGGAGCGGACAAGGAGGCCGAGCGATGATCACCCTGCCGGACCGCTACGAGTTCCTGTCCGACGCCTGGCTCGCGGATGCCAAGTCATACCTCGAGCGCGCCTGCGCGCAGCGCAAGGAACAGCTTGGCGGGCGGGCGTTTTCGGTGAGCGAGCGGTTCACCGACGCGCCGCCGCATCTGGAGTTCCCGGACAACGTCGGCGCCTGGAGCATGCGCTACGACGGTGACGCGGTCTCGGTCTCTCGCGCGTTCAACGCCGACGCCGACATGGTGGTGGAGGGGGACTACCAGGCCGGACTCACCGGCGCGCAGTTCGTCGGCGTGCTGGCGCCGGGGGCGATGAAAGCGATGCTGCGTGAGGTTCGCACCATGTGCGGCAAGGGCGCCGTTCGGGCGAAGGGCGCCCTCAAGGACGACACGGCGCAGGAGATCATGGCCGTGCTGCACGACCACCTCGGCCGCCGCACGGTGGAGAACCCCGACCTGGCGCACCGCGCCGCGCGCCAGGGGCTCACCGGCAAGATCCGGGAGATGGAAGAGCAGGGCTACACGGTCATCGAGAACGCGATCTCCCCGGAATTCGCCGACGAGGTGCGCGCCGCCGTGCTGCGCGCCCTGCTGCCGCACCAGACGTTCTCGATGAACTGGATGCTGTACCACGGGCGCGAGTTCGAGCAGCTGATTCAGAACCCCCTGCTGATGACCCTGGTGGACGCGTCACTGGGGCGAGGCGCGGTGATCGCCTCGTTCAGCTCCATCAAGAAGGGCCCGGGCCCCGGCGTGATCCCAATCCACACCGACTACGCCCACGTGCCTGAGCCCTATCCGGAGTTCGCCATGACCGGCGTCGGCGTCTGGGCGCTGGAGGACTGGCGGGTGGAGTCCGGACCCACCTGGATCGTGCCCGGCAGCCACAGGATGCGCCGCGCGCCCAGGCCCGGCGAGGGCCACAACGCCGGCGTGCCCATCGAGATGCCCAAGGGCTCGGTGGTCTACTTCACCCATGGTGTCTGGCACTGGCAGGGCGACCGCACGGAGCCCGGCGACCGCGTCACCCTCCACGCCCACTTCAACCGGGGAATCCTGCGCAGCCTGGAGCCGAAGAAGACCGACGTGCAGATGCTCCACCGCAATGCGCCGCGGCTGGGCGAGATGCTCGGCGAGGACGACTGGTTCGACAAGCTCAGCGCCCAAGGCCGCGACTACACGCGCTTCGCCTATATGAACAAGCTGCTCGCTTTCACCGAGAAGCAGAAGCAGGCGATCCTCGCCGGCGCGGACTGAACGCCGGTGGCGAGGGTTCCGCTGGCGCGCGATCTGATCATGCCTATCTAGGCGCCAGGATCCCGACTGGCCATGTGCGGCCGCCGATGCGCGCGTTCGAGAAACCCGACACATGTCCGACAAGCCGCTGCCGACCATCCTTCAGCTGACGCCCCTGGACGCGGACTACAAGGCCGACCCGCACCAGGTGCTCGACGACCTGCGCGCCCGCTGCCCGGTGCACCGGGACGAGATGTCCGGCTCCTTCGTGCTCACCCGCTACAACGACGTGAGGCCGCTGGTCTCCGACCGCACCCTGTGGCGCGATCCTATGCGGGCGGAAGAAGGCGCTCTGCTGCAGCAGCGCTTCGCGCGGGATATCCCCGAAGGCGTGGGGCGCGGCGAGACCACCAGCATCCTGATGCTCGACGATCCCGACCACGCGCGCATCCGCCAACCCCTGTCCCAGGCGCTCTACGCCCGGGTCGCCAAGTTCAAGCCGCAGGTCGAGCGGATCATCGACGAGGCGCTGGACGACCTGAATACCTCGGGTCCCTTCGACCTGATGAGCGCCTTCTGCGTGCGCGTGCCCATCGATGTGATCGCCTCGATCCTGGGGGTGGACCACGAACGGCTGGGCGAGTTCCGGGAGTGGTCGGAGGGTGTGATCCAGAGCCTCAACCCGTTCCGCACCGACGAGCAGACGGCGCAGATGGAGCGGGCCAATGAGGCGCTGTTCGCCTACTTCAAGGAAATCATCGACGCGCGCCGGGCCGAACCGCGCGATGACCTGATCTCCGACATGACCCGGCTTCAGGCCGCCGGCGCGCCGCTGAGCGACAACGAACTGCTGATCAATCTCAGCGCCCTGCTGATCGGCGGCAACCTCACCACCACCGACCTGATCGGAAACGCCGTTCGGCTGCTGCTGCTCAATCCCTCCGAGCTCGCCAAGCTGCGCGCCGACCCCGGGATCATCAACGCCGTGGTGGAGGAGACCCTGCGCTATGAGCCGCCGGTGGACAGCACCGCCCGCGTGGCCTCTCAGGACCTCAACATCGGCGGCTGTCCGGTGAAGGCCTCGCAGAGCCTGATGTTCCACCTGCGCGCCGCCAACCGCGACCCGGAGGTGTTCGTGGACCCGCACAGGTTCGACGTCACGCGCAAGCACCGCCCGCACGTGGCCTTCGGCGGCGGCGCCCACATCTGCATCGGCGCGCCGCTGGCGAGGCTCGAGGCCCAGGTGGCGCTGCTCAAGCTGTTCGAGCGCTTCCCCAACCTGCGCCTGGCGCACCCGGACGAAGCGCCAGCGTGGCGGAGCCTGCCGTTCTTCCGGGGGTTGGAGCGGCTGGAACTGGTGGCGTAGGGCGCTTTCAGGCCTCCGCGTCAGGTGCAAAAGCGTCGACTTCCATGGAAGCCGGTGTCACGTCGAACCGTAGTCTTCACCACGGAGGACACGGAGGGCCACGGAGGTCACGGAGCGAGGTGTCCGCCGGTTCGGTAATGAGCCGGCCGCCCGCCGGGCGGCCCTGTGTGCTGTGTGCTTCGCCCCTCCGCGGTCGCGCTCAGCCCGCCATCCCGCCTCCGTGACCTCCGTGGTCCTCCGTGTCCTCCGTGGTCCTCCGTGTCCTCCGTGGTTAAGACCGGCCGCGCGGGGCAGGCCGCTCCGCTAGTCCTCTACCTCCGGCTCCGGGCGGTCGTCGCCGGAGCTGATCTCGGCGTGCCAGCGGCCCTTGGCGTCCTCGTATTCGATGCCGGTGGTGGGGCCGGGCACGACCTGCTCCCGGGCCGCCCTTTGCGCCGCGTGCAGCGCCGCGTCGTGGCTGGGGAAGGTCTCGGAATAGGTGCCCTCGGCGCGATAGGCCCAGCCGCCGTCGTGTTCCACGATCTCGTACTTCAGCGATGACATGGCCGCTCCGCTAGTCCGTGGCGTTCAATGGCACTTAGGCTCGCGTGGCGGTCATGCAAGGGCGCGGTGCGGCGTTTCGCCGAGCGCGCGCGCACGGCATCGCGTTTCTCATCGCCGCCGTTTGTCGCTAGTCATAGGCGGCGGGCCGGCGCACGCCCGACATCGGGGGATCAAAACATGAGCGACATCCAGACCGCCCGCGAAGCCGGCGCGACGGCCAGGGCGGCGACCTGGGCGGATGCGGAGCCTCTGTCGGCGACCCTCGGCCGGGCGTTCTTCGACGATCCGCTGATCTGCTTCATCCTGCGCGACGAGGCGACGCGCGAGGTGAAGATGCCTCGGCTGTTCAAGCTGCTGTTCAAGCTCGGACTGCCGCACGGCGCCTGCGACGTCACCAGCGGCTACGAGGCCGTGGCGCTGTGGCGTCCGCCCGGCCAGTGGGAAATCCCCTGGTGGCAGTACATCACCAACGGCGCCGAGTTCCTCGGCCTGTTCGGCGTCGGCGGAGCGGCCCACGTGGTCGGCATGATGGACATCATCGAGAAGCATCATCCGCACGAGCCGCACTTCTACCTGCAGGCGATCGGCACCGACCCGGCCAAGCAGGGCAAGGGCTTCGGCGGCGTGGTGATCCGCCGCCAACTTGCCAATGCCGACGCGGCCGGAATGCCGGCTTATCTGGAATCCAGCAAGGATTCGAACATCCCGATCTACGCCAGCTTCGGCTTCGAGGTCACCGGCGAGCTCAAGCTGCCCGGCGGGCCGACGCTCTACCCTATGTGGCGCAAGGCGCGGGCGCAGGGCTGACGGCTTCGAAGGGTCGAGGGGAGAGCCGGATGCACGCATGCGCCGCGGCCGGAGGGGGGTTCCTGATGGCCGTCCTCTGGTTCGACCTGATGTTCGACGTTCAGACCCGGGGCCACGCCGGGGAAATCCTGCCGGCCGAGGTGCTGGCGTCCATCCGCGCCTACTACCGGCGCGTCACCACCGACGCGCGGCCGATGGGAGGGCTCGTCAGGGTGGTGATGCTGCTGACCGTGGCCGCCATCGTCGCCGAGATCGTGCTGCAGCAGGGCCGCGGCTGGGCGGCGTGGGTCTCTCTCGCGGCTGCGGCCAGCGCGATCGGTCTCGCCGTCGCGCGCACCATTCCCAACGCTTCGCGCCTGGCCGGTGGGGCGGACGGGCCGGAACTCCAGTCCAGTCTCGCCCGCCTGATCCTGCGCGACCACCTCTACTGCCTCGCGGCGATCGCGCTGCTGGTCACGCTTCAGCTCGTCGCGCGAGCGTGAAGGCGGGCGTCCGCCGCGATTCCTCTGGCCCAATGGCCCCGGCGACGTGCAACAGTGCCTGGCGGGCGGCGTGCGCGGCGCCGCCGGACCGGGACGAGGCCATGGCGCCCGACTTCATCTTCATGCTCACCCGCGACGACCGGACCATCGCCGACGCGCGGGCCCGGCTGCCGGAGGCGCTGGAGGCCGGCGTCCGGCACGTCGGCTTCAAGGACGTCGGGCTGCCGATCTCCGAACTGCACCGGCTGGCCGAGGCGATCCGGGGCGCCGGAGCGACGCTCTATCTGGAAATAGTCAGCCTGGACGCCGCCAGCGAGGCGGCTTCGGCCCGGGCGGCGGTGGAGCTCGGCGTGGATGTGCTGATGGGCGGCGTGAGGCCACAGGTGGTCCTGCCCATCATCGCCGGCTCGCCGATCCGCTACTATCCCTTCCCGGGCGAGATCGTCGGCTTGCCCAGCCGGCTGTGCGGCAGCGTCGAGGCCATCGCGGCGAGCGCCGGACGTCTGGTCGCCGAGGCCGGCGTGCATGGCCTGGACCTGCTCGCCTACCGCTTCGACGGCGATGTGCCGGCCCTGATGCGCCGGGTCTGCGCCGCGGCCGAAGGCAAGCCGGTGGTCATGGCCGGCTCGATAGACCGCCGCGAGCGCATCGAGGCCGCCGGCGCGGCCGGAGCTGCCGCATTCACCGTGGGCACCGCCGCGCTGGACGGGGCCTTCCCTACGTCGCCGCGTCTCGCCGATCAGCTGGCCTACATCACCGGCGTGGCGCGAGGCGCGAGCTGACGCTCACGCGGTGGGCGGATCAGTGATAGCCGCCGCGGCGCGCCTGAGCGCGCCGGGCGAGTTCGTCGTGCAGAAGATAGAGCCGCCGGCGCGTCGGCCGATCGACGCTCAGGATACGGTCGAGCACCACGCCCAGCGCGGCCTCGCAACCGTACGCTTCTTCCAAGGCGTCGGCCTCGTCCAGCATGTTCCAGACGAAGCCGGGCCACCGGCGCCGAAGTGCCGTCGCAATCATGGTCAGCCCCACAAAGCCAACAGTCCCCGGTCCCTAGGTGAGAGGGACCGGTAAACAAGTCCTTACCTGGGGTTCCGCCGGCGCCGCGAAATGCGGCCCGTGGCGGGGGAGACACTATGCGCTGACGCTCGCCCGTTGGCGGGCCTCGCCGCGCACGTCGGACGGCGTGGCGCCGTAGCGGCGGCGAAAGGCGCGTCCGGCCTGTCGTCGTTGACCTGGTTCGGCATTGCGCCGCAAGCTGTCAGCGAGCGGCCAGCCGCCGCCGGGACCGACCGAGGCCAGGATGTCCTTCGATCGCAGACAGCTGTTGCAGCTGGGCGCCGCAGCCGGGCTCGCCGGAACGCTCCCAGCGGCCTTCGCGCCGCGCGCCGGCGCCGTCACCCGCCCGGCCGACTATGTCATCCGCATAGCCTCTGGCCTGGTGGAGCTGGCGCCCGACAAGATCATCGCCACCACCACCTACAACGGACAGTTTCCCGGACCCCTGCTGCGCTTCAGGGAGGGCGTGCCGGCGATCGTCGACATCCACAATGACACCGACACGCCCGAGCAGCTGCACTGGCACGGACTGAGGCTGCCAGTGGACGTGGATGGGGCGGCGGAGGAGGGCACGCCCTACATCCCCGCGCACGGATCGCGGCGCATCGCATTCATGCCGGGCCCGCCGGGACTGCGCTTCTATCACACCCACCTGAGGGCGGGCGCGAACCTGCAGATGGGGCAATACAGCGGCCAGGTCGGCCCGGTCTACATCGAGCCGAAGGCGCCGATCGGCCGTTTCGACCGCGAGGTGTTTCTCACCTTGAAGGAGTTCGAGCCGAGCTTCAGCCGCGGCGGCGACATGGCCATGGACTTCCTGTCGCCCGCGGATGTGGTCCCTTCCCTCAAGGCGACCGGCGAGGCGGCGATGAACGCGTCCCTCGCCGCCGGCGCGCCGCACGGCTACGAGGTCGGCTACGACGCGTTCTCGATCAACGGCAGGATGCTGGGCCACGGCGAGCCGATCCGCGTCAAGCCCAGCGAGCGGGTGCTGTTCCATGTGCTGAACGGCAGCGCCGGCGAGATCCGCAGCCTCGCTCTTCCCGGTCACAGCTTCCAGGTCGTGGCGCTGGACGGCAATCCGGTCCCCAACCCCGCTATGGTCCCCGTGCTCTGGCTGGGCACGGCGGAGCGCATCTCGGCGGTGGTGGAGATGAACCACCCGGGGGTCTGGGTGTTGGGCGACCTCGCCGACGACGACCGCGCCCACGGCTTGGGCTGCGTGGTGCAGTACGAAGGGAGCGCCGGCGAGCCGCAATGGACCGCCCCGCCCACGTCCCGGTGGGACTACACCGTGTTCGGCAGGGCCGGGGGCGGCGCGCCGCAGCCGGACGAGACCTTCGACATGACCTTCGCCAAGCGCAACGCGGCGCTGGACGGCTTCAATCAGTGGACCATCAACGGCGTGGCGTTCTCCGACAGCGCCATGGCGCCGATGTTCCACCTGCGCGAGGGGCGGCGCTACCGGCTGCGGATGCACAACGCCAGCGACGACATCCACCCGGTGCACCTGCACCGGCACAGCTTCGAGCTGACCCGGGTCGCCGGCAAGCCCACGGCGGGGGTGATGAAAGACGTGGTGATGCTGGGCGGCTACCAGGAGATCGAGGTGGACTTCGTCGCCGACGACCCCGGCCTCACCCTGTTTCACTGCCACCAGCAACTGCACATGGACTTCGGGTTCATGGCCCTGTTCGACTACGTGTGAAGCGCCTCGATGCGGTCATGGCAGGCCTACCTGATCGCGGCCGCGGTCCTGATCGCCTTGGCGCCCTTGTTCGCGTGGGCGGGGCGGCGTCTCGGGCGTAGCGCGAAGGCTGGTGTCGCCCTGGCCGGGCTCATGCTTGGGCTGGGCGAGGTCATGGATCCGCCGTCGAAGCACCTGATCGAGGCCGGTGACGAAGCGGACAAGGCCCCCCCGGCGCCAGGCGATCCTCCCACGACGCCGTAGGCCGAGGTTCGTTCGGCCGGACGTCGGGCTGCGCGCAAGAGGCGGTTCAGTCTTCGGAAACCCTGTTAGCCCAGAACATCAGTTGGGTAAGAATCGGTGCGGGGGACCGGAGGGGTGGACGAAGCGGCGCGCGAAGACTGGATGCCCCAGGCGATGCTGCGCGCCCTGGCCACGGGCCTCGCCGCCTTCGTCCTCGCCTGGCTCAGCCTGACGCTCACCAGCCGCACCGGCGGCGTCGCCGCCATCTGGCCGGGGAATGCGGTGGTGTTGGCCATCGTGGTGCGCTCGCCGCGGCGCAGCTGGCCGCTGATCGGGCTGGCCAGCTTGGTCGGCATGACCCTCGCCAACGCCTCGGTGGGCAGGTTCTGGCTCCCAGCAATCGGGCTGCCGCTCTGCAACCTCGCGGAAATCGCCATCTGCGCCATCGGCTTGCGTTGGCTGGTGGGGCCGAAGCCGGACCTGCTCCGGCAAAGAGCCTTCTGGATCTTCGCCGCGCTGGCCCTGCTCGGCTCGCTGACCGCCGCCCTGCTCGCGTCGGAGATGCTCGGCGCCTTCGAGCACAGGGACATCGCGCGCACCCTGGCGGTGTGGACGATGGCCGATGTTCTGGGCCTGCTGATGCTGACGCCGGCGCTGCTCGGGGTGACCGGCGAGGCCATTCGGCGGGCGGTCGAGCCCGGGCGGTGGTGGCGCTCGCTCGGGGTTCTGGCCTTGCTGGCGGCGATAGACTGCGCCGTGTTCTCGCAGACCCGCTACCCATTGGCCGGTCTGGTGTGGGGCGGTCTGCTGCTGGTGGTGTTCGAGCTGGAGGCCCTGGGGGCGGCCGTCGGGCTGGTGATCATGGCGGCGATCTCGATCGGCTTCACCCTGGCGGGTCGCGGGCCCGCCGCGGCGCACGGCGACCGCATCGAGCAGATCATCATGCTGCAGGCGTCCCTGGTTGTTGCGGCGACGATCAGCCTGGCGGTCTCCGCCACGCTCATGCAGCGCCGCCAATTCAAGGACGCGCTCACCGATAGCGAGGCCCGCTACCGGCAGCTCACCGAGCGCTCCAGCGACATCATCATGCGCTCGAACTCCGCGGGCGTGATCGAGTACATCTCGCCGGCCTGCCGCCAGCTCGGCTACGCCCCGGGCGAAATGATCGGCCGGGAGGTGATGGACTTCCTCCATCCCGACGGACGCGCCGTCGCCAAGTCGCGGACCGAGGACCTGTTCTCGGGACGTCCGCTCCCGGACAGCGTGCGGCGCGTATATTGCGTCATCTGCAAATCGGGCGAACTGATGTGGCTGGAGGGCCGCGCGTCGTTGGTCCGCGACGCGGCCGGGACGGTGGTCGCCGCGATCTCGCACATGCGCGACGTCACCGAACGGCGCGCCGCCGAGCAGGCCATGGCGCAGAGCGAGGCCCGCTACCGGCTGCTGGCCGAAAACGCCACCGACATCATCATCCGTTACGACCGCAAGGGCGTGATCGAGTTCGCCTCCCCCGCGGTGCGCCAGCTCGGCTATGAGCCGCTGCAGGTGACCGGCCGCAACATGGCCGAATTCGTCCATCCCGAAGATCACGGCCGCACGCTCGCCCACCGCACCGCGGTGGCCCGCGGCGCGCCGCCCTCGGACCTCGGACGCACGCCGTTCCGCGGACTGCGGGCGGACGGTTCCTGGGTCTGGTTGCAGGGCAACCCCTCGCCGATCTTCGACGACGCGGGCCGGGCCATCGGGGCGGTCACGGTGATCCGCGACGTCACCGCCCGCGTGGCCATGGAGGACGAACTGCGCCGCAAGCAGGCCGAGGCCGAGGCCGCGGCGGTGGCCAAGGGCGAGTTCCTGGCCAACATGAGCCACGAGATACGCACGCCGCTCACGGCCATCATCGGTTTCGGCGGCCTGCTCGACGCCGTCGGGGGTTTGCCGCCGACCGCCGCGACCTATGTGCGCCGTATCGTCACCGCCAGCCAGAGCCTGCTGGGCGTGGTCAACGACGTGCTGGATTTCTCCAAGCTGGAAGCCCGCCAGATCGTGCTGGACCCTCAACCGTTCGATCCGGCGGCCTTCGTGGCGGAGACGGTGGAACTGGTCGCCGACCAGGCCTCGGCCAAGGGGCTGGCGGTGCGCTGCGAGGTGGTCAGCGATCTTCCGGCGGCGGTGGACGCCGACAGCTCCCGCCTGCGCCAGATCATGCTGAACCTGCTGGGCAACGCCGTGAAGTTCACCAACCAGGGCGGGGTGAGCGTCGAGGTGAGCTACGCGGCGCAGGGCGCCGGCGCCCTGCGCGTGGCGGTCACGGACACCGGCGTCGGCATACCGCAGGATCTGCTGGGCAGACTGTTCCAGCGTTTCTCCCAGGTGGACGGATCGACCACGCGGGAGTTCGGCGGCACAGGCCTGGGCCTGGCCATCTGCAAGAACCTGGTGGAGATCATGGGCGGCGACATCGGCGTGCAGAGCCAGGTCGGCGTCGGATCGACCTTCTGGTTCACCATCCAAGCGCCGCCCGCCGAGCTCGCGCGACCGGCTCTCGCCCGGGCCGAGCCCAACTACGGCATCCGCGCGGCGAGAATTCTCGTGGTCGACGACGTGGCGGTGAACCGCGAACTGGTCCGCACCATGTTGGGCGCCTTCGGTCACGACATTACCGAGGCGGCCAGCGGTTCCGAGGCGGTGGAGGCGGCGATGTTGGGCGCCTTCGACCTCATCCTGATGGACCTGCAGATGCCGGGCATGGACGGCCTGGCCGCCACCCACGCCATACGCAAGACCTGCGATCTCAATCTGCGCACGCCGATCCTGGCGCTCAGCGCCAATGTGCTGCCCGAGCACCGCGAGGCCTGCCGCGCGGCCGGCATGAACGACCACATCGCCAAGCCCATCGACGCCGCCGAACTGCTCACCAAGGTGAGCCAGTGGACCGCGCCGACTGAGGACGCCGCGCTGGATGCCATGTCCGGCTAGCCGCCCGACGCACTCGCGCTCTGGACATATGGCCTGGCGTCTTGATTTGATGCGCGCAGGCGACGCGGAGTCCAGACGTCTATGAGCGAGCTCGAGAACCTGCAGGTCCACGGCCAGACGGCGGTGGGCTGGTGCCCGCTGACGGCGCCCAACGAGACCGTGGACGACGACGGCCTGCCGTTGGTGCGCGAGGCCGGGACCGACGGCGCGGACCCGCGCGCGCCGGCGCGGCGGGTCTATGACGATCCCGAGGTGGTCCGCCTGCGTGAGCATCTGCGCGCCCACAACGGGGTTCAGGGCGTGGAGATCCTGCAACCGCACGAGGTCGAGCGCGCGGCGAGCATGTTCTTCCGCGACGGCTATGTGGTGGTCCGCGACCTGCTCGATCCCGACGCGCTGGCCCGGCTCCGCGAAGGCAGCGCCCGGGTGCTGAAGCAGATCCTGGAGATTCCCGGGGCGGGCGGGCGCAAGTACCTGACCGAGTCCGGCCGCCTGCCGCACCGCTACAGCTACGGCACGGCGTCGGCCTCGCGCCAGCTGCTGCACGATCCGGCCTGGGCGTCGATGATCGACCTGCCGGCCACCACGCCGATCCTGACGCGGCTGTTCGGCGGCGACGACTATCATGTGATCGGCGCGGGCGGCGACCTCTGCCTGCCCGGCGCCATCGAGTACCAGGCCCTGCACGCCGACGTGCGCGAGTCCTGGGAGCTGCCCGAGGCCCGGGTGCGGCAAGCCGAACGGCTCGGCATCGAACTGCGCAGGGTCGAAGGCTCGGACGAGCTGCAGCACACCACCCGCCAGCTGATCTTCGAGCGCACCCCGCCGATGATCACCATCAATTTCCTGATGTCGGACCTCACCTGGGAAAACGGTCCGATCCGCCAGATCCCCGGCACCCAGGCGCGGCCCGGGCGGCCGCCTTCGCCCTCGGAGGAGCCGGACTGGATGCGGCTCTCGACCCTGGTGGGCGCGCCGGCCGGGGCGGGCGTGTTCCGCGACAATCGCGCCTGGCACGGCGCCACGCCGAACCTCAGCCGGGAGATCCGCGCGATGCCCAATGTCGAGTACGGCGCGCCGTGGCTGGAGGAAAAGTGGTTCGCGCCGTCGATGCCGCACGAGGTGTGGCAGACCTTGTCTGCTCACGCCCAGCGCATCGCCCGGCGCATCAAGACCGACCCCGGCGTCTGGCCGGCCGGCGCGGGCGTCATGCATCCGCTGGCCAGCAAGCGCAAGGAAGCCAAGGCGCAAGCCGCAGCGGTCTGAATCAACGTCGGCCCAGGGTGGCGAGTTGGCGCTGCGGCTCGTTCACCTAATTTGACAATTCGCCGTAACTTCGTTCTCTGAGCTTGTCGACATTCGGGGGACGGGTTGCGATGCAGCGTTTCACCGGTCACGCAATCTCCGCGGCCTTGCTGGCCGGAGCCTTGGCCGGCTGCGCCGCGACGCAGGTGCGCGAGAACACCCTGGAAATGGTCGACAGCGTCTCGCGCATCCGCGACGTGCAGGTGCTGCGCAACATCGCCGCCGCGATCTCCGATCACGACATGGTGCCGACCCAGATCCTGCTGAGCACCGGCCAGGCTTCGGTTTCGGCCGGGGCCTCTCCCACCGTCCGCATGCCCCACTTCGACCTGACCAAGCCGGCGTCCGAGCTGGACGTCGGCGCCTCGGACAGCTGGTCAGCTCAGTGGCAGGTCTCGCCGGTCACCAACTCCGACGACCTGCGGCGGCTGCGCAACCTCTACGTCCTCATCGTGTCGACCGACGAGCAGTACAACCAGCTCGAGGGCTACTACAACCGGCACCCGGAGATGCGCGCCCCGTCTGCCTGCTACGGCCTGCAGGTCGGCGAGAGCGCCGCATCGGTGACGGCACCTGGGGATCAGCCGGCGGGCGGTGCGCCGCCGGCCGCCGGGAAACAGTCGGACGCCTGCCCGCCGGGGTACGGGGCGGGCCAGATCCCCAAGTGGCGCGAGGCTCTGGTGGTCATCGAGGACGGCGATTCCATCGGCTGCAAGCTCTACCAGGAAGAGGCCATGGTCACCCGCAAGGGCACCCGCCATGACGCCACGCGGGGCATTCCGTTCCACCGGTGGCTGTACTGGCGGCGCGGCGGGGGCGAGTGGCTGCCCAGCGCGCCGGAGACTCAGCCGGAGGAGCTGGGCACGTATGGCGGCTGGCAACTGGCCACCACCTCGCGCGCCTGCTTCAACGACTTCGTGATCCTGGCCCAGGCGGCGACGCCACAGGCGGCCACCGCCGGCGCCCAGGGCGCCAGGGTGATGCTCAGCGCGCCGTAGGTCGGCGTCGCTCACACTCCAGCGCTACTGGCCAGCGCTACTGGCCGGCGTGGATTTGTTCGCGTGCGACGGAGAGAAATTCGCCCATCTTGCCGCGGAGCGTTTCCTCGGCGGTCTTCACGCCCGAGGCCGCGAGATCTCGGGCGATCTTGTGCAGCACATCCGCGTCGCCGGGGTGCTTGAAGTCCGATTGGACAACGGCGGCGGCGTAGTTCACCAGATCCTGCCCGCTCAGCCCCATCAGCCGGCCGGCCCAGGCGCCCAGAAACCGGTCGCGCCGCGCGGTCGCCTTGAACTCGACCTCGGCGTCATGAACGAACGCGGCTTCGAAGCCCCGTTCCCGGTCATCAAAGGTCGTCATGTGTCAGCTCTTTGAACATCACCAACGCAGACTACCGATGACCCGCGCGGGCGGCGAGTCAAACTCCCGCGAGAGCATTCCCTCCACAGCGGCCCACCCTCGGCGGGTCAGCTCCGAAGAGGCGCGAGGGTCCGCGGGTCGGCGCCGCTCCGGTCGATCTCGTTCAGCCTTGAGATCACGTCGCCCGACAGCTCGAGCTCGGCCGCCTTGAGATTCCCACGGAGGTGGTCGAGCGAAGAGGTGCCGGGGATCAGCAGGATGTTGGGCGCGCGCTGAAGCAGCCAGGCGAGCGCCACCTGCATCGGTGTCGCGCCGAGTTCGGCCGCCACGTCCGAAAGCGTCGAGGACTGGAGAGGCGTGAAACCGCCCAGCGGGAAGAACGGCACATAGGCCACGCCCATGCCCGCGAGTTCGTCAACCAGGGCGTCGTCGCCTCGATGGGCGAGGTTGTACAGGTTCTGGACGCAGACGACCTGCGAGATGCCGCGCGCCTGGCTGACTTGCGCCGACGTTGCGTTGCTGACGCCGAGATGGCGGATCAGGCCTTGCCTCCGCAGCTCCGCGAGGGTGGTGAAGGGCTCCTCGATCGATCCTTCGCTCGGCCCGTGGCGGCTTCCCATGATCCGCAGGTTGACCACGTCCAGGACGTCGACACCCAGGTTGGTGAGGTTGTCGTGGACTGCGCGGGTAAGGTCCGCGGGGGCGAACGCCGGGTTCCACGAGGCGTCGTCGCCCCGCACGGCGCCGACCTTCGTTACGATCGCCAGATCCTTCGGATAGGGATGCAGCGCCTCTCGGATCAGCCGGTTGGTGACGTGCGGACCATAGAAGTCGCTGGTGTCAATGTGATTGACCCCGCTCGCCACGGCCTCCCGCAGCACGGCGAGCGCGGCGTCGCGATCCCTGGGCGGCCCGAACACGCCGGGCCCGGCGAGTTGCATGGCGCCGTAGCCCATGCGGTTGACGGTGCGCTCGCCGAGCGCGAACGAGCCGGCTTTGGTGACGTCGGTCATGGGAAATCTCAGTAGCTGAACCTGCGGGCCAATAACACGGCAACTTCCAGTTGCCGCCCAACTCGGTCCTTCGGAAAGGCGGCTGTCCGGATATCGATGAATGCTCGAACCAATCGGGGAGGGGCAGCGTGGTGTCGATTCTCGGACAACGACCGCCCTTTGGGCGGACACGGCCATGAGTCCGCTTTCCGACCTTCAGCCAACGGGGAGAATCGACCCTGAGCGGACACAAACTACGGCGAAGTGATGCTCGCGCGCGGACCAGGTTCATGCCAACGTCCCGCCGTGACCAAGCGCCCGATCAGCTTTCTCTTCGTTCTTACGGGCCTTGCCCTGGTGGCCTGCTCACGGCCGAAACCCCTTCCAGCCGCTCCGGACACCCGGCCAAGCGTCACTAACGCCCGCCAAGCTTTCACAATCTCAGTGCCGGCCAAGTGCGCGATGGTAGGCGGCCAGGACCGTGTCGATTTCGCGATCGTCCAGGTAAGCTGCGCAGGCGTCCCTTATGTGGGAGTGTACGCGGGCAACTTCCCCAATATAGATCCGGATGGAGAGGGGTTGGCGCTTCGCCCCGACCTTCCGGGACGGAGGGCGATAGTAGCTACTACGGGCGGCAAGGAGACTGTTAGAGGCTACCTCTGGCGGACCCAATACAAATGGCCGGCTTGCTTACATGTGTGGTTCGCGGATGATAGGCCACATCGCGTATTGGCGCAGCGCATGGCCGCCTCACTACGTCCGACGAGCCCGCCATCCGCTCAGCGCCGGGCGGGCGTCCCGATACCGGCCGCCACTAGTGCCAACCAGTGCGCCTGAGCGTCTCAGCTAGGACCGCTCGCCTCCACCCATGGCAGACATCTCGTTATCAGGCTAAGCCGTGGCGATGCAGCTGGAAAGAAGGGATTGCTGTAGGTTGTGCAAGCGCCGGCTGTCGGTGCCATGCGACCCGATGTCCAGCGACGCTGGGGGTGACTGCTGGGGCTGCATCGGGAAGATCGAAGCTGACCTAGGTCACGAGCCTTCCGTCGGTTACGTCCGGGACGAGATCGAGAGCGGGCTACGATATGAGGATGGCACGCCCAAACCGCCTCCGACGTGACGCACGCGTCGGCGTTCACCCAAAGCTGAAGCCCGGTTTCCACCCGACTCGGTCCTTCCGGGAGTCCGCTGTCCGGCGCGGACCAATTCTGGCGTTGGCGAATCCTTGTCCGAAAACGGTGTCCGAAAGCCCCTTTTGCGTTGACCGACGCCGCTCGCGGACAGCTCAATTCTCAAGCGCGCGCCGGACGGTTTCGGGCTCTCGCTCGATCACCGTGAGATAGGCCAAGAGCGCGCTGTCGGCTTGAGTGCGCCCTTGTTCGAGGTCCCTAAGCCGCGCCACATTGATGCGGTATGTCTTCGCGAAGGCCGCCTGGCTCAGCCCGGAATGAAGGCGAGCCCGCCGAACGAGCCGGGCGGAACGCAGCCTGCTCAGCTCCGTGTCGGACAGTGGCGGGTTGTCAACGTCGGCCTCGGCGGCAGCCGTGATCTCCGCCTCGGTCATGGCGTCCAACCGATCTCGCTGCGCCGCCGACAGCTCGGGCGCGCTATTCGGATTGAGGGTGAACCGGGTCATAGGCTCTACGCTCCTTCGTGTTCGCGCGGCGGGCGGAAATGAAGCGGCAGACCCCGACGCGGTCGGTGAAAACGACCACGAAGAGCCTGCCTTCGATCAAGCCGACCGCCTTGTGTCGTACTTCTGCGTCCTCCTCATGGCTGGCGTCGAACTCGACCACGCCAGGGTCCTGGAAGACACGAGCGGCGTAGTCGAAGGGAACGCCATGCTTGGCGAGATTGGCTCGCGCCTTCGCGTCGTCCCACTCGAATTTACGCCGGCCCGCCATGAGCGTCTATACGGGGTCTCCGCATAGGTGTCTACGGAAATCCCGCACTCCGTGCGGGGATGACCGCGTTGGGGGGATCGGGGGGTTGGGGCTTGTCCTTGAGGAAGCTCCCCTGCCTCGTCACCCCGGGCGCAGACCCGGGGCCGGACGGGCGGCTGGCTAGCTGGAGGGCGTCTATGAACCGGCCCGTCCGGCCCCGGATAAGGCCTGCGGCCTTTCCGGGGTGACGAGGATTAGGGGATGGCCCGACGACCCGTTCGTGCTTTTCGTGTTTTTCGTGGTTCCCTGCTCTTCCCTTCCGCCCTCGCCAAATCAACGGGCGCGTGGTGACGTGGAGCGGGCTGGCCGTCGGGCCGGCGGCGGTCTTTGACATCGTGAAACGAATTTCACGCGCCCGGTGACCGGTCGCCCGCACGTGCCCTCGCACAGCCAGGTTCCCGATCCCCCACACCCGAAATTCCCCGCGAAAGCGTCGCGAGAGCGGGGACCCAGGCTTTTTTGCAATCGGTTGGGGCCGTGCGGGTGTGGACGGAAGGAACAAACCAAAAAAGCCTGGGTCCCCGCTTGCGCGGGGAATTTCGGATTGGGGGTGTGGGGGGCAGGCGTCCGCCGGCTCACCTGTTCCGCAC
>JBIOEG010000042.1:0-39141 GCA_044445825.1 Caulobacterales bacterium
ACCTGTTGCGCACCTGTTATGCATCGATAACAGGCCTGTTTGGCGCCTGTTATCACCTGTTATCACCTGTTCCTGGCGGATATCAGGTGGCCGCAACCTATTGAACGATCACGGCTTCCAGACCGTAACAGGTGGAAAAAACACCGAAATAACAGGTGGAACAGGTGAATAACAGGCGCGGAACAGGTGGATCAGGCCGCGGCCTGCCTGCGCCTAGGATGGAAGAACAGGGCCTGGCCGATGGCGGTCTTCACCGTCTCCGGCTGGAAGGGCTTGGTGATCAGGAAGGTCGGCTCGGGCCGCTCGCCGGTGAGCAGGCGCTCCGGAAAGGCGGTGATGAAGATCACCGGCACGTCCAGGCGCCGCAGTATGTCCTTCACCGCATCGACGCCGGACGAGCCGTCGGCCAGCTGAATGTCGGCCAGGACCAGGCCCGGCGCCTCGCGCGCCACCGCATCGACCGCCTCGGCGCGGGTGGCGGCGATGTCGGTCACCCGATGGCCCATCTCGGTGACCAGGGCCTCGATGTCGGCGGCGATCACCGGCTCGTCCTCGATGATCAGCACCTCGGTGGCCAGTTCGGCGTCGATGTCGGCCTGGGCCTCGCCGATCAGGGCCTCGATGGTCTCGAAATCCTCGCCGAGAATCAGCGCCGTCTCGTCCAGGGTGAACCCCTCCAGCCCGGTCAGCAGGAACGCCTGGCGCGAGCGAGGCGCGATGCGCATCAGCCGCTGGCTGGCGTCGTCGGCGGGCGCGGCGGCGTTCGCCTGCGTCGGCTCCAGCCGCGCGCCGGAGCTGCGCCAGATGGCGTGGAACACGTGGTAGAGCTCCACGCGCGGCGACATCGACGTCTCCAGCGTCCGGTCCCCGGCGGCCAAGGCCTCCAGCGCCACGCGCACATAGTTGTCGCCCACCGCCTGATCGCCGGTCAGGGCGCGCGCATAGCGGCGCACATAGGGCAGGTGCGGCGTCAGTCTGGCCAGAAGACTCAAGGCTCTCTCCCAGGGCTGAAGGTTCGACAGCCGAGCGGCGGGCGCACGGCGCCGCCCGCGTCGCGGCCTCCGCCAATGGGCGTCAAACGCGCCGCAATGGCAACGGTTCCCCGCCAGGTCATGGCCACGTCGCGCCCGCAAAACCCGCCGCGCGGGAACCTGCGACCCATTGAGACGTTGGGCCAGTGGAACTAACCTGTTGAGTGGGGGGCCTGATCGCGCCAAGCGAGCCAGCGCCGCATGATGATCGAACACAAATCCATGAAGTCGCATCAGAAGCGGGCGCCTGGGCTGGACGAGGCGCGGCTGCGACAGCAGGCGATCGGCGTGAAGCTGCGACAGATGTTCGACGACGTGGTCAACGAACCCGTGCCGGACGAGTTCCTCGAGATCCTGCGCCGCGCGGACCGGCGGCGGGAGGACGAAGGCTGATGGCCCGCGCCGGCGACGGCAGGGGGGAAGCGAGGGCCGACTCGGCGTTCAAGGTGGAGCTGGTGGCGTTGATCCCGCACCTGCGCGCCTTCGCCCGATCGCTCTGCGGCGACGCGGCGACGGCGGACGACCTGGCCCAGGACACCATGCTGAAGGCCTGGCGCGCCCGCGGCAGCTTCGAGCTGGGCACCAACATGAAGGCCTGGACCTTCATGATCCTGCGCAACCAGTTCTATTCGGAGAAGCGCCGCTCGTGGCGGCGAAGCCAGCTGGACCAGGATGCGGCGGAGCGGACCCTGGTGGCGGTGGACGATCCGGAAGCCCCGGTGGCGCTGGACGAACTGCGGCAGGGCCTGGCCATGTTGCCGTCCGAGCAGCGGGAGGCCCTGATCCTGGTGGGCGCCGGGGGCTTCGCCTATGAGGAGGCCGCGCAGATCTGCAACTGCGCGGTGGGCACGGTGAAGAGCCGGGTCAGCCGCGCCAGACGCGCCCTGCAGGCGGTCCTGGACAGCGGCGACTACCGACGCGACGGGGCGGCCGCCGGCCAGGCGATGAGCGCGATCCTGGCCGACGCGGAGCGCCTGAGCGCCTTGCGGTGACACCGCTCGGCTGGCGGCGCCGACGAGAGCCCGCCACAGTCCGTGTGCGCCTCGGCGCGGCCCTGGCCATGGCCCTGCTGCCCGTGCTGATCCTCAGCGCCGCCCAGTCGGCCCTCAACTTCCAGCGCGAGACGCGCGACCAGCGCACCAGCCTGGTCGCCGCCGCGGAACGCAGCGCCGCCACCGCCAGGGCCCGGATCGAAGGCGGCGAAGTCCTGCTGCAGACCCTCGCCCCCGGGTCGGTGGGCCTGGAATGCGCCGATCGGCTCGCCGAGATCGCCGGACGGATTCCGGGCTACCTCAATCTGATCCGTTTCGACGAGAACGGCCGCGTGGCCTGCGCCGCCGCCGGCGCGCCGGCCGATCTGCACCGACGCGGCCGCGCGTGGTTCACGCGGCTGGCGGCCGGCGCGCCGATGGTGGTGACCAGCTCGCCAGGCGCGAACTACGCCTCCGAACCCGCCGTCCTCGCGGCGGTGCGCGCCGAGGACGAGCAGGGGCGGTTCCAGGGCGCCCTGGCCGCCGTGCTCAGTCTCTCCAGCCTGCGCCCGGAGGTCGCCGACCGCTCGCTGCCGGCGCACTCCGAGGTCGCGCTTCTCGATCGGCAGGGCCACTACCTGAACACCACCGATGCGAACCGCTTCCCGGACACCATCGCCGCCCACCTGCCGGGCGCGCCGGGGCGAGGTTCGCAGCTGTGGCTTCAGCCCGACCGGCGTGGGCGCATGCGGGTGTTCGCCGCCGCGCCCCTGGTGGGCGACGAGGTCTATGTCGTGCTCTCGGCGCCCTCGGAGGACCTGGTGCTGTGGGCCTGGCTCAATCCGTTCTCCGCCCTGGCCCTGCCCTTGCTGGCCTTCACCCTGGCGCTCACCGCGGTGTGGATCGTGGCCGACCGGGCGGTGGTTCGCTGGATCGCCTACCTGCAGCGCGTGGCGGCGATCTATGCGCGCGGGCGGTTCAGCGTGCACCCGATCCGGGCCGAGCACGCGCCCCAGGAAATCCGCGAACTGGCGGAGACCCTCGGCGCCATGGCGACGACCATCGCCGCCCGCGACGCGTCGCTGAAGGAATCCCTGGCCCAGAAGGACGCCCTGCTGCGCGAGATCCACCACCGGGTGAAGAACAACCTGCAGGTCATTTCCTCGCTGCTCAATCTGCAGCAACGCTCGCTCACCGACCCCGCCGCGCGGGCTGCGATGTCGGACACGCGCCAGCGCATCGCCGCCCTGGCCCTGATCTACCGGTCGCTCTACCAGGGACCGGATCTCAAACGGGTGGACCTGCGGGAGTTCCTGGAGGCGCTGATCGCCCTGCTCGTCTCCAGCGAGGCGCCGCTCGGCCCGCCCCTGCGCACGGAGATCCAGGTCGATCCCCTGATCATCGACCCGGACCGCCTGGCGCCGCTGGCGCTGTTCGCGGTGGAGGCGATCAGCAACGCCCGCAAGCACGGCCTCGCGGGGGGCGGCGTGCTGACCGTGCGCTTCCAGGTGCGCGAGGGGAGCGCCGAGCTGTCCATCTGCGATACGGGCGCGCCCGGCGTGATCCCGAAGATGGGTCCAGGCGTCGGGCGCACCCTGATGACCGCGTTCGCGCGCCAGCTTCGCGGCGAGGCGCGGTTTGGCGCCAACCCGGGCGGCGGACTGACCGCGGTGCTGGCGTTCCCGACGCCGGGCTATGTCACCAAGCCCTCGGTGGCGCAGGCCGGCAAGGCGGCCAACCGCGCCGCGGGTTAGTGCGACGCCCGCCCGTCAGTCGCGCAGCAATTCGTTGATCGAGGTCTTCGAGCGTGTCTGGGCGTCGACCGTCTTCATGATCACCGCGCAGTAGGTGGTGGGGCCCACGCCGTGCGGATCCGGCCGCCCGCCCGAGACGACCACCGAATAGGCAGGCACCTCGCCGCGGAAGGTCTCGCCGGTCTTGCGGTCGATGATCGGCGTCGAGGCGTTGAGATAGACGCCCATGGAGATCACCGCGCCCTGACGCACCACCACGCCCTCGGCGACCTCCGAGCGGGCGCCGATGAAGCAGTCGTCCTCGATGATGGTGGCGTTGGCCTGCAGCGGCTCCAGCACCCCGCCGATGCCCACGCCGCCCGACAGGTGCACGTTGGCGCCGATCTGGGCGCAGGAGCCGACCGTGGTCCAGGTGTCCACCATGGTGGATTCGCCCACATAGGCGCCGATGTTCACGAAGCAGGGCATCAGCACGACGTTCCTGGCGATGAACGCGCCGCGGCGGGCGATGGCGCCGGGCAAGGCGCGCAGCCCGGCGGCCTCGAACCGCGGCGCGTCCCAGCCGTCGAACTTGTTGGGAACCTTGTCCCAATAGGGACCGAGACCGCCGCCGAAGGCGCCGGCGTGCATCACCGTGTTCGGGTTGAGCCTGAAGGACAGCAGGATCGCCTGCTTGACCCACTGCCGGGTCTCCCACCGGCCTTCAGCGTCCCGGTACGCCACGCGCAAGCGGCCGGCGTCCAACAGGGCGATGGTCTCGTCGACCGCGGTTCGCGCCGGTCCCCTGGTGTGCACGGACAGGGTCTCGCGCGCCTCCCAGGCCGCTTCGATCTCGGTTCTCAGGTCGTCGGTGGTCAGGGCGCTCATCTAGTGATCCATAACATGGGCGTCGGCGAGGAAGCGGGCGAGCCGCGGCGCGCGGTGGCGCACGAACGGCGCCGTGGACGCCTCCGCGCCCGACCCCACCAGCACGGTGGTCATGCCCAGGGCGGCGGCGGGCTCGAGGTTCAGCACGCGGTCCTCGAAGAAGGCGGTGGAAGCCGGCGAGACAGCCAGGGCGGCGCTGAGCTTCTCGAAAGCCTCGGGGCTCGGCTTGGGCACGAAATCCGCCGAGGCGATGTGGAAGACGTGCTCGAACAGGTCCGCGAGACCCAGGCGGCGCAGCACCCGCTCGGCGTGCACGTCGTCGGCGTTGGTGAAGATCAGCCGCCGCCCGGGCAGGCGGCGCAGGGCTGCGGTGAGTTCGGCGTCCTCGGCCAGGGCCTCGAGGGACAGGTCGTGGAACAGCGCGTGGAACTCGTCCGGGTCGACCCCGTGGTTGAGCATCAGTCCGCGAAGCGTCAGGCCATGCTCTTCCAGGTACCGCTTCTGCAGGGTGTAGGCCTCTGCACGGGGCAGGCCCGTGATGCGCTGCACATAGTCGGTTATGCGGCCTTCGATCTCGCGGCCGAAGCCGGTTTCCACCGGGTAGAGGGTGTTGTCGAGGTCGAACAGCCAGGTCTCGACGTGCCTCAGGTCGGGCCCGATCACGCGCACACCGCCATCACGCCCGCACCAGGGTTCCCGCGCCGTGTTCGGTGAACAGCTCCACGAGCATGGCGTGCGGGCGCCGGCCGTCGAGGATCACCGCCGAGCCTACCCCGGCCTCCACGGCGGCGATGGCGGTCTCCACCTTGGGGATCATGCCGCCGCTGACCACGCCGCCCGCGATGGCGGCGCGCGCCTCGGCCACGGTGAGTTGGCGGATCAATTCGCCGTCCGCCCCCAGCACGCCCGCCACGTCGGTGAGCAGCAGCATGCGCTTGGCCTTCAGCGCGCCGGCGAGGGCGCCGGCCACGGTGTCGGCGTTGATGTTGTAGGTCTGGCCGGTGGCCGAAACCCCGATGGGCGCCACCACCGGGATGTAGTCGTTGGCCGAATTGATCAGGCCAAGGATCAGCTGAGGGTCGACCTTGGTGGGCTCGCCCACGAAGCCGAGGTCCACCACCTGCTCGATCTTCGAGGTGGGATCGCGGCGCGTGCGGGTCGCCTTCTCGACGGTGATCAGCCGCGCGTCCTTACCCGACAGGCCCACGCCGCGCACGTCGGCCTCGGCGCCGGCCAGGGTGATCCAGTTGGCGATCTCCTTGTTGATCGCCCCGGAGAGGACCATCTCGGCCACCTGCATGGTGGCCTCGTCGGTGACCCTCAGGCCGTCCACGAAGGTCGACTTGACCCCGGCGCGCTCCAGCATCGCCGAGATCTGCGGCCCGCCGCCATGCACGATCACCGGGTGCACCCCCAGCAGCTTGAGCAGCACGGCGTCGGCGGCGAACTGGCGCGCCACATGCTCCTCGCCCATGGCGTGGCCGCCGTATTTGATGACCACGATCTCGCGGTCGTAGATCTGGATGAACGGCAGAGCCTCGGCCAGGGTCCTGGCGGTGGCCCAGCCTTGCTCCGCGCGGGTGTCGTCCGCCTCGCTCATGCGTCGCTCACGGCTTTCGATGCGCGCGCCCTGCGCCTGGATCGTAGGGGCGCCTCGATACCGAAGCGGGGGCGGCTTGTCATCCCAAAGCGGCGGCGACGACCTCCGCGCGCAGCAGCGCCAGGCCGGCGCCGGTCTCGGCCGAGGTGGCCAGAACGCGGGGGAACGCCGCCGGCCGGCGCGAGACCGCCGCCAGCGCGGCCGCGGTCGCCTTCTCCGCTTCGGCGGGCTTGATCTTGTCGGCCTTGGTCAGCACCACCTGATAGGAGACCGCCGCCTGGTCGAGGGCGGCGAGCGCCTCGACGTCGGCGGCCTTGATCCCATGACGCGCATCGATCAGCAGATAGACCCGGCGCAGATTCACCCGCCCGCGCAGATAGTCCCTCCCGAGGTTCTGGAAGCGCCTGGTCTCGCCCTTGGAGGCCTTGGCGAAGCCGTAGCCCGGCAGGTCCACCAGCCGGATCTTCTCGTCCAGCAGGAAGAAATTGACCTCGCGCGTGCGCCCCGGCTCGTTCGAAGCGCGGGCCAGACCGCCGCGGCCGGTGAGCGCGTTGATCAGCGACGACTTGCCCACATTGGAGCGGCCGGCGAAGGCCACTTCCGGCAGGTCCGCCTCCGGCAACTGGTCGATCCGCGCGGCGCCCATCAGGAAGCTGGCAGGCCGAGCGAACAGCACCCGCGCCGCTTCGATCGCCGCGGCGTCGAAGACCTCTTCCGTCAAGCCGGCGCCTTCTTTCCGCTGAAGCGGCCGAAGAAGTCGTCGATGGGATTGTCCACCTTGAACCGACGCATGATCACATAGGTCTGCAAAATGGTGATCACGCTGGACCAGGACCAGTAGATCACCAGGCCTACCGCGCTGCCCGACAGGACGAACATGAAGATCAGCGGCATGAACTGGATCATCCGCTGTTGCATGGGATCGACGCCGGTCATGGGGGTCATCGACTGGCTGAGCCAGATCATGAACGCGTAGAGGATCGGCCAGGCGGCCAGGTGCAGGATCATCGTCGCGGCGACGCCGACGATCGGGAAGGCCATCAGCGCCTGCACCCACGGCGTGCCGAACACGTCCCAGGGGATCAGGCCGAACAGGTTCCAGATGGTGGTCGGGTCCGGGGCCGAGAGGTCGTGGATCCAGCCGAAGAACGCCGCGTGGCGCATCTCGATGGTGACCGTGAACAGCTTGGTCAGGGCGTAGAACACCGGGATCTGCAGCAGGATCGGGATGCAGCCCGAGACCGGATTGATCTTCTCGCGCTGATAGAGGGCCATCATCTCCTTCTGCTGGCCCTGAGGGTCGTCCTTGAATTTCTCCTGCAGGGCCTTCAGCTGCGGCTGCACCTTCTTCATCTTGGTGCCCATCTCGTAGGCGCTGTTGGCCAACGGGAACATGACGAGGCGGATGGTCACCGTCAGCAGCAGGATGGCGATCCCGAAGTTCCTCACATAGCCCTCGTAGAAGCGCAGCACCGTGAACAGCGGCTTGGTCAGGAACCAGAAATTGCCCCAGTCCACCGCATCGTCGAACCGGGCGGTCCCGAGGGCCTTGCCGTAGGCCGCCAGGGTGGGGACGGTCTTGGCCCCGGCGAACAGGTGGGTCGTCTCGGTGATCTGGCCGCCGGCCGGGATGGTCCGCGCCGGGCCGAGGAACAGGGTTTCATACACGTCCAGGCCGGCCAGGGGAGTCACCCGGAACTTCACGTCGAGCGGTTCGGCCTGGTTCGGAATCAGCACCGTCATCCAGTACTTGTCGGTGATCCCCAGCCAGCCGCGAACGCCGCTGAAGTCCTGCTCCTTGTCCTTCTTCCAGCCGGAGTACTTCTTTTCCTTGAGGTTGTTGTCGAGCACGCCGATGGCGCCCTCGTGCACGATGCCGTTGCGGCCCAGCGTGGCGGGCACGCCCCGCCGCTGCACGCTGCCGTAGGGGGTGAGGCTCACTTGAGCAGCGCCCTGGTTGGCCACCGTGTCGGTGACCGTGAACATGGCGTCCTTGTCCACGGCGATGCGCCGGGTGAAGGCGAGGCCCTGAGGCGTGGCGTAGGTCAGCACCAGCGGGTTGTCGGGGGTGAGCGGGCCGCCGCTTGCGTCCGTCCACACCGTGGAATCGTTGGGCAGGCCCGGCAGGTTCGCGCCTTCCCAGCCGGTCAGGGCGAAGTAGGCGTTCTGGGTCCCTTCCGGCCGCAGCAGTTCCACCGGCGCGGAGGTCGCAGACACGGTTTCGCGGTACTGCTTCAGATAGAGGTCGTCGATGCGGGCGCCCTTGAGGTTCACCGAGCCGGACAGCGCCGGGGTGTCGACCTGCACGCGCGGGCTCAGCGCCAGGGCCTGGGCGCGATTGAGCTGGATGGTGATCGGCTGGCCGTTCACACCGGGGGCCTGCTGGCGCGCGGCGGTCGCGGCCGCCGCTGCCGCCTGGGCCTGCTCCGCCTGGCGGCGCTTCTGGATCGGATCGATGACGACGAACTGATAGGCAAGCACCAGCAGGGCCACGACGGCGAAGATGATGTAGTTGCGGTTATCGTTTTGCATCTGACTCTTGCGAACCGGGGTCGAGGGGCGGCGATCGAACCTCGCCCCGAGGCGCGCCGAGGTCGGCGGCGAGCCTTATCAGTGCGCTTTTCATATCGTCAAGCAGGCGCGCCCAGGGCCGATCGGCGGTACCGCCTCGGGCGATGAATACATAGTCGCAGCCGGGCCGCGCGAGGAGGGGGGCCAGCTGTCTCGCCGCCTCGCGCAGCCGCCGCTTGGCCCGATTGCGCACCACCGCCCCGCCGATCCGCTTGGTGGCGGTGAAGCCGATGCGCACCAGTTCCCTTCCGTCGCCCCGGTCGCGGGCCTGGGCCAGCACCGCGCCGCGCGCGCAGGCGAGCCCCTTGGCCGCCGCGAGGAAATCCGGGCGCTTTTTCAGTCTATCGATGGCGATGGCGGCTTCGGTCAGGCCGAAACCTTTCGTTCGTATGGCCTAAGCCGTCAGGCGCTTGCGGCCCTGGGCGCGGCGCCGGGCGATGACCTTGCGCCCGTTTTTCGTGGCCATGCGCGAGCGAAAGCCGTGACGGCGCTTGCGCACGAGACGCGAGGGCTGAAAGGTGCGCTTCACGGCTCTTGCTCCCAAAGGCGGCTGGCGCGCCGCCCGAAGGGGGCGCGAACGAGCGCGCGGAAATAGGGGATCGGGGCGCGGGTGTCAATCTGATCGCGGCCGCCGCGTCGTGCGCGGCGCGCCTGGCAAGGGGGGAACTTCGCATGCGAAGCGGACCATGGCTGCGCCTGGCGGCGATCTTCGCCGCCGCGGGACTGGCGGGCTGCAATCTCGTCGTGTCGCACACGCCGATCTTCACGGAGGCTGACGCCAACGGCGCGCCGAAGCTGAAGCCCGGCGTTTGGGCCGCGCCGGAGCCGGACTGCAAATTCGATGAGACGCAGCCGGCCGCGTCATGGCCGTCATGCGCCAGCGGCAGCGTGGTCACCGCGACCCACATGAAGTCGCCCGTCGACCCGGCCCACCCCCCGACGGCGGCCAAGCCGAACACACCCTATCCCTATGTGCTCGCGGCCGGCGATCCCCCGGTCGTGCAGGTCATGGCGCCGACGGCGGGCGACAGCGGCCTTGTCGGGCCGCTCTACTTCTTCATCGCGCTGAAGCCGCTGTCGCGCGACGCGGGCGGTCTGGTGGACAAGGCCGAGCAGTGGCCGATCCAGTGCGGTCCTCCGCCGCCGAAGCCGAAGGCGGGATCGACCGAGGCCGGCAAGACGGAGTCCTATGTCACCGACCATCCCCTGCCGGGCATGACGGTGGACGGCAGCCTGTGCACGCCGCGCGACAAGGCGGCCGTGCTGGACGCGGCCCAGCCCAGCCGAGCCTGGACCGATCCCATTCAGGTGACGCACTGGGTCAGGGCCGGCGATCGCTGAGCCTGCCGCCGGCTCGCGCCGATGGGTGATGGCGGCGAAGTAACTTGACGTCGGAAATTACGGTTGTAACCATGCGGCGCTGAAGGAGGCCGGCATGGTGCGGATCACCGCGGCCGAGAGTCAGGTCATGGAAGCCTTGTGGCGGGAGAGCCCGCGCACGGTGGACCAGCTGCTCGCCGAGGTTGGCGCCGGCCAGGGCTGGGGCGACGCTACGGTCAAGACCCTGATCAACCGGCTGCTGAAGAAGAAGGCGCTGGCCTCCGCGCGCGTGGACGGCCGCACCCAGTACCGGGCGCTGGTTTCGCGCGCGGACTATCTCACCGACGAGAGCCAGGGCCTGCTGGACCGGCTGTTCGGCGGCGAACTTGCCCCGCTTGTGGCGCACTACGCCAACCACCGGCCGGTCTCGGCCGAGGAACTGGCGCGGCTGAAGGCGCTCATCGAGGCGCTGGGCGACGATGGGTGACCTGCTGCTCGCCCTGGTGAAGGCCAATGTGGCGGCGTCGCTGGCCATCCTGCTGGTCCTCGCACTGCGCCGCACGGTCCGCGCGCGCTTCGGTCCGGACGTCGCCTATCGCATGTGGATCGGCCCACCCCTGGCGGCCCTGGGCGCTCAGCTGCCGGCCAGGCCCGCGCCCTGGGGCGTCGCCGGGGCCGACAGCGACGTTGTGAGCCGGCTGATGCACGTGGTCTCCGCCAGCCCCGCGGCGCCGGCCTGGGTGGTCGCCTGGGCTGTGGGGGCGCTGGCCTTCGCGGGCCTGCTGGCCGCGGCCCAGCACCGGTTCATCACCGCGGCCCGGGCCGGCCGCGCCGGGCCGGCGGTGGTGGGCGTCGCCTATCCGCGCATCGTGATGCCAGCCGCCGAGCGCTTCACGGCGGAGGAGCGGGCGCTGGTGATCCAGCACGAGCTGGAGCACATCGAACGCGGCGATCCCCGCGCCAACGCCCTGGCCGCCCTGCTGCAGTGCCTGGCCTGGTTCAATCCCCTGGTCCATCTGGCCGTTCGCACCGCCCGCTTCGACCAGGAGCTGGCCTGCGACGACGCGGTGGCGCATCGTCGGCCCAAGGGCCTCGCCGCCTATGCCAGGACCCTGCTGAAAGCCCAGCTGGCCAGCCTCGCCCTGCCCCTGGGCTGCGACTGGCCGGCCCCGGCGCCGCACCCCCTGGAGGAGCGCATCGCCGCACTCGGCGCTCCCCGTCCCTCGGTGAAGCGCGAGGTCACCGGCCTGCTGATCGTCTGGGCCGCCTGCGTGTCCATCTTCGCCTCGGCGTGGGTCGCCCAGCCGCCGTCGCCGCTGGGCGAGATGTGGCGTCAGAGGACCATCACCGCCCTCACCGGCTTCGCGCCGCCCGGCGCATGGGCCCAGCGCTGAGCCGGGTTTCGGCGCGCCGGCGGCGCAGTGGCCCTATTCCGCCGCCACCGCCACGGGCGCGGTGGTCGCGCCTTTCAGCACTCGGCCGGGCAGGGCTTCGGTGGGTTCGCCGTCGCGGTAGGTGACCTCGCCCGCCACGATGGTGGCCACATAGCCGCTGGCCTTCTGGATCAGCCGACGCCCGCCGGAGGGCAGGTCGTAGGCCACCTGGGGCGCGTGCAGGGTCAGCCGGTCGTGGTCGATGACGTTGAGATCGGCGCGGTAGCCCGGGGCGAGCAGGCCGCGGTCGTGCAGGCCGACGGTCCTGGCAGTCTCCAGGCACTGGCGGCGCATCACCTCCTCGATGGTGAGCTTCGGCCCGCGTGTGCGATCGCGGGTCCAGTGGGTGAGCAGGGTGGTGGGGAAACTGCCGTCGCAGATCATGCCCACGTGGGCGCCGCCGTCCGACAGGCCGGGCACGGTGTCGGCGTGGGTCAGCATCTCCCGGGCCGGATCGAGATTGCCGTCCGCATAGTTGAGGAAGGGCACATAGATCATGCCTCGCCCGCCGTTCGACAGCATGTGGTCGAGGGCCAGATCTTCCGGGGAGACGCCGCGGCGGTCGGCCTGGGCCGTCACGCTGGTGTCGGCGGTGGGCTCATAGTCCGGATGCTCGGTCATCAGATACATGCGCGAGAAGGCGCCGCCCGCCCCGCGCACGCCCTGCTCGGGCCGGCTGTCGAACAGCCGGGCGCGGAAGGCAGGATCCTTCAGGGCCTGCACGCGCTCGTCCAGGCCAAGCTTGGCGATCTCCTTGTAGACCGGATAGTGGGTGAACGGGTTCACCGTCAGCTCCAGCCCCAGCAGCACACCCACCGGCCGGGCGGCGACCTGGGCCCGCATCGGCAGGCCCGCGGCCACGGCATCTTCCAGGGCGTGCAGCAGCACCTTGTAGTCCTGCGGCTTGACCGGGCTCTGCAGCAGGGAGAACGACAGCGGACGGCCGGACGCTTCCACCATCCGCCGCAGCATGGCGAACTCCTCGGTGGGATTGGCGAAGTCGGACACCACCTGCAGCACGCCCTTGCCGGCGGCCGCCAGGCCCATGGCTATGCCGGTGAGCTCATCCTCGCCGGCGGTGAGGGTCGGTGTCGGCTGACCGTCGCTGGTGCGGTGGTTGAGGGTGCGCGAGGTGGAGAAGCCCAGGGCCCCGGCGTCGGCCGCGCGCCTGGCGATGGCGGCCATGGCGTTGATGTCGGCTTCGGTGGCCGGCTCGCGGTTGGCGCCCCGCTCGCCCATGACGAACACCCGCAGCGCCGCGTGCGGCAGCTGGCTGCCGATGTCCACGTCGAATCTGCGGTCCTGCAGGCTGTGCAGATAGTCGGGATAGCTCTCCCAGTTCCACGGCAGGCCCTGGGACAGCACCGGGAAGGGAATGTCCTCCACCCCTTCCATCAACCTCACCAGGCGGTCGTGGTCGGCGGGCCGGCAGGGGGCGAAGCCGACGCCGCAGTTGCCCATCACCACGGTGGTCACCCCGTGCCAGGACGACGGCTGCATGCGCGCGTCCCAGGTGGCCTGGCCGTCGTAGTGGGTGTGGATGTCCACGAAGCCCGGGCCGACGATCTTGCCGCGCGCTTCGATCTCCTCCGCGCCCGCGCCGGCGATGGGGCCGACGGCGGCGATCCGGCCGTCCTTCACCGCCACATCCGCCTGGCGCGGCGCACCGCCGGAGCCGTCGTAGACGAGGCCCCCGCGGATCACGAGGTCATAGGCGCGCTCCATCACGGCCTCCCTTTTGGCGGTTGGACTGGCGTTCGCCTGAGTTTGCGCCCGCGGGGGGAGGGTGCGTCAAGCATCCTGAAAGGACAGCCGAATATATTGCCACGCTGAAACGCCGCGCGGACCGCCGGCGGTGGAACTCGCCGATACGAACATGAAGAGCGTCTCCATCAATCCCAAAGTCTTCCTGCTGCTCGCGGCCCTCGCCGCGGTGGCCATAGGGTTCATGCTGCCCAAGCCGGGTCCCAACGGCGCGCAGCGCAACGGGGCCGGCGCGAACGCCGGGCAACACCGGGGCTAGGTCGCAACGCTGGAGAACGCGGCGGGCGCGCACCGCGCGAAATCGCCTTAGTCTCGCAGGCGTGAGTCGCCAGCCGTTCACCTTCTACGAATTCTTCGCCGGCGGCGGCATGGCGCGGCTGGGACTTGGCGAGCGCTGGCGCTGCCTGTTCGCCAACGACTTTGATCCGGTGAAAGCCCGCGCCTACCGCGACAACTTCGGCGACGACCATTTTCGGGAAGGCGATGTTTTCGACCTCATCGCCGCGGACCTGCCTGGCCGGGCCGATCTGGCCTGGGCGTCGAGCCCCTGCCAGGACTTCAGCCTGGCCGGGGCCCGCGCGGGGCTGGCGGGCGGCCGATCCTCGGCATTCTTCGGCTTCTGGCGGCTGGTGCAGGCGCTGAACGCCGAGGGCCGCGCCCCTCGCGTCATCGTGGTGGAGAATGTGGTGGGCCTGCTCACCTCGCACGGCGGGCGCGACTTCGAGGCGCTGTGCAGGGCCCTCGCCGGGGCAGGCTACGGCTTCGGAGCCCTCGAGGCGGACGCCGCCGACTTCCTGCCGCAGTCGCGACCTCGGGTGTTGATCATCGCCGCGCGCGAGACGCCGCCGGCCGGCCGGCCGGCCGAGGACGAATCCCGGGCCGTTCGCAACGCCCGGGAGCGGCTGCCGGCGGACCTGCGCGCGCGCTGGGTCGGCTGGTCGGCGCCGAGACCTCCGCGCCCCAACGTCGACCTCGCGGGCCTGCTGGAGCCAGACGAGGCGGTCGATTGGCGCACGCCGGCTCAGACCCGACATCTCCTCGGCCTGATGGATGATGCGCACCGCGGAAAGCTGGAGCTGGCGGCGAGCCGCGCGGAACGGACTGTGGGCGCCTACTTCCGACGCACTAGAGGTTCGGGTCAGCGGGCGGAGGTGCGCTTCGATGGGATGGCCGGATGCCTGCGCACCCCGCGCGGCGGCTCGTCGCGCCAGGGGCTGATCGTGGCGCAGGACGGGCAGGTGCGCTCGCGCCTGATCACGCCGCGCGAGGCGGCGCGGCTGATGGGACTGCCGGAGACCTATGGACTTCCCGCCGGGACCACCGCCGCCTTGCATCTGGTCGGCGACGGGGTGGCGGTTCCGCTGGTCCGCCACCTCGCGGAGCACATCCTCGAACCCCTGTTGAAGCGCCCGACCACCGCCATCGCCGCCGAGTAAGAAGCGCTTCCAAATCGGCCGGGGAAGCCTAAGTTCCGAGGCTCAAGGGCCTTTTCGCGAAGGGTTTTTCGGATCGCCATGGACTCACCCGGCAAGGAATACGACGCCGCGCGCTACAAGCGCGCCGGGCGCGGCAAGATCTACGACTCCATTCTCGACACCATCGGCGACACGCCGCTGATCCGCCTGCCGAGGCTCTCGGCCGAGCTGAAGCCCAAGGGCGAGGTGCTGGCCAAGCTGGAGTTCTTCAATCCCATCGCCTCGGTGAAGGACCGCATCGGGGTCTCCATGATCGAGGCGCTGGAGGCCAAGGGTCTGTTGAGGCCGGAGTCCACCATCGTCGAGCCCACCAGCGGCAACACCGGCATCGCCCTGGCCTTCGTGGCCGCCGCCAAGGGCCTGAAGCTGATCCTGGTCATGCCCGAGAGCATGTCCATCGAGCGGCGCAAGATGCTGATCCTGCTTGGGGCCAAGCTCGAGCTCACCCCCGCCGAACGCGGCATGGCCGGCGCCGTGGCGCGCGCCCGCGAACTGCTCGAGGAGATCCCCGGCGCGGTGATGCCGCAGCAGTTCGAGAACCCGGCCAATCCGCTCATCCACCGGGTCTCTACGGCCGAGGAAATCTGGAACGACACCGCCGGCGGCGTGGACGCGGTGATCTCCGGCGTCGGGACCGGCGGCACGATCACCGGAGTCGGCCAGGTGCTGAAGGCGCGCAAGCCCTCGGTGCGGATGGTGGCCGTGGAGCCCACCGGCTCGGCGGTGCTGTCCGGCGGCCCGCCGGGTCCGCACAAGATCCAGGGCATCGGCGGCGGCTTCGTGCCGGCCATCCTCGACCGCAGCGTCATGGACGAGGTGATCCAGGTGTCCAATGAGGACGCCTTCGACATGGCCCGCAAGTGCGCCCGCATCGAAGGCGTACCGGTGGGCATCTCCTCGGGCGCGGCGCTCACCGCGGCGTTCGACGTGGCCTCGCGCCCGGAGATGAAGGGCAAGCTGATCGTCACCATCATCCCCAGCTTCGCCGAGCGCTACCTCTCCACGGCGCTGTTCGACGGACTCTAGGATCGCCGCCGTGACCGATGTCTTCGGTCCGGAGAAGCGCTCCTCGGTGATGCGTCAGGTGAAGGGCGTGGACACCACGCCGGAGCGGCGCGTGCGGCGGCTGCTCACCGCGCTGGGGGCGCGCTACCGCTTGCACCGCAAGGACCTGCCCGGAAAGCCCGACGTGGTGATGCCCGGCCGGCGGCTGGCGATCTTCGTGCACGGTTGCTTCTGGCACGGCCACGACTGCGCCCGCGGCGCCCGGGTGCCCAAGGCCAATCGCGACTACTGGGTCGCCAAGGTCGCCCGCAACCGCGCTAGGGATGCGGCCGCCCGCGCCGCCCTGGTGGCGGCGGCGTGGCGGGTGGAGACGATCTGGGAGTGCGACCTGAAGCACCCGGCTGCGCTGAAGGCGCGGATGGCGGCGTGGTTGGAGTGAGGCGTCAGTCGAATGAAACGCTGTCATCCCGGAAAGCGCGCAGCGCTTATCCGGGACCGCCGGAAGCGCCGCTCGAAGCTGCCGGCTGGTCGGAGCCCTTTGCGGTCCCGGATAACGGCTTCGCCGTTTCCGGGATGACAGTGCAAGTTAGGCTACCGCGGCCCCTACTGCGTCCGCGTCGTCCAGCACCGCCGCGAGGGCCGCGTGCAGGGCGGCGGGGTCGATGGGCTTGGCGATGTGCGCGTTCATGCCCGCCGCCTTGCATTCGCGGATGTCCTCGCCGGTGGTGGAGGCAGTGACGGCGATCACCGGGACGGTGCGGTTCGGTCCTGGCGCGCCGCGCAGGATGCGGGTGGCGGCGCGGCCATCCATTCCCGGCATGTAGCAGTCCATCAGCACCACATCGAATGGCCGCTCCGCCAGCAGGTCCAGGGCCTCGGCGGCGCTCTCGGCGCAGGTCACCTGCGCGCCGGTGGGCTGCAGGATGAGGTCCATCGCGCGGCGGTTGATCTCATGGTCGTCCACCACGAGCACAGCCAGCCGCTCGGCCGCGAGGGTGGGCTGCGCGGCGGGCTCGGGTGTCGCGCCGGCCTCGGCGAGGGGCAAGGTCAGGCTCAGGGTGAAGGTCGCCCCGGCGCCGGGCGCGCTGGTCACGGTGATGTCGCCGCCCATCAGGCGCGTCAGGTCGCGGCTGATCGCCAGCCCCAGACCGGTGCCGCCGTGGTTGCGGGCGATGGAGGCCTCCAGCTGTTCGAAGGGCGTGAAGAGGCGGGTGAGCTGGTCGGCGGTCATGCCAGGTCCGGTGTCCGCCACCGACACCTCGAGGCTGACGCCCTCCGGCGCGTCGTGACTGGCCACGGTCACGTGCACCGATCCGGCCTCGGTGAACTTCAGGGCGTTGGAGATGAGGTTGTTGAGCACCTGGCGGATGCGCATGGGATCGCCCTGAACGGCGTTTGGCGTGCGCGCCGCGCCGCGAAAGATCAGGGTCAGGCCCTTGCGCCGCGCCTCGGCCCGCCAGAAACGCATCTGGCCGGCCAGCAGGCCGCGCAGATCGAAGGGGACGCTTTCCACAGCGAGCCGTCCGGCGTCGAGCTTGGCGCGGTCGAGCAGGTCGTTGAGCAGCGAGCGCATCATCGCGCCCGCGTCGGCGATCAGCCTGGCGTTGGCGCGCGCCGCGCCGTCGCCGGCGCGCTCGAGTTCGGCCGCCCCGGCGAGGATGGCGCTGATCGGGGTGCGCAGCTCATGGCTGACTACGGCCACGAAGGCCGACTTCGCCGCGACAGCGCTCTCGGCCTCCGCGCGCCGGGCGTCGCTGTCCAGCAGGGCGGTGCGTTCGGCCTGCATGCTGCGCGAGAACTGAAGCCAGATCAGGGTGGCGCTGACGCAGTTGAGCACGCCGCCGGCGAGCAGGACAGCGAGGTGCCATCCCCGCAGGCCGCCGACGATGGGTATCGCCGCGAAGTAGACGGCGAAGGGCAGCACCATGGCCAGGAAGGCCGACCGGCACCGGCGCGCGCTGAGCACCGCGTTCATGATGGCGGCGTTGATCATCACCAGGCCGCAGCCCATGCCCCAGGCCCCGGCCGGCGCCTGGGCGATGGCGTACAAGCCGAACATCAACTGCTGAACCACCAGCAGCATCAGGGTGGCCGCGCGGCCCGGCGCGCTCCGCGTCAGGCGGTGCGCCCGGTCTGGCCGAAATACCGCCTGTTCGACGAGCTGGAAGGACAGCCAGGCGGCGAACCACGACAAGGCGAAGAGCCAGCCCGTGATCGAGTGGAACACCACCGCCACCACGACATTCAGCAGCACGCGCAGACGGAACTGGTCGCGCCTGGCGAGCATCACCTCGAGCAGGCTCGATTGCGCCGCCGGTATGGTCCCCTCCAAATCCCGTCCCCTCGCTGCCGGCCAAAGCGCCCGACTGGCCGCAAGCCCGTGGCGACCATCGTCGCGGGATGTGGCTAAGTAACGGTAAACCCCTGGTTGTCGTCGCAGGCTGGTGGGGTGTCGCCGCTAGCCAATCTCCACCAACACTTCGGTCTTCACCGAGTTGGCCAGGAAACACTCGTCGTGCGCCGCGTGGTGCAGGGCCTCGAGTTCCGAAGCTGTCGGCCGTGTTTCGCCCTCGAAGGTGACTTTGGGACGCAGCACGACCCGGGTCATCACCTGCTTGCCGCCCGCGCCGGGCGCCAGGGTCCCCACGGCCTCGTCACGGTAGGCGGCGACCGCGAAGCCCGCGCGCGCGGCGATGTCCAGGAACCAGAGCATGTGGCAGGCCGAAAGCGCGCCGGTGAACGCCGCCTCCGGATCCAGGGCGTCCGCCCGGGAATAGGGCAGGGGCACGATGTGCGGCGAGGCGCTGCCGGGCACGGTAAGCCCGCCGTGAAAGGTCAGGGTGTGCTCGCGGCTGTATCGACGCTTCAGGAAGTCGCCGTCGCGCTTCCAGTCAACCGTCGCGTGGTATTCGGACATGAGCCTCTCCCCCGCTAGAGGGTCCGGGCGATCAGCACCTTCATGATCTCGTTGGTCCCGCCGTAGATGCGCTGCACCCGGCTGTCGCGGTACATGCGGGCGATGGGGTATTCCTCCATGAAGCCATAGCCGCCGAACAGCTGCAGGCACTCGTCGACGATCTTGTTCTCCAGGTCGGTGACCCAGTACTTAGCCATGGAGGCCTTGGCGGCGTCCAGCTTGCCGGCCAGGTGCTGCTCGATGGCCCAGTTGACGAACACCCGCGCCACCGTGGCCTCGGTCTTGGCCTCGGCCAGCTTGAACTGGGTGTTCTGGAAGTCGAGCAGCGTCTTGCCGAACGCCTTGCGCTGCTTGACGTAGTCGACTGTCAGTTGCAGCGCCCGCTCGATGGACGCCATGCCCTGCACGGCGATGGTCAGGCGCTCCTGCGGCAACTGGCTCATCAGCTGGAAGAAGCCCTGGCCCTCGTCGATCCCCAGCAGGTTCTCGGTGGGCACGCGCACTTCGTTGAAAAACAGCTCGGAAGTGTCCTCCGCCGGGCGGCCGAGCTTGGCGAGCTTGCGGCCGCGCTCGAAGCCCTCCTGGCCGTCGCTCTCCACCACCACCAGCGATACGCCGCGCGCGCCCTTTGAGGGATCGGTCTTGGCCACCACGACGATCAGGTTGGCGGTCTGGCCGTTGGTGATGAAGGTCTTCTGGCCGTTGACCACATACTGGTTGCCGTCGCGCTTGGCGGTGGTCTTCACCCCCTGCAGGTCGGAGCCGGCCCCTGGCTCGGTCATGGCGATGGCGGCCACAAAGTCCCCGGAGCACAGGCCGGGCAGCCAGCGCCGCTTCTGCTCTTCAGTCCCGTAGTGGACGATGTAGGGGGCGACGATGGAGTTGTGCAGGGCGATGCCGAAACCGTCGACCCCCTTCAGGCCGAGCTGCTCCATCAGGATCACCTCGTGGCGATAGTCGCCGCCGGCCCCGCCGTATTCCTCCGGCACGGACAGGCCGAGCAGGCCCGCCTCGCCGGCCCGCAGCCACATCTCCCGCGGCACGATGTGCGCCTCGCGCCACTTGGCGACGATGTCCTCGGAGGCATGCTGCTCGATGAACCGCCCGACAGCGTGCTCGAAGATCGCGAGATCCTCCTCGGCGAGGAAGGCGGGACGTTCGACGTCGAGGACAGGCATGGCGGTACCGTGCGGTTGAGGCGGGTCGATCGGGTTCTAGCCCGCGCCAGGACGGCCCGCCACCTTCCGCGTCTCCAGCGCCTTGGCGAGCAGCACCTTCTGGTCCGAGGTCACGCGCAGCAGGGCGCGGCAAAACGACGTGAGGCGCGAGCCGGTTTCCACCTCGCCATCCCGCTTCAACTCGCCGCGCCGGTACTCGCCTGCCTCGCCGAGGAAGAGCAGGTGCAGGAAGTCCGGATAGGGGTAGCCATAGCTGTACGGCCTCGGGGTGACGTGATGGAAGTGGATGAAGCCGAACGGCGAGGTGGCGGCCAACGTCCAGCCGCATTCCTCGAGCACCTCCCGCTCGAGGGTTTCGGCCACGGTCTCGCCAGGTTCCATGCGTCCGCCCGGCATGACGTGTGAGCCGCCCACCGTATCGTCCACCACCACGACGGCGGAGCGGCGGAACACCACCGCGCGCACGGATGTGATCAGCGCTCGAGGCGGCGTCATCACGCTCAGGTAGAGCTTCATGTCCAGCCGGACGTCGCCCCAGCGGACTTCCTCGCGATGCAGCGTTTCGAGCCCGGCGATGAAAGCGTCGAGGTCTGCGCTCACGCCGTCGCCTCGCGATCGGGCCGGCTGCGGGTCAGCGGCGGGAACGGTGGTTTCATCGGCCGGGTTGTATCCGCCGTGCGCGTTTCGCGGCAAGGCGACGCTTGCCGTCAGGCTCGCCCTGTGCGAGAACATTCAAACAACCGTTTGAACGGAAGGCCGCCCCATGGATTTCGACTATTCGCCGTCTCAGAAGGACCTGATCCGCCGCGTCTCGGACTTCATGGACGAGCACATCTACCCGGCCGTGCCGATCTATGAGCAGCAGGTCGCCGCGGGCGAGCGCTGGAAGGTGATCCCCGTCATCGAGGAGCTGAAGGCGAAAGCCCGCAAGACCGGCCTGTGGAACATGTTCATGCCGCCGCACGCCGGCATGCCGCACATGGACGACACCTTCCAGTTCGAGGGCATCCAGCTCACCAACCTGGAATATGCGCCGATCTGCGAGATGTTCGGCCGGGTGAGCTTCGCCTCGGAGGTGTTCAACTGCTCGGCGCCGGACACCGGCAACATGGAGGTGCTGAACCGCTTCGGCACCTATGAGCAGAAGGAGCGCTGGCTGCGGCCGCTGATGAACGGCGAGATCCGCTCCGCCTTCCTGATGACCGAGCCGCTGGTCGCCTCCTCCGACGCCACCAACATCGAGACGCGCATGGAGCGCGACGGCGATCACTATGTGATCAACGGGCGCAAGTGGTGGTCCTCCGGCGTGGGCGACCCGCGCTGCAAGATCGCCATCGTCATGGGCAAGACCAATCCCGGCGCCTCCTCCCACCAGCAGCAGTCGCAGCTGCTGGTGCCGCTGGACACCCCCGGGGTGAAGGTGGTGCGCATGCTGCCGGTGTTCGGCTACGACGACGCGCCCCACGGCCACGCAGAGGTGCTGCTGGAGAACGTCCGCGTGCCGGTGCAGGACGCCCTGTTGCTCGGCGAGGGCCGCGGCTTCGAGATCAGCCAGGCGCGGCTAGGCCCTGGGCGCATCCACCACTGCATGCGCACCATCGGCTCGGCGGAAGTGGCCCTGGAGAAGATGTGCAAGCGCCTGATGAGCCGCAAAGCCTTTGGCAAGTACATCTCCGAGCATTCGGTCTGGGAGCAGCGGGTCGCCGCCGCCCGCACCGACATCGAGATGAACCGGCTGCTTTGCCTGAAGGCCGCGGACATGATGGACAAGGCGGGCAACAAGTCGGCGCGCCTGGAAATCTCCATGATCAAGGTCTCCGCCCCGAACATGGCGCTGCGCATCATCGACGACGCCATCCAGGCGCACGGCGGCGGCGGCGTCACCTCCGACTTCGGCCTCGCCAAGGCCTATACCTCCCAGCGCACCCTGCGCCTGGCGGACGGTCCCGACGAGGTGCACAACCGCACCATCGCGCGCATGGAGTTCGCCAAGTACGGCGACCTCCACGCCAGGATCCGGGCGGAACGCGACGCCGAACGCGTGCCGGTGGGTTCGCGCTAGTCGAAGGGTGGCGGCGAGTGTCGGGAATTGAACTGACGGACGAGATCCGTGAGCACGTCAACGGTGCGCTCATGGCGGGCAATCCGATCATCGTGGCTTCGGTGGACGAGGCGGGCAGGCCCCGCCTCTCCTACCGCGGCTCCACCCAGGTGTTTTCGGGCGACCAGCTGGGTTTCTGGGCGCGCAACGCGGAGGGCTCGACCATGTCGTCGATCGCCCGCAACCCGCATGTGGCCCTGATGTATCGCCACCCGGCCCAGCGCGTGTTCCTGCAGTTTTCCGGTCGCGCCCGACTGGCCGAGGGCGCCGACCGCGACCGGGTCTACGACCTCGCCCCGGAGTTCGAACAGAAGGCCGACCCGGACAAGAAGGGCGTCGGTGTGGTGATCGACCTGGACAAGGTCGAAGGCATCCTGGGCTTCGACGCCGATGGCAAGCGCCGGGGCGTTAGCATGAGCCGCGGCTAGAGCACGATGGGGGTCAGGTGAAATCACCTGACCGCTGAATCGTGCTCTAGATTCTAGAGTGTAGAGCCTGATTCAGGGTTCGGATCGCCTCGATCTGAACCCATCAGGCTCTTGGGCGCCAAAGGCCGCAACACCGCGATCGCCGCGGCGGCGGGACGGTCGGCCATGGCGCTAGCCTTTCCTGACCAGGGTGAACCAGGCGGCGAGGCTCTCGGTGATGTAGTCGGCCAGACTGCCCTCCCGGGCGATGCCCCACTGGTTGAGCGCCCCCTGCCACTGCGCTTCGACGAGGCGCGCGGCGACGTCAGGCGGGACGGCGAGCGGCGGAAGACGTTCGGCGACCGCGGCGCGGAGCGCCGCGAAACGCTCCCGCGCCAGCGCATTCAGCTGAGGATCGCGCATGTCCTGCCGCAGCCAGAGCAGCTGATCGGCGAAGGCATTGGTGTCGCGAACGTCGGGGGTCAGGATGCGGAACACGGCGATCACGGCCGCGGCCCCCGTGGCGTCCGGCAGGCTGTGCAACATCGCTTCGAAACGTCGGTTGTCGTGCGCGACGGCGCGAACGATCAGTTGCTGCTTTGCGCCGAACCGCTGCAGCAGGGTGGCCGGCGACAGCCCCGCTTCGGCGCCCGCGGCGGCCAGGGTGAACTCGTCCGGGCCGGCGCGGAACATAGCCCGGGCCACGGCCTCCAACGCGGCCTCGTCGGTTATCTGCTTCCTGCGCGCCATTGATTATAAATGATCATTCACTTATCAATATCTAGGCCAGTTCGACTCTGATTGGGACAGAAATCATGCCGTCGCAAGCACGACCCCTCGCTGGAAAGATCGCCCTGGTCGCCGGCGCCACGCGCGGCGCCGGGCGGGGGATCGCCTGCATGCTCGGCGCGGCCGGCGCGCAGGTCTATTGCAGCGGCCGCAGCGCGGAGGGCGTTGCGGCGACGCCGGGCCGGCCGGAGACCCTCGAGCAGACCGCCGCCCTCGTGGCGGAACACGGCGGCCAGGGTCTCGCCGTGCGCTGCGACCACACCAGGGAGGATGAGGTGCGGGCGCTGTGCGCGCGCATCGGCGCCGAGGCGGGCGGGCTCGACATCCTGGTCAACGACGTGTGGGGCGGCGACGCGCTGATCGACTGGAGCCGGCGCTTCTGGGAGCTGGACATGGGCGCGGCCGCCACCCTGATCGAGCGGGCGATCTTCAGTCACCTGCTCACCGCCCGCCATGCGGCGCCGCTGATGCTCAAGCGCCCGGGCGCGTTGATCGTCGAAGTCGGCGACGGCGATCTCGCCGGCTATCGAGGACAGCTGCTCTACGACCTGGTGAAGAGCTCGGTGATCCGCCTGGCCTACGCCATGGCCTGGGACCTCGTGCGCACCCCGGTCACGGCGCTCGCCCTGAGCCCCGGGTTCCTGCGCTCCGAGCACGTGCTTGAAGCGAAGGGCGTGAGCGAAGCCAGCTGGCGTGACGCAGTGGCTGCGGACCCGTCATTCGAGCAATCAGAGACGCCGTTCTTCATCGGCCGGGCGGTCGTCGCGCTGGCGGCCGACGCCAATCTCAGGGCCAAGTCCGGCCGTTCCCTCTATGTGGGCGAGTTGGCGGAGGAGTACGGCTTCAGCGACGTCGACGGCCGCACGCCGAACTTCTCCCGCGCCTGGGAGGCGAGCCTGGAGACGGCGATGGCCGCCGGCGGCCCGCCGGACGCCACCGAGCGCTTCATGGGGCCGGCGCGATACGCCATGATCCACAACACCCCGGCCAAGCGGGATCTCGCCCTGCGGCTGATGGAGCGGCACCGGATGGGCGGCCTGCCGGAAGGCCTCAGACCGACCCAAGCCTAGGCGGGAGCGCGCGCAAGGCGCCGGTGGCCGCGAGCTACTGGCCGCCTCGCCGGAACGAGTGGTGCGCGGACAGAGTCACGTATGGAACGGCGTTGCTTGCCGATTGCGCCGGCCGGGAGACGATCGCGCCGCCGCCCTGGACCGACTGCGCGACGCAGCGCCCGGTGTCCATCAAGGCGTGCTGGCCGAGGCAGAAGATGTCCTCGTACTGCGGTCCGGCCACCGCCATGCATTGATAGAGGTTCAGCTTCGACATGCGCAGGCAGTCGGCGCTGGCGTATTCGGTGAGCAGAGGCGACAGCCGCGCCGCGTCATCGCCCCGGCCCAGTACCGCCTCCGCGGCGAGCGCCAGCGCCCTGGCCTCCACCGGTGTGACGCCGGCGGGCGCAACGGCCTGGTCGGCGCCGGGGTCGAGGGACTCCAGGCCCCGCATCATGCGGCGATGGTCGTTCTCGCTGGCCTCGAAGCGGGACGCCGACAGCGCCTTCACCTCGGCGAGGCGGCCGCGGGGATCGGACACCATCACCTTCGACCAGGCCTGGTGCTGCACGCTGTAGGCCGCGCTCTTGACCATCTGGCCGGCTGAGAAGACCGGTGCGCTCTTGCCGGCGAGGGCGGCTTCGATCCGATGGACCGCGCCCGCCGCGCCGTCGATGCGGGTCGCGGCGAAGGGGTCGCGGATCAAGGCTTCCGCCAAGTCGCGCCGACCCTCGCCCCGACCCGCGGCCCGCTCGACGCCTTCCACGAAGTGCTGGTCATGCAGGGCGGCGACGGCGGCATAGCCGATCATGCCCTCTTCGAGCTGCACCGGCTCATAGGCCGAGCCGGTGCGGACGGCCTGGGCGACGGACCCGCCGCCGGAGAACCGCCCGTCGATCGACGCGGCGCCGTTCATGTAAGTCTCGAAGGCGTCGGCGGCGGTGACCACCTCGCGCGGCAGCGTCAGACGCTCCTCGTCCGCCACCGCCGCGCTTGTCGCCAACACCGCGCCCAGCAGAATGCAAACCGTCGCACGTTTGAGAACCATGGCCCCACCTCTTTGTTAGAGACATGGGACCATGAAGAACTTTACACCACGACTAACAGAATTGGTAAATCTTTCCTGAGCGCAAGAACTCATAAACCACGTTGATAAGCCGAATTAGTATGTTTCTAACCAAAGATGATTGGAAAATAATCTTCAGATTAGTCGAACGATTGCCGTCAATTCTGTTGGACATTCAAGCGTTCCGCCGAGCAACACGGGCGTGGGGCGGCGTGCGCCGGTTGGCGGCTGGTGCGCGCGCACAGTTTCATGATCGCCCGGCAACGGGCCGCGGCGAGGCGGCGCCGGCTACGACGGCTGTCGCCAACGCTTGACTCCTCGCCGGCTCGCGCATAATTCGCGCCCGCTGGCACTCGACGAGGCGGACTGCTAACGGCACCGTTTGCGCCGGGGCCTCGAAACCAACCCATCCACCCCGTAGCTCTACGGAGACAACCACATGGCGTTTCGTCCGCTTGGCGACCGCGTCCTCGTCCGCCGCGTCGAGGAAGAACAGAAGACCAAGGGCGGGATCATCATTCCCGACACCGCGAAGGAAAAGCCCCAGGAAGGCGAAGTCATCGCGGTTGGCCCGGGCGCCCGCGACGACAGCGGCAAGGTCCAGCCCCTCGACGTCAACGTCGGCGACCGCATCCTGTTCGGCAAGTGGTCCGGCAGCGAGGTGAAGCTCGACGGCGAAGATCTCCTGATCATGAAGGAGAGCGACATCCTGGGCGTGCTGACGCCCGACAAGAAGGCGAAGGCGGCCTGACGGCCCCTGCCTCCTTCCACCCCCATTTCAACCCATAGGACGAGGAAGCAGAACCAATGGCTGCGAAAGACGTCTACTTTTCCACCGACGCCCGCGACCGCATGCTGCGCGGCGTCAACATCCTGGCCAATGCGGTCAAGGTGACCCTAGGCCCCAAGGGCCGCAATGTCGTTCTCGAAAAGTCCTTCGGCGCCCCGCGCTCCACCAAGGACGGCGTCACCGTGGCCAAGGAAATCGAGCTGACCGACCGGTTCGAGAACCTCGGCGCCCAACTGATCCGCGAAGTCGCCTCCAAGACCAACGACAAGGCCGGCGACGGCACCACCACCGCCACCGTGCTGGCCCAGGCCATCGTCGTGGAAGGCCTCAAGCGCGTCGCCGCCGGCATGAACCCGATGGACCTCAAGCGCGGCGTCGACAAGGCGGTCCACGCGATCGTCGAAGAGATCAAATCCACCTCGAAGAAGGTCACCACCAACCAGGAGATCGCCCAGGTCGGCGCCATCTCCGCCAACGGCGACGTGGAGATCGGCGACATGATCGCCCGGGCCATGGACAAGGTCGGCAACGAGGGCGTGATCACGGTGGAAGAGGCCAAGAGCCTCGAGACCGAACTCGACGTCGTCGAGGGCATGCAGTTCGACCGGGGCTACCTGTCGCCCTACTTCATCACCAACGCCGACAAGATGGAGGCGATTCTCGAAGAACCGCTGATCCTGCTTTTCGAGAAGAAGCTCTCCTCGCTGCAGCCCCTGCTGCCGGTCCTGGAAGCCGTGGTGCAATCGGGCCGTCCGCTGCTGATCGTCGCGGAAGACGTCGAAGGCGAGGCCCTGGCCACCCTGGTGGTCAACAAACTGCGCGGCGGCCTGCGGGTCGCGGCGGTTAAGGCCCCGGGCTTCGGCGACCGGCGCAAGGCCATGCTGGAAGACATCGCCACCCTCACGGGCGGCCAGCTGATCAGCGAAGACCTCGGCATCAAGCTCGAGAACGTCGGCCTGGAAATGCTCGGCAAGGCCAAGAAGGTGTCGATCACCAAGGACGACACCACCATCGTCGACGGCTCCGGCGAGAAGGCCGAGATCGAGGCCCGCATCGGCCAGATCAAGCGCCAGATCGAGGACACCACTTCCGACTACGACAAGGAGAAGCTGCAGGAGCGCCTGGCCAAGCTGGCCGGCGGTGTTGCGGTGGTCCGCGTCGGCGGCTCGACGGAAGTCGAGGTGAAGGAAAAGAAGGACCGCGTCGATGACGCCCTGAACGCCACCCGCGCGGCGGTGGAAGAAGGCATCGTCGCGGGCGGCGGCGTGGCCCTGCTGAAGGCCTCCAAGGCCCTGGACGGCCTCAAGGGTGAGAACGACGACCAGGACGCGGGCATCGCCATCGTGCGTCAGGCACTGCAGTCCCCGATCCGCCAGATTGCCGAGAACGCCGGCGTGGAAGGCTCGATCGTGGTCGGCAAGGTGCTGGACAACAAGTCCGCGACCTTCGGCTTCAACGCCCAGACCGAAGTCTATGAGGACCTCGTCGCCGCCGGCGTCATCGACCCGGCCAAGGTGGTCCGCACAGCCCTGCAGGACGCCGCCTCGGTGGCCGGCCTGCTGATCACCACGGAAGCCGCGGTGGTCGAGGCGCCGAAAAAGAACGCCCCCGCGCCGGCCATGCCCGGCGGCGGCATGGGCGACATGGACTTCTAAGACCGGGTCGTGCCGGCCCACGCAGCGCCGTAAGGCGCGAAGGCCGAGCCGGGCCCCTGCTGAACCAAGCGAAGGGCGGGATCGAAAGGTCCCGCCTTTTTTTTCTTGCTCCCTCCCCTTCATGGGGAGGGACGATCGCGTAGCGATCAGGGTGGGGGACTCTCCAGACATCCCCGCCCGATCGGCGCTGCGCGCCGCTCTTCCCTCCCCGTGAAGGGGAGGGAGCTACTTCCCCGCCCGCTTGCGCCTCTCCATCGCCGGAATCGCGCCAGCCCAGAGGCCAGTGTCCAGGGTCCGGGTCACCGCGAAGCCCACCAAGCTGGAGCGGCTCATCCCGAAAGCCTCGGCCTGACGGTCCATGCGCTCGATGAGACTCTTCGGCAGATAGACGTTCACCCGTTCCGACGGGTTGGGCAGCGTGGCGGCCATGGCGAACACCGCCACCACCTCGGCGTCGTCCGGGGTTTCCACCGCCTCGAAGGGCGTAGGCGCCGGGATGGCCGCGTCTCGCTCCGCCAGGGCTTCCACGGCGCGGGCCAGGGCCTCCTGCGCCTTGGCCATGGCCTGTTGCTGGTCCGCGCCGGCGGCGACGCAGCCGGGGAAGTCAGGGAACCAGACGGCGAACACGTCGCCCGCCGCGCGCTCCAGCACGGCCGGATAGAAACGTTGGGTCATATCGGCTCCCGCGGCATCCAGGTGTGTGATTTAACACACCGTGCGAGGTACGGCGAGCGCCTAGCGGCGGTTGTCGCGCGGATCGCCGATGAACCAGCTGGCCACCACGCTGGTCAGCCAGACGATGATGGTGGTCATCACCGCGGCGAGGAATCCGTGAACCACGAAGCCATGGATCAGCCACGTGACGATGGTCACCATCAGGGCGTTCACCACCAGCAGGAACAGCCCCAGCGTGATGATGGTCAGCGGCAGGGTGAGCAGGGTGATCACCGGCCGCACGAAGGCGTTCACCAGGCCGAGCAGGAAGCCGGCTTCCAGCAGGTTGCGCAGATCCCGAACATGCACCCCGGGCACCACCTTCGAAGCCACCCAGAGGCCCAGGGCGATCACCAGGGCGCGTATGATGAAACTGACCATGCGTGGACTCCGCCCCTCGCCTTCGTCGGTCAAGTTAGCGATTTCCCGCCGGCGCGGAAGCGTCACGAAAGGTTGACGTTGACGTACGCGTAAGTCGTACTAGTCTAGTGATCAGCGATAAGGGACCCGAACCAGCGAGGTCCCCGCGAGGATGATCCAGGGAACTTCCATGCCTATCGAACTGCGGCGCCCCGAGCGCACCTTCACCATTCGCCAGCTGTGCCAGGAATTCAAATGCACCCCCCGGGCGCTGCGCTTCTACGAGGACAAGGGCCTGCTGGCGCCGGCGCGCCAGGGCCTCAACCGGGTCTATTCCTACAAGGACCGCGCCCGCCTGCAGCTGATCCTGCGCGGCAAGCGGGTGAACCTGTCTCTGGCCGAGATCCGCGAGATCCTCGAGCTCTACGACAAGAACGACGGCGGCGCGGCCCAGAACGCCAAGGCCCTGCGCAAGTTCAAGGAGCGCATCGTCACCCTCGAGGCGCAGCGCGAGGATCTCGACCACGCCATCGACGAGCTGCGCACCGCATGCGAGCGCCTGGAGGAGCAGCTGGCCAAGGTCCGGCCGGACCTGCTGCCGCAGGCGGCCGACTACGAGAAATCCATGCGCGCGCGCATGGACGGCCACCATCCGGAACACGCCGGCGCCAAATAGGCGGCGCGCGACGAGCGACGCCCCGGCGGCGCCATTGTGCGCCGCCGCTTCCGCGCGCTAACTCTCGCACGATCGCTCAACTGAAGGGCCGCCGATGACCTACCAGCCGCCGGTGCGCGAGCACCTCTTCCTGTTGCGCGACGTCCTGGAGATCGAGAAGTACGCGAACCTTCCGGGCTTCGCGGAAGCCTCGATGGACGTGGTGCAGCAGATCCTGGAGGAGGCGGGGCGGTTCACCGCCGAGGTGCTGGCCCCGCTCAACACCGTCGGCGACAAGGAAGGCTGCCACTGGAACCCGGACGGTTCGGTGACCACGCCCAAGGGCTTCAAGCAAGCTTACCGTCAGCTGGTCGACGGCGGCTGGCCGGCGCTGGGGGCCGAGACCGAGTTCGGCGGCCAGGGCCTGCCGGCGGTGGTCAACCTGGCGTTCAGCGAAATGAGCTCCTCGGCCAACATGGCCTTTTCCATGTATCCGGGCCTCACCCACGGCGCCTATTCGGCGATCCTCAACGGCGGATCCGACGAACAGAAGGCCCTCTACCTGCCCAAGCTCGCCAGCGGGCAATGGGGCGGAACCATGAACCTCACCGAGCCCCAGTGCGGCACGGACCTTGGCCTGCTGCGCACCAAGGCGGTCCCCACCGGCGACGGCAGCTATCGGATCAGCGGCCAGAAGATCTGGATCTCCAGCGGCGAGCACGACCTGGCGGAAAACATCATCCACCTGGTGCTGGCTCGCATCGAGGGCGCCCCCGCGGGCGTGCGCGGCATCTCCCTGTTCATCGTGCCCAAGTTCATTCCGGACGCGTCGGGCGATCCGGGCGCGCGCAACGGCGTCAAGTGCGCCGGCCTGGAAGAGAAGATGGGCATCCACGGCAACGCCACCTGCGTGATCAGCCACGAAGAGAGCGTCGGCTGGCTGGTGGGCGAGGAGAACCGCGGCCTGCCGCTGATGTTCGTGATGATGAACGAGGCGCGGCTCGGCGTCGGCATGCAGGGCCTGGCCCAGGGCGAGGCGGCCTATCAGGCGGCCGCGCAGTTCGCCAAGGAGCGCCTGCAGGGTCGCGCGCTCACCGGCGCCAAGCACCCTGAAGATCCCGCCGATCCGATCATCGTCCATCCGGACGTACGCCGCATGCTGATGGACTCCCGCGCCGTGCTGGAGGGCGGCAGGGCGTTCCTGTTCTGGACGTCGCTGTGCGGGGATCTCGCCCATCGCCATCCTGACGAGGCGGTGCGCCAGCGGTGCGACGACTACATGGCCCTCTTCACCCCGGTGCTGAAGGGCTACCTCACCGACCGCGGGTTCAAGATCGCCTCCGACGCCATGCAGGTGCACGGCGGCTCCGGCTTCACCGAGCACTTCCCGGCTAGCCAGCACCTGCGCGACAGCCGCATCACCCTGATCTACGAGGGGACCAACGGCATCCAGGCCCTCGACCTGGTCGGCCGAAAGCTCGCCGCCAACCAGGGCCGCGCGGTGATGACCTTCTTCGCGGAGGTGGACGCCTTCGTCGAAGCCCATCACGAGGACGCCGCCCTCAAGCCGTTCATCGACGGCCTGGCGGCGGCCAAGGCGCAGCTGCAGGACGGCACCATGTGGCTGATGCAGAACGGCCTGGCCAACCCCGACAACGCCGGCGCGGCCTCCACCGACTACATGCACCTCTTCGGCCTCACCGGCCTGGCCTACATGTGGGCGCTGATGGCCAAGACGGCGAACGCCAAGATCGCCGCAGGGGATACCGATCCGTTCTACGCCAACAAGCTCACCGTCGGACGATACTTCCTGGAGCGGGTCCTGCCTGACACCGGCGCCCACCTCGCCAAGCTGAAGACCGGCGCGGCCGTGGTCATGGCCCTGCCGGAAGAGGCGTTCTGAGGCGCTCGTCTTGACTGCGTGGGAAGCTGCGCCCGGCCATTGCGGTGGTAGGTTCACCACGGAGGTCACGGAGGAGCACGGAGGACACGGAGCGGCAGCCGATGGGGCCGTGGGCGATTTGAAGGGCGCTTCGCGCCGACTGGGTGAATCCCCCGGGGCGTCATCCCGGCCGCGGCGCGAGCGCGAAGAGCCGGGATCTCCTTGGGGAGGGAGATCCCGGACAAACCGCTGGCGCGGTTTTCCGGGGTGACGCGCTAAGTAGTGGATAAGCTGTCGAAAAGCCGGCCGCCGGCGTAGCGACCGCCACTCCGTGACCTCCGTGCTCCTCTGTGACCTCCGTGGTGAGTCTTGAGGAGACGCTGACCAGCGACGCATGCTCACCTCCCGCAGGGGGAGAAGGGACGCCTATGCCGGAACGCGGGCCGGTTCTTCCGGGAAGAACACGTCTTGGGAGTGGTCGGCCAGGTCCCGCGCGGTCCAGGGCGCGGTGGGATTGAAGCCCTTGGTCTGCATGAACTTGATCTCGCGCACGCCGCGCGACGAGACGCCCAGCACCTTGCCGGTCTGGTCGCCGGAGAGGTCGGAGACCATGTACAGCACGCCCGGCGCGATGCGTTCGGGCAGGCTCATGGGATCCGGCTCGCGGTCCTTGCGGCCGGGCAGGTCGGCGGTCATGCGGGTGTAGGCGCCCGGCGCCAAGGCCCACAGGCGGATGCCGTACTTGCGTCCCTCGATGGACAGCACCCGCATGAAGCCGTAGAGGCCGGCCTTGGCGGCGCCGTAGTTCGACTGGCCGAAATTGCCGAACAGGCCCGAACCCGACGAGGTCATCACGATGACGCCCTTGGTCCCGTGGTCCTTCATCCAGGTCCAGACCGGCAGGGTGACGCAATAGGCGCCTTTGAGGTGCACCCTGATCACCGCGTCCCAGTCGGCCTCGGAGGTGTTGGCGAAGGTCTTGTCGCGCAGGATGCCGGCGTTGTTCACCAGGATGTCCACCTGGCCAAAGTTGTCGATGGCGGCCTTCAGGATGCTCTCGCCGCCCTGAAGGGTGGAGACGTCATCGCCGTTGGCGACCGCCCGCCCGCCCTCGGCCTTGATCGCTTCGGCCACCGTCTGCGCCGCGCTGAGGCTGGCCCCGGTGCCGTCGCGGGCGCCGCCCAGATCGTTTACCACCACAGCCGCGCCTTCGCGGGCGAACAGCTTGCAGTAGGCCTCGCCCAGTCCGTTGCCGCCACCGGTGACGATGGCGACCTTGCCATCCAACAATCCCATCTGAAATTCCTCCTACCGTCTCAATATCCGCGAGCGATTGATCATCTCGCCGGTGGCTGAAGCGGGCAAGTCGAGAGTGTCACGGCTGCTTCAGCTCGACGGCCAAACCAGCTTCGCTTGCCTTGGCGATCAACCTCAAATCGGCTGTGATGAGCTGACAGCCTCTCACCTCGGCTAGCGCAACATACATCGCGTCATAGGTGGAGATGCCGTGGTCGCAGGCCAAAGCAAACGCTCGCGCGGTCAGATCTGTCGCAGGGACCACCTCATTGAGCAGACCCGGCGCTGAAGCGACGAGGTCCGCCGCCATGTCGCGTGAGATGTCGCCCCTGCGCATTCGTTTCACCGCGACGTTGGCGAGTTCTACGAAGATCAGGTCGGGCGCCAGCATTCGGATCCCCGAGCTCGCGAGCGACCGGGCGGCATCCGAACCAACTTCGGTGATGAACACCTTGGCGGCGACGGATGCATCGACGACGACCTCATCGGGCATCACGGTCCTCGCGGATCAGGTCCGTACTGTCGCCCGTCACGTTAGGTGACATCGCCCTGAACCGCTCGACCAGCTGCCGACGCCGTTCACTAGCCACGGCGTTGAGGACTTCGGCGGCCGCCTCGCCGAGACCGAAGTTCTTGCCTTCCGCGTAGTCCTCCAAGAGTCTAATGCCGGCTGGCGACAGGCTCGAACGTTCGATTGATATCGCGCCATGCGAGCTGGGTGTTTCTGTAGACGACTGGGAACAGTGGCTGGGATCAGTCCGATCCTCGTCACGAACGAAGACGACCTTTTCTCCGCCGATGTCTACGCGCGACGTACGCCACCCTGCGTCCCGCCAAGCCTTGACGGCGACGTTCGTGCCGCGGTTGTTCGACCACCAAGCTGGGTGTCGGCGAGCCGAAGGCGGCAGGGGAAATCCCAGCACACGCTCCACATCCCGGAAGGCCATCGGGAGTTCTCGATCCGTGCGATCGCCCAGGTAACTCTGCAACGGGTCATATTTCGACTGTTGGTTTGACATGACAACGCCTCCTTCGGCGTTCATGTGCTTTGTTTTATGAATTGATGCAAGTTATTTTATTCTTTTATTTTTGAAAAACGCTTTCAGTAGAGCCGCACTCTCCGCGGCCAGAACGCCGCCTTCCACAGCTGGCCGCCAGTGGCAGGTGGGTTGCTCGAAGAACCGTGGGCCGCTCACCACCGCGCCGCCTTTCTTGTCGGTGGCGCCGAACACCAGGCGGCCGATGCGCGCATGGCTGATCGCCCCGGCGCACATGGCGCAGGGCTCGAGGGTGACGAACATCGTCAGTCCGGTGAGCCGATAGTTGCCGAGCCGCGCGGCGGCGGACCGGAGGGCGAGAATCTCGGCATGGGCGGTGGGGTCGTGCAGCGCGATCGGACCGTTGGCCGCCTTGGCGACGATCGTCCCGTCCGCCGGGTCGACAATCACCGCGCCGATGGGCGCTTCGCCCCGGACGCCGGCGGCTTGCGCCTCCAGGAGCGCGACGTGCATGGTGGCCAGGTCATGGTCGATCATCCCCAGCACGGAACCGGCGAAGTCCCCTTAGGTCAAGGCGAACGCATCGCCAAGGTGCTGGCCAGGGCCGGCGTCGCCTCTCGCCGGGAGGTGGAACGGATGATCGAGGCTGGCCGCGTGGCGATCAACGGGCGACCGCTGCAGACCCCCGCGGTGAAGGTCGGACCGGGCGACATCGTCACCCTGGACGGGGCGGTGGTGAACGAGGCCGAGCCCACGCGGCTGTTCCGCTATCACAAGCCCGCCGGCCTGGTGACTACTCATGCCGACCCGAAGGGCCGCCGCACGGTGTTTCAGGCCCTGCCCGAGGGGCTGCCCCGGGTGATCTCGGTGGGGCGGCTCGATCTGAACTCCGAGGGCCTCTTGCTGCTCACCAACGACGGGGAACTGGCGCGCGCCCTGGAGCTGCCGTCGAATGGCTGGGTGCGCCGCTACCGCGCCCGCGCGCACGGCCGCGTCGACCAGGCGGCGCTTGACCGGCTGAAGGACGGCCTGACCATCGAGGGCGTCCGCTACGGCCCGATCACCGCGCGGCTGGACAAGGCCAAGGAGGGGCCGACCGCGGCGAACGTCTGGGTCACCCTGGACCTGGCCGAGGGCAAGAACCGCGAGGTGCGCAAGGTGCTGGAGGCCCTGGGGCTGACAGTGAACCGGCTGATCCGCCTCGCCTACGGCCCATTCGCCCTGGCGACGCTGCCGGCCGGGGCCGTGGAAGAGGTGGGCCCGCGGGTGATCCGCGAGCAGCTCGCCCAGCACATCGCGCCCGAAAACCTGCCCAAGGGCGACCGGGCGGCGTTCAGGCCCGCGCCGGTCGCCGCCGGGCCGACCCCGGCGCGGCGCGCCGGCGGCGCGGGGGCGGCTTCGGATGTGCAAACGCACGCGCCGGCCGGCCCGGCGAAGACCCGCGGCGCCAAGTACAAGCCCGGCTGGGCCAAGGCGAAGGTCAAGTCTTCTGGACCTCCGCCGGCGGGCGGGCGTTCCTCAGGCCCTCGCGGGCCGAAGCGGTCCGTATCACCGCCCCGAAACTCCGCCGCTCGTCCGCCAGGCCCTCGGCCAGGGGGCGGTCGAGGGCGGCGCGGACCAGGCGCTTAGCGAAAGCCAGGCCGTCGGCGCCCCGCGTGTCGAACTCCGCCGCGATCTCCTTGGCGCGGGCGAGGGGATCGTCCACCACCTCATGGACCAGTCCCAGTTCCCCTGCCTTCTCGCCGCCCACCACAATCCCGCGCAGGATCATCTCCAGGGCCCTGGCTTCGCCGACAACCCGCGGCAGCCGCTGGGTGCCGCCGCCACCGGGAAAGATGCCAACCCGCGTCTCCGGCAGGCCGATGGAGGTGACGTCGCGCCCGGCGATGCGCAGGTCGCAGGCCAGCGAGATCTCGAAGCCGCCGCCCATGCACAGGCCGTTGATCGCGGCGATTACCGGCTTGGGGGCCGAGGCGATCAGGTCGACCATCTGGCCGAACGCCCCGCTTGCGCCGCCGTCCGCCGCCGGCGTCGGGGGCGGCGCGGAGGCCAGGGCGTCGCTCGCGCTCGACAGTTCGCCCACGTCATAGTGGCGGATGAAGATGCCCGGCAGGCCGCCGGTGAGGATGATCGAGCGCACCGACGGATCGTCCACCGCCGCCCGGATCGCCGCTAGGGTCTCGGCCGATCCGGCCGCCGTCATCGTACCCAGCGGCGGATTGGCGTAGATGATCACCGCCGCGCCGCCGTGGCGTTCCTGGGTCACAAGGCTCATGCGTGGCTCCTCGCGGCGCGGTGGACCCGGCCACTTTGCCCGCGCTGAGGCCGTGGGCAAGGGTGAACACGCGCGCCCGGCCGCGATCTAATCGAAGTGAGACCAGGGTCCGCCGTCGCCGCCTTGCGCCGCGGCCGGCGCCAGCGCAGCCCCGGTCCATCGCCTCAGCGGCGTCCATCGCGCGACGACTTCGGCGATCACCACATAGGAGGCGAAGAGGAACAGCATCTGGACCACGGAGGACAGGTCGAGCCCGGACGGCGGCTGGGGTTGCAGGGAGATCGGCTGGATGAACAGGACGATCAGGATGTTGTTCGCCGCGTGGGCGCCGGTGGACAGCTCCGTCCCGCCCAGCCGCAACGTCATATAGACGAAGCCCGCGCCCATGATGGCGCGCATCAGGAATGCGCCCCAATCTCCCTTCCAGCCGAAGGCGTGGAAGCACAGATAGGCGCCGGCCGCCGCGCCGGCGACGCCGGCCAGCACGTCCAGCCACAGGCGCGAGCCGCCAAGCCTGATCAGCCGCGCGGCGGCCAATCCGATCATCAGGCCGATGACCGCGCCCAGCAGCGGCACGAAATCCCCGTGGAACGCCGAGAACGCCGTCCCGTTGAGGATCATCGCCGCGGGGATCATCAACAGGGCGGGGCGGCGCACCAGGGCGGCGGTGTGGCGCAGCAGCCAGCCTCGAAAGACGATCTCCTCCGCCGCGGCCGCCGGGATGAAGAGCAGGATGCAGGCGGCGGCATAGAAGGCCCTGGTCCCGGGATCGGCGGCCAGCTGCAGGATCGGCGGCCGCGGCGCCTTCGGGTCGGTCAGCAGCCCCGCCAGGATCAGGGGCCCGGTGAACAGGGCGCACAGCAGCAGTCCGGCCAGCAGCAGCCGCCAGCGGAACCGCGGCGCGGCGGTGACGTAGTCCATGAACCGCCGGCGGCTGAAGAAGGCGCCGATCGCCACGAAGCCGGCCGCGGTCGGGCAATTGGTGCTGACCGCCACGACCAGAATCAGCATGGCGCCGGTGAGCGTCGAGCCGCCGCTGCTGATCAATTGCATGATGTGCTGGGCGAATCCCCCCGGATTCGCCGCGGGCATGCCGGAGCCGAGGGCGAAGACGAGGAGCGCGGCGACGTCCACGATCACCGCAGCCGCGAGACCGCCGATCGGGCCGAGCGACAGCGACGCCAACAGCCGCCAGAGGCTGCGTTCCCGGTCGTCGACACTCGCCAGGAAAGCGGAGTTGTCGAGTTGAGACGCTGTCTCGCTCATCCCTCGTACCGTTTGAACCATGTGCCCTACATCGGCTAGTCAGCGCGTCGGCAAAAGGACTTTCACATGCGGATCGTTGCCGGGGCGTTTCGCGGACGCCCGCTTGTGGCGCCGAAGGGACAGGCGACCCGGCCGACGGCGGATCGCGCCCGCCAGGCCCTGTTCGACGTGCTGTCCCACGCGCCCTGGTCGCGGGGCCTCGAGGGCCGCCGGGTGATCGACCTGTTCGCCGGGTCGGGCGCGCTGGGCCTGGAGGCGCTGTCGCGCGGCGCCGCCTTCTGCCTGTTCGTGGAGACCGACGAGGCGGCGCGCGGGGCGATCCGCTCCAACATCGAATCGCTGGACCGCTCGGGCGGCCTGTTCGGCGCGACCCGCGTGCACCGCCGCGACGCCACGAGCCTCGGTCCGCGCCCGGCCGCCGACGGGCCCGCCTTCGACCTGGCCTTCCTCGACCCGCCCTACGGCAAGGCGCTGGGCGAGGCTGCGCTGGCGCACTTGGCCCAGGGCGGCTGGCTGGCGCCGGGCGCCATAGCGGTGCTGGAACGCGGCGCATCGGAGCCGGCCACGCTGGTCCCGGGATTCGCGCAGGTCGACTCGCGCACCTATGGCGCCGCGCGCTTCGATATCCTGCGCCTGGAGTAGGCCTTCAGCGTCGTCCGAACAGCCGCTCGATATCGGCCAGCTTCAGCTCCACATAGGTCGGGCGGCCGTGGTTGCACTGGCCGGAGTGCGGCGTGACCTCCATCTGGCGCAGCAGGGCGTTCATCTCCGGCGCGGTGAGACGCCGGCCGGCGCGCACCGAGCCGTGGCAGGCCATGGTGGAGGCGACCTCCTGCAGCCGCTCGCTCAGGGCCAGGGCCGCGCCGTTCTCCGCCAGGTCGTCGGCGATGTCGCGCACCAGCCCGGCCACATCGGTCTCGCCGAGCAGCGCCGGGGTCTCGCGCACCAGCACCGCGCCAGGACCGAAGGCCTCCAGCACCAGGCCCATCTCGGCCAGTTCCCCGGCGCGGGCGGCGACCCGCTCGGCCTCGGCGGGGTCCAGCTCCACGACCTCGGGCAGCAGCAGGGCCTGGCGGGCGACGCCGCCGGCGGCCATGCCCGCCTTCATCTGCTCGTAGACCAGCCGTTCGTGCGCCGCGTGCTGGTCGACGATGACGACGCCATCCCGGGTCTGGGCGACGATGTAGGTCTCGTGCACCTGCGCGCGAGCGGCGCCGAGAGGGAAGTCGACCGGGTCGCTGTCGGCGGGCCGATGCTGGAACGCCGCCTGCGCGGCCTCCGCCACGCCGCCGAACGGCTCCACCCGTGCCGAGACCTCGCCGAATCCCTCGAGGGCCCGTGGCGCGCCCGGCGTCCAGCCGCCTGCGCTCCAGGCGGAGAAGCCCTGGGCCGAGGGGCCCGGACGGAACCCCGCCAGGGCCTGGCCGGCGACGCTGGTGGAGGCCCGGTGGCCGGCCCCGGCCAGGGCGTGACGCAGGGCGCCGATGATCAGTCCGCGCACCCCGGCCGGATCGCGAAAGCGCACCTCGGCCTTGGCCGGATGCACATTGACGTCCACCAGGGTGGGGTCGAGGTCCAGATAGAGCGACGCCACCGGATGCCGGTCCCGGGCCAGGAAGTCGGCGTATGCGGCTCTGAGCGCGCCCTGCAGCAGCCGGTCGCGCACCGGGCGGCGATTGACGAACAGGAACTGGTGGGCGCCGTTGCCGCGGTTGAACGTGGGCAGGCCGGCGTAGCCGGTCAGGCGAACGCCGTCGCGCGCCTGGTCCAGCGCCAGGGCGTTGGCCGCGAAGTCGCGGCCCAGCACCGCGGCAAGCCGGGCGAGCCGGCCCTCCGGTCCCGGCGCCTCGGCCGGCAGCCGCAGCACGCGCCGCCCATCCAGGTCCAAAGAGAATGCCGCGGCCTCGTTGGCCATGGCTTGCCGCTTCACCTCATCGGCGATGGCCATGGCC
>JBIOEG010000043.1:0-37580 GCA_044445825.1 Caulobacterales bacterium
ATCAATTCCCGCTATTAAAAGGGTGGGGCCCCGGGCGGCGTTCTTGGGCTGCGGCGCGCAGGGGGTCGCGGGGCGCCGGGGGACGGAATTGGCCACATCGAACGCCTGGATGCGTGTCAAATCGGCGGCGCAGGCCGTTCGCCGAACCCTCTCGCCGTCGCGCGCGGCATGGTCGGCGGCGGCGTTGGCCCTGTGGGCGCTGTGGGCCGTGCTCTTCCTGTGGTTCGTGTTCAGCGTTGTGCTGCCGCACTTCAGCGTCGGGAAAGTCGCAGGCTTGGCCGGACTGTTCGCCGCCCTGGCGCTGATCTCGGCGGTTCTGCTGTGCATCGTGGAGTTGCTCGCGGCCCCGACCCGCGCCTTTCGTGTCGCTCTGCTGTTCGCCTTTCCACCGACAGCCCTGCTGCTGGCGCTGCTTCCCGCCAGCGGGCTGTCGGGCCTGCTCATCGGCTCGGCCGTCGTCCTGGCATGCGTCAGCCTGATTTCCGGCGCAGGCGTCGTGTTGCTGCGGCGCCGCTCGCCGCACGGCAGGGTCGCCGCCGGGGTGAGCCTGTTCCTGGGGCTGGCCCTGGTCGGTCTCTCCGCCTATGCCCTGATCGCGCCGGCGCCCGAGCCCAATCCGGCCCTCGCCGGCTACCATCTGAAGGGCCGCACTCTGGCCATGCCCGACCCGGGCCGGCCAGGCCCATACAAGGTGACCTACTTCACCTACGGCAGTGGGACCGACCGGCTGCGGCCGGAGTTCGGCGCAGGCGTCCGTTTCCGCACCCGGTCAGTCGACGGCTCGAAGCTGGACAAGCTGTGGGCAGGCCCCGGCGGGTGGCTGCGCACCCGTTACTGGGGCTTCGACTCCAGCGCCCTGCCGCTGCAGGGGCGTGTCTGGATGCCCGACACGCGCGGGCCCGGCGCGGCGCAAGGACCGTTCCCCCTAGTCCTGCTGGTGCACGGCAACTACGAGATGGAGGTCGCTTCCGACACAGGCTACGCCTATCTCGGCGAGCTCCTGGCCAGCCAGGGGTTCATCGTCGTGTCGGTAGACGAGAACTTCCTGAACGGCTCCATCGAGGACTTCATCAACCCGCTGACCTTCAGGTTCGGCAAGGAAAACAACGTTCGCGCTTGGCTGTTGCTGGAGCATCTGGCGCAGTGGCGCGCCTGGAACGCCGACCGTACCCATCCGCTTTTCGGCAAGGTCGACATGAACCGCATCGCCCTGGTCGGCCACTCCCGTGGCGGCGAGGCGGTCGCGACGGCCAACGCGTTCAACAAGCTGGACCGCGATCCCGACGACGCGACGATTCCTTTCGACTTCCACTTCAACCTGCGCGCCATCGGGGCCATTGCGCCCGCGGACGGCCAGTACCTGCCGCGTGGCCGGCCGACCCCCATGCTCGACACCAACTACTTCGTCATCGAAGGCAGCATGGACGGCGACGTCACGTCGTTTGTAGGTTCGGCGCAGTATGAGCGGGCGAGCTTCACCGGCGCCTCCAAGGCATTCAAGGCCAGCGTCTATGTGAAAGGCGCCAACCACACACAGTTCAGCACCGGCTGGGGCCGCTACGACAGCTGGCTGCCGTCCAAGGTCCTGCTCGACGAGCGGCCGATCATGGACGCAGCGGAGCAGCGCCAGATCCTGAAGGTCTATCTGTCGGCTTTCTTGCACGCGGCGCTCAACGGCGAGGACGGCTATCGGCCGCTGTTCCAGGACGCGCGCAACGGCGCTGGCTGGCTGCCCGATCACTACCTGGTCAACAACTACGCCGACAGCGACACCCTCTGGCTGGCCAATTTCGAGGAAGATCTCGATCCGTCGACCGGTTCCACGCCGGGCGTCCGGATCACGGGGCGGGATCTGTCGCTGTGGCGCGAGAGCTTCGTCAGTCTGAAGTCCTCGCCGCTCGACACCTATGCCGCCGTGCTGGGGTGGGACGATCGCGTGCACACCCGCCCGGCAAGCTATCGCATCGACCTCCCCACGGACGCCGCGCCAAAAGCCGCAATAAAGACAGATGCCAACACGGCGCTCGTGTTCAGCGCCTCCGACGCTGGCGTCAGCAGCCTGCCCGACGGATATCATCCCCAGGGTGGTCGGGCGGGCGGCGGCCAGTCGGCGGACCGACGGCCGCTCGACTGGACCATCGTCCTCACCGACGCCAGCGGCGGCGAAGCCCGTCTCCCGCTGTCGCATGATCAGATGCTGTATCCCCAGGTCAGGGATTACACGCTCCGCTCCGCCGCGTTGAACGGCGCGCCGCCGTCGGAGATCGTCATGCGGCGCTTCCGCTTCCCCCTCCGCGATTTCGCCGCAATCAACCCGAAGCTCGACCTCGTTCACCTGCTCAGCATCCGCTTCGACTTCGATCGGTCTGCGAGAGGCGCGATCGTGCTCGACGACGTAGGGCTGGCGCCCGAGTAACCCTCTGTCACCACGCCGCATCGCACAACCGCGACGCCACCACCGGCGCTTTCAGCGTTGTCGGTGCGCAGCCTAGCTCGCCAGCGGACGCAGCACGGCGTCGGCGAACAGTTGCATCGAAGACATCGTCTCGGCGTGGGTTAGATCGCCCCAGGCGAACGAGCCGACGAAGTAGTCCAGCCTCGCCTCGTCACGCAGGGCGGACACGTGCGCCAGTGCGTCGTCCGGCGTGCCCGCGACGACGATGTTGACGGCCAGGGCGCGGTCGAAGTCGCCGTTAAGGCTCGGCGACATGCCGGGCGTGGCGACACCCCGGGCGCGCCACAGGCTCATCAGGTTCTCGTCGTAGCGGACCCAGGCGGTGCGCGCCCGCGCCTCGGCCTCCGCGCGCGTGGGTGCGACGTAGATGTGCCGCGTGGCGCCGATGATCGGCGCGGCGACGCCCGGGTTCCAGTCCTCCGTGGACTGGGCGACCAGCTCGCCGAACCTCGCCACCTGGGCCTTCACCGCCGCGGTGGGGCCGCCCACCACGGTGTGCAGCCGGTGCGCGCCCGCGAACTCGACGTTGCCGGGATACCAGAGCGGCGGATGCGGCCGCTGCACCGGGGCCATGGTCATCGGCGCGTCGTCGTAGGCGTGCCACGCGCCCTTGTGGGTGAGCCGGGCGCCGGCGAGTCCGGCGCGCAGAATGTCGAGCGCCTCCAGCATGCGCGGCGTGGCCTCGTCCGCGTCATGGCCCCACAGCCGGTGCTCGACGGGCGAGATGCCCTTGCCGACGCCGAGATCAAGCCGCCCGCCGGTGAGATGATCCAGGGCGCACACCTCCTCGATAAGGCGGATCGGGTGGTAGAAAGGCAGCAGCGACACCAGCGATCCCAGCCGGATGCGCTTCGTGCGTTGGGACGCGGCGGCGAGAAACACCGCCGAAGACGGGGCGGCGTCCAGCACGGTGAAGTGGTGTTCGGCCTTGTGGTAGCGCGCGAAGCCGCAGGCCTCGGCGAGCTCGAGCATCTGCAGCCGCTCCTCATAGAGCGTCCCGAGCGGGCCGCCGCGATGCTCCATGTGGTCGAAAATGCCGAACTGCATCTCACGCCCCCCGGTTTTGACGGCCACTGTAGAACTCAGCGGCGCCTGATCACATGGCTTTGCCGGGCGACCGTCTTGCAAGGTGACGGGCCGCGCCATTGTGCATAACCTCGCGCCAGAGCTTCCAGAGGCCGCAGCATGACCAACGAGCCCTATCTCCTGATCACTGCCGACACCCACGCGGGCGGCAGCCACGCCCAGTACCGCGAATGCCTCGATCCGCGGTACCGCGATGCCTTCGACGAGTGGCGCGGCGGCTACAAGAACCCGGCTCTCGAGCACTACGGCAGCAAGAAGATGCGCAACTGGGACCTGGAGATCCGCACGCGGGACCAGAACAGCCAGGGCGTGGTGGGCGAGGTGGTGTTTCCCAACACAGTGCCGCCGTTCTACCGCAAGAGCATCGTCACCGCCCGGCCGCCGCGCCCTGAGGAGTACGAACACGCCCTCGCCGGCATTCGCGCACACAATCGCTGGCTCAAGGATTTCTGCGCCGACGACCCGGACCGCCGCGCCGGCATCGGCCTGATCCTGCCCAACGATCTGGACGAGGCGATCAAGGACATCGAGTTCATCGCCAAGGCGGGCCTGCGCGGCGGCGTACTGCTGCCCCTGGTCCCGCCGGACTGCACCTGGTTGAAGCCGCTCTACGACCCGGCCTGGGACCGGGTCTACGCCGCCATCCAGGACCATGACCTGGTCATGAACCAACACTCCGGCCAGGGACTGCCGGACTATGGCGAAGGCCCGGTAGCCGAAGCGATCTGGATCCTCGATGTCACCTTCTACTGCCAGGCGGGTTTCCGGCATCTGCTGATGAGCGGCGCCTTCGAGAAGTTCCCCCGACTGAAGTACATCCTCACTGAATCCGGCTGCGCCTGGGTGGCGCCGATGCTGAAGCAGCTCGACCGAATCCATCAGGGCTTCGTTCACGGGTCCATCGGCGAGATGAACTACGAAGGCATGGAGTGGGTGCTGAAACAAAAGCCCAGCGAATACGCCGCGCAGAACTGTTGGTATGGCGCCAGCTTCCCCAGCAAGGCAGAGCTCGACGGCATCGACGAGGTGGGCGAGGATCGGGTGCTGTGGGGCAACGACTACCCGCACTATGAGGGCACCTTCCCCTACAATCTGGAATCCCTGCGCCTGACCTTCGCCGATGTGTCCGACGCGCGCCGCCGCAAGCTGTTCGGGGAGAACGCCGCGGCGCTCTACAAGTTCGACCTGGAGAAGCTGCGGCCACTGGCCGCCAAGTACGGGCCCACGCCTGACCAGGTGAACACGCCGCTGCCGCGCGACGCCATTCCGCGGGATTCAGCCTGCTACCTGTTCCAGAACGCGCTCTACGGCGGCTGACCGATGGCCATGCCCGCGAACATCGGCATCGTGGACACCATGATCGGTTTCCCGGCCGACGATTTCAAAATGTACGACTTCATTCGCGAGCAACTGAAGGACCCGTCCGCGAAGTTCGACTTCCCCGTCGAGTACATGTTCAAGAACGTGCCCAAGGAACTCTACGGCGCGGGCGACCCGCTCTCCATCACCCTGCACGAGATGGACCGCTACGGCGTGGAAGTGGGCCTGATCGGCGTCGGCGGCGACGTCAGCCGCAAGGCGTTGAAGCAGCATCCCGACCGCTTCGTCGCACAGGGTTCCGTCGACCCCAACAAGGGCATGGAGGGCATCCGCGACATGGTGCGCCAGTACGAGACGTACGGCGTGCGCTCCTTCGGCGCGTTCAACGCCGGGTTCAACCCGCAGGTGGGGATCGCCGACGCCCTGATGTATCCGATCTACGCCAAGTGCGTGGAGCTGGACGTGCCGATCTTCGCCTGCGCCGGCGTGCCGGGACCGCGCTTTCCCATGTGGCCCCAGGAGGTGCGGCTGATCGACCAGGTGATGTACGACTTCCCCGAGCTGGTGTTCGTCACGCGGCACGGCTGCGAGCCCTGGGAGGACCTGGCCGTCAAGCTGATGCTGAAGTGGCCGAACCTCTACTACTCGACCTCGGCCTTCGCCCCGAAGCACTATCCGGAAGCCATCGTCCGCTACGCCAACACCCGCGGCGCCGACAAGATCATCTACGCCGGCTACTTCCCCATGGGCCTGTCGCTGGAGCGCATCATGAGCGACATGCAGGGCGTGCCCTTCAGGGAGGACGTCTGGCCGAAGTTCCTGCGCGACAACGCCCGCAAGGTGCTGAAGCTGGACCGGTGAAGTGGCCTACTTGGTGATCACCGCCGAGCGCGAGAGGAACTCGTCGGTGAGGGTGGTGAAGCCCGTGGCGATGTCCGATGAGTTGGTGGCCTGGAAGTAGTAGCCGTCGGTGGCGCAGGACTGCAGCGCCGCGGAGATGATGCTGGGGGTGTTGGGGCCGCCTGGAAAGATCACCTTGCGCACGGTCTTCTCATAGGGCGCGACGTGGGGCGACTGGCCGGTGAGCGGCACATAGGGCGTCTCCAGCACCGCCAGCACGATGCCGTTGCTCTTCATCTGCTGGCACTGGGCGAGGCTGATGCCAGTGGCGTAGCCGCCGACGCAGGTCGGGTAGTAGTTCCAGGCGGCGTCGTTGATCCAGGAACTGCACCCCCAGTTGTTCCCCCGGTCGGACTGCAGGCCATCGGTGACCAGGATGACGAACTTGAGAGGCGAGGCGGCCGAGGCGCCGGTGCCATTGATCCCCACCTGGGTGACCAGCTGCCCCATGGCGCTGGACAGGTAGGTATCAAGCCCGGGCGTGACCGACATGACCGCCGTCTGCGCCGCCGCGAAGGTGTTGATGTCCGTCGCGCCGTACTGGTGCAGCGCCGTGTCGAACGACATGATGTTGAAAAGATAGGTGTTCTTGGCGACGTGGGTGTTGCTGTTGGCCAGCGTCTGCACGTGGGTGATCAGCTGCTGCGCGGCGGCGATCATCACGTCGAAGCGTGTCGTGGCGCCGGCCGAGTGGGCGTTGGTCAGGCCCTGGGCGATGTCCGCCGGCGTCGTGGGGCCGCCCACGTCGTGGCAGGCGAAGGCGCATGGCGGATTGTCGCCGGCCGGGAAGTTCGGCGGCGGATCGCCGGGCTTCACCGCATTCCAGTTGTTGGTCACCCAGGTGGCGATGGTGGTGACGTCGGCCGGCGTGGCGCCCACGATCATCGAGGCCGAAGAGTCCATGACGACGTTCATCTCCACCGTGGTGCCGAAGCCGATGGTGGTCAGGGTGCTGGCGCTCACGGTCTGGGTTGACGAGGTGGAGACGCAGAAGGTGGAGATGCCGCCGAACAGGCAGTTGGTGGGGGCGGACACGGCCAGCGCCACGGTGCCCATCTTCATGGTCTGGCTGTTGTCGGTGCAATCGTTCTGCACCGGCGCGCACACGTGGAAGTCGGTGATGGTCGGCGTGCCGCCCGTGTAGTTCGACTGCAGCACGTTCTGGGCGATGGCTTGCAGCGTGGCCGTCGACTGGTTCGGGTTCTGGGCGGTGGCGACGCTCACGGCCAGGCCCGCCTCGTCCACGGCGTCCTGCAGCCGCTCGCGCCCGCCGATGGCGAAGGAGGCGTCGACCAGGCCGCCGATCAGCAGGATCAGGAAGAAGGCGACGAAGGCGAAGATGATCGCCACCTGGCCGCGGCTGTCGTGCAACAGATCGCGCGGCCTGCTGGACCCGCCCACGGGGCCTGAGGTCTTTGCGCGCGCCATAGAGATGTTCCAGCCCCCGGCAGCCGATCGGCGGATGTTCGGCGCGCGGGCTTTAGGAAGGCTTAACCGTTGACCGGCCGCGACGGCCTGGCGTGCACCTCAGGCCGCCAGGCGCGTGCGCCCGGCCAGCATGTCGTCAATGGCGTCGGTGCTCACCGGCGGGCTGTAGAAATAACCCTGGTAGAGGAAGCAACCGACCTGGGCGAGGCGCTCGACCTGGGCCTTGGTTTCCACCCCCTCGGCGAGGACCTTGAGCTCGAGGGCCTCCGCCAGGTCGACGATCGCCTTGACGATCGCGCTGGATTCCGGCCGCTTGCCCAGGTGCGAGACGAAGGAGCGGTCGATCTTGATCTTGTCGACCGGGAAGCGGCGCAGATAGCTCAGGCTCGAGTAGCCCGTGCCGAAATCGTCCAGGGCGATCGAGAAACCCATCCTGCGGATGGCGTTGAGCGTTTCGTAGGTCTCCAGCTCCTCGGCCAGCAGCAGGCTTTCGGTGATTTCGAGTTCGAAGTTGCGCGGGTTCGAGCCGGTCTCGGCGAGCAGGGTCTTCAGGGTCGACACCAGGCCGCCCGAGCGGATCTGAGGGGCGGACACATTGATCGCCACCTTCAGGCCCGGCCACTTCCTGGCGTCCGTGAAGGCGCGGCGCAGCACGAACGTTCCCACGGCGTCGCTCAGGCCGCAGCTTTCCGAAAGCGGCACGAAGGTGCTGGGGGGAATCTCGCCGCGATGCTCGCTGGTCCAGCGCACCAGGGCCTCGACGCCGACGATGACCCCCTTGGTGTTGACCTGGGGCTGGTAGGCCATGGTCAGGGACTCTTCGGCCAGCGCGCGCCGCAGCTCGACCTCCAGGGTCTTACGGTTCCTCAGGGCATGGTCCATGCCGGGCTGGAACATCGCGTGTTGCGCGCCGCCCAGCTTGCGGGCGCTGGACAGGGCCATCTGCGCCTGGCGCAGGGCCTCGATGGGATGGTCCGCGGGGCTGTTGAGGAAGCCCACGCCGACCGACGACGTGATGAACGCGTGGCCCGCCGCGGCGGGGTAGGGTTCCGAGAGACGGCGGATCATGTCGGCGGCGCGGGACGGCGCCGTCTCGCGCGCGGCGTCGGACCAGGTTAGGGCGAACACGTCGTCGCCGAGGCGGGCGACCGTCGCGTCGTCGGGGCACATGGCGCTCAGGCGGCCCGCGGCCTCGACGATCACCTCGTCGCTGGCGGCTATGCCGAGCACCTCGATCACCTCTTCGAAACGGTCGAGGCCGACGCAGAAGACGCAGACCCGGCCGCCGCCCCTGGCCGCCGCGTCGCCCAGCCGTTCGACGAACAAGGCCTTGTTCGGCAGCTGGGTGAGGTCGTCATGGGTGGCGACATACTGCGCCCGCGCTTCGCTCGCGGTGAGGCTGCTGGCCGCCTTGCGGAGCTGGCGAAACAGGATGATGCCGCCGGCCCCGAGGCCGGTGATGACGATGGACAGCAGGCCCCGGGCGCCCGGGTAGCTGGCGGCCACGAAACACAGGATCGCCACGAACGACGCGATGGAGCCGACTGAAACCAGCCCGAGCAGGTCGGTCGCGCCTCGTCTCTTGCCGTCCGTCATGATGCTGTCGTCCCCGTGCGTCGCCGAGAGTGCCGCCATGAACGCTATTTTCCGGTAAAGACGAGCGTCACAATTGTGGAGATTGAGAAATCGGTCGGATCGTCTTGGTTGAGTATTGAGTCGTTGTTCAAAGTGTTGGCGCCGCGGTCAGAGGGCGCCTGACCGGGAAGCGCCGTCCGATTGCTCGGCCGGAAGATCCATCTCGTTCTTCAGGTCGTGCTTGCGCATGAGCATCAGGCCGTATTCCGGCTCGGCCGACCACACCAGGCGCGCCTTGTAGGCGACGCGGTCGAAGGTATCGATCAGGTAGAAGCGGGCCGGCAGGTGCAGGGTCTCGTCGATGCGCACCCTGGCCCCGGTGTCGCTCATGTCGACGATGGTGCAGGGCAGGGAGAAGCCGCCGTCGGCCGCGCTGATCCGGCCGCTCTGCAGGCGCCATCGCCTCGGCTTCAGCCGCTTCTCGGCACCGTTCGGCGTGTCTGAGGCAGGAGAGAGTGTCATGGGTGGTCACACATGCATTGGGCGGCCATCTGCGTGATTGGCCTGTGAAGACGCTGGCTCCGGCGGGATTGCCGCAAACGGTTACTCTGGAACGGGCGCGCACGGACGTAGCGCGCCCTGACTGTTCGTGTTGCATAACGTTGTTCGGCTTAAGCGGTGGTGAATCGGCCCCCACCTGGTGACTGCGACTTCGCGCCGCGCGGGTCTCCGCTCGCATGACAACCCGATGTTCAGAGTTTTCCGTCACAGCGTACGAGTTCGGAAGAGGTTCCAGGCTCGTGCAACGGCGCAGCGCTCAAATGCAGACAAGGACGCCCCGGCTGAGCCCGGAAGCGGCGAACGCCTGCTGGCTGTTCGAACATTCCACGGACCTGCTGGGCGTGCTTTCACCCGACCACAGGATCCTCGCCCTCAACCCAGTCTGGCCGTCCGTGACCGGCTGGGCGGCCGAGGAATTGATCGGACGGCCCCTCCTCGACTTCGTCCACCCCGACGAGCGGGCGGGGCTCGCGGAGGTCCTGGCGCCGGTCCGCGAAGACATCGCCGGCAGCAGCGCCTTTCACTTCGCGCGTAAGGACGGCGGCTGGATCTGGCTGGAGGGCAACGCCCGTGTCGGCGCGGACGGCGAACTGATCAGCGTCTGGCGCGACGCCACAGAACTCGTCGAGTTGCGCAATTCGGCCATGGCCCACGAGAACTACAGCTGGCCGCTGATCCAGAACGCGCCCTTCGCCGTGGCGCTGTTCGACCGTGAACTGCGCTACGCCATGGTCAGTCCCCGGTGGATCGAGATGTTCGGCCTCACCGCCCGCAGCTTCCTGGGCAAGCGCCTGGATGAGCTGGCGCCGGGACGCTACGACGTGTTCATCGAGGCCCAGAAGCGGGCGCTGGCGGGCGAGTCCATCCACCAGGACTTCGAACAGTTCACCGACTCGCTTGGCAAGATTCACGCGCTCAGGTGGGACATCCGTCCCTGGCGCGACGGCGATGGCGAGATCGCCGGCGCCGCCTTCTACGTCGACGACATCGACCCCATGGTGCGCGCGCGCCGCGAGGCGGAGGCCCTCGCCCAGCGGCTGAACATCGCCCTGGATGCGGCGAGCGGCGCCGTGTTCGAAGTCGACTTCGAGAACCGGTCGGTCTGGATATCGCCGCAGTTCATGGAACTCGTCGGCCGGTCGATCACCTTCGAGGAGGCCACGGGCGCGGTCTGGCCGTTCATTCACCCCGACCATGTGCAGGAGATCACCAACTCGGTGATCAGCTGGCTCTCGGGCGCGGAGATCAAGCCCATGGTCGCGCGCATCGTGCGCACCGATGGCGCGGAACGCTGGGTTCGCTTCTGCAGCGACTTCGAGAAGGATGAGAAGGGGGTGTGGCGGCGCCAGGTCATCCTGCTGCTGGACATCGACGAGAGCAAACGCCAGGAACTGGCGCTGATCGAGGCCGAGGAGGCCGCGCTGGTCGCCGCCGAGGCCAAGGCGCAGTTCATCGCCAACATGAGCCACGAGATCCGCACGCCGATGAACGGCGTGATGGGCGTGCTGCATCTGCTGAAACAGGAGCAACTGTCGCAGGACGGCAAGATGCTGCTGGGCGAGGCCCTGGACTGCGGGCGCATGCTGCAGGCCCTGCTGGACGACGTGGTGGACTTCTCGAAGATCGAGGCCGGGCGCCTCGACCTGGCCCGGGAGCCGATGGACCCCGGCGCCCTGCTGTCCAGCGTGGTCGGCCTGCTGCGTCCGCAGGCCGAGGCCAAGGGACTTTCGGTCACCGTGCAGGCCCCGGACCTGCCCGCCAGCGTGCTGGGCGATTCCGTGCGCCTGCGCCAGTGCCTGTTCAACCTGCTCGGCAACGCCGTGAAGTTCACCGAGCGCGGCTCGGTCGTGGTCCGCGCCAGCGCGCCGCAGCAGGGCGACGACCGGCGGCTGCGCTTCGAGATCGAAGACACCGGCATCGGCATTTCCCAGGCTTCCCAGGCCAAGCTGTTCCAGCGCTTCCAGCAGGCCGACGGCTCGAGCACCCGCCGGTTCAGCGGATCGGGCCTCGGTCTGGCCATCACCCGCAAGCTTGCGACGATGATGGGCGGCGAGGTCGGCGTGGTGTCCGCGCCGGGCCAGGGCTCGACCTTCTGGCTGGAGATCCAGGCGCCCGATGCGCCGGCGCCGGCGCTGGACGTCGACGACGCGCCCCAGGCCCTGCTCGACGGCCTTCGCATTCTGGTGGTGGAGGACAACGCCACCAACCGCCTGATCGCCACCCGCCTGCTGGCCGGCTTCGGCGCTGAGGTGCAGACGGCCGACGACGGCGAGCGGGGCGTGGCGGCGGTGGCGCAGGGCGACTTCGACCTGGTGCTGATGGACATCCACATGCCGGTGATGGACGGCCTGACCGCGACCCGGGCGATCCGCGCCCTTGGCGGCCCGGCGGCGCAGACGCCGATCATCGCGCTCACCGCCGACATGCTCAGCCATCACCGGGAGCGCTATGCCGCGGCGGGGATGAACGGCGTGGTCGGCAAGCCGATCTCGCCCGCGCAGCTTCTGGCCGAGATCAACCGCCTGGCGACCGCCGGCGAGGGCGAGGACGCAGATCAGGCGGCCTAGCTCCCGGTTACCCGCCTCGCGCGATGAAGGCGCCGCCGTCGACGTCGATGACCTGGCCGGTGATGAACTGCGCCGCCGGGCTCACCAGGAACTCCACCAGGGAGGCGTAGTCGGCGGACTCGGTGAGCCGGCCGGAGGGATTGGCCCGCGCCGCGCGGGCAATCAGTTTTTCCTTGGCCTCTTCGCCGCCCACCATGCGCGTCACCGAGGTGGTGTCCACCAGACCGGGCGCGACGGCGTTGATGCGCACGCCCAGCGGCGCGAGTTCGGGCGACAGATAACGCAGCAGGCTCTCGGCCAGGGCCTTGCCGGCCCCGAGAGCGGCGTAGCGGGCCAGCACCGAGCGCGCGCCGGCGCTGGTGATGAAGATCACGCTCGACCCGCGCGTCATCATCGGCAGGGCGCCGCGCACCAGGTAGAGCAGGGCCAAGCCGTTGGTGTGGATCGCGTCGGTGAACCGGTCGAGGTCGGCGTCCAGCAGGGTGGTGGGGTAGATCATCGCGGCGCTGTGCACGAGGGCGCTGACGCCTTCGCCGAGTTCCTCGACGGCCTGCATCAACAGGTCCACGTCCGCGCGCCGCCCGACGTCGGCCTTCACCAGCGTGACGACGCCGCCCTTGGCCGCCAGCTGCCCCTTCGCCGCCTGCGCCGCCGCGTCGTCGCTGTGGTAGGCCAGGGCCATGCGCTCGCCCGGGCGGGTGAGCCGTTCGGCGATGGCCAGGCCGATGCCCTTGGTGCCGCCGGTGACCAGGATCGTCATGCCAGACCTCGCCGCTTGCCCGCCCGCGACCCTAGAGGCCGGCAGGCGCTTTGTCCCGGTGCGGCGGCATTGCGCCTCGCGCGGCGGCGGCCCAGGTAATGCGTCTCAACCAGGAGGCGCGCGATGACGACGACCTATGACGTGGCGGTGCTGGTGGGCAGCCTGCGCAAGGCGGCGTTCAGCCGCAAGACGGCCCTGGCCCTCGCGGGCCTGGCCCCTGAGAGTCTGAAGCTGCGCATCGTGGAGATCGGTGATCTGCCGCTCTACGACCAGGACCTCGAGACGACCCCGCCCGCGCCTTGGACCCGCTTCCGCGACGAGGTGAGGCGCGCCGACGCGATCCTGTTCGTCACGCCCGAGTTCAACCGCTCGGTTCCGGGCGCCCTGAAGAACGCCATCGACGTGGGCTCGCGGCCCTATGGGTCCAGCGTCTACGACAAGAAGCCGGGCGCGGTGGTCAGCGTATCTCCCGGCGCCATGGGCGGCTTCGGCGCCAACCACCATCTGCGCCAATCCCTGGTGTTCCTCAACGTCCCGGCCATGCCCCAGCCGGAAGCCTATGTCGGCGGCGCCGCGACCCTGTTCGACGACGCCGGCGCCATCACCAACGAGGGCACGGCCAAGTTCCTCACCAGCTTCATGGCGGCGTTTGCCGCCTGGGTGGCGCGGCACGTGGAGAGGTAGGGGGCCTCTGTCCACACTCAGACTGAACTCCCGCGTGTCGCACCGGCGACCCCCGTTGAAGCTAGGGCCAATCGACGGGAGTTGAGAGGCCTGGGTTTACTTATCCAATGAACGCCGCTATCCGGGCGCAATGTTGCGCAAGGACCAGGGTTGCCGGCCGAATTCCAACGCCCGTTACGGGGCGTGGGAACGGTCGTGCCTGGTCATCTGATCCAGAACTGATCCCCCACAGCCCCGCCGCGATGGCCGGGGCTGCAGCGCAATAGGTCCCGTCTGTCCGGCGTTCCGGAAGCGAGACTGTCATGACCAACCCTCTGCCACCCGCGCAACCCGCGCCGCCGCCCATGCCGCCGACACCGGTGCTGGAGACCGCGCGCCTGATCCTGCGACCCGTCCGCGAGAGCGACGTCGACGCCGTTCAGCGCGGCTTCGGCCAATGGGAAGTTGTGCGCTGGCTGCACGCCGGCATTCCTTGGCCCTACCCGCCGGACGGCGCGGCGACCAACATGGTCGACACGCTGAAGCACATGGCCGGTGGAGGGAAGTCGATCTGGGCGATCACCCTGAAGGACGGCCCCGACGAACTGATCGGCCGCATCGACCTCTGGCCCGGCGACGGCAAGACCCGAGACAACCGGGGCTTCTGGCTCGCGCCTGAGTACAAGGGCCGCGGCCTGATGACCGAGGCGGCGGAACGGGTCACCGAATACGCCTTCATGGACCTCGGCTGGCCGCACCTGTGGCTGACCAACGCCGAGGCCAACGTCGCCTCCGGCCGCATCAAGGAAAAGCAGGGCGCCCGCCTGATCGAGCGTGTCCCCGGCCAGTATGTCAGCGGCCCCGGCGTGCGCCTGGTCTGGCTGCTGACCCGCGAGGATTGGGTCGCCAACCACCTCTCCCAGCGGGAGAGGGAGGGGCCTGTTGCGTAGCAATGGGAAGGTGAGGGGTTACGCCGTCTGGGAGTTCGCTCCGGCTCTGGCGTTGCGTGGAAGATCTGCGGCGCCGTAACCCCTCACCCTCCCAACCGCTTCGCGGTCGGGCCCCTCCCTCTCCCGCCGGGAGAGGTGTTTGGGGACCTGAAATCACCTTTGAAATTCATAAAATCAATTTTCTTGACATCGAAAATTGAAAATCATAAGTTCTCCTTCGCGAAACGAGATTGACCACCATGTCCCGCTCCGGCGCCCACGACTGGCAGGAACTGACCCGGCTCACCGGCGGCGAGCGCTTCACGATCGAGCGGGTGCGCATCGCCGGCACGGACATCGCCATCGAGGGCGCCTTCGAGCTGCCCCAGCTGGCCAGGCTGTCGGCGGAGGACCAGATCTTCATCGCCGCCTTCCTTCGCAGCCACGGCTCCATCAAGGAGATGGAGCAGGTGTTCGGGGTCAGCTACCCGACGGTGAAAGCGCGGCTGAACCGCATCGCATCCGGCTTGGAGTTCGTCGAGACCAGCCCCGCCCCCGCGGGCGGCGAGGTGCTCGACCGCCTGGCCGCCGGAGAAATCACCGCCGAAGAGGCGATCGAAGCATTGGAGGCCCGCAGATGACCACCACCACGCTGCAACGCCCCGGCGGCGTGTCGGCGAACCCGGTGCGGGCCGAGGACCGGCCCCAGCGCGCCACCATCCGGCTGTGGCTTCCGGTGCTGCTGATCTGGCTGATCCTCGTGCCGGTCGCGGTGATCTGCCTGCCGCTCATCCTGGCCGCCGGGCTGATCTATCGGGTGTCGCCGTGGATGGCCATGGAGCGGATCAGCGACCTGCTCTTCGCGCTGGGCGGAACCCAGATCGAGATCGAGAACCCCGGCGCCCTGATGCGCATCAAGTTTCTCTGAGGAGACCAGTCCATGAGTGAAGATCGCAAGCGCATCCTGCAGATGCTGGGCGAGGGCAAGATCACCGCCGAGCACGCCGAACGCCTGCTGGCGGCCCTGGACCGCGAGCCCGCGCCCAACGGCCCGGCGCGCGCTTCCACCGGCGGTCCGAAATATCTGCGCGTCACCGTCGACGCCAACGACAGGGAGGATGGCCCGACCAAGGTCAACATCCGCGTGCCCATGGCGCTCCTGCGCGCCGGCGTGCGCCTCAGCGCCCTGATCCCGCCCCAGGCCCGGGCCGAGGTCAACGCGGCCATGGTCAGGCAGGGCATCCCCTTCGACATCAACCAGCTGCGCCCCGAGAACCTCGAGGAGCTGATCGAACAGCTCAACGACCTCACCGTGGACGTCGACAACGAGCACGCCAAGGTGCGGGTGTTCTGCGAGCAGGGGTGAGGGGTGTTTGCCGACGTCGTTAGGGCGTGCTGGCTTCATTCTTTCAGCGTCACCCCGGAAAGGCCGCAGGCCTTATCCGGGGCCGGACCCACCGGTTCACAGACGAAGTCCAGCTAGGAAACGGCCCGTCCGGCCCCGGGTCTACGCCCGGGGTGACGAGGGAATGGGTCATGCCCGCGTCCGCGGCGCCGTCCCCCCTACCGCCCCCGCGCGGCCATCCGGCGGGCGAGCAGATAGGGGTCGTTGCAGAACACTTCCTCGCGCCACAGGCCGTGGCGGTCCCTGATCAGGATGGGAAGTTCTTCCAGTTCGGCGGTGGAACGGCGCGCGATGTCGACGACGGCGCTCATCGCCGCCTCGAAGCTGCCGTGGATGGAGATGCGACGCTCCCGTCGCTCGACGGCCCAACGGTCGCCGAATGGCACTATTGCTAGCTGTGGCCCCTGCATGGTCCTTCCATCGCGCGTTGATCGACCGACTCGCGCTTGCTCGCCGTCCTTGGTTCACTCTCGGAGATGATTTGGACTCCATTGAGTCCAAGGCCGAGCAGGCGGACCACCTTTTGACCGAAATCGGCCGCGCCGGGCGGCGCCGCCCGCCTGGGTCAGTTCTCGCCGCCGCCCAGCAAGCCGCCCAGAAGGCCGCCGACTACCCCGGCCGCCGCCATGTTGCCGGCGCCGCCGCTGCTGCGCTGCTCGTTGCCGGGCAGGTAGCGGGCGATCTCCTCGGCCAGGTTGAGGATCGGCATGGACTGCAGGTGCACCTGGCCCGGGCCGGTGAGGGTGGCCAGGAACAGGCCCTCGCCGCCGAACAGGATGTTGCGGAAGCCGGGCACCACCTGGATGTCGAAGGAGACGCTGGGGTCGTGCACGCCGACATGGCCGGCGTGGACGAACAGGCGCTCGCCGGGGGCCAGCTGCTTGCTCACGACTTCCCCGGAAAGGTCGAGGAACACAGTCCCGGGCCCGGTCACCTTCTGCAGGATGAAGCCCGCCCCGCCGAAGAAGCCGGCGCCGATCTTCTGCTGCCAGGCGAGCTCCAGGGTCACGGTCTTCTCGGCGCAGAGGAACGTCTCCTTGCGGCAGATCAGGGCCTCGCCCGGACCCAGGGTGCGGGCCATGATGGTTCCGGGAAAGCGCGGCGCGAAGGCCACATGTCCCGCGCCGCTTTCGACAGTGAAGTCGGTGACGAAGAAGCTGCCGCCGGTGAGGCTGCGCTTGAGCCCGGCGAACAGGCCGCCGCCGGTGTTGGTGTGCATCCGCACGCCGTCGCTCATCCAGGCCATGGTGGCGGTCTGGCTGTAGATGGTCTCGCCCGCGGACAGGTCCAGTCCGACGGTCTGCATCACTGTCCCGGATATCTCGTAGCGCATCGACGGTCCCTCTGTCTGAAGTGCGGCCGGAACCTAGCCTACACTGGTTCAGGGTTTGTGACTTGGGGGGAAGTAGCTGATGATCGCTGTGAGCCGCCGCAGCACACCCCCAACTTCGTCACCCCGGACGGGCCGCAGGGCCGATCCGGGGCCGGACCCGCCGGTTCAAACACGACTTCCAGCCAGGTGGCGGCCCGTCCGGCCCCGGCTCTGCGCGTCCTCCGGACGCTCCGGCCGGGGTGACGATTGAGGGGCGAGCTGCTTCGGTCCGTGTTCGACAACCGCACCTTTCCGACCTTTCACTTGCCCGGCCCTGCGGCGCCTCGCTAGGCTCGGCGCCCCGACCAGCTGTGGGACCGTCCGTGCATCGCCCATTCCGATCGAAAGGCCAGCGCCCATGCAGCTTCGCGCCCTTGCGCTCATCGCCGCCGTCCTCGTCGGGCCAGGCCTAGCCATGGCCCAGACGCCCGCCCCGCTGATCGAGCGGGCCAAGATCTTCGGCAATCCCAGCCGGGTCGCCGGCCGGTTGAGCCCGGACGGCCGTTGGCTGGCGTGGATCGCGCCGCGGGACGGGGTGCTGAACATCTGGGTCGCGGCCACCGCCGATCCCGCGAACGGCCGGCCGCTCACTGACGAGAAGACCCGGCCGATCCGGCAGTACTTCTGGGCGCCGGATTCGAAGTCCATCCTGTTCGTCAACGACAAGGGCGGCGACGAGAACTTCCTGCTCTATGGCGTGGACGTGGTGAGCGCCGCCCAGCGCACGCTGACCCCCTTCGAGAAGACCCGGGTCGAGATCGTCGGGGTCAGCAGCCATGTGAAGGACCGCATCCTCATCGGCCTGAACAACCGCGATGCGCGCTGGCATGATGTCTACAGCCTCGACCTGGCCTCCGGCGCCTTGACCGAGGTGCTGCAGAACACCGGCGACTACGGCGGGTTCACCGCCGACGAGAGCCTCGACCTGCGCCTGGCCGACCGGCCGCGGCCGGACGGCGGCGACGACCTGTTCCGCGTCGTCGCCGGCAAGGTCGAGGCGACGCCGGTGGAGCAGATCGGTCCGGACGATGCGCGCACCAGCGGTCCGGCGGGCTTCACCGCGGACGGCAAGACGCTCTACTGGCTGGACAGCCGCGGTCGCGACACCACGGCGCTCATTGCCCAGGACGTCGCCACTGGCAAGACCACGGTGGTGGCGGCCAACCCCAAGGCCGACATCGGCGGCGTGCTGTCCGACCCGCGCACCGGCGTGGTCCAGGCCTATGCGGTGGACTATCTGAAGACGGAGTGGGAGGCCATCGATCCGGCCATCAAGGACGATCTGGACTTCCTCGAGGCGCATCTGCCGGGCCAGATCACGGTGACCTCGCGCACCGATGCCGACGACCTGTGGACGGTGGTGGACGACCCGGTCACCGCGCCCTCGGCCACCTACCTCTACGACCGCAAGGCCCGCAAGCTGACCAAGCTGTTCGTCAGCCGGCCGGAACTGGAAGGCGTCCAGCTGGCCGCCATGCATCCGGTGGAGGTCAAGACCCGGGACGGCCTCACCCAGGTGTCCTACCTGACCCTGCCGCCGGGCAGCGACCCCAAGGGCGACGGGCGGCCGTCGCACCCCCTGCCCATGGTGCTGTTCGTGCACGGCGGGCCCTGGGCGCGGGACGAATACGGCTACAGCCCCTACCACCAGTGGATGGCCAACCGCGGCTACGCGGTGCTGTCGGTGAACTACCGGGGCTCGACGGGGTTCGGCAAATCGTACATCGCCGCCGGCGACCACCAGTGGGCGGCCAAGATGCACGACGACCTGATCGACGCCGTCGAATGGGCGGTGAAGGCCGGCGTCGCCGACCCGGCCAAGGTGGCGATCATGGGCGGCTCCTACGGCGGCTACGCCACCCTGGTGGGCATGACCTTCACGCCGACCACCTTCGCCTGCGGCGTCGACATCGTCGGGCCGTCGAACCTCAACACCCTGCTGGCCAGCATCCCGCCCTATTGGGAGGCCGGCCGGGCGCAGCTCTACCGGGCCGTCGGCGACCCCAACACCGACGCCGGCCGCCAGTTGCTGCACGACCGCTCGCCGCTGTTCAGGGCCGACGCCATCGTGCGTCCGCTGCTGATCGGCCAGGGGGCCAACGATCCTAGGGTCAACCATGCGGAGGCCGACCAGATCGTCGCCGCCATGTCCGCCAAGAACATCCCGGTGACCTACATCATCTTCCCGGACGAGGGCCACGGCTTCGCCAGGCCGGAGAACAACATCGCCTTCAACGCCATCACCGAACAGTTCCTGGCCGGGTGCCTGGGCGGGCGCAGCGAGCCCATCGGCGACGCCCTGAAGCCCTCCAGCGCCACGGTTGAGCACGGCGCGGACTACGCCCCCGGCCTGAAAGCCGCCCTGGCGGCAAGGTGAGGGGTCCCGGAAAGCCGCGTCAGCGGCTTATCCGGGATCTCCCTCGGCAGGCCCACGGCGGGAGTCCCGGATAAGCGCTGCGCGCATTCCGGGATGACGGGGTTGTGGAGATCGGGGGGTGGGGCTTGTCCCTGACGAAGCTCCCCTGCCTCGTCACCCCGGGCGAAGACCCGGGGCCGGACGGGCCGGTTCCCAGCTGGATGTTGTCTATGAACCGGCGGGTCCGGCCCCGGATCGGCCGTACGGCCGTCCGGGGTGACGAAGGTTAGGGGAACCACGAAAAACACGAACCACACGAACGCGGGCGGTGTGTCGGCGACGGCTGAGAGTCGCGGCGACCTGTTCGTGGTTTTCGTGTTTTTCGTGGTTCCCTGCTCTTGCCTTCCGCCCTCGCCAAATCAGCGCGCAAGTGGTGACGTGACGCGCCCGGCCTTCGTGGCCGGACGCGCTCTTTGACATCGTGAAGCGAAGACAGCGCCGGCGCACAAGCGGCGCCGGCCCCTGCGTGCTCACCTCACGCTCGGCCATGACGGATGGGTGGGGATGGATGGGCGGCCCGCCGCCTGATCCGCACCTGTTATGCATCGATAACAGGCCTGTTTGGCGCCTGTTATGACCTGTTATCGCCTGTTCCTGAGCGATATCAGGTGGCCGCAAGCCATTGAACAATCACGGTTTCCAGGCCGTAACAGGTGGAAAAGACACCGAAATAACAGGTGGAACAGGTGAAAACAGGTGGAGAACCGGCGCGCGAACCCTACAGGTTCAGCAGCTCCGGATCGCCGCCCTGGGCCGCGGTGTTGAGGCTGACCACCCGCTCGACGGCGTAGCGGGTGAGGGCCCAGGGGCCGCCGGCCTTCGGGCCGGTGCCGGACAGTCCCTCGCCGCCGAAGGGCTGAACCCCCACCACCGCCCCGATCATCGAGCGGTTCACATAGGCGTTGCCCGCCGGGACCAGGCGGCGGATCTCGGCGGCGAAGGACTCCAGCCGGCTGTGCACGCCGAGGGTCAGGCCGTAGCGGGTGGCGGCCAGGGCGCGCGCGGCGGCCTCCAGGTCCGCGGCGCGGTAGCGGACGACATGCAGGATCGGGCCGAAGACTTCCCGTTGCAGGAAGTCCGGCCGGTCCACCTCGGCCAGCACCGGGCCGAAGAACACGCCCCCGCGCGGCGCGGCCAGGCGGCGGACGATCCTCGCCTCGCGCTCCAGCCGCGCCAGGTGGAGCTCCAAGGCCCGGCGCGCGTCCTCGTCGATCACCGGACCCACGTCCGTGGCCGGATCGGCGGGGTCGCCCACCACCAGCGCGTCCATGGCGCCGGCGAGGCCCTCGACGACGCCGTCGGCGGTCTCCACCGGCAGGAACAGCAGGCGCAGGGCCGAACAGCGCTGGCCCGCCGAGCCGAACGCCGAGGCCATGACGTCGTCGATCACCTGTTCGCGCAGGGCCGTGGTGTCGACGAACATGGCGTTGAGCCCGCCGGTCTCGGCGATGAACGGGATGATCGGCCCTTCGCGGGAGGCGAGGGTCCGGTTGATGGCCCAGGCGGTGTCCGTGCCGCCGGTGAAGGCGACGCCGTCGCAGCCCGGGTGGGCGACCATGGCCGCGCCGATGGTCGCCCCGTCGCCTGGCAGCAGGCCCAGCAGTCCCGGGTCGAGGCCGGCGGCGTGGTAGAGGCGGACGGCCGCATGGGCCACGAGCGGGGTCTGTTCGGCGGGCTTGGCGAGCGCGGCGTTGCCGGCGGCCAGGGCCGCGGCGATCTGGCCGGTGAAGATGGCCAGGGGGAAGTTCCACGGGCTGATGCAGGCGAAGACGCCGCGGCCGCGCAGCTCGAGGCTGTTGCGCTCCCCGGCCGGGCCGGGCAGACGCCGGGGTCCCGCGAAGTCTCGCTCCGCCAGGGCGGCGTAGTAGCGCAGGAAGTCCGCGGCCTCGCGCACCTCCGAGACGGCGTCGGACAGGGTCTTGCCGGCCTCGCGCACCAGGAGCGCGATCATCGCCGCCCTGTCCGCCTCCAGGGCGTCGGCCATGGCGCGCAGGACAGCGCCGCGGGCCGCGCCGCCGGCCTCGTCCCAGGCGCACTGGGCTTCGCGGCCGGCGGCGAAGGCGGCGTCCAGGTCGCCCGGTGTCGCCCCGGTGACCGAACCGACCCGGCGCGATCTGGCCGCCGGCGAGCGCACCGGCTGAGAGGGACCGGGCACGGCGTCGCCGCAGACCAGCGGGGCGGCGCTCGGCGGGGCGGCGTCGAGGGCGGCGACAGCCCGGGCGAGCGCGGCGCGCTCGGCGGCGATGCTCAGGTCCACGCCAGCCGACGACTGGCGCTCGGGCAGCAGGAGGTCGCGCGGCGGGGGGATCTTCGGATGCCGGTCCGGCTGGGCGCGAACCGCGGCGACCGGATCGGCGACCACGTCCCGCGGCGGCGTCGCCTCGTCCAGCAGGGCGTGGACGAAGGAGGTGTTGGCCCCGTTCTCCAGGAGGCGTCGCACCAGGTAGGGCAGCAGCTCCTCGTGCCCGCCCACCGGGGCGTAGATGCGCAGAGGGAAGGCGCCGAACCGCTCCTGGGCGGCGGCGTAGAGCGCCTCGCCCATGCCGTGCAGCCGCTGGCACTCGAACGGAGCGCCGGCCTCGTCGGCGAGGCGCCGAACCGCGGCGAGGGTGTGGGCGTTGTGGGTGGCGAACTGCGCATAGAGCGCCGGCGCCGCGGCGATCAGGCGCCGAGCGCAGGCCAGATAGGCGAGGTCGGTGGCCGGCTTGGTGGTGAACACCGGATAGTCCGGCTTTCCGGCCACCTGGGCGCGCTTGATCTCGGCGTCCCAGTAGGCGCCCTTGACCAGGCGCACCATCAGCCGGCGGCCGCTGTCCCGGGCGAGGCGTTGGGCCCGTTCGATCACCGCGGGCGCCCGCTTCTGATACGCCTGGACCGCCAGGCCGAGGCCGCGCCAGCCGCCGAGGTCGCTCTCGTGCGCCAGCCGGTCGAGCACCTTCAGGGACAGGACCAGGCGGTCGGCCTCCTCGGCGTCGAGGGTCAGGTTGATGTCGGCGACCGACGCCAGCACGGCGATGCGCTTCAGGCGGGGGTATAGCTCGGCGAACACACGCTCCTCCTGCACCGCCTCATAGCGCGGCGAGAGGGCGGAGAGCTTCACCGAGACGCCGTGGCCCTGTTCCGGACCGCCGGCCGACGCATGACCGACGGCCTCGATGGCCGCCAGATAGGCCCGCTCATAGCGTTCCGCGTCGGCGTCGGTGCGCGCGCCTTCGCCGAGCATGTCGAAGGAGCAGAGGAAACCGGAGCGTCCGGCCCGCGCCAGGGCCGTCTCGATGGTCCGGCCGAGCACGAACTGCTCGCCCATGATGCGGATCGCCGCGGCCACGGCCCGACGGACCACCGGCTCGCCCACGCGGCCGGCCAGGCGGCGCAGGAAGCCGGCCAGGTCGCGCCTGGCTTCCTCATCGACCTCCACCAGCCGGCCGGTGAGCATCAGGCCCCAGGTGGAGGCGTTCACGAACAGGCTCTCGGACTGGCCCAGATGCCGCGCCCAGTCCGCCGAGCCGATCTTCTCCGCGATCAGCCGGTCGCGGGTGGCCTCGTCCGGGGTGCGCAACAGGGCCTCGGCCAGGCACATGAGCGCCAGGCCCTCGCGGGTGCCCAGGCCGAACTCCTGCAGGAAGCTCTCCACCACGCCCTGGCGCCGGGCGTGCCGGCGGGCGCCGCGCACCAGGTCCTCGGCGGCCGCGCGGATGGAATCGGCCGCATCGCCGAGGGGTTCGGCGTCCAGCAGGCGGGCGAGAATCCGCGGCTCGTCCTCGTACTTGCCGTCATCGAGGGAGTCCCAGTCGGGCGTGGCGGTGACGGCGCGCGGCATCGCCGCGACCTAGGCCCGAGCAGCCAAGAGCGCAAGCCGCGACCTCCCTCCCCTTCCTGGGGAGGGATGATCGCGCTGCGATCGGGTGGGGGAGTCTGGTGAGGTGCGTTGGCGTCAAGAGGATCGATGACGCGTCGACACTCCCCCACCCTGACCGCTACGCGGTCTGTCCCTCCCCTTCAAGGGGAGGGAGGCTATGATGCTTGATCTTCTCCCGCGAACGCCCAAATCTTCAGCCCATGAAATCCCTTCGACACGCCCTCGCCGCCGTCCTCGCGGTCGGCGCCTTCGCCCTCGCCCAGGCCAGCGCCGCGGCGACCCAGACGGCGATCTTCGCCGGCGGCTGCTTCTGGTCGATGCAGCACGGGATGGAGGACGTGCCGGGCGTGATGAAGGTGGTGGCCGGCTACACCGGCGGCCACGTCGCCCATCCCACCTATGACGAGGTGACGACCGAGACCACCGGCCACTACGAGTCGGTGCTGGTGACCTACGATCCGGCGAAGATCAGCTACGCCCAGCTGGTCTACCGCTATTTCCACCTGACCGATCCCACCGACGGCAATGGCCAGTTCTGCGATCAGGGTCCGTCGTATCATCCGGCGATCTTCGTCGCCGACCCTGTTCAACGGGCGGCGGCGCAGGGCCAGAAGGCCAGGATCGCGGCCGAGCTGAAGGGCCGCCCGATCGCCACCGCCATCCTGCCGGCGCAGACGTTCTGGCCGGCCGAGGGCTATCATCAGGACTATGCGCGCAGGAACGTCGCCGCCTACACGGCCTATCGGATCGGCTGCGGGCGGGACGCGGCGCTGGCGGCGGTCTGGCGCCGCTGAAAAAAATCTCTTTGCGTTGATACTCTTGCGCGCCAATTCCTTGTGCTGACGAAGGCGCCGGCGCCCATTCCTGGGGGCGCGGCGATTTTTCCTTGGGCGAATTTAACACCGTCGCCAAACCGTTACATTTTTGTCTCCAATCGTTCGATCGGCGAGGCTAAACCTTGATCAGATGAGCGCCGTGCGTGGGGCCCCGGCGTCATCGCTGAGAAGGGGACTTCCATGTCGATCCGAAAGCTCGCCGTCGGCGTAGCGCTGAGCGCGCTCGTGCTCGCCGCCTCGACAGCCACCCGCGCGCAGGAGATCTCCGGCGCGGTCGCCGGCCAGGTGATCGAGAACGGCAAGCCGGCGGGCGGGGTGAAGGTGGTGGTCACCAACACCGCCACCGGGGTCAGCCAAACAACGACGAGCACGGATGACGGGTTCTACACCGTGCGCAACCTGCCGGTGGGCGGTCCCTACACGGTCAAGGCCACCGCGTCCGACGCGGTCACCCAGACCGCGCAGATCGAGCAGATCGGCATCGGCGAGCCCTATCAGCTGGACCTGGCCCTGGGCGCCGCGGCCCAGGAGATCGTCGTCACCGGCCAGGCGACGGTCAAGAACGCCGTCGTGGCGACGGGGCCGCGCACCACCTTCACGGCCATCGACATCCAGAAGGCGCCGTCTTTCGCCGGCGACTTGAAAGACCTGGCCCGGATCAATCCGTTCGTCACCATCGACGCGGCCAATTCCAACGCGATGACCATCGCCGGCACCAACAGCCACTTCAACACCATCTACCTCGACGGCGTGCGCCAGTCAGACGATTTCGGGCTCAACAACAGCGGCTACCCCACCCAGCGCTCGCCGTTCTCGATCGACGTGGTGCGGGCGTTCAACGTCGAGGTCTCGCCTTATGAAGTCCAGTACGGGAACTTCCAGGGCGGCATCCTGAACGTCGTCACCAAATCAGGCTCCAACGACTTCCACGGGTCGGTCGACTACAGCTGGGACTCCGACGCCATGTCGGGCAAGGTGATCGGCAGCCAGGCGCTCAGAACCACGCCCGCCGCGCCAGACCGCAAGGTGACGACCCACTTCAGCGACAAGGCGACGTCCGCGACCATCAGCGGACCGATTTGGAAGGACCACGTGTTCTTCCTCTTTGGCTACAGCCAGTACAAGGGCGTGGGCGCGGCGACCTTCAATCCGCAGGACCAGCCGGGCGCCAATCCGATCGCCGGCGTCAATCAGGCCGACGTCACCACCGTCCAGACCGACGTCAAAGGCGGCTACGGCTATGATCCGCTCAACTATGGCGGCACGGGACCGGTCGTCGACACCAAGTATTTCGGCAAGCTCGATTGGTACATCACCGACAACCAGCACCTGTTCGTCAGCTACCAGAACACCGACGGGACCACCTACAACGTCCCCAACGGCAGCACTTCGAGCAAGATCCTGAACCTTCAGTCCAATGACTATAATTTCGAACAGCGGCTCACCGCCTGGACGGCCGACCTAACGTCGCACTGGACCGACCAGCTCTCGACCGAGGTGGAGTACAGCTACAAGGATGTCGAGAGCCCGACCAAGCTCTTCACCAGCCCGTTCGCCGAGTTCAAGATCAATCTGCCGTCGACTGGCACGATCTTCCTGGGTCCCGACATCTCCCGCCAGGCCAACAACCTCGGCAACGTCGACCAGCAGATCAAGTTCAAGGGCAACTACAAGATCGGCGACCACGTGGTCATCGGCGGCTACGAGCACGAGCAGCTGAAGGAGTTCGACCTCTTCGTACAGGACGCGACCGGCGTCTACACCTTCTCCACCGCCTGCGGGCCAGGCGCGGCGGTGGGCGGGACCAACAACGTCTACACCAACCTGCAGGCCCACGTGGCCTGCGCGCTCACCTATCAGAACGCCTTCGACAACAATCCCAACACCGCCGCCACCAGCGCCACCAACACCACCGACACGCTCTATGCGGAAGACGAGTGGCGGGTGACGCCGGAGCTCACCGTGCGCGGCGGCCTGCGCTACGAAATCTACGGCAGCAGCACCAAGCCGCTGCTCAATCCGCGGTTCGTCTCCCAGTACGGATACGCCAACAACGGCACGATCAACGGCGAGAGCGTCCTGATGCCGCGGTTCGGCTTCAACTGGCATCCCGATCCCAGCTGGACGATCACCGGCGGGGCGGGACTGTTCTCGGGCGGCAATCCGGGCGTCTACACCTATGACAGCTACACCAATCCCGGGAACCTGCTGGGCCTGAAGACCTACACCTGCGCCAAGGTGAACTGCAGCGACACAGGCACGCTCGGCAACCCCAACGACCCCAACGCCCTGACCATCGCCGGTTCGTCGGCGCTGATGGGCGTGACTGGCTCGTCCATCCCCACCGACGTCAAGGCGGACATCACCACCATCGCCGGCGCGGGCGCCGGCACCGCCAACGCTCTGGATCCGCACTTCAAGCCGCCGTCCGTCTGGAAGGCCTCGATCAGCATCATCAAGAACGTCGATTTCAACGACTACGCAAAGTACATCGGCATCGCCAACCTCTTGGGCGACGGCTGGCGCTTCCATGGCGACCTCCTCGCCGCCAAGACCCAGGAAGCGGTGATGTGGCAGGACATCTGGGAGATGCAGTACCAGATGACGCCGGCCAGGGCGGCGGCTCTTGGGCTGCCCTCCAACGTCGCGCCGGACGGGCGGCCGCTGTTCGATCCCACCCGCTACAGCCCCAATCCGAACAACCTCAGCCCCGCGCCCACCCAGGCCTATCCCTGGCTGACCGGAACGACGACGCGCTCATCGGGCGCCGATGTCCTGCTCACCAACACCACCGGCGGCGACGCCCTGGTGTGGGCGATCGGCGTCACCAAGACGTTCAAGGACTGGGGTCTGGACCTCGACTACACCTACTCGCACCAGAACGTGCGCGACGTCGCCGCGGCGACCAGCTCGGTGGCGACCAGCAACTTCAACAACGAGATCACCGCCGACCCCAACCATCCGGGCGTGGCGACCTCGAACTACCAGATCCTCTACGAGCACCGGATCAGCGTGAACTATTCGCACAAGTGGTGGGGCGACAACGCCACCTCGCTGCGACTGTTCTTCTACGATCGCGCGGGCCTGCCGTTCAGCTACGCCTTCTGCACGACGTCCAGCTCCAGCTGCGCGTCGCCCTCGTTCAACGGGCCATTCGACCAGCTATTCGGCCAGTCGGCCACCTCGACCACCCACCAGCTGCTCTATGTGCCGATGACCGATTCCACCGGCAAGGTGACGGCCACCAGCGACCCGCTGGTCACTTACGCGCCGGGCTTCGACCTCAACGGGTTCAACGCCTTCCTGCAGTCGAGCCGGCTTTCCAAGTTCGCCGGCCACATCGCGCCCCGCAACGGTTTCCGCTCGGCGGATGTGCTTTCGGCCGACCTGCAGATCGCCCAGGAACTGCCGGCGGGCTTCCCCAACGGGGCCAAGGGCGAGGTCTATCTGGACATCATCAATCTGGCCAACCTGATCGACAAGAACTGGGGCATCGACGATCAGGTCGGGTTCCCGTACGCCTTCGCGCCGGTGGTGGCGACCAACTGCCAGTTCTCGGGTCTGGTCGTGCCGGGCGCGACGCCCGCCAAGCCGCTGTCGACCTACCCGACCTGCGCGGCCGGGCGGGGCAACTTCTACCAGTTCAACACCTTCCGGCCGCAGGTGACGCCGCAAGGCGTCAATCAGTTCAGCACCGTCCAGAGCCTGGCCTCGCCGCCGGTGGCCACCTGGGTGATCAAGATCGGCGTTCGCTACAAATTCTAGGCGCCGCGTCGAGCCAAGAGATGGGCGGCGCCTCGGGGCCGCCCTTTTCTTCTCCGGTTGCTTCCTATCTAAGCCCCGCCATGGACGCACCCGTTCCCGCCGAATGGTCGCCGCACGCCGCGATGTGGCTGGGCTTTCCCAGCCACGCGGATCTGTGGGAGGACGACCTCGCCCCCGCCCAGGCCGAGGTCGCGGCCCTGGCGCGGGCGCTCGCGGGGCCCGGGGCCGAGCGGGTTAGGCTGATGGTCTGCGGCGAAGACGCGGCGCGGACGGCTGAGGGCCTGCTGGGCGACGTCGCCGGTATCGAGATCGTCCCGGGACGCTTTGGCGACATCTGGCTGCGGGACACCGGCCCGATCTTCCGCGCGCGCGGCCAGGCCGCCGCGTTCCGGTTCAACGGCTGGGGCGGCAAGTACGTGCTGGCGGGCGATGAGAGCGTCGCCGAGCAGATCGCCCTGGCCGCCGGTGCCCAGCTCGAACGCCACGACTTCGTGCTCGAGGGCGGGGCGCTGGATCACGACGGCGAAGGCACGGTGATCACCACCCGCGAGTGCCTGACCAACCCCAACCGCAACCGCGCCTGGACCGAGGCCGGCGCCGAGGCGGCGCTGAAGCGCGCGCTGGGGGTGAAGAAGGTGATCTGGCTGGGCAAGGGTCTCTTGAACGACCACACCGACGGCCACGTGGACAACCTCGCCCGCTTCGTGGCGCCGGGCGTCGTCGCCACGCCGATTTCCTTTGGCGCCGATGATCCGCACGCTGGGATCTACGACGCGGCGGCGCAGGCGCTCTCGAGCGCCACCGACGCGGCCGGGCGGCGGCTGAAGATCGTCCGCATCCCCTCGCCGGGCAGGGTCGCGGACAAGGAAAACGTCTGGGCGCCGGCCTCGCACATGAACTTCATCATCGCCAATCGCGCGGTGCTGGTTCCTCTGTACAATGAGCGGGCGGGCGAATTCGCGCTGGAGGCGCTGAGGATGCTGTTCCCCGACCGGGCGGTGATCGGCCTTCCCTCGCGCGCGCTCTTGACCGGCGGCGGCTCGTTCCACTGCATCAGCCGCGAGGAGCCGGCCTGATGGCCCGCACGCTGACGCTGGCCGCGATCCAGGGCGCCTATGGCGAGGACCTCGCCGCCAATATCGACAAGACGGCGGGCTATATCCGCGACGCGGCCGCGCAAGGCGCGCAGGTGATCCTGGCGCCGGAGCTTTTCCAGGGACCGTACTTCTGCGTCACCCAGGACGAGCGCTGGTTCGCCAAGGCCCATCCCTGGCGGGAGCATCCCTGCGTGCTGGCGCTGGCGCCGCTGGCGGCGGAGCTCGGCGTCGTGCTGCCGATCTCGATCTTCGAGCGCGAGGGCCCGCACTATTTCAACAGCCTGGTGATGGTCGACGCCGACGGCGCGCTCCTGGGCCTGTACCGCAAGAGCCACATCCCGGACGGACCGGGCTACCAGGAGAAGTATTATTTCCGCCCCGGCGACACCGGCTTTCGGGTGTGGAAGACCCGGGTCGGGCGCCTGGGCGTCGGCGTCTGCTGGGACCAGTGGTACCCGGAGGCCGCGCGCGCCATGACCCTGATGGGCGCCGAAGTCCTGCTCTATCCCACCGCCATCGGCAGCGAGCCGCACGATCCGACGCTGGACACCGCCCTCCCCTGGCGGCGCGCCATGCAGGGGCACGCGGTCGCCAACGTGATCCCGGTGGTGGGCGCCAACCGCACCGGCTTCGAGGCCTGGCCGGACTATCCCGGCGGCGGCCAGCGGTTCTATGGCTCGAGCTTCATCTGCGACCATCGCGGCGACCTCGTCGCCGAGCTGGGACGCGAAGCCGAGGGCGTGATCACCGCCAGCTTCGACCTCGACTTCCTGGCCGCCCACCGCGCCGCCTGGGGCTTCTTCCGCGACCGCCGCCCGGACCTCTACGGATCGCTGACCCAGGTGCGGCCGACGTGATCGAGACGGAGCGGCTGATCCTGCGGCCCTGGCGCGAAGGCGACCGCGAGCCGTTCGCGGCGATCATCGGCGATCCGCTGGTTGGCGCCTGGCTAGGCGGCGTTTTGAGCCGAGACCAGGCCGGCGCCGCTTTCGACCGAATGCTGGCTTTCTGGTCCGAGCATCACCACGGCCAATTTGCGGCGGAACGCAAGATAGACGGAGTTCTTGTCGGGCGCGTGGGTGTCAGACGCGTCCCCTTGGGATGGAACCACCCCATGGGCGGCGAGGTGGAGGTGGGCTGGCTTCTGGCGCGCGACGCCTGGGGCAGCGGCTACGCTACTGAGGCTGGCGCGGCGGTCCTGTCTTGGGGTTTCGAGGTCCTCGCCGTTCCCGAGATCTATAGTTGGACCGCGCGCACCAACCACCGCTCCGAGGCGGTGATGCAGCGCATTGGCATGGTCCGCGCGCCGGACCACGACTTCGACCATCCCGACCTTGCCGCAGACGATCCGCTCCGACCTCATGTTGTCTATGTGACGCCCCCCTGACCCCCATTTGCACCTAGCGTGGTCTTGCCGCCGCGACTCATCGCCCTTTTGAGTATCCCTCTCCCCGCCCGGCGAAGCCGGGATGGGGAGAGGTTAGGTGAGGGGTGGACGAAGCCGCGCGCCGGCGCCATATGTTCTTGATATGTTCTGGAGATCGATGGCGATGAGCACAGCTCAATCCCTCCAGCGCGCCAGAGAACTCCGGCGCAACCAGACGCAAGGCGAAGGCCGACTGTGGGGCGAGTTGCGAGGGCACAGGCTGGGCGGCTGGAAGTGGCGGCGCCAGGCGCCGATCGGACCGTTCATCGTCGACTTCTACTGTCCGGCGGCGCGGTTGGTGGTCGAACTCGATGGAAGTCAGCACCAGGACAACGCCCCCTACGATGGGAGGCGCACGAGGTTCCTGGAGGGGCAGGGACTGCGCGTACTTCGTTTCGCCAGTGAGGGGGTTTGGCAAGGCAGGCTTGACCACATCTGCCGGACGATCTTGGCGGCTTGTGAAAAGAGCCCCTCACCTAACCTCTCCCCGCCGAGGCGGGGAGAGGGATACTAAAAAGGGCGAAGCGGAGAGTTTCGATCAGCGCAGCACCGTCAGGCCGTTCTTGATCACCGTGGCGCCGCGCGCTTTCACCCGCGCCTCGAAGGAGATCTGCTTGCCGTCGCGCCAGAGGTCGACGGTGACCACGTCGCCGGGGATCACCGGGGCGGAGAAGCGCACCTGGTGGCTGAGGATCTGGTCGGGGTCGAAGTCGGTGATCGCCTGCAGCACCGCCCGGCAGGTGATGCCGTAGGTGCAGAGGCCGTGCAGGATCGGCCGCTGGAAGCCGGCGGTGCGGGCGAACTCGGGATCGGAGTGCAGCGGGTTGCGGTCGCCGTTCAGGCGGTAGAGCAGCGCCTGGTCCGGGCGGGTGCTGATATCCACGGAGAGATCCGCGGCGCGGGTCGGCGTCGGGTGCGGCTGCGGCGCGCCGTCGGAGGGGCCGCCGAAGCCGCCGTCGCCGCGGGCGAAGGTCGAGCCGGTAAGGGTGGCGACCTTTTCGCCCCTCTCGTTGGTCCAGGTGGTTTCGTTGACCACGACCGCGCCCTTGTCCTTGCCCTTGTCGAAAGCGCCGACGGTGCGGCCCTCGGCGGTGAAAGTCCCGCTGGTCGGCAGCGGCTGGTGCAGCTCGACCTTCTGTTCGCCGTGCAGCACCAGGGCGAAATTCAGCTGGCTCACGCGGTGACCGGCCGGCGCGTCCGGGGTTGTTCCGCGCGCTGCGCGGCCGCCGCCGCCGGCCGCCGCCAGCACCGTCGCCGCCGTCGGCACCACCTTCAGCCCGCGCTCGTAGACAAAAGGCAGCTCGCGCTCGTCCATCGGGTCGGCGCCAAGCCCGATCCCCAGCGCGTAGAGCATCACGTCCTTGTCGCCGTAGGTGAAGGTGCGGGCCGCGGTCCGCTGCTGCAGGATGTCGGGATAATAGATGGGCATGGCAATGCGTCTCCTCGTTCTTATGGCGCGCATTGAAGCGCGCGCGGCGGCCGACGCAAGGGCCTTGCCCAGAAGGGCGGCGCGCCGCATTGCGAGCCCAACGCTGATCGGCTAGAAGCCGCCGCCTGTCACAATCAGCCCTTCCGGGACCCCTTCATGGCCATTCCGCCCGCGCCGCCCCCCGCCACCGGCGAACTCTCCGGCAATGTGCTCTTCTACTCCAAGCCCGAACCGCTCTCGCGCGAGCAGCACGGCAAGCTGGGCCTGCGCCGGATGGACAAGCCCTTCGGCTTCGCCGCCGCCACCCACATCGTGCCGCTGACGGTCACCGAGTTCACCGTGGCTGGGCTCAGCTATCCGATCATCTTCGCCGGCGAGCGCTATCAGCCGCTGGCGGTGATGGGGGTCTCGGCCGGCTCCAACCTCTTCGTGAAGCCCGACGGCGCGTTCGAGGTGGGCGCCTACATCCCGGCCTATATCCGCCGCTATCCCTTCGTGCTGGCCAACGACCAGAACCGCAGCCAGCTGGTGGTGTGCATCGATCGCACCGCCGGCATGCTGGGCGAGGACTACGACCTGGCCTTCTTCGACGACAAGGGCGAGCCCACCGACTACACCAACGGCTGCATCCAGTTCTGCAACGACTTCGAGACCGAGGGTCGCCGGACCGAGTCGTTCATCACCCTCCTGAAGGAGCTGGATCTCTTCGAGACCAAGAAATCCACCTTCACCCCGACCAACCCCGACGGCACCGCCGGCGAGCCGCAGACGGTCGCCGAATACTTCGCCGTCTCCGAGGACAAGCTCAAAGCCCTGTCGGCTCCCAAGCTCAAGGAGCTGGTCGACAACGGCGCGCTCGGCCAGATCTATGCGCACCTGATGTCGCTGATCGGCTGGGACCGGCTGATCGCCCTGACCATGGCCCAGCAGGCGGCGGCCGGCGCTCCCGCGCCGGCCAACGTGAATTAGCCCTGGCCTAGGTCGGGACAAAACCCGCGGCGCGGGCGAGTTCGCCCAGGCGGCGGCTGCAACGGGGTGAACAACCAATCGACCTAGCTGCGCGCGATGGGGGAAATCATGAGCCGAACTGTGCTTGTCCGAGGCGGTCGCGTGCTGACCATGGCGCCCGGCGCCGGCGAGCGCACCGCAGACATCCTGATCGTCGATGGCCTCATCGCCGCAATCGATGCGGGGATCAGTGCGCCAGACGCTGAGGTGATCGAAGCCGGCGGGATGATCGTCGCGCCCGGCTTTGTTGATACGCATCGGCATGTCTGGCAGACGCAACTGCGCACGATCGCAACGGACTGGAGCCTGTTCGACTACTTCGTGCTGATGCGCTTGATCGCGTCGACCTTCTACACCGCCGACGACGCCTATCTCGGCAACTATATCGGTGCTCTGGAAGCGCTCGACGCCGGCGTGACGACGCTGGTCGACCACTGCCACATCCTCAACACGCCCGACCATGCTGAGGAAGCTGCACGGGGGCTGCAGGATGCCGGCGGCCGCGCCATCTTCTGCTTTGGCACCTTCGTCAACGAACCGCGCGTCCCGATGGACGTCCCGGCCGACCCCCACTGGCGCATCGAGACAGCGCAGCGGCTTCGCAAAGGTCGACTGTCCTCAGACTCCGATCTCGTCCGCTTTGGCTTCGCTCCATACGAGGCGACGGCGATGCCGGTCGAAGCGCTGGTGTCAGAAATCGAGCTGGCCAGGTCGCTCGGCGCGGCGGCGATTTCCTGCCATGTCGCCATGGGCGCCTATGATTCTGGGTTCCGGTTGGTCGAACGCTTGGGAGAATTGGGCGCGCTTGGCCCCGACCTGCTTTTCGTGCACGGCGCCGCTCTGACGGACCATGAGCTTGAGCTTATCAAGGCGTCCGGCGCCGGCATCTCCTCGACCCCTGAGACCGAACTTCAGATGGGCATGGGCTTCCCGGTCGCCCAGCGGGCTCACGAACATGGCGTGCGGGTCGGTCTCGGCGTCGATATCGTCTCCAACTACTCCGGCGACATGTTTATGCCGATGCGCCTTGGCCTTCAGTCGACCAGAGCCCTGCGCAACCTGGAGAACTACGAGCGGCGTGGAAAGGCGCCTGCAGTCATCGGCCCGGTCGCGGCGGAGGTTCTACGCATGGCGACCATTGGCGGCGCCGAGGCCGTCCACATGGAAAGCCAGATCGGCTCTCTGGAGGTTGGCAAGAGCGCCGACCTCATTCTTGTCCGGACGGACGCCATCCACATGACGCCTTCGCACGACGCGGTGGGCGCGCTGGTCCTGAACGCGCGGCCGAGCGATATCGATACGGTTCTGGTCGCCGGGCAGGCTCTAAAGCGCGGCGGGAAGCTCGCGATGGCTGACTGGCCGGTCCTAAGAGGCCGTTTCGTCAGCTCCTGTGAACGCATCATCCAAGGCTACAGGTCTGTCGATGCGACCGCGCTCGCCACCCAGGCTCGGCCTCTGATGCCTCATCTCGCCTAGGCTCGCTCGCAGCATTTGTTGTCGTCAGGTCTGCAATGCCGACCTTGCCCTCCCCTAGCGCGAATAGAGACTGCGGGTCAGGCACGAGAACACCAGCCGTCCGGCCTCGTCCAGCAGGTCGTGCTGGGCGAAGACGATGCCCTTGCCCTCGCCCACCGGATCCTTGCTGAGGATGGTCATGCGCCCGCGGATCAGCTCGCCCGCCGGCGGGTTGCGCATCCAGCGCAGGGCGTCGACGCCCAGGCGCGTGGTCTGCGGCCAGGCGGCGGAAGCCTCGGCGTCCAGCCTGGACCAGAGGGCGTAGAGCATGGAGTCCGGCGCGCCGCGCTCGAGGGTCCAGCCAGGCGCGAAGGCGGCGACGAAGGCGCTGAGCGCCTCGGCGTCGATTTTCGCCGCGCCCAGCGGCACCACCTGGCCGATCTCGATCTCATCGAAGCGGGCGGGCATTTGACTTGGCTCCTCAGCCTGGCGCGAATCGCGGGGCGGTCTTGCTGTGATCGGCCCTCTGCGCGCGCGCGTCCAGATCGTTGGTCGGTAACCGTTGGCGCCCTATAGCGTGCGCATGCGTTTGCGTTCGCTGATCGCCGGCCTCGTGCTGGGTCTCACCGCCCTCGGCGTGCGGGCGCAGGCCCAGTCGCTGGGCGCCGATCACGTGAAGGTCCAGCTGGTCGCCGAGACCCGGGGCGCGGCGCCCGGATCGACGATCTATGTGGCGCTGGTCCAGGACATCGACCACGGCTGGCACACCTATTGGCGCAACCCCGGCGACGCGGGCGAAGCGACCAAGATCGCCTGGACCCTGCCGGCTGGCTGGCGCGCGGGCGAGATCGTCTGGCCGGCGCCAAGGCGCCTGCCGGTGGGGCCGCTGATGAACTACGGCTACGAGGGCGAGGTCCTGCTGCCGGTTCCCATCGAGGTTCCGGCCGACGCGAAGCCCGGCGAGACCCAGCACCTGGCCGCCGCCGTCTCGCTGCTGGTCTGCGCCGATCTCTGCGTGCCCCAGGACGCCAAGGTCTCGCTGGACCTGCCGATCATCGCCGCCGGCGGCCCACCGGATCCGGCCTGGGGCGGCAAGATCGTCCAGACGCTGACGGCGGCGCCAAAGCCGTCGGGGCTGACGGCGACCTACCAGCTAGCGGGCGCGACTGGCGCCGCCGGAACGCTGAAGATCGCCATCGCCGGCGCGCCGCTGGCCGGCCAAGGCGACGCCGACGCCTATTTCTTTCCCTACGACGGGACGCTGATCGATCAGGCGGCGCCCGAGACCCTCGACCTCGGCGAAAGCGGCCTCACCTTCGCCGCCACGCAGGGCTCGCTCTTCCTGCACGGCGCGCCGCCGGCGCAGATCCAGGGCGTGGTCGAGACGGCGGGCGGCGCCTTCGAAGTCACCGCCACGCCCGGCCCGCCGCCGCCCAAGTCCGGCGGCCTTGGTCCCCCGGCCGCGCGGGTCAAGCTGGGCCTGGCGATGGCCGCGCTCTTCGCCTTCCTGGGCGGGCTGATCCTCAACCTGATGCCCTGCGTCTTCCCGGTGCTGTCGATGAAGGCCGCCTCGCTGATCGCCCGGCCGCACGGCGCCGGCGCCGCCCGCGCCCAGGGGCTGGCGTTCCTGATCGGCGTGATGGCGACCTTTCTCGCGCTCGCCGGCGGGATCATCGCCCTGCGCGGCGCCGGAGCGGCGGTGGGCTGGGGCTCGCAGCTGCAGCCAGCCATCGTCACCGCCTTGCTCGCGCTGATCATCCTGGCCGCCGCGCTGGATCTGTCGGGCGTCTATGAGATCGGCGTGTCGATCCAGGGCCTGGGCTCGGGGCTGGCGGCGCGGGCGGACCTGATCGGCTCGGTTTTCACCGGCGCCCTGGCGGTGGTGGTGGCCGCGCCGTGCACCGCGCCCTTCATGGGACCGGCGCTGGGCTACGCCCTGACCCAGCCCGCACCGGCCGCGCTCAGCATTTTCGCCGCCCTGGCGCTGGGCTTCGCCGCGCCGTTCACACTGCTCGCCTTCAGCCCGAAGCTGCTGGGCCTGTTGCCCAAGCCCGGGCCGTGGATGGACGTGCTGAAGAAGGCGCTGGCCTTTCCCATGTACGGGACGGCGGCGTGGCTGGCCTGGGTGCTGGCCGCCCAGACCGACCGGGGGAGCCTGGCCGCCGTCTTCGCCGCCGCGGTGCTGGTGGGCCTGGGGGCCTGGATCTTCGGCGACGCTCAGCAGCGGGCGGCCTCGGGCAAGCGCGCGCAGACGGCCTACGCGCTGGCGGCCGGCGCCATCGCGCTGGCCATCGCCGCCGTCGCCGCCGCCCCCTATGGCGCGCCGCCGCAGCAGGCCGGCGCGAGCGTGGCTGTCGTGGCGGGCGTTCCCTCCGAGCCGTGGTCGCCGGAGCGCGTCGCGGCGTTGCGCGCGCAGGGCAAGCCGGTGTTCGTCGACTTCACCGCCGCCTGGTGCGTCACCTGCCAGTTCAACGAACAGGCGGCGCTGAACACCAAGGAGACGGTGGCCGCCTTCAAGCGCAGCGGGGCGGTGTTCCTGAAGGCCGACTGGACCAATCGCGACGCCGCCATCGCCAAGGCCCTGGCCGATGCGGGCCGGGTGGGCGTGCCGCTCTATCTGGTCTTTGGCTCTGGCGGCGGCGCGCCGAAGGTGCTGCCGCAGCTGCTGACCTCGGGCCTGGTCGCCCAGGCGCTGGACGCCGCCTCCGCTAAGCCGCCGGCGCCGGCGGGGCGGTGATCACTTCGACGTTGTCGTTGAGCAGGTAGGTCATCTCGCGCAGGGCCATCTGGCGCGACTTGGCGTCGGCGGCGCTCTCCAGCGCTTTCAGCTTCACCGGCAGGTCCTGGGAGATGCCCTTCAAGATGCACTTGAGATCGCCGTCCGTGCCGCGCTGGGCGAGGGTCACGTGGCCCTGCATATCCAGCGCCGAAAGCTCGCCAATCGCCGCCTCGAAGCTGGCGAATCCGCCGAGGTGGGCAAGCTCGCCGTCGAGCGGCGCCGTCTCGAACGCCTGAGCCTCGGCCTTCAGCCGCCCGGCGCGGCGGACGATGTCGGCGAAGAGCGGCTCGCCGGCCACCGACGTCGGCGCGCTCGCCACAGCCGGCGCGGCGGGCGGCGGAAGGGCGGCGCTGGTCGAAGCGAGCCAGAGGGTGGCGGCGAAGGCGACGGCGTCGCAGGACATGACGGGGCTCCACGGGGCGCAGGGATGTTGCTGACGCCTTGGGTAGGCCGACCCGGTAAACGAGAGGTTTTCTCCTCCCCCTGCGG
>JBIOEG010000044.1:0-35839 GCA_044445825.1 Caulobacterales bacterium
ACCGGCGATCTTGGAATCGGCCACCAGCGTCGAAAGATCCAAACCCTTCATGAGCGAAGCACGCCTCCAACGCGCGGAGATGTTCCATCATCGCGGCCCTGTGCGTTCTACCAATCGATGGCGACGGCCGCCAACCGATGGTTGCTCGGACGCAGCGACCATGTCCGGCTTGGCCGGTGGCGACTTGAGTTTCCGGACAAATTGATTGCCGGACGGGTAGACGGACAACGTTGGTCGCCTAGAAACGGACCTTCACAATATTTCAGATGGGTCGATCTCTGCCCTTGGCGTCCGGCCGGAGAGCGGACTCTCCCAAAGGCAGGTCTGGGGGGCGAACACGGCCCTGCCACCAGGCGGGAATTACGGTGACAGTTCACTTATCTCTCGCTGCTGCTCGGCTGGAAGGCAGCCGGCCGACTAGGGCGCCTTGGCGTCGAATGTGAGGTCGATCGAGACCTTGTGGGCGAACACTTCGACCGGCCCACCCGAGGTCAGGCGGCCCGAGACCTGGCCGTCCGCCAGCTTGTAGCCGGCCGTCTTGATCGGCCCGACGATCGATACCGAACCGCCGCCCATGCCCGAGTGAATCACATCCACCCCGACGACTGCGCCGTCGTCCTCGATGCGGGCGACGAGCGCGTCGCCGAACTTGCCGAACAAGGCGTCGACCGCCGGGTCGGCTGAACCCGCCTGGCTCTTGGCGCTGAAGATCAGTTCGGTGACCGCTCGGCCGTCGAACGGCTCGTGCTTGTGGGCGGTGACCTCGGTCAGGACCGCGGCCTTGCCATCTCCGACATAGGTTCCACCGACAAATGGCGCCGCAATGAGCCGCGATGCGGGCGACGATCCCGCTGGTTCCTTCGAGCACGCCGCGACCCACGCCAGCACCGCGAAGCACAGGAGGACGCGATGGGAGGACGCGCGCGGCGACGACCTCCACGTGGAAGGGGTCTTCGACGATCTGTGGGTTGGCTCTTGCAGGCGATGCCTCATCTCGCGCGGACGTTTGCCCAACCTAGGCTAAACCACAGGTTGCTCCAAGCGGGGTCACGCCACCGCGCCGCCAACCAACGCGTCACCCCGGACGGCCTGCAAGGGCGATCCGGGGCCGGACCCGCCGTTCATAGACGATGTCCATCGAGGAGCCGGCCCGTCCGGCCCCGGGTCTACGCCCGGGGTGACGCAGGGAGGAATGAAGGCCATGACGCTGAGCGGCCACCGAAACCTCCGCCGACGGTCGAAAGGGTCGCGCCGCGTCACCCTTGCGCGCGCGCGGCAAGTCTCTAACACTCCACATTCAAATGAGCGTTTGAGAGAAGAGTCGTGGTGACTGAACCCGACCCCACGCTATTGGCCCCGAAAGACGGCGAGGACGCCGAGCGCGAAGCGGCGACCAAGGCGCTTGTGCTCTGCGCCGCCGAGCGCCTGTTCGCCCTCAACGGCTTCCAGAACGTCTCGGTGCGCGACATCACCGCCGAGGCGGGGGTGAACCTGGCCTCGGTGAACTATCACTTCGGCTCCAAGGACGCCCTGCTGTTCGAGATCTTCCGCCGGCGGACGGCGGAGCTGAACCGCGAACGGGCGCGGATGCTGCATGAGGCCTCCGACCGCCACGCCGGCAAGCCGCCGGTGCGCGAGATCCTGCGCGCCCTGTTCGAGCCGCCGCTTCGCTGGGGGTCGGCGGAGAGCGGCCGCGGCGTGTCGGTTCAGTTCATCATCCGCGCGCGCAGCGAAGGCACCGAGGCCATGCGCGAGGTGCTGCGCACCGACGTCTCGCACCTGCGCCGTTTCGCCGACGCCCTGATCGCCGCCCGCCCCGACCTGCCGCCGGAGGAGATCTACTGGCGCCTGCACTTCGCGCTGGGCATGACCCACAACAACCGCTTCGCCGAGTTCGATCGCCTGCACGTCCTGTCCGACGGCCTGACCCGCGAGGGCGACGCCGAGAAACTGCTGAACCGCATGCTCGACTTCGCCGAGGCCGGGTTCATGCGGTAGGTCGGCCGCCGCCTGACTTCACCTGGCGAGCTTCCACGCGAACCTCAGATCCTCCACCACAGCCGCGAAGGCGCGCTTCTTCGCCGCCTCGTCCGGCAGGCGCAGCAGATAGCTCGGGTGGTAAGTGACCACGCCCTGGGCCTGGTCCGGCAGCGGCAAGGCGCGGCCGCGGTTCTGGCCGATGGGCGTCGGGACCCCGAACACCGCCAGCGCCGCCGTGGCGCCCATCGCCACGATCACCCGCGGGCGCACCAGCCGCCGTTCCGCCGAGAGCCACCAGCGGCAGGCGGCCACCTCGTCGGCGTCGGGCGTCTTGTGCAGCCGCAACTTGCCGCGCCGTTCGTGCTTGAAATGCTTCACGGCGTTGGTGACGAAGGCCTCGGCGCGCGGGACGCCGGCGCGTTCCAGCGCCCGGTCCAGCACTAGTCCCGCAGGGCCCACGAACGGCCGCCCGGTGAGATCCTCCTGGTCGCCGGGCTGCTCGCCCACCAGCATGAGCCGGGCACAGGCCGGACCCTCGCCTGGGACGCCGCGCGTGGCGTCACGCCAGAGATCGCAACGTCGGCACGCCCGCACCCCGGCCGCCACGGACTCCAGGGAGTCCGGCGGACCTTCGCCCCATGCGCCATCCCGTGCGTCCCGTTGGGCGGCTCGAACGGAGCGCAGCGAGACTGGGTTCGGCGAATCCATCCTTCGGGTTCCAGCCGACGATGCCGCATCGCGCCCCGGCGGGCGGGCCGACCGTTCGGCGGACCAAATGTTCTCTATTTGTTCCAGGGAGTCCAGCGAATTCGCGTCGTCCCGGTGGCGGGCGCCCCGATCAGGTCGCTCACGCCCAAACAGACTGTAGCGGAAATGACAACACTGTGACGTTTCTTTGAACACTCCAGCGACTCAACCTTATAGTCTGATTGACTTTTTCTAACGGGGCGCCGCCAGATGCCCGCGTGAGTGGAGGGCCGGAACAGCGTGACATCCGCGGGCGCCATCGCCGAACCGCAGGGTGATCTGGCCGTCGCGTTCGCTCACGCTCGCCGTCTGCTCAACCGCGATCCTGCCCTGGCCGAGGAACAGGCCCAGGAGATCCTGAAGGTCGTTCCGGGGCATCCGGAAACGCTTCAGCTGCTGGCCGAGGCAAGACGCCTGCAGGGCGCCGCGTGGCGCGCCCTCGGCGACCAGCTTACCCTCGCCGGCGACACCGCCGGCGCCGATGCGGCCTACGCCCAGCATATCGGGGCGGGGGTGAACGATCCGGACCTGATGGAGGCAGCCCTGGCGCTCTGCGAGGATCGCCTGCCGGCGGCCGAGCGCCTGCTGCGCGACCACCTCAAGCGCGCGCCCACCGACGTGGCGGCGATCAGGATGCTGGCGGAGCTGGCGACGCGGCTGGGGCGCAATCGGGACGCCGAGAACCTGCTTGCCCGCTGCCTGGAGCTGGCGCCCAGCTTCACTGGCGCGCGGCACAACCTGGCCATCGTGCTCTACCGCCAGAACAAGGGCGAGGAAGCGCTGCCGCACCTCGAAATGCTGCTGGAGGGCAGCCCGCGCGATCCCAACTACCGCAACCTGATGGCGGCGACCCTGAGCACCCTGGGCGAATACGCCAGGTCCATCGACCTCTACGAGTCCGTGCTGGCCGAGCATCCGGGCCAGCCGAAGGCCTGGCTCAGCTACGGCCACGCCCTGAAGACCGCCGGGCGCGGCGAGGACGCCGTCGCCGCCTACCGCCGCGCCATCGGCATCGCCCCGGCCTTCGGCGAGGCCTACTGGAGCCTCGCCAACCTGAAGACCTTCCGGTTCTCCCCCGCCGAGACCGCGGCCATGCGCGCGCAGCTGGCGCGCGCCGACCTGGGCGACGAGGACCGTTTCCACCTGGACTATGCGCTCGGCAAGGCGCTGGAGGACGCCGCGGACTACGCGGCCTCGTTCGAGCACTATGCCGCGGGCGCGAAACTGCGCCGCCGCGGCGTCGACTACGACGCCGACGAAACCACAGCCAATCTGCGGCGCGCGCGCTCGGTGTTCACGCCGGCGTTCTTCGCCGAACGCCGGGGGATGGGCTGCCAGAGCCCCGCGCCGATCTTCATCGTCGGCCTGCCGCGCTCCGGCTCGACCCTGGTCGAACAGATCCTCGCCAGCCATTCGGCGGTGGAAGGCACCATGGAGCTGCCGGAGATCGTCTCCATCGCCAGGACCCTCGGCGGGCGCGAGCGCAGGTCGGAAGCGTCGAATTACCCGCAGGTGCTGGCCGATCTCGGCGCGGACGAACTGGCCGCGCTCGGCGAGCGGTTCCTCGAGCACACGCGCATCCAGCGCAAGTCGCAAAGGCCGTTCTTCATCGACAAGATGCCGAACAACTTCCTGCACATCGGCCTGATCCAGCTGATCCTGCCGAATGCCAAGATCATCGACGCGCGCCGCCATCCCCTGGGCGCCTGCTTCTCGGCCTTCAAGCAGCATTTCGCGCGCGGCCAGAACTTCTCCTACGATCTGGAGGACCTCGGTCGCTACTACCGCGACTACGCGGAGCTGATGGCGCACTTCGACGAGGCGCTGCCGGGCAAGGTGCATCGGGTCTTCTACGAGACCCTGGTCGAGGACACGGAGGCGCAGATCCGGCGCCTGCTCGACCATTGCGGCCTGCCGTTCGAGGCCGCCTGCCTGCGCTTCTACGAGAACGACCGCGCCGTCCGCACCGCCAGTTCGGAGCAGGTGCGCCAACCGATTTATCGCGACGGCCTCGACCAGTGGCGTCGCTACGAGCCCTGGCTCGGTCCGCTGAAGGCCGCCCTGGGTCCGGTCGCGGAGGTTTATCCGCGAGTTCCAGAGTTCAACGGATGACCATGAGGGGCCAGGTCACATGAATAAACCAGTTGCACGCCAAGCCGCAGTGTTCGGCTGGGGGCTGACGTCCGCGCTGATGGCGTCGACCATGCTGGCGAGCACGCCGGCGCGGGCCGCCGAGGCGGAAGCCGAGTCAGTGACCCAGGTGGGCGAACTGGTGGTCACCGCCGAGAAGCGCGAGGAGAACATCCAGACGATCCCGATGAGCGTGCAGGCCATCGACACAAAGCATCTGGAGCAGCTGAACGTCACCGACTTCGGCGACTATGTGAAGTTCATGCCCAGCGTCTCGTTCCAGACCACTGGGCCGAACCAGACCAGCATCTACATGCGGGGCATATCCAGCGGCGACAACGCCAACCACTCCGGCCCGCTGCCGAGCGTCGGGACCTACCTGGACGAACAGCCCACTACCACCATCGGCGGCACGCTCGACGTCCACATCTACGACATCGCCCGTATCGAGGTGTTGCCCGGGCCGCAGGGCACGCTCTACGGCGCCAGTTCCGAGTCCGGCACCCTGCGCATCATCACCAACCAGCCGTCGCTCGCCGGATTCAGCGCCGCCTACGACGTGCAGGGCGCCTATGTCGACCACGGCCAGGGCAAGTACGTGGCCGAGGGCTACGTCAACGTCCCCGTCGCGAAGAACGCCGCCATCCGCCTGGTGGGCTGGGTCGAGCACGACCCGGGCTTCATCGCCAACGTCCCGGGTACGCGCACCTTCATCAACACGTCCGGCGTCACCTTCAACAATGCCGCCTTCGTCAACCGGTACTCCAACCCGGAGGACACCGTCGGCGCACGAGCGGCGCTGAGGATCGACCTGGACGACAACTGGACCCTGACGCCGACCGTGCTCATGCAGGATCAGCGCAGTTCCGGCTCACCCGGCTACCTGCCCAGCATCGGCGACCTGCAGGTCAACCGGTTCCAACCCGACAACGATCACGACCGCTTCATACAGGCGGCGCTAACCCTGACCGGCAAGATCGGCAACTACGAATTGACCTATTCAGGCGGCTATTTCTGGCGCGGCCTCGACCAGAAGACCGACTACACGGACTATTCGATCTTCTATGACGCCGTGTTCGGCTCCGCCCACTATTGGCTGGACAACAGCGGCAGTCCCTTCAATGCGCCGTTCGCGTCGCCGCTGCCGACGCCCCTGCAAGAAATCGTCGGCCGCGACAGGTTCGACAAGGAGAGCAACGAGCTTCGCATCGCCTCGCCCGCCACCGACCGCTTCCGCTTCATCGCCGGGCTGTTCCAGGAGCGGCAGACCCACTGGATCATCCAGGACTACCAGATCCAGGGTTTCAACACGCAGCTGTCGGTGCCGAACTGGCCCAATACCATCTGGCTGACGAACCAGTATCGCGCGGATCGGGACGAGGCGCTGTTCGGCGAAGCGTCCTTCGACTTCACCCCGCAGCTCACGCTCACCGCCGGCATCCGGGGCTATTGGTATGACAATACGCTGTTTGGCTTCTTCGGATTCAGCCAGGGCTACGACAAACTGACCGGATTCTCGTCCGGCATGGGAAACAACGGCCAGTTCTGCCAGACCGGAAAGACATTCAAGAACGACCCCTGCGTCGACATTGACAAGGCGGCCGTCGGCTCGGGCGAGACGCACAAGATCAACCTGAATTACAAGATCGATCCAGACCACCTCGTCTATTTCACCTACTCAACCGGCTATCGGCCCGGCGGAAACAACCGCAACGTCGTGTTCGGCCAGTACGCCGCGGACACGCTGAGCAACTACGAGATTGGCTGGAAGACCAGCTGGTTCGACCGCAAGCTCATCTTCGACGGGTCGATCTTCTACGAGGAATGGAACAACTTCCAGTTCTCATTCCTCGGCCAGAACAGCCTGACCATCATCCAGAACGCGCCTCAGGCCAGCTCGAAGGGGATCGAGGCCAGCGCCGACCTGCGCCCGAACGATCACCTGACCATCTCCGCCGGCGCCGCCTACACGGATGCGACGCTCACCAAGAACTTCTGCGGCGCGGACCCCATCACCGGGGTGATCATCAAGACCTGCGCGGACTCGACCGCGGTCGCCCTGCATGGCCAGCAGCTGCCCTACACGCCGAAGTTCAAGGGCGATCTCACCGCCCGCTACGCCTTCGACGTGATGGACTGGAAGGCGCATGTGCAGGGCTCGCTCGTCTATCAGACGATGAACTTCGTGGGCCTGAGGACGAACGACAACGCCCTGCTCGGAACCATACCGGCCTATGCGACCGCCGACTTCGACGCCGGGGCTGAGAGAGACAAGTTCCGGGTCGACCTGTTCATCAAGAACGCCTTCGACGCGCGCGGGCAGGTCAATCGCTTCACGCCCTGCACCGTCAGCGTCTGCGCCGCGAACATCCCCGCCTTACCGAAGGCGGTCTATGTGATCCCGACCGAGCCGCTCACCGTCGGGATCAAGTTCGGCGAGTCATTCTAGCGCCGAGCGAGCGCCGCCGCTCGCCGCTTGGCCTGAATTCCTCCCGCGGCCGGCGACGCGGGCTTCCACTCGAGGCGAGGTTGATCTAGGCCGTGCCGCGTGCGGGGCGTCGCTTCGCCGAGTGCACCGAAGCCACCTGGGAGACGACATAATGGCCGGACGGAAACTGCGCTTCGGCGCCTTCATAGCCCCGTTCCACCCGCTGGACGAGAACCCGACGATGGCGCTGGAGCGGGACATCGAACTCGTCCAGCACATGGACCGCCTGGGCTACGACGAGGCCTGGATCGGCGAGCACCACTCCGCCGGCTATGAGATCATCGCCTCGCCGGAGCTGTTCATCGCCACGGTGGCCGAGCGCACGCGCAACATCCGGCTGGGCACCGGCGTCTCGTCCCTGCCTTACCATCATCCCCTGATGCTGGCCGACCGCATCAACCAGCTCGACCACATCACCCGCGGCCGGGTGATGCTGGGCGTCGGCCCCGGCTCCCTGCCTTCCGACGCCATGATGATGGGCATCAATGTCCAGAAGCAGCGCGACATGATGGACGAGGCGCTGGACGTGATCGTGCCGCTGCTGCGCGGCGAGACGGTGACCCGGAAAACCGACTGGTTCGAGCTGCGCGAGGCGCGCCTGCAGATGACCCCGTGGTCGCGGCCCTGCGTCGAGATCGCCGTGGCCAGCCAGGTCTCGCCCACCGGCGCCACGGCGGCCGGCCGGCACGGCATCGGCCTGCTCTCCATCGGCGCCACCTCCACCGGCGGTTTCAACGCGCTGTCCACCAACTGGGCGATCTGCGAGGACACCGCCAGGGACAACGGGCGCACAGTGGACCGCGGCGCCTGGCGCCTGGTCGGCCCGGTGCACATCGCCGAGACGCGCGAGAAAGCGCGCGAACAGGTGAAGTTCGGCCTCGACAAGTGGCTGTACTATTTCACCGAGGTCGCCGCCCTGCCTCTCGTGCCCCTGGACGCCGCCGACCCCATCGACGCCCTGATCGCCTCGGGCCTGGCGGTGATCGGCACGCCGGACGACGCCGTCGCCCAGATCGAGCGCCTGGAGAAGCAGTCGGGCGGCTTCGGCTGCTTCATGCATCTGGCGCACAACTGGGCCAATTGGGAGGACACCAGGAACTGCTACGAACTGATGGCCCGCTATGTGATGCCCAGGTTCCAGGGCCTGAACGAGAACCGCGACGTCTCGCTGAACTGGGCCAGGGACAATCGCCCCGAGTTCCTCGGCCAGGCGATGATGGCGGTGGGCAGCCGCGTCGCCCAGCACATCGCCAAGAAGGGAACCGAGAACATCCGCCCCGAGATCATCGAAGCCATGGGCCTGGGCAAGAAGCCGGAAGCCGCGGAGTAGAACCGAAAACGCCTCACGCCGCCTCCAGCGCCTCGCCGTCCGACGTCGAGGTCAGCCGCCGCGGCGCCAGCCACAGCACCGGCAGGATCAGGGCGTAGACCGCGGTGGTGGCCAGCACCGCGGTGACGTAACCGCCCGCGTGCTCATAGAGATCGGTGCCCCACAGGTCGCCAACGCGCACGGCGATCCAATAGACGGTGACCACCAGCATCATCATGGTCCCCTGCAGCCTCTCGGGGCATGAGCGGATGGCCAGGTCCACATAGGCGCCGGTGGCGACGCCGCCCATCAGGCCCATGGCGGCCGCGGCCCACAGCGCCCCGGTGGGCGAATGCATCAAGAGCAGCGGCAGCATCTGCGGGATGGCGATCAGCGTGCCCCAGAACAACAAACGCGACAGGCGAACGCGCTGGCACAGGTAGCCGTAGAGCAGCAGGGTCGGGATGCTGCAGCCCCAGAACAGGGCGTAGAAGGCGCCGACCTGTGCGTCGCTGGCGTGCAGGCCGTCCGCCAAGTGGTACTGCAGCGCCGCCCCCGCGGCGGGCCCGAAGTCCCACAGAAGCAACATGATCAGCGGCGGATAGACCGCCCAGGTTCGCGCCAGCCGGCGGATGTCTCTGGTGAAGTGGACCATGGCCGGGCGGCCGGGGTCGGCGGCGCCGAACAGGCCCCTGGGGCCGCGCGCGCCCATCACCGCGATCCCCGCCATCAGGCCCGCGCCCGCCAGGAACAGAATCCGCGCCGCCCGGCCGGCGCTCGCGCCCTCCAGCGCGTCGCTGAGCAGGCCGCCGAGGTAGGCGGCGAGCGCCGGCAGCACCGTGGCGATGTTGAACACCGTGCTCACCTGCCCGGCCATCACGTGCTGCTGGCCGATGGCCGAGACCAGGCCGTTGGCCGCGCCCGCCACCATCTGAACGGTGATGGTCACCACCAGCAGGCCGGCGAGCAGCATGGCGTAGGTGGGGTTGAGGAAGGCGATGGCGCCATAGATCACCGTGGTCAGCGCGCCGAACACCAGAAGGTGCCCGCGATCGCCGGCCGCGTACGGACTCCACCGGTCGCGCAGGAAACCGAACACGAACGAGGCGTACAGCGGCGCGCCGGCCCAGAAGTTGAACACCGCGAGCTGGTGGGCGCTCAGGTGCAGCTTGTTCTTCAGGAAGAAGCTGACGGGAATGCCGATCAGGCCGGCGTAGGGCGCGGCGAGATTGAGCAGCAGCAACAGGACGCCGCAATATAGGAGAACCTTCAGCCGGTGGCCGACGGGCAGCGCCGCCGGCGACTCGACGACCAGCGGGGCGTCGGGGGCGGCGACCACGCCGACTGCGGCGGCCTCACCAGTCATGCTCAGCCATCGTTCCGTCAGCGCCCCGCCAATGACACGGCAGCGGGCCCAGCGCGGCGCGGATTGTCAAGGCCGCGGACGAGGACGCCCGGTCACAGGCCCTCGAGGTGCGAAACGTCGTTCATGGTGACCACGGTCGCGCGGTCGCCCTCGACCTCGATCTCGCTGACGCCGCAGGGAGACTGGGCAAGCCGCCAGTAGGCCGAGAGCGGCTGGTCGAGCATCTGCAGCAGGATGGCGCGGTTGACGCTGTCGTGCCCCACCAGCACCACCGTCCGGCCGGCGTGAGCCTCCAACACGCTGCGCACTGCGTCGGCCGTCCGGGCGACCAGGTCCTGCAGAGACTCGCCGCCGGGGAAGCGCATCAGCTGAGGCGCCGAGAACCAGCGCCGCAGCTTGTCCGGCGACTCCGCCTGGACCTCATCGTGCGTCATCCACTGCCACTCGCCGTAGTCCAGGTCGTTCAGCGCCTCGGTCGGCTGGCTCGTCAGACCGGACGCCTTGGCGATGGCGTCCCCGGTGTCGATGCTCCGACGCAGGGGACTTGTGTAGACGGCGACGGCCTGGCGGGCGGCGAGGCGCGCGGCGGTCGCGGCGGCCTGCCGGCGTCCGCGATCAGTCAGCGCAAGGTCCATGCGCCCCCGGAAGCGTTCGGGATTGATGCCTTCCACTTCGCCGTGACGCACAAGGATGAATCTGGTCATGGCGTGCTCCCGACGCACGGCGAAGCAAGGGCGCCACGCTCGGACGGGCGTCGCCGAGCTAGGCGATTATGTCGATTCCCGGGCTGTCGCCCTTGTCCTTCTCGTCCGTTCGCGGCCCCGCCTGCGGAATCGGCTGCACCGCGTGGGGTTCGGCCGATTCGTCGGCGGCCTTGGTCTTGCGGGATCGGTCCTCCCTGCGCGCCGGCTCGAAGGTGACGGGCGGCCATGCCAGGATGCTGTTCAGGCGCATAGGCGCCTCCTAGGCTCGCTAGGGAGGTGCGAAGCGTGCGCCGGAATGGTTAACGAGTTGTGGGGGCCAGCGGCTAGCGCCTGGCGCCGTCGACGACGCGGAACAGGCAGTCGTCGCCGAAGTATACCTCCACCGCCTCGCACTCCGGATGCTGCGCCAACAGTTCCCGGGCGCGGCCCATCGCCTCGAAGTCGCTCTCGCACAGCGCCGGCTCGAAGCGCACATCGGCGCCTCCGTCGCACAGGTAGAGTGTATAGGTGCGAAGCATGGGTTCCCGAACCCCAGTGCGGCCAGCCTCGCGCTCGCGGTTTGATCTGGATCAAGGACGCGCGCCCTTGCGCCATCTGACTGCTCCGGCTCGGCGGCCGAAGCTCGCCGTGCAGCAGAATCCATCGATGCGAACACGGGCTTTCAGCCGCGCTGACAACCATTCATCTAAAATTCTATCGATTTAATAGTGTCGAGCCCTAATGTCGCGCCGTCTGGCGGTCGTTTGAATGAGCCGGACGCGAGCGTTATGAAGGAGTACTTCATAACGAAGTGCGCGCCGTGAGGGCGGCAGAGGGGAACGACATGAACTTGGGAATCAGGAATTGGCGCCCGGCGGGGGTTTCGATGCTGACGCTGCTGCTGGCGAGCGCCTGCGGGGCGGCTGTCGCCGCGCCGGCGAAGCCCGACCCGCGTGAAGCGCGGATCGAACAGCTGGAGCAGGAGGTGCAGCAGCTGGTCGCGGCCAATCAGAGGCTGCAGGCCGACGACCAGCAGCTCGCCGCCCAGACCCAGGCGCTGGCGGCCGAGGTCGACCAGCTGAAGCAGGGCCAGAGCGTCCAGACGCAGGCGCTGGCGACGGAGAACCAGGCGATCCAGACCGTGCAGGCCAAGGTCCCGCCGGCGCCGTCGGTGATCACCACGCTGGCCAGCGGCCGGCCGATCATCTCCAGCGCCGACGGCCGCTTCACCGTCACCGCCCACGCCGTGATGCAGCTGGATTCGGGCGTCTACAGCCAGGCCGCGCCCGGCCCCGTCGCCTCGGACTTCCGCCGCAGCGGCCCGGCGCTGGGGGCGTCCGCCGCGAACGTCGACCTCACTCACGCCCGGCAGTTGAAGGACGGGACGGTCTTCCGCCGCGCGCGTGTCGGCATCGACGGCACGGCCTTCAGTGACTGGGACTACCGCCTGATCCTCGACTTCGGCGGGTCGGGCGTCGAGAACACCGGCCAGCTCTACGAGACCTGGGTGCAGTACTCGGGTTTCAAGCCATTGAAGATCAGGGTCGGCGCCTTCCCGCCCACCATCGGCATGGAGGACTCCACCTCCACCAACACCATGCCGTTCATCGAGCGCTCCGCATCCTCGGACATGGCGCGCGGGTTCGCGGCCGGCGACACGCGACTGTCGGGCGCCCTGTTGGCCAGCGGCGATCATTGGCTGGTCTCCGGCGCGGTGACCGGGCGCACCATCGGGGTGCTCAGCACCGGAACCGCCGCCGGTGTGCCGCAGACCTTCACCGACCCGCTCGCCTTCGTCGGCCGCTTCGCGGGCACGCCCTTGCACGGCAAGGACTGGCTGGTGCAGTTCGGCGTCCACGGCAGCTACCTCGAGCGTCCGGCCAATGGCGTCGGCCCCGGCGTCACCGGCCTGACGCCGCTCAACAGCGAGGTGGTGGCGTTCAGCAACACCCAGCAGCTGAGGGTCGACGGAACCAAGCTGATCAACACCGGCAATATCGACGCACGCCACGCCGACACGGTGGGCCTGGAGTTCGCCGTGCAGAAGTCGAACCTGCTGTTCCAGACCGAGTACGAGAGCTTCGACGTCCAGCGCTCGGATCCGGGCGTCTCCAGTCCGCATTTCCACGGCTACTACGCGGAGGGCCTGTGGGTGATCACCGGGGAGGCGCGCAAGTACAACAGCCAGACCGCCGCCTTCGACGCCCCGCCCGTCGCCCATCCGTTCAGCTGGAAGGACGGGACCTGGGGGGCCTGGGAGCTGGGCGTCAGGTACGCGGACGCCGACCTGAACTACCACGCCGGGGCCGCCGGGACCGCGCCTGCGGCAGACTCGATCCGCGGCGGCGAGGAACAGAACATCTCGGTCGGCCTCAACTGGTGGCCGAACCCGGTGGTGCGCTTCATGTTCGACTACGAGCACGTGCAGATCGATCGCCTGTCGCCCAGCGCGGCGCTCTTCCAGACTCCCGTCGGCGCCCAGATCGGCCAGACCTACGACGCCGTCGGGGTGAGGTCGCAATTCGCCTTCTAGGCGCCGGCGCGGGCGAGCATCGCACGCCAGCCCTTGCTCGCGCCGCGGTTCAAGGGCGAATTGGGCCGCGCCTCCCGTCAGCGAACGAAAGCCCGATGAGCCTGGTCGTCGAGAACATCGCAAAGCGTTTCGGCCGCTTCCCGGCGCTGAAAGGCGTATCGTTGACCGCGGAGCCGGGGGAATTCGTCGCGCTGCTGGGGCCGTCCGGCGCCGGCAAGACCACGCTGCTGCGCGTAGTGGCGGGACTGGAGACGCCCGACGACGGCCGCGTCGAGTTCGAGGGCGAGGACTTCCTGGCCATGTCCGCTCGCGAGCGGCGCGTCGGCATGGTGTTCCAGCACTATGCCCTGTTCCGGCATATGAGCGTGGCGCGCAACATCGCCTTCGGCCTGCGCGTGCGGCCGGCGGGACATCGGCCCCGGGGCGGCGAGATCGCCAGGACGGTGGATCGGCTGCTGGCGCTGGTGCAGCTGGACGGCCTGGGCGGCCGCTACCCGGCCCAGCTCTCCGGCGGCCAGCAGCAGCGGGTGGCGCTGGCGAGGGCGTTGGCCATCGAACCGCGCATGCTGCTGCTGGACGAGCCCTTCGGCGCCCTGGACGCCAAGGTGCGCAAGGAGTTGCGCCATTGGCTGCGGCGCGTGCACGACGAGACCGGCGTCACCACCATCTTCGTCACCCACGACCAGGAGGAGGCGATGGACCTGGCCGACCGGGTTGCGCTGCTGCGCGAGGGCCTCGTCGAGCAGATCGGCGCGCCGGAAGCCCTCGACGAGCGGCCGGCCTCGGCGTTCGTCTTCGACTTCCTGGGCGACTCCAACCGACTGCCCTGCCGGGTCGATGGCGCGGCGGCGAGGTTCGGCGACTTCAGCGCGCCGGCCATAGCCCAGCCGGGCGTCAGCGGCGAGACCACCGCCTGGTTCCGGCCGCATCAGACGCTCATCGAACAGGACGGCGACGGCCTGCCCGTGACCGTGACCGACACCATGATCAAGGGCGCGATGGTCCGCCTCGAGTGCCGGTCCGAGCACGGCGCGATCTTCGAAGCGGACTACCCGAGGGGCGCGCCGCAGGCGGGACTCGCGGTAGGCGCCAAGGCGCGATTGCGGCCGTTCAGAGTGTTCGTGTTCGCGGATGCGTGAGATTCTTGCGGGGTCGAGAGCGGCGAAGCCGACGGAAGACGAAGGTGAGACTCACCACGGAGGACACGGAGAACCACGGAGGTCACGGAGCGGGCAACGCGTCGTTTTTCTTCAACGATTTCAATTCCTGATTGTGTCATCCCGGAAAGCCGCGCAAGCGGCTTGTCCGGGATCTTTGTGTTCACGCGGAACTGCTGCGGGAGATCCCGGCCTTCCAGCTCGCTTGCGCGAGCTTCCAGCCGGGATGACGGGGCACGGCATAGGGGGCGTTGAGTCCGGACCTGGGCGCGAAGCGCGCTGTAGCCGGTCTCGACCGCAACTCCGTGACCTCCGTGCTCCTCTGTGATCTCCGTGGTGAGATCTTCTCCGCCAGCGACGCCGGTGCGACCCCTCATCCGTCGGGCGTCCGCCCGACACCTTCTCCCGCAAGGGGAGAAGGATGCGCTGCTACCCCCGCGCCCTGGCGATCCGCTCGCGGGCGATTTCTATGGCGATGCGGTCGGCCGGGCGGCGTTCGGCGGCGCTGCGGTCCAGAATCTCGTCCAGGGTCTGGATCATCCGCGCGAGCTTGCCCTCCACCCAGGAGGGATCGAAGGATTCGCCGCGCTCCAGGGCGCGGATCTCGCCGGCGACGCTGATGATGCCGCCGCCGTTGATCACGAAGTCCGGGGCGTAGATCACGCCGTGGTCGAACACCTGGCGGCCGGTGTCCGCGTCAGCCAGCTGGTTGTTGGCGCCGCCGGCGATGATCTTGGCCTTGAGGCGCGAGAGCGTGGCTTCGGTGATCGCGCCGCCGAGGGCGCAGGGGGCGAACACGTCAGCGTCGGCATCGAAGATCGCGGCGGGGGCCACGACCCGCGCGCCGGTCTTGGCGGCGACGGCCTTCGCCTGGTCGGCGTTGACATCGCACATGATCAGCCGCGCGCCCTCGACCGCCAGCTTCTCGGCCAGGAACCCGCCCACATGGCCGACCCCCTGGATCGCCACCGTCACCTCCGACAACGCTTTGCCGAGGGCCCGGCGCACGCACAGCGCGATGCCCCGCTTGACCCCCTCCGCGGTGACCGGGCTGGGATCGCCGGACGCCGCGGGATGGCCGGTGAGCCCGGCCATGTAGCGCGTGGTCTTGCGCGCGTGCGCCAGGTCCGCGGGCGAGACGCCCACGTCCTCGGCCCCCCAATAGGCGCCGCCCAGGGCTTCCACCGCGCGGCCGAGGGCCTCGAACAGCTCAGGCGTCTTCGCCTTGCGGCTGTCGCCGACGATCACCGCCTTGCCGCCACCCAGCTCGAGGTCGGCGACGGCGTTCTTGTAGGACATGGCGCGCGACAGGCGCAGGGCGTCGTCGATGGCCAGCTGCTCCGTCGGATAGTCCCACATGCGCACGCCGCCGCCGGCCGGACCGCGGGCGGTGGAATGGATGGCGATGAAGCACTTCAGACCAGAACCCGCGTCGTTGAAGGCGTGGAAGGCCTCATGGCCTTCGAAGGCCGGCGAATCGAAGATGCTCATGCGGGCCTTTGCGGTGCGCCTGGATGGAGGCGGAGCCTCTACGCCGGGCGGCCGCGGCCCACAAGGCCGACGGTCAAGGCGTGGCGGACCCGGCCGCGGCGGCCTCACGCTGCGGCGGCGGGGCGCCCGGCGGCCGCGGTGGGATCGGCGGCGGCGCCGACGGCAGCGGCGCGTCCGGATGGGCGATGAACGCCGCCACGTCCCGGTAGACCCGATCGGCCTGTTTGTCGCGCAGCAGCAGGTGCCACCCGTCGGCGTAGTAGCCCGTGCGCGCGGTGGGGGGGAGCCTCGCCGCCATCTCGAACACCGGCCTGCCCGGAATGATCTCGTCGTGCGCGCCATAGAGCACCAGGGTCGGGGCGCGAATCCGGCCGCTCGCGCGCCACCCGCGGTCCATGGTGGTCACCAGGCCGTAGAGGGCGTCCGTCCTGGCGCCCCACAGCATCAGCGGGTCCCGGCCCATGGCGTAGAGTTCGGGATGGTTGTCGCTGGCCCAGATGCGGCGCGTGACGAAGCCCGGCGGGGTGAACACCTTGCTCCCCGCCACGCGCGCGGCGACCCAGAGCGCCGTCTTGTAGGCGAAGGGCTGGCTCGACCAGCCCCACACCGCCGGCGCCAGCAACGCCACCCGGTCGGCCTGGGGCGGGCGGTCCGAGGCGAAGGCTTGCATGGCCACCGCCGCGCCCATGCTCTCGGCCACCACCGCGACGATCGCGTGGGGATATTTCGCGCGAACGAGGGCGGTGATGGTGCGCAGGTCCTCGCTCATCAGCGCATCGCCCGCCCACACCCCGCGCTCCGGCGAGCGGCCGAAACCGCGCTGGTCGTAGGCGTAGGTGGCGATGCCCATCTTCGCCCATTCGGGCGCGGCCAGGTGGAAGGCGTTGGCATAGTCGTTCATGCCGTGCACGCCGACGATCACCGCCCAGGGCTCGCGGGTGTCGGCGTCCCAGCGCGTGAGGCCGAGGCGGGCGCCGTCGAACGAGACGAAGTCGTGCGCCTCCAGCCGCGGCCCGGCGAAACCCGCGTCCGGCCGCTCGGCCTGCTGGGTCAGGGGCGCGCAGGCGGCCAGGACGGTGGCGCCGAGGGCGATGGCGAGACGTTTCACCGGCGCAGAATTAGCCCGACGGTTCGGCGCAGATAAGGCGCCGCCTCCGCTTCGAACCACGGATTGCGCTTCAGCCAGCCGGTGTTGCGCCAGGAGGGATGCGGCAGGGGCATGAAACCCGGCAGGTAGTCGCGCCAGGCTCGCACCGTCTCGGTCATGTTCGGCCTGGCGCGTCCGCCCAGATGCCAGGCCTGGGCGTGCCGGCCGATGAGCAGGGTCAGCTCCACCCCGGGGAGTTGCTCCAGCAGGCGCCGTCGCCAAAGCTCCGCGCAGCGCTTCGGCGGCGGATAGTCCCCGCCGGCCGGATCGGTCCCGGGAAAGCAGAAGGCCATGGCCGCCACGCCGACGGCCGGATGTTCGTAGAAGGTGGCCCGGTCCACTCCCATCCAGCCGCGCAGGCGCTCGCCCGAAGGATCGTCGAACGGCAACCCGCTCTCGTGCACCCGCCGACCGGGCGCCTGGCCGCAGACCAGCAGGCGCGTGGCCGGCGTCACCCGCACCACCGGCCGGGGCTCGTGCGCCAGCTCCCCCGCACAGGCGCGGCAGGCGCGGATCTCGCCGAGGAGGGTATCGAGGGGCATCGAGGGGGAAGATAGGCGGTTGATCGCGCCGGCGCCCATCCCGGAAAGCCGCGTGGGCGGCTTATCCGGGACCTCCGGCAGGATCGAGCACATCCCGGAAGGGCCGCAGGAATTATCCGGGACCTCCGGCAGGATAGAGCTCAGTTCGGCGGGAGGTCCCGGATAAGCGATTCGCGCTTTCCGGGATGACAGGGTTGGTTGGACGCGCTCTTCACTCCGGCATCCGCATCCTCCAGACGCCCTTGAATCTTTCCGGATCGGCCGGCTTGCCGTGCCGGGTGATCACCAGGCGGCCCTGACGCGCTAGTCCCACCGCCACGGGCCGCACCTGCGCCAGGATGCGCCGCCAGCCCTCGGGATCGACCGCGCGGGCGACGGCCTCGGGCGTCACGCTACGGCCCGCGCCCGCCTCCGCGAGCAGCGAGAAGATCGCCTCTTCGATGGGGGACGGCATGCGACCAGCTAGGCGCGGTTCGGCCGACGCGCAACGCGCCCGACGATTGGATGCTAGTTGGACGGCGTCTGCGGCGCGGGCTGCGCGTCGCGAGGTTGCGTGGTCTTGGGCTTGGGCGGCTTGTAGCGCTGCGCCAGGCAGCGCTGCGTGTCCGCGGGGTCCGACATGGCGCCGCCGTTCCAGCCGCACGCGTCCACGGGCGGCGGCGGCTTTGGCGTATAGCCGCCTCTCGCAACGGCCAGGCCCGGAACCGTCACCAGGACGGCGATGACGAGACAGGTCTTGAGGACACTCATGCCAGCTCCTTCACGCTTCCCGCCCCCGTTGGTCTGACGCGCCCCGCGCTTCGGCCCGACCTAGAACTGTTTGGTGAGGCCCACGAAGAACCCGCGGCGCGGCCCGAACTGCGGCGCGAACACGCCGACGCCGGTGCCGTTACGTATCTGATAAGTGGTGTCGAACAGGTTGATCACGTCGAGGCGCAGCTCGTACGGGCCGGTGGGAAGCTGCTCGAAGCGATGCGACAAGGCGACATTGACCTGGGCGTAGCCAGGCAGCTCGGCCCCGTTGGGGATGGCGTTGAGCACCGAACCGTCCGGGAAGGTGATCGGGTTAGCCAGCGGCGCCGATGCGCGCAGGCCGCTGCCGTAGATCAGGTCGCCGCCTATGCGCATGCCCCGCCATAGGTAGGACGCACCTGCCGAAACCGCATAGGCCTCGTCATGGTCGAGGTGGATCCAATGGGTCGAGACGTAGTTCAGTTCGGCCTGGCCGAAATTGAACTGACTGGTGATCCAATGCTTGCCTTGCGCCACCGAGTGTGAGGCGTTGGCGTAGGCCGAGAACGGACCGTTGTTGTAGGACAGGGTAAGCTCGACGCCCCAATCGCGACCGACCGCATAGTTGAAGGGCGTGAGAATGATCGGCGCGCCGAACTGTCCCTCGTCGATCAGGTGCTTGGAGAGCTTGTAGTAGCTGTCGATGGTGGCGGTGAGCCCGGTCACGATCTTCTGCGATGCGCCTACGTCCAAGTAGTCGGCGCGCTCGGCGAAGGGGGTGGTGTCGGTGGTGACCGCCGGGGCAGCGGACGATGTGACGAGCGGACTGCCCGTCGGCTCGACGGCCTTGCCGACGGATTCCTGCGCGACCAATTCGAACGGCGGCGGCGAGAAGTAGCGCGCGTAGCCGGCATGGACGGTTGTGGAAGGTGTAGCTTCCCAGACCAGGTTCGCGCGGGGGCTGACCTGGTTTTCGGTGCGGAAACCATCGAACTGGTCGAAGCGAACGCCGAAGTTGAGCGTCAGGTTCTCGAGCAGCTTCCACTCGTCCTGCAGGTAGGCGCTGAAGGTCGTCGCGGTCTTCGCGCCATTGTCGACGACGGTGAACGGCTGGTCCGGCGCGGTGGTGAAGCCCGGGACGGCGATCTGCTGGCCGAAGGTGGCGCTCGCGGGATCGTTGTCGAGCAGCAGCACCTGGGAACTCGTCTTGCTCACCGACCGATCGATCTCGACGATCACCCCGCCGCGCAGGGTGTGTTGATCGTTCAGGTGATAGGCGCCCTCGGCCTGAAGGCCGCCGGCCGTGTCGGTCTTGTGGGCCGCCTGGCTGACACCGTTGAACAGGATGTCGCCCACCGGATCGGGCGTGAACTTCAAGGTGGAATAGCGCGCGAACAGCGAGATCTGGCCGGTGAACCGGTCCGTCGTGTGCAGGTAGCTGACCACGCCGTACTGGGTGGTCTCGGTCTGGTTCTCGTTGAGCTGCTCGCTGGGGAAGTCCGTCTGGCCGTTGACCGTGAAGCCGAAGCCGCCGTTGGTTTGTCCCGCCAAGTTGGGAATCTGGAACTTCTGGTCCGACGTCCCGACGATCGCGGACACCCGGCTCTGCGGATCTAGGATGGTTTCCAGATAGGCGAAGCCCTGGAACTGCCGGGTGTGGTCGTGGATCGGATTGCTGCTGCCGTCCGGAGATTCGACGCCCAGATCGTTCTGCAGATAACTGCCCGAGACGAAGAAATTCGTATTGCCGTGGCTGCCCTGGAACTCGAAGCTGGGCTCGATGTCCGCGTGGCTGCCGCCATACACCGACACGGAGCCGCCGTTCTCATAGACGCCGCTCTTGGTGGTGATGTCGATGATTCCGGCGGTGCGTAGCCCGTATTCCGCCGGCAGGGCGCCGGTGATCAGCTCGACCTTGCCGGCGATACGCGGGCTGAGCGCCTGGCTGAACACGCTGAGGCCCTCGGGCAGAATGATGCCGTTCAGCCGGAACTGCAGGCCGTTGTGCTCGCCGCGAACGTGCAGTTGGCCGAAGGAGTCCTGGGCGACGCCGGGCGCCTGCAGGATGACCTGGTTCAGCGAGACGTCCTCGCCCGCGGGCAGAGCGTCAATGGTCTGGGAGGTGAAGCTGTAGGTCGAGGCGCCGAGCTGCGGCTGGATGGTGTCGCGGGCGGCGTCGAGCTTCTGCGCAGTGACCACCAGTTCAGAGACGGTGGTGTTCGGTTTGCTCGTCGCGCCGGAGGTGCCGCCGGAACCCGAGGTGTCCATCGCGTCCGCCGCCAGGGCGCAGGTCGGTCCGGCGAGGACCGCGAACAGGGCGCCCGCGGCAAGCAACTGCAGTCTCGTCTTCGTCAACGTCACGCGCGGGCCTCGGGGGGAATCGGACACAGCCGGGATGCCGTGAGGCCATAGGCGCGCCGGGCGCCTCCCGCCCATGGCCGGGATTCCCAAAGCGATCGGGAAAACTTCCCGATCTCATGTTCGCTCGCCGCACGTGTCTTCGCGGGCACAGGCCGCGAGGGCGGCGGCGTGATCTGGGGCGGCGCGAGGTGCTGAATCGACGGTGCGGTGAGGGGTCTCTCCGCCGAACCGACCTCGGTCGACTCCGGCCTAGAGTTGGGCGAAGCGCACGGCCGCGTAGATCAGCGCGAAGCCCATCGCCGTTGTCACGCTGGTCCACACCCTCGGGTGACGGCGGTGGCTCTCGGGCAACATCTCGCTGGCCCCGATGTAGAGGAAGAAGCCGGCGAAGATCGCCAGCACCACGGCGAGGCCGCCGCGCGGGATCCTCACGAACAGGGTGGCCGCGATGCCCACGATGGGCGCGAGGGCGTCCGCGGCGAGCCAGCGACGCGCGATGCGCGCGCTGCCGCTGCCCGCGAGGCTCAGGTTCACCGTGTTCACGCCGTCGGAGAAGTCGTGGGTGAGCACGGCGGCGGCGACCACCAGGCCCACCGGCGCCGACACCTGGAAGGCGAAGCCGATGCCCAGGCCGTCGAGGACGCTGTGCGCGGTAAGGCTGCCGGCGCGCAGATGGCCCTGGTGACCGACCCTGCCGCCCATGGCCATCTGAACCGAACGGTCGATGAGCATATAAGCCAGGAACCCGACCGACACCCAGGCGAGCAGGTCGAGGTGCGAGGCGCGCCCGGCGCTGAGGTCCAGCGCCTCGGGGATCAGGTCGAACAGGGCGACCGCCACCACCGCGCCCGCGCTGAAGCCGAGGATCAGGTGGATCTTGTGGCGAAGCCGCAGGGCGAGCACGCCGCCCGTCGCCGTCGACAGGCAGGTCGCCAACGCCGTCAGGCCCAGCACGATGTTCGTCGGCAGGGCGGGAATCAGGCGCCCCCCGGCCGGCGTTGCGAGCGGAGCATCGGGCCTGGAGGCGGCCGCGTCGCCGATGTCGTCCTCAGGCGCGCCTGCATTGGCAATCTCTCGTCTTTTGCTCCGCGCGGCGCGCGCCGCCTCAGCCGCGCCCTGTCGCGACCACCTCCACCGTCAAGTGGGAGAGCGACGGGAACCCGGCCAGACGGTCCTTATAGAAGTCGCTGTCGCGTGGCTCCACCGTACTGACCGCGACGATGGCCCCCAGATGGCCGGGACCCAGCCGCCACAGGTGCAGGTCCGCGACCCGGTCGCCGCCGGACTCGATCGCCTCGCGCATGCGCTGCGCCAGGCGCTGGTCAGGGTTCATGTCCAGCAGGATCGCGCCGGTGTCGCGGATCAGGCCGTAGGACCAGCTGGCGATGACGCACGCGCCGACGATGCCGGCGAGGGGGTCCATCCACATCCACCCGAACAGGCGCGCCAGCAGCAGTCCGACGATCACCAGCACCGATACCGCTGCGTCGGCCATCACATGGATCACGGCCGCGCGCATGTTGTTGTCCCGATGGTGGCCGTGCGCGGCGCCGTGGTCGTGTTCCTCGAACACCGCCGAGCGCGACTGGGCGCCGGCGCCTTGTCCAACCCGAACCACGGCGGTGAAGGCGTGGGGCTCGGGGATTTCGTCGAGGCTTTCCAGGAACCCGCCGAGGCGCGCCATGCCGAACGTCTGGCGTGAGCCGTCCGGTCTGATGGTCTCGACCTCGATCGGTTCAGTCGGCGTCCAGCCGGCGTGCGCGCGAAACCGCGGCGGGACTGCGTCCTCGAAGATCTCCAGGCGCAGCGCGCCCGCTTCGAAGCTCAGAACCTGGGACTCATCGCCGTGGTGGTCGTGCTCGTGACCATGTCCGTGGCCATGGCCATGGTCGTGGCCGCCGCTCAGCAGCCAGGCGCTGGCGAGGTTCACCAGCAGGCCCAGGCCGGCGATGGGGATGGCCTCGGCGAAATGGATGGGAACCGGCGCGAACAGGCGCGAGACCGCCTCATAGCCGATCAGGAGGGCGATCATCGCCAGCACTACCGCGCTGGTGAAACCCGCGAGGTCGCCGAGCTTGCCGGTGCCGAAGGTGAAGCGCGGATCGGCGGCGTAGCGGCGCGCGAAGGTGTAGGCCAGGGCGGCCAGCAGCAGGGCGCCGGCGTGAGTCGACATGTGCAGGCCGTCGGCCACCAGGGCGATGGATCCGAACAGCAGGCCGCCGACGATCTCCACGATCATCATCACGCCGCAGAGCACGATGACGAACCACGCGCGCCGCTCGTTGCGCTCGTGAGCGTCGCCCAGGAAGACGTGGCTGTGACCGCCGTGGGCCGCCAGGGGCATGTCGGTCATGGCGTTCTCCCGCTCATTTCAGGTAGGTCCGCAGGGTGTCGACCAGCTGCTCGACCGCGTCGCGGTCCATGGCGTCCGGATGGCGCTCGCTGTCCACCAGGTGCGAACGCACGTGCTCTTCCACCACCTCGACCATCAGGCCGGCCATGGCGCCTCGCGCCCCGGCGATGAGGTGCATGACCTGATCGCAGCCGGCCTCGCTCTCCAGCGCCCGCTCAATGGCCTCCACCTGTCCGCGGATGCGCCGTACGCGCGCCAGCAGTTTCTGTTTTTCCCGGATCGTGTGCATGTTATAGGATACCCCCCTATCCCAAAAGAGTCCATGCCTCGAAACGCCGACGCTGACGCGGGCCGAGACCTTCCCGAGCCGGGCGGGAGAATTTCCCGATCTGCATTTCCGCTTGGCGGCTTTCGCCGGCGGGTACAGGACTTGGCGGCATGTCGCTGAGGCTCCGCATCGTCGCCGCCATCGTACTGGTGCTGGTCCTGGGATCGGTGGCCGGGCTGGCGCTGGCCGGCTGGCACGCCCGGGACTGGTTGCGCGGCGAGCTGACCGCGGGCATGGCGGGCGGCGAGCTCACCGTGGCGCGGTCCTATGAGGACCTGCCGCGCTCCGACCACGCACGGCGCGACCTCGTACAGCTGATCGCCACCTTCGACGGCAACCGGCACCTGAGAGCGCGGCTGCTCGGCGCGGACGGCCGGGTGATCGCCGCGTCGAACCCGGTGTCCACCCAGGCGCCGCCGCCTTGGTTCGCCGGCCTGCTGGGCACGCAGATCTCCGGCGCGAGCCTGGTCCCGCCCGCGCCGGGCTATCGCGCCGTGGAGTTGGAGCCGGTCTATGTGAACGACATGGCGGCGATCTGGTCGGAATTCATGGACCTGGCCCTGGTCCTCGCCGTCTCCTGCCTGGGCGGGGCGGTGCTGGTGTGGTTCGCGGTGGGCCGGGCGCTGCGGCCGCTGGGCCAGGTGAACCAGGCCTTCGTGCGCATCGGCCAGGGCGACTATGGCGCGCGGGTCCGGGCGGAAGGTCCGCCGGAGATCGTGCGACTGGGCGTCGGGGTCAATGAGATGGCCGACCGGCTCGCCGCCATGCGCGCGCGCACCCATGCCCTGGAGCAGCAGATCCTGACGCTGCAGGACGAGGAGCGCGCCGACATCGCCCGGGACCTGCACGACGAGATCGGCCCGCACCTGTTCGCCGCCAATGTCGACGCCTCCATGACCGCGGGCCTGATCGCCGCCGGCAAGACCGACGAGGCCCTGGGCCAGGTGCGCTCGATCCAGGCCTCCATCGCCCACATGCAGCGCCTGGTGCGCGACATCCTGGGCCGCCTGCGGCCGACGCGGCTGGTGGAACTCGGACTTGCGGCGGCGATCGCCGACCTCACCGACTTCTGGCGCGCCCGGCGACCGGACATCCGCTTCGAGACCAGCCTGCCGGCGGACGAGACCGGCCTCGGCGACGCCATCCAGGAGACCGCCTATCGCCTGGTGCAGGAGAGCCTCAGCAACGCCGTGCGCCACGGCGAGCCCGGCGTCGTCCGCGTCGTCCTGGAGCGCGGCCCACGCGCGCTGGCGGTGAGCGTGATCAACGACGGGCCGCCGGCGCGGGCCGGCTCGGGAGGCTTCGGCCTTTCCGGCATGGGCGAGCGGGTGGCCGAGGTGGGCGGGGACATCGAGGCCGGCCCCGCGCAGGGCGGCGGCTGGCGCGTTCACGCGTCGCTGCCGCTGGGCGACGACCTCGCCGACGACGCGCCCGCCGACACCCTGGCGCGGGACGACGCCGCATGAGGATGCTCATCGTCGACGACCACGCCATCGTGCGCGACGGCCTGCGCCGGCTGCTCACCGCCGACGGCGCGCATGAGATCGCGGAGGCGGCCAGCGGGCGCGAGGCCCTGGCCCTGGCGCGCAGCTTCCGGCCGGAGCTGGTGATCCTGGACCTGAACCTGCCGGGGCTCGGCGGGCTGGAGCTGCTGCGCCGGCTGGTGCAGGTCGGCGCGGGCCGGGTGCTGGTCCTCAGCATGCACGCCGAGGCGCTCTATGCGCGCCGCGCGCTGGAGGCCGGCGCGCACGGCTATGTCAGCAAGAACGCCGCGCCGGACGAACTGTTGACCGCCGTGCGGCGCGTCGCGTCCGGCGGACGCTACGTCGAGGCGGAGATCGCCCAGGCGCTGGCGCTGGGCGCCGGCGGCGGCGCGGAGACCCTCGACGCCCTCAGCCCGCGCGAGATCGAGATCCTGCGCCTGCTGGCGCGCGGGTCGAGCCTGGCGGAAATCGCCGCGGCGCTCGGGGTCGGCTACAAGACCGTGGCCAACACCTGCACCCTGATCAAGTCGAAGCTGGGCGTCGCGCGCACGGCGGACCTGGTCAGGTTAGCGATTGAAACCGGCGTGTCCTAACCCCCGCGCTTCAGCGTCTCGCGCGCGATGACCACCTGCTGCACCTGGCTGGTGCCCTCGTAGATGCGGAAGATGCGCACGTCGCGGTACAGGCGTTCGATGCCGTGGTCGGCGACATAGCCCGAGCCGCCGAAGATCTGCACCGCCCGGTCGGCCACCCGACCCACCATCTCCGAGGCGAAGTACTTCGCCGCCGCCGCCTCCAGGGTGATGTTGTCTCCCGCGTCGCGCTTGCGCGCGCTCTCCAACACCAGCGCCCTGGCCGCCATGGCCTCGGTCTTCGAGTCGGCGATCATGCCCTGCACCAGTTGGAACTGGGCGATGGGCTGGCCGAACTGCTTGCGCTCGGAGGCGTAGGCCACACTGTCGGCGATCAGCCGTTCGGCTATGCCGACGCACACCGACGCCAGATGCAGGCGACCGCGGTCAAGCACCTGCATGGCCACCTTGAATCCCTCGCCTTCCGCACCCAGACGATTTTCAGCAGGTACACGGACGTTGTCGAAGATCACGTCGCAGATGTGGGCGCCCTGCTGGCCCATCTTGCGCTCCGGCTTGCCCACGGAGAGCCCCGGCAGGTCTCGCGGCACCAGGAAGGCGGTGACGCCGGACGCGCCCTTGGCCTCGGGATTGGTCCGGGTCATCACGGTGAACAGGGCGGCCTTGTCGGCATTGGTGATGAACCGCTTCAGGCCGTTCAGCACATAGGCGTCGCCGTCGCGCACCGCCCTGGTCTGCACCGAAGCGGAGTCCGAGCCGGCTTCCGGTTCGGTGAGGGCGAAGGAGGTGATGGTCTCGCCCGAGGCTATGCCGGGCAGCCACCTGGCCTTCTGTTCGGGCGATCCGAACATCACCAGCCCCTGGCTGCCGATGCCCACATTGGTCCCGAACGCCGAGCGGAACGCCGGACTGGTGCGGCCGAGTTCGATCCCCACCAGGCACTCGTCCTCCATGGACAGGTCGAGCCCGCCGAACTCCTCGGGGATCGACAGGCCGAACAGCCCCAGTTCGCGCATCTCCTGGATCACCGCATCCGGCACCTCGTCGCTCTCGCCGACCTGGGCTTCCAGCGGCCGCAGGCGCTCGGCGACGAACCGGCGCACGGTGTCGATCAGCTGGTCGCGGGTTTCGATGTCGAGGGCCATGGGCGTCTCCTGCCGCCTTTTACAGCGCCGGCTGCCGTGCGGCCTTGCGCCCGGCCGGTCAAGCCCGCTAAGGCCTGCCGCCGGGCGGCAACCTAGTGGCGCTGTCCGGAGCGGGCAAACGGTAAGGATGGGCATGGACGGCGAGACCGACGAGATCTGGGTCCACAAGCCGGTCGAGAGCGGCCCCTGGGCCGGCTGGATGGGCTACCAGGGCGATCCGTTCGAGGATCTCACCGGCCCGTTCTACTACCGTATCGACGAGAGCGGCCAGGCCGTCTCGGCCTTCCGCGCCGAGCGCAAGCACATGAACGGCGGCGGGGCCATGCACGGCGGCTGCCTGATGACCTTCGCCGACTACGCCCTGTTCATCATCGGCCGCGAGGCGCTGAGGGACAGCGGCTCGGTGACCGCCTCGCTGAACGGCGAGTTCATCGATGCGGCGGTGGAGGGCGAGTTCATCGAGGCGCGGGGCGAGGTGGTGCGCGCCGGCGGCTCCCTGGTGTTCATCCGCGGCCTCATCACCACCGGCGGGCGGCCGCTGTTCAACTTCTCGGGCATCGTCAAGAAGATCAGGCGTCAGCCCTGAACCGGTTGGCGTGGCCGCCGGGGCGGGCCATATCCGCCCGATGCTTCCGCTCTCCGTCCTCGACCTGTCCCCCGTCGCCATCGGCGCCACGCAGGCGCGGGCGGTGCGCGAGAGCCTGGAGGTCGCCGTGGCCGCCGAGGCCCTGGGCTATCGGCGGTTCTGGCTGGCCGAGCACCACTCCATGGCCTCCATCGCCTCGGCGACGCCGGAGATCCTGATCGCCGCCCTGACGCAGCGCACCAGGACCATCCGCCTGGGCTCCGGCGGGGTAATGCTGCCCAACTATTCGCCGCTGAAGGTGGCCGAGACCTTCATGGCGCTGGAGGCCCTGGCCCCCGGCCGCATCGACCTCGGCGTCGGGCGGGCGCTGGGCGCCGACCTGCAGACCGGCGCGGCGCTGCGCTCGGCCGGATCCCAGCACTTCCCGAACTTATTCGCGCTGCTCAACGCCTGGCTGCTCGATGCGGCCGGCGCGGAGCCCTTTCCGGCCGGCCATCCCGCCAGCGGCGTCCACGCCAACCCCAGCGGCCCCTCCCACCCGGACCTGTTCATGCTCACCTCGTCGGTGGAGAGCGCGATCTTCGCCGGCCAGGCGGGGGTGGGCATGGTGTTCTCCGAGTTCATCGCGCGCACCGACGCCGGTCCCGCCATCGCCGCGTACCGCCAGGCCTTCTCGGCCTCGCCGTTTCGCTCGAAGCCCTTCGCCGGCGTCGGCCTGATCGCCTTCGCGGCGGACAGCCAGGGCGAGGCCGAGCGCCTGGACGCGCCGCGGCGGGCGTCGAGCCTGGCGTTCCTCGACGGCCGGCGCGACCGCTTCGAATCCTTCGAGGCGGCGCAGACCTATCTCGCCGAGCACCGCAACGATCCGCGCCTCGTCGGCGTGATCGCCCGCAGCCTCACCGGCGACGGCGCCTTCGTGCGGGCGGGACTGGAGCTGAAGATGGCGACCACCGGGGCGGACGAGCTGTTCGTGATGTCGGTGGGACCGACGCTGAAGGACCGCGTGCGGTCGCTGGAGCTGATGGCGGAGGGGTAGGGCGCGGTGTCTCAGACGGCCCCTACGCCCCCGCCGTCGCCGACGTCCTGGATCGCATATCCCCCAGCCAGCGCGTCAGGTTCGCGAACTCCTCGGGGACCTGGAACCGCACCATCCTGGCGAAGTCGATGCCCATGAACATCACCCCGTCGGCGATGGTCACGCTGTCGGCGGCGATCCAAAGGCTGTCGGCCAGGCGGCGGTCGAACAGCTCGAGGGAGCGCTGGGCGCCCTGGAGGTTGCTGGCGCCGACTTCCGGCACCTGGGTTTCCAGGACGGCGAGCGCCGGGTGGCCGTGGCGGACAGCCAGCATCAGCGGCAGGGCCACCAGCATTTCGGCCCGGCGCATCCACATCTCGATGACCGCCTGTTCCTTGGGATCGCGACCGAACATGTTCGGCTCCGGATAGAGGCTCTCGAGGTAGCGGCAGATGGCGACGGACTCGGTGACGGTGGTCCCGTCGTCCATGGTCAGGGCGGGCACCTGGGCGACGCCGGCGCGGGCGAGATAGGCCTCGGTCTTGTGCGCGCCGCCCAACAGGTCGACGTCGACGATCTCGATGTCGTCAATGCCCTTCTCCGCCATGAACCAGCGCACCCGGCGCGGATTGGGCGCCCGCCTCGAGTCGTAGAGCTGCATCCGACGTCCTCCCAGAGCCTGATGGGTTCAGATCGACGCGATCCGAACCCTGAACCAGGCTCTACGCTCTTGAATCTAGAGCACGATTCAGCGGTCAGGTGATTCCACCTGACCCCATCGTGCTCTGGAGCCAGCATGGCCCAGAACGTTTCGATTGGAAACCTTCTACTTGGCGAACAGTCCGCTCGGCAGCACCCCCACCACCGAGGCGGTCATGCAGGTGGCCAGGAAGCCGGCCATCATCGCCTTCCACACCATGCCCATCACCTCGACCCGACGTTCCGGGACCAGCACGGAATAGCCGGCGACGTTGATGCCCACCGAGGCGATGTTGGCGAAGCCGCACAGGGCGTAGGTCATGATCACCCGCGTGCGGTCGGAAATCACCTCCGGGCCCAGCTTGCTGAGGTCGATGAAGGCGGTGAACTCGGTGAGCACCAGCTTGACGCCGAGCAGGGACCCGGCGGCGGGCGCCTCCTTCCAGCTTATGCCGAGGCTCCAGGCCAGCGGGGCGAAGAGCACGCCCAGGCCCCGCTCCACGCTCATTGGTGCGCCGGCCACCGGCGGGAACAGGCCGAGCACGCCGTTGACCATGGCCACCAGGGCCACGAACACGATCAGGGTCGCGCCCACATTGAGCACGATCTGCAGACCGTCGCCGACGCCCTTGATCAGGGCGTCCACCGAGCTTTCGTAGACCTTGTCCCCGCCCCGCGCATCGGCCGGCGTCTCGATTTCCGCGTCGCGCGGGACCAGGATGCGCGCCAGCAGCACGCCGGCCGGGGCGGAGATGATCGAGGCGGTGAGCACATGCGCCGCGGCGTTGGGCAGCACCGACTTCAGGATGGTCGCATAGGCCACCATGGTCGAACCGGAGACGCAGGACATGCCCACCGCCAGCAGCATGAACAGCTCGGACCGCGACAGGCCCGCCAGGTAGCTTCGGATGAAGATCGGACCCTCCACCTGGCCCATGAACACCGTGGCCGCGGTGGCCAGGGCCGGCGGCCCGCGCAGGCCCATGGTCTTCTGGAACACGAAGCCGAAACCCTGGGTCACCCACTTCAGGATGCGCCAGTGCCACAGCAGGGCGGACAGCGCGCAGATCACCAGGATCACCGGCAGCACGCGGAAGGCGAAGACGAAGAGGCCGCCCGGGCTGGTCACCGGATAGGGCTGGCCGTCGCCGCCGGCGAGGAAGCCGAACACGAAGCGCACGCCGGCCTGGGTGCTGGTGGACAGGCCGTCCACCACCTGGCCCGCCCCGGACAGCACGCCGCGCGCCGCCGGCACGCCGAACAGCAGCAGCACGAGACCCGCCTGCACCGCCAGGGCGCCGAGCGCCAGCTTCCACGGGAACTGCCGGCGCCCCTCGGACAGGGCCCAGCAGATGCCGATGGTGAGCGCTATGCCGAGCAGGCTCTGCGCATTGGCCGCTTGGAACATCGACGCCCCCTCATCCCCTGGAGGCCGATTGACCATTGCAACCGCCGGCGACGCAAGGGGCGGACGCCCACCTCCCAGGCGTCACCCCGGGCAAGCCGCGAAGCGGTGAAGACCCGGGGCCGGACCAGCCGGTTCCCAGCTGGACGTCGTCTTGGCGGCGGCGCCTCCGGCCCCGGCTCTACCGCCCGCGTCGCGGGCGTCCGGCCGGGGTGACGGGGTGTGGTGGTTGAGCCCGCCCCTACGCCCCCGGCATGGGCCTGAGGATCACCACCGAGACATCGGCCGTGGGGGTGAAGTTGGCGTGATGCACGTCGAAGGTGGTGGGGCCGGTCTTGCGCACGCCTTCGCCGCAGAAGCTCACCAGATTGGCCGCGTCGCCCTTGTCGATCACCATGTGGAAGTCGCCGATCGGCGATTTCCAGTTGGCCCCGGTGGTCAGCACATACTCGATGCGCTCTTCGCTGAGCGGCGCGTAGGTGTCGCCGGGCTTCATCGTGCGCCGGACGGCGGCCAGGAAGGCGTCGTCCACGCAGTAGCGCCCGCGGCGTTCGAGGTAGGCCGGATCCTTGGCCCAGTAGTCTGAGCCCCAGGAGGTGCCCGCGGACTCGCCCACCGCCGGCGTGTAGCGGTGCTCCACGACCAGCTCGCGCCCGGCCGGGAAGGTCTGGGTCCAGAAGAACGTCGTCTTCACGGTCCAGGACGCTCCCAGGTGATGCTCCTCGCCCTTGCCGGCGTCATAGTCGTTGGGGACCGCGAGCCCGAGTTTGAGCAGTTCGTCCTGTTGCGCCTTGGGCAGCCGGTCGAGTGCTTGACCGGCCGCCTCGATGTAGGGGTTCAGCGGCACGCCCAGTCCGCGCAGATAGGCGGTGCGGTCGACTCCGTCCTTCAGCGCCTTCTGCTCCACCTGGGCGGTCACCGGCCTGCCGTCCACCAGGGTGGTGAAGGCGAGGAAGTTGGCGGGGTTCTGGGTCGGTACGCCCAGCATGTCGTCGACGCCGTTGGTGGTGATGTCGGGCATGGGGAACGCCACGGTGACCGTGACATCCTTCGCCGAGGTGTTGGCGAAGCGGTATCGGACGCGCACGGCCTTGTCGGAGATGTAGAGGTCCTCCGAGCGCATCTCGATCGCCGCGTTCCGGGTGAGCACCAGACCGCCGGCGGCCAGCTCGGCGCTGGAATCGTTGGCGCCGGCCGGCGGCGCGATGGCAAGCAGCGCGGCGCATGTCGCGCCCAGGGCCAACGTCGATACCGTCTTCATCCGCCGGCCCCCGCTGTCAGCGCGCCAGCAGCTCCTTCACCAGCGCCGTGCGACCGTAGACCTTATCCAGCGCCTCGGTAATCGCCACCGTGGACACCGCGACCATGCGGTTCAGCGACGCGTCATAGGTGAAGTCGCCGGCGATGGAGTGGATGTTGCCGTCGAAGGCCGCGCCGACGATCTGGCCCTTGGCGTTGACCACCGGCGATCCGGAGCTGCCGCCGGTGATGTCGTTGGTGGTGGAGAAGTCGAGCACCATGGTCGGGTCGAGCCTGGCCTCGGCGGCGCTCCAGCGCACCGGCAGCTTGAACGGCGCCTCGCCGGTGGCGCGCTCGAACAGACCGCCGAAGGTGGTGAAGGGCGCGGTCATCTCGCCGCGTGAAGTCCAGCCGGCGACCTTGCCGAAGCTCAGGCGCAGCGAGAAGGTGGCGTCGGGATAGAGGGCCGGACCGTAGATCTGATAGCGGGCGCGGGCGACACGCTCGCCGGCCGCTTCTGTAGGCCCGAGCACCTCGCTTTCCCAGACATCGCGCGCGGCCCGGGACATGGGGTCGGTGCGCAGGACGAACTGGATCAGCGGGTCGCTCGACGCCTGCACCGCGGCCAGGCCGCCCTGCCACAGGGCTTCGCGCGCCGCCGGATCGGCCAGCCGGGTGCCGGAGATCAGCCGGCGCGCCAGCCCTTCGGGGCTCTCCCGGCCCAGCAGCATGGTCGTGGCCGGCGCGTCCGGACCGAGCGCCTCGCGGGTCTTCGACAGCCAGAACTCGAGGTACAGCTGCTCCAGCTTCGGCTCGATGGGCTTGTCGTCCAGCAGGGTCTTTTCCACCAGCGGCAGCCGGGAGTCGGCATAGTCCGGCAGGCGGACGCTGGACGCCTTGGCCCGCTCGGCGGCGCCGCGAACGATGTCGCGGGCGTAGCGGAACAGTTCCGAGCCGCCGCCGGCGCCGGCCTCCAGCTGGCGATAGACCACGAACTGCCGGGCGTAGACGCCCTGGGCCTGGGCGATCTCGCTCCACGGATCGCCGATCTGGCCCTGCAGCGCGGGGTTGGCGGCGAGCTTGGCCTTCAGGTCCGCTTCCTCGCGCCGACGGGCGTCCATGAACGACTCGTCGTGCAGGGCGGCCTGCCGCCCGAGGAACACCTTGTAGGCGTTCTCCTGGGAGAACAGCGGGTCGACGGCTATGCGCTGGTTCTCGGCGCTCTGCTCGCCGAACTCGATCAGCCGGCCGCGCAGCTCGGCGTACTGGAGGGCGAGCAGCGGCAGGTTGACGTCGCGCAGGGTCTCCAGCTGGGCCACGGTGAGCTGGCGCTCGGTCTGGCCCGGGCTGCCCGAGACGAACACCGGCTCGTCGGCGAGCGGCGGCGTCTGCGACCAGGCCAGGAAGTCCGGCATACGCGCCGGCTTGCCGTCCTCGTAGAGACGCACGAACGCGCAATCGAGGTCGTAGCGCGGGAAGTTGAAGTTGTCCGGGTCGCCGCCGAAGAACGCGGTGTCGAACTCCGGCGCGAACACCAGGCGCACGTCTGCGTACCTGCGGAACTTGTAAACCTTGAACTGGCCGCCCTGGTAGAAGCTGATCACCTGGCAGCGGAAGTGGAGATCGTCCTGGCAGGCGTCGTGCTCGGCCGCCGCGATGGCCGCCTCGCGGGCCGCCACGAACTCCTCGCCGATCTTGCCGGACGACGACTCGAAGATCGGCGTGGTGACGTCGGTGATGGCGACCAGGATCTCCGCCTGGATGCCGGGACACTCGCGCTCCTCGGAACGGGCCTCGGTGAAGAAGCCATCGTGGATGAAGTCGTGCTGCGGCGTGGAGAGCGCCTGGGCGCAGGCCGCCACGCAATGGTGGTTGGTCAGCACCAGACCCTCGCGGGAGACCACCGCTCCCGAGCAGCCGGTGGTGAGCCGCACGGAGGTGTCGCGCAAGTGGTCGAGAAACCGGCTGTCCAGGCTGACGCCCAACTCCTGCTGCACGCGCGCGGCGGGCACCTCGTCGAACGGCCACATGCCCTCGTCCGCCGTGGCGGTCGCGGCCGGAAGCAGGAAAAGGACTGCCACGACGAGCGCGGCGCACATCACACGGATCATTTCGCCCATTAAAGCATCAACTGACGACTCGCGCACGGTTATGGCGAGGCTGAGGGCGCCGCAACCGGTCTGGAGCGTCGCCCACGCCTGACTGGCTGGGCGGTGCGGCTGCCTTGCGCCCCCTCCGGCGAATGTGGCTTCCTTCAAGAAGGGCCTCGCAAAGACCGCGTAGAGTCTGGTCCCGGATAGGCGCTTCGCGCTTTCCGGGATGACGGGGTTGGGGTGAATGGGGGGGCGAGGCTTGTCCCTGATGAAGCTCCCCCCGGCCTCGTCACCCCCGGGCGGAGCCCCCGCTGGGGGCGTAGACCCGGGGCCGGACGGGCCGCTGGCTAGCTGGTTATCGTCTATGAACCGGCGGGTCCGGCCCCGGATAAGGCCTGCGGCCTTTCCGGGGTGACGAGGGCTAGGGGAACCACGGCCTCGCCAAATCTGCGCGCGCATGGCGACGTGGAGCGCTTGGCCCAGCGGGCCGGCGCTGGACTTTGACATCGTGAAACGTATGAGCGACTTGCACCGAACGCCTGACCCGGGGGCGCCGTTGACCGGCGGGCGCGCGCGGGATGTGATCAAGCGGGTGGGCCGGTGGAGGCTCGAAGCGGCGACTTGGAGATAGCGATGGCCGAACACGGCGAGGCGATCACAGGTGCTATCTCCGGGGCGATGAAGTGTCTCGACGACTTCATGGCCGCCTTCAACGCTCGGGACATCGAGGCCTGGAGCAAGACCTTCAACTATCCGAGCGTGCGGTTCGCCTCGAACACCATGGCGATCATCGAGCCGGGCTACCACACCCCGGAGATGTTCGGCCGCGGGGCGCTGAAGGAGTGGGACCATTCGGCCTGGGAGCGCCGGAAGGTGATCCACGCCGGGCCGGACAAGGTGCACATCGACACCCGCTTCACCCGCTATCGCGCCGACGGCAGCGTGATCGGCGGGTTCGACTCCATCTATGTGGTGACCCGCGAGAACGGCCACTGGGGCGTGAAGGCGCGCTCGAGCTACGCGCCGTGAGCGGCCGGTTCCGGGTCTCCTACGTCTCGTTCGCCACGGACGCCGATCCGCCGCTGCAGGTCGCCGGCAAGCTGATGACGCCGCAGCCCGAGGACGGCGAGGCCGTGCGGCCGGTTCCGGCGGTGCTGATCTGCCACGGCTCGGACGGCGTGGACGGGCGCGGCGAATTCCACGCCGCGGCGCTGAACGGCGCCGGCCTCGCCACCCTGGAGATCGACATGTGGGCGGCGCGGGGAACCGGGCGCGGCGCGGCGGCCCGGCCTGCGTCGGTCCCGGAGACCCTGCCCGACGCCTTCGCCGCCAAGCGCTTCCTGGCCGCCCAGCCGGAGGTGGAGGGCGAGGCCATCGGGATACTGGGCTTCTCCTGGGGCGGCGTGGTCAGCCTGCTCAGCGCCACGCGCAACTGGTCGCAGCGGTTCGGCGCAGTGGCGCCGCCCTTCCAGGCGCATGCCGCGCTCTATCCGGTGTGCTGGACCTACGGAGTCGTTCCCGGCTTCTCGCTCGATGATCTCACCGGCGCCCCCGTCCTGATCCAGGGCGGCGACGAGGACGCCTATGACGACCCGGACGGCCTCGAACAGCTGCTGGCGCGGCTGCCCGCGGCCTCGCGGGCCTGCGTCGAGGGCGTGGTCCACAAGGGCGCGGGTCACGGCTTCGACCGCGACGCGCCCACCCGGATGATCAACGACCCCTTCGCGCACAAGGGAAAAGGCGGTCCCGTGCGGATGGCGCACCACCCCGCGGCGGCGGAGGCCGCGCGCGCGGCGAACGTGGCTTTCTTCATGAAGGGCCTCGCGAGGGTGGCGTAGGGCGGGCCAACGGTGGGAGGTCCCGGATAAGCGCCGCGCGCTTTCCGGGATGACGGGGTGGGGGGTGAGTAGAAAAAGGGAACCACGAACCACACGAACCACACGAACGGGTCGGAGGGCCGCTGGACTGCCGCAGACACAACGGGCGCGTTCGTGTTTTTCGTGGGGTTCGTGGTTCCGCTCTTTTACCGCGGCCTCGCCAAATCAGCGCGCGAATGGTGACGTGAGGCGCTTGGTCCCATCGGCCGGCGCCGGTCTTTGACATCGTGAAACGAATTGCGCGCGGCCGGTGACCGGCCGGCGCTTGGCCGCACAGCCAGGCTCCCAACCCCTACACCCGAAATTCCCCGCGACCGCGAAGCGGAGGCGCGGAGCAGTCAAAGCGGGGACCCAGG
>JBIOEG010000045.1:0-33638 GCA_044445825.1 Caulobacterales bacterium
AGCTTGGGGTGGGACCCGGTCCCCCCGTCACCTGTTGCGCACCTGTTATGCATCGATAACAGGCCTGTTTGGCGCCTGTTATCACCTGTTCCTGGCGTATATCAGGTGGCGGCAAGCCATTGAACGGACTGACATTCCAGACCGTAACAGGTGGAAAAAACACCGAAATAACAGGTGGAACAGGTGAATAACAGGTCGGAACAGGTGGCGCGCCGCGCCGCCGTCACAGCCCGAACACGCGCCGCGCGTTCTCGCCCAGCACCGCGGCCTGGCGTTCGGCGGTCAGACCGGCCACCGAGCCGCGGATCAGGTCGGGGGCGGCGAGGGTGGAGTCCACGTGCGGGTAGTCGCTGCCCCACAGGATCTTGTCCTCGCCGACCAGCTCCAGCATGGCGCCGATGGTCCGCTCCTCCGGCTCGGCGACGAAGTAGCAGTTGCGCTTGATGTACTCGCTCGGCTTCATCGGCATGGGCGCGATCGGGCGGAACACGCTCTGCTTCTCGTCGAGGCGGTCCATCAGATAGGCCGCATAGCCGCAGCCGGCCTCGACGCTGACCATCTTCAGCTTCGGAAACCGCTCGAACAGCAGGTCGGTGACCATGGCCGCCAGCGCCGGGATCAGCTGGCCGGTGGACCCGAGGGCGAAGCTGAACACCGGCCCCGGCCGCGTCTCCTGCCAGTGGGTGAACGGCGAGAACACCCCGCCGAAGCGCACGATCACGTGGATGCACCCCGGAACCCCGGCCTCCTCGCAGAGCCGCCAGATGGGGTCGAAGTGCGGATCGCTGGGCCGCCGGCCGTCGATGGTCTCCGGCGGCGTGAACAGGCCGCGAAAACCAGCCTTCAGGCAGCGCCGAAGCTCTCGCACCGCCTCGTCGACATCGCGCCAGTTGACCAGGGCGATGGGCACGACGCGGCCGGGCGCCGCTTCGAAGAACTCCTGCTGCCAGCGGTTGTAGGCGCGGCAATAGGCGGAGGCGAGGGGCAGGTCGTCGGTGGGGAAGGGCAGGATGCCGATGGTGGGGAAGAGGACGCCGTAGTCCACCTTCCAGTCGTCCAGGAGCGCCGCGCGGGCCTTGGGATCGTAGCTGGCCGGCTCGCAGCCGTCGGCGTAGCTGAGCTTGCCGGAGAACACCTCGTTGCGCGCCAGGTGCGCGCCGCCGAGGCCGGAGAGGACGCCCGAAAGCACCGACACCTCGCCGATGATCAGGTGCTCGACGCCGTCGCGCCGCTCGATGCGGATGGCGCGATCGCGGAACTTCGGCTCCAGGTAGCGCTGCCAGAGGTCCGCGGGCTCCATGACGTGGGAATCGCAATCGACGACCAGTGACATCGGCGGGCGCCTTCTCGTTCGCGCGGGGGTGGCGTGAACGAAGAGGCGCCACTCGGGCCGGGCGTCAACCGTGCCGTTGGGTGAGGGCGAACCGCCCGCAATTTCCCCTGGTGCTTACCCAGCGGCGCCGACGTATCATCGTAGCGACAATCATTCGCAACGCCGGGAGGGCGCCATGCGGGACCTGATAATTCGGGGCGGAACCATCGTCGATGGCACGGGCGCCGCGCCGTTCAAGGGCGACATCGCCATTGACGGCGACAAGATCGTGGAGGTGGGCGTGGTGAGCGGCGCGGGCCGCCGCGAGCTGGACGCAACGGGCATGATCGTCACCCCCGGCTGGGTGGACATCCACACCCACTACGACGGCCAGGCCACCTGGGACCATCTGCTGGCCCCGTCCAGCTGGCACGGGGTCACCACGGCGATCATGGGCAACTGCGGCGTCGGCTTCGCGCCGGTGCGGCCCACCGACCACCAGTTCCTCATCGAGCTGATGGAGGGCGTGGAGGACATCCCCGGCGCGGCCCTGGCCGAAGGCATCGACTGGAAGTGGGAGCGCTTCCCGGAATACCTCGACGCCCTGGAGTCCAAGAAGCGCGCCATCGATGTCGGCGTGCACGTGCCGCACGGGGCGGTGCGCGCCTATGTGCTGGGCGAGCGCTGCAACACCGACTACGTGCCGAACGCCGACGAGATCGAGCAGATGGCCGAGTTGGTGCGCGAGGGCGTCGCCGCCGGCGCGGTGGGCTTCTCCACGTCGCGGACCCTGCTGCACAAGGACAAGATGGGCGTGCACGTGCCCGGCACCTTCGCCGGCTCGGACGAGATGCTGGCCCTGGGCCTGGCGATGAAGGGCCTGAAGCACGGCGTCTTCGAGATGGTCTCCGACCACCTGGGCGAGGACGACGAGTGGCTGTGGGTGAAGGATTTCGCCAGGCAGACCGGCCTGCCGGTGACCCTGGTGGCCACCTCCGCCGGCGCCTATCAGGGCGACAAGATGTACAACATCGCCGAGGAGGCCCGGCTGGAGGGCATGGACATACGCCCGCAGATCGCCGGGCGCCCGACGGGGATCCTGCAGGGCCTGCAGTCCAACTTCCACGTCTTCGTCGGCCATCCGACCTTCAAGCGCGACATCGCCAATCTGCCCCTGGACGAGAAGGTCGCCATGATGAAGCGGCCGGAGGTGAAAGCCTCCATCCTCGCCGAGGACAGCGCCATCCGCTCGACAGTGATGGGCTCGAACCTCACCGACCTGCTCTACCGGGTGTTCCCGCTGGGCGACATTCCCGACTATGAGCCGAACCGCGAGCAGAGCGTCGGCGGCATGGCCGAGGCCGCGGGCGTCTCGCCCATGGAGATGATGTACGACCTGCTGGTCCGCGACGGCGGCAAGGAGCTGTTCTACCAGCCGCTGGGCGGCTACTTCACCTACAACTTCGACTTCTTCCGCAAGAACATGCAGCACCCCAATGTATTGTTTGGCCTTTCGGACGGAGGCGCCCACTGCGGGGTGATCGCCGACGCCGGCATGCCGACGTTCATCCTCACGCACTGGGCGCGGGACCGCACCAAGGGCGCGCAGTTCCCGCTGGAGTTCCTGGTGCGCAAGCTGAGCAGCGACACGGCCAAGGCCTACGGCCTGCACGACCGCGGCGAGCTGAAGCCGGGCATGCTGGCCGACGTCAATGTCATCGACTTCGAGCACCTGCGCCTCTACCGCCCCGAGGCGGTCCACGACCTGCCCGCCGGCGGCAAGCGGCTGGTGCAGAGGGTGGACGGCTACCGCTACACGGTGAAGTCAGGCGAGGTGACCTTCGACAACGGCGAGTTCACCGGGGCCTTGCCGGGTTCGCTGGTGCGCGGCGGTCGCGAGGCGACGATCCTGGAGGCCGCGCCCGTCGCCGCCTGACCGGCGTCTCTTGAACTGACGCCGCCTTTGCGGCATACACGCGCGCTCATGGCGGCGGCCCCTTTGCCTGGGCCGCCGCACTCATTTAGAGCCTGATCAGACCGCCATGGCCGTTCCCAAGCGAAAAGTTTCCCCCTCCCGGCGCAACATGCGCCGCTCGCACCATGCGCTGGGGGCCAACAGCTACATCGAAGACAAGGACACCGGCGAGCTTCGCCGTCCGCACCACATCGACCTGAAGACCGGAATGTACCGCGGCCGCCAGGTGATCACGCCCAAGGAAGAGTAGGCGGGGCCTCAGGTCGGCCGCAATTTTCCGTCGTCACCCCGGGCGAACCGCGAAGCGGTGAAGACCCGGGGCCGGACCCTCCGGTGCTCAGCTGGACCTCGTCTTGGCGTCGGCCGTCCGACCCCGGCTCGAGGCCGGGGTGACGAGCTAGGGCGTCGGCCGACGTCACCGCTCAATGTCCATCGCCATCAGCCGCCCTTCACCCAATCCCGCCCCCGCGCCTGGATGCCGGGGCGGCGGGCCTCGACCATTTCCGGGGTGACGGCGCGATTGTTCGGCCCCGTCTGCTCCAGTTCGAAGCGCATGGCCTCGCCGAACGGCAGGTCGAAGCCGGCGTCGATGATCGACTTGTACATGTAGAGCGTCGCCGGGAGGATGCTGGCCATGTCGGCGGCGAGCTTCAGCGCCGCGGGCATCAGTTCGTCGGGCGCGAAGACCCGGTTCACCAGGCCCCACTCGTAGGCCGTCCGGGCGTCCAGGAAGTTGCCGGTGAGCGACAGCTCCTTGGCGCGATAGGGGCCGATCACCCGCGAGAGGATCTGCGACAGTCCCCAGCCGGGCAGTATGCCAACCCTGGCGTGGGTGTCGGCGAAGCGGGCCTCGGTGGAGGCCAGCAGCACGTCGCAGGCCAGGGCGATCTCGAAACCACCGGTGATCGCCACCCCGTTGATCGCCCCGATGATCGGCTTGCCGCAGGCCCGCATCGCGGCCACCGGGTCGCCGCCGGCGTCCGCCCGCGCGGCCCTGGGCTGGCTGCCCAGCTCCTTCAGGTCCAAGCCGGCGGTGAACGCCCTTCCGGCCCCGGTGAGCACGATGACGCTGACCTCGGGATCCGCGGCCAGGTCGATGAATGCCCGGGCGATGGCGGCGCGCAGGGCCACCGACAGGGCGTTCATCGCCTCCGGCCGGTTGAGCGTCACCACGGCGACCTTGTCGGACTTGTCGATGAGCAGCATGGCGAGGGCTCCGGTTTAGCGAGACGGCATGACAGAGGTGACGTTGCGACGGCAAGCGCGGTTTCCATCGTCAAGGGCCTGGGCTAAGCCTCGCCGCGCCGGATTCACCGCCAGGCTGACAGGACGCCCATGACCGAGATCGTCGACATCCAGGCCCGCGAAATCCTGGACAGCCGGGGCAACCCCACCGTCGAGGTGGATGTGACCCTGGACGACGGCTCCTCCGGGCGCGCCGCCGTGCCCTCGGGGGCGTCCACGGGCAAGCACGAAGCGGTGGAGCGTCGCGACGACGACCCCGCGCGCTACGGCGGCAAGGGCGTGCTGGGCGCCGTAGACGCGGTGAACGGCGAGATCTTCGACGCCCTCTCAGGCTCGGACGCAGAGGACCAACGCCGCATCGACCGCATCCTCATCGACCTCGACGGCACGCCCAACAAGAGCCGGCTTGGGGCCAACGCGATCCTTGGCGTGTCGCTCGCCAACGCCAAGGCGGCCGCCGCCGTGGCCGGCCAGCCGCTCTACAAATACGTGGGCGGCGTCTCCGCGCGCGTCCTGCCGACGCCGCAGATGAACATCATCAACGGCGGCGTCCACGCGGACAACCCGATCGACATCCAGGAGTTCATGGTCCTGCCCACCGGCGCCGCCACCTTCGCCGAAGCCCTGCGCATGGGGGCGGAGATCTTCCACGCCCTGAAGAAGGCGCTGCACGACGCCGGTCACAACACCAATGTCGGAGACGAGGGCGGCTTCGCCCCCAACATCGCCAGCGCCGAGGCCGCGCTCGCCTTCATCGTGGAGGCGGGCAAGCAGGCCGGCTACCGCGCCGGCGAGGACTTCCAGCTGGGCATGGACGTGGCGGCCAGCGAGTTCTTCAAGGGCGGCAAATATGTGATGACAGGGGAGGGCAAGACCCTCGATCAGGCAGGCATGGTGGCCTACCTCGCGGGTCTTGTGGACCGCTTCCCCATCGCCACTATCGAGGACGGCTGCGCGGAGGACGACTTTGAAGGCTGGGCCCTGCTCACCAAGACCCTGGGCGGCAGGATCCAGCTGGTGGGTGACGACGTGTTTGTCACCAATCCGCAACGGCTCGCCATGGGCATCGAGCAGGGCCTGGCCAATTCCATCCTGATAAAGGTCAACCAGATCGGCACCCTGTCGGAGACTCTTGACGCGGTGGATATGGCTCACCGGGCGTCCTACACGGCGGTGATGAGCCACCGGTCGGGCGAGACCGAGGACTCCACCATCGCCGACCTCGCCGTGGCCACCAACTGCGGTCAGATCAAGACCGGCTCGCTCGCCAGGTCCGAACGTATAGCCAAGTACAACCAGCTCCTGCGCATCGAGGAGCAGCTGGACGACCAGGCGGTGTACGCCGGGGCGCGGGCGCTGCGGCGACGCTAACTCCCTCGCCTTCATGGGAGGGAAGATTGCGCAGCGATCGGGTGGGGGAGTCTGGTGAGACGCGCGAACGCGTCCATTGTGCGTTGGGGCTTCAGACATCCCCACCCCGGTCCTCCGGACCGACCCTCCCCATGAAGGGGAGGGAGGGGTTTGTTAAACACGATCGCGGATGCTCAGGCCTCACGCCGAAGCCCTTGAGTCGTCAGTGCTCTCACGCCTTCAGACCTATGTGCCGACGCTGGCGCTGGCGGTCCTCATCTTCTACTTCGGGTATCACGCCCTCACGGGCGACCGCGGCATGCTGCGCACCCATCAGCGCGAGGCGACGCTGGCGGAAAAGCAGGCGGAACTGGCCCAGTTGCGCACCGAACGCATCGATCTGGAGAAGCGCGCCGACCTCTTGCGCGAGGACCACCTTTCTCGCGACCTGCTCGAGGAAAGGGCGCACGTGCTGCTAGGCTTCGCCGATCCCAGGGACTATGTGATCCGCACGCCCGCCAACCGCGGCTGAACCTCCTGGAGGCTCGCGGGTTCGAGCGGACGCGAGCCGCAGGCGGGGAGAGCAGCATGGCGCGGGCCGCCAAGCCCAAGGAAAAGCCAGGCGCCGCCAGCCCGGAGCGCGACAAGGACCTGCTGCTCCAGCTCTATCGCCAGATGCTGCTGATCCGCCGCTTCGAGGAGCGCGCGGGCCAGCTCTACGGCATGGGCCTGATCGGCGGCTTCTGCCACCTCTACATCGGCCAGGAAGCCATCGCCGTCGGCATGCAGTCGATCAAGCGGCCGCAGGACCAGGTGATCACCGGCTACCGCGACCACGGCCACATGCTGGCCTGCGGCATGGATCCCAAGGCGGTGATGGCCGAGCTAACCGGCCGCGCGCCCGGCGCCTCCAAGGGCAAGGGCGGCTCCATGCACATGTTCTCGGTAGAGCACAATTTCTACGGCGGCCATGGCATCGTCGGCGCCTGGGTGAGCCTCGGCACGGGCCTGGCGCTGGCCAACCGCTACCGCGGCAACGGCGCGGTGTCGTTCACCTACTTCGGCGACGGGGCGGCCAACCAGGGGCAGGTCTACGAAAGCTTCAACATGGCCGAGATCTGGCGGTTGCCGGTGGTCTACATCATCGAGAACAACCAGTACGCCATGGGCACCTCGATCGAGCGCTCGTCCTCGGAGACCCATCTCTACCGGCGTGGGACCAGCTTCAACATCCCGGGCGCCGAGGTGGATGGGATGGACGTGATCGCCGTGCGCGAGGCGGGCCTGAAAGCGGCGGAACATGTCCGATCGGGCAAGGGTCCCTTCATCCTGGAGATGAAGACCTATCGCTATCGCGGCCATTCCATGAGCGATCCCGGCAAGTACCGCACCCGTGAGGAGATCGACGAGGTGCGCAAGACCCGCGACCCCATCGACCACCTGCAGGAGCGCCTGGAAACCGCCGGCTTCGCCGACGACACGGTCCTGAAGGCGATCGACGCGGACGTGAAGCGCATCGTCGCCGACGCCGCCGAATTCGCCCGCACCGCCCCGGAGCCGGACCCCTCCGAACTGTATGCCGACGTCTATACCGAGGCGGCGGCGTGATCCTGCTTCGCCAGGGCTTCGAAGGACGAGTCCTGCGTAGCTCCGCCAGGAGCGAAGTGGGATGACCGATGTGCTCATGCCCGCATTGTCGCCCACCATGGAGGAGGGCACGCTCGCCAAGTGGCACGTAAAGCCGGGCGATACAGTGCGCTCGGGCGACGTCATCGCCGAGATCGAGACCGACAAGGCCACCATGGAAGTCGAGGCGGTGGACGAGGGCGTGGTGGATGCCATCCTGGTGCCCGAGGGTACGGAGGAGGTGAAGGTCAATACGCCGATCGCGCGGCTGAAGGGCAATGGGGCGGGGGGCCCTGAGCCGACGGCTTCGACGCCGACAGCTCCCCCTGCGCGGGAGCAAATCGCGCGGAGCGGTGGAGAGGCCCCGGCCGTCGCCAAACCCGCGAGCCAACCCCAACCCGACCCCGAGATACCCGCCGGCGCCAAGCTGGTCCGCATCACCGTGCGCGACGCCCTGCGCGACGCCATGGCCGAGGAAATGCGGCGCGATCCGGACGTGTTCCTGATCGGCGAGGAGGTGGCGCAGTACCAGGGCGCCTACAAGGTCTCCCGAGACCTGCTGCAGGAGTTCGGCGACAGGCGCGTGGTGGACACCCCGATCACCGAACACGGCTTCACCGGCCTCGGCGTCGGCGCGGCGATGGCGGGGCTGAAGCCCATCGTCGAATTCATGACCTTCAACTTCGCCATGCAAGCCATCGACCAGATTATCAATTCGGCGGCGAAGACCCTCTACATGTCCGGCGGGCAGGTGCATTGCCCCGTGGTGTTCCGCGGCCCCAACGGCGCGGCCGCGCGGGTCGCCGCGCAGCACAGCCAGGACTATTCCAGCTGGTACGCCCATGTGCCCGGCCTGAAGGTCGTCGCCCCCTACGACGCCGCCGACGCCAAGGGCCTGCTCAAGGCCGCCATCCGCGATCCGAACCCCGTGGTCTTCCTTGAGAACGAGATGCTCTACGGCGTTGAATTCGACGTTCCCGACGTCGATGACTGGGTCGTCCCCATCGGCAAGGCCAAGGTCCGGCGCGCCGGCGCAGATGTGACCCTGGTCGCCCATTCGCGCATGGTCGGCTTCGCGCTTGAGGCCGCCGAGGAACTGGCCGCTGACGGCATCGACGCCGAGGTGATCGATCTTCGCAGTCTGCGCCCGCTGGACCACGCGACGGTCGTGGAAAGCGTGCGGAAGACCAACCGCCTGGTCACTATCGAGGAGGGCTGGGGGCCCATGGGCGTCGGCGCCGAGATCGCCGCGCGGGTGGTGGAAGAGGCTTTCGACTACCTCGACGCCCCGCCGGCGCGCGTCCACCAGGAGGACGTGCCTTTGCCCTACGCCGCCAATCTGGAGGCCATGTCGCTGCCCTCGGTGGAGAAGATCGTGAAGGCGGCCAAGGCCGTTTGCTATCGATGAGCGGCGAGGGCTCGTTCACCTGGCGCGCGGGCGGCTGCCACTGCGGGGCGGTGAGGTTCGAGGCGTCGTTGCCGGCGCGCGTCGAGGCGCAGACCTGCACCTGCTCGATCTGCTCGATGACGGGCTTCGTCCATGTGATCGTGCCGGCAAGTCGGTTCCGGCTCACCCAGGGCGCTGATCGCCTCACGGAATATACGTTCAACACCGGCGTCGCCCGGCACCTGTTCTGCAAGGTCTGCGGGGTGAAGAGCTTCTACCGGCCGCGCTCCAACCCGGACGGCTGGTCGGTGAACGCCCGATGCCTGGATGATGCGGGAGTCATCGCCCTCGAACTGTCGGAGTTCGACGGCGCCCACTGGGAGGTCCACGCCGGCGAGCTGGCGCATCTGTCGCGGGAGGCCACGTGACGGATGTCCTGATGCCGGCCCTGTCGCCCACCATGGAGGAGGGCACGCTCGCGAAGTGGCATGTGAAGCCGGGCGATATGGTGAAGTCGGGCGATGTGATCGCCGAAATCGAGACCGACAAGGCGACCATGGAGGTGGAGGCCGTCGACGAGGGCGTTGTCGACGCCATCCTGGTGCCCGAGGGCACGGAGGAGGTGAAGGTCAATACGCCGATCGCGCGGCTGAGGGGGGAGGCGGAGGGGTCGTCGCCAACTCCGCCGCCGGCCGAGCCCCGTCCGCCGTCCGCACCGAAGCCGACAGCCGCCTCGAGCGGGGCGCAGAAGGCGGCGACGCTGCCAGTCGCCCCGCCGATCGGGGGCGGTAGTTCGGGCCCGCGAGTCTTCGCGTCACCCCTGGCGCGCCGCATCGCCGCGCAGTCCGGCGTGGATCTGGCCCAGATCAAGGGTTCCGGCCCGCACGGGCGCGTCATCCGGCGAGACGTCGAGGGTTTGAAAGGCGCGCCGCGGGCGGCGCCTGTGCAGGCTAAGCCGGCGGGGCCGCATGCCGCGGAACCGCCCCGCCAGGTCCTTTCCCTGGAGCAGCAGGGCATTGCACCCGGTTCTTACGACCTCGTTCCCCTGGACGGCATGAAGAAGACCGTTGCCCGGCGGATGACCGACAGCTTCCGAGACGTGCCGCACTTCCCACTCACCATCGACCTGGAGATCGATGGCCTGCTGGCCGCACGCGCCAAGATCAACGCCCTGCTGGAGCCGGAAGGCGTCAAGGTCAGCGTCAACGACATGGTCATCAAGGCCGCCGCCCTGGCCCTCAAGCGGGTCCCGCACGCCAACGCCAGCTACACGCCCGAAGGCATCGCCCTGCATCACCACGCCGACGTGGCCATGGCCGTCGCCGTCGAGGGCGGGCTGATCACCCCCATCATTCGAGAAGCGGAGAGCAAGGGCCTGGCCCAGATCGCGCGGGAGGCCAAGGATCTGGCCGAGCGCGCCCGCACCCGCAAGCTGAAGCCGCAGGAATACCTGGGAGGCACGTTCACGGTTTCCAACCTCGGCATGTTCGGCGTCAGGTCCTTCGCCTCGATCATCAATGAGCCGCAGGGGGCGATCCTGTCCGTGGGCGTGGGCGAGCTGCGGCCGGTGGTCCGCGCTGGGCAGCTGGCGGTGGCGACGGTGATGACGGTCACCCTCACCTGCGACCACCGCGTGGTCGACGGGGCGATCGGCGCGCGCTGGCTGCAGGCCTTCAAGGTGCTTGTCGAAGACCCCATCACGATGATCGTTTGATGCGCCGCGACCGATTGCGAGAGCGAAGGCGGGCTGACATGATCGCCTGTGAGTTCGTGGGGGAAAGCGCAGATGAAGGTGTTGTTGCTGGCCGCGTCGGCCGCCCTGGCGCTGAGCGCCTGCCAGCGCGCTGTCATCCACGACAATCAGGTCACCGTGTCCGAGAACGCCGGTCCTGGCGGGACCGTGCAGGTGACCGTGGCGGGCAAGGACGGCTCGGTGACCACCATGGGCAAGCAGCTGCCGGCCGACCTGCCGCCCTATGCGAAGCTCTATCCGGGCGGCTCATTGACCTCCACGGTGAACACGCCGGGACACGGCGGGATGATCGCTTTCACCACCAAAGCCGCGCCGCAGGCCGTAGTGGATTTCTACAAGGCCGACGCCGCCCAGGCGAACCTGACCTCGGTAATGGACAGCTCCACCATGAATCCGGGCGGCATGGGCGCCCATGTGATGGTGTTCAGCCAAACCGGCACCCAGCGCAGCATGTCGGTGACCGTGGAGCAGCAATCCGACGGGACCAAGGTCGCCGTCATGTACGGAAGCTCCTGAAGCCCGCGGCGTCGCCGGGGCCTGAACCCCGGAGGACCGCATGAGCGTCTATGACTTCAGCGCCGAGACCCTGGACGGGCGGCCGGCGCCGCTGGCCGACTACCAGGGCAAGGTGCTGCTGATCGTCAATACCGCCAGCAAGTGCGGGTTCACGCCCCAGTACGAGGGTCTCGAGACGCTGTGGCGCAAGTACAAGGACCGCGGCTTCGCGGTGCTGGGTTTCCCCTGCAACCAGTTCGGCGCCCAGGAACCGGGCGACGCCGCGCAGATCGGCAGCTTCTGCTCGCTCACCTACGACGTGAGCTTCCCGATGATGGGCAAGATCGAGGTCAACGGCCCGGGCGCACACCCGCTTTACGCCTATCTGAAGCACGGCAAGCCCGGGGTGTTCGGCACCGAGGGGATCAAGTGGAACTTCACCAAATTCCTGGTGAACCGCCAGGGTGAGCCGGCGGCGCGTTTCGCGCCGACCGTGAAGCCTGAGGCGCTCGAAGGGGCGATCGAGGCCCTGCTCTGATGGCGGACGCCTTCGACGTGGTCGTCATCGGGGCAGGGCCGGGCGGCTATGTGGCGGCGATCCGGGCCGGCCAACTCGGCCTGAAGACGGCCATCGTCGAACGCGAGGCCCTGGGCGGCATCTGCCTGAACTGGGGCTGCATTCCCACCAAGGCGCTGTTGAAATCCGCCGAGGTGTACGAACAGCTGGGCCATCTCGGCGACTTCGGACTGAGCGTGCAGGGCCGCGCCTACGACTTCGGCAAGGTTGTCGCCCGCTCGCGCGCGGTGGCCAAGCAACTGTCCAGCGGCGTCGCCTTCCTCATGAAGAAGCACAAGGTCGAGGTGGTGAATGGGACCGCGCGGCTTGAGACGGCCACGCCGGCGCCGAAAGTAGTGGTCGCGCTGAAGGCGGGTGGATCGCGCACGCTCGTGGCCAAGGCTGTGATCCTCGCCACCGGGGCCCGGGCGCGCATCTTCCCGGACGTGGGTCTGGCGCCCGACGGCGATCGCATTTGGTCCTACCGCGAAGCCCTGGTCCCGGCCGCCTGCCCCAAATCCCTGCTGGTCGTGGGGTCGGGGGCGATCGGCATTGAATTCGCCAGCTTCTACCGGGCCTTGGGCGCGGAGGTTACAGTGATCGAAGCCCTGCCGCGCATCCTGCCGGTGGAAGATGAGGAAGTGTCCAAGGCCGCGCAGAAGGCCTTCGAGAAGCGCGGCATCGCCTTCCGCATCGGCGCCACGGTGACGAAACTCGGCAAGACGAAGGCGGGAGTCTCGCTGTCGCTGGAGGCCGGCGGCAAGGCCGAGACGCTGGAGGCCGAACGCGCCATCGTGGCGGTGGGCATCGACGCCAATGTCGAGGGGATCGGCCTGGAGGGCCTCGGCCTGAAACTTGACCGCGGCCACGTCGTCACCGACGACCATGGCGCCACCGGCGTTGCCGGCCTCTACGCCATCGGCGATGTCGCGGGCCCGCCCTGGCTGGCGCACAAGGCCATGCACGAGGGCGTGCACTGCGTGGAACATATCGCCGGCGTCGCCCCGCCAAGCCTTACCGCGCCGATCCCGGGCTGCACCTATTCCACACCGCAGGTCGCCTCGGTGGGCCTGACCGAGGCCCAGGCGAAGGACAAGGGTCTGCAGGTGAAGGTGGGGCGCTTTCCATTCCGCGCGAACGGCAAGGCCATCGCCGCGGGCGAGGTGGAGGGGTTCGTCAAGACCGTGTTCGACGCAGCGACCGGCGCCCTCGTCGGGGCGCACATGATCGGCGCGGAAGTCACCGAGATGATCCAAGGCTACGCCCTGGCCATGACCCTCGAGGCCACGGAGGCGTATCTCTTCGCGACCGTGTTCCCGCACCCGACCTTGAGCGAAGCCATGCATGAGGCGGCGCTGGACGCCTTCGGACAGGCGCTGCACATCTGAGAACTGTCATCCCGGAAAGGCCGCAGGCCTTATCCGGGACCTCCCCCCGAATTGAACTCGGTCCTGCTGGAGGTCCCGGATAAGCGCTGCGCGCTTTCCGGGATGACAGCAGCTCTTGGAGACTTCACGCCGTCTTCCTCACCAGCGCATCGACGCTCCATGCGCCACCTCCGGCGAACACCAGATAGAAGAACACCCAGCAGAACAGGATCGCCGCGTCGCCCTGGTTCAGCGCCGGCCAGGGCGAAGCGCGCATATGCGCCAGGAAATAGGCCACGGCCATCTCGCCTGAGAGCAGGAACGCCACGGGCCGGGTGAACAGGCCGATCAGGATGAGCGCCCCGCCGACTATTTCGAGACAGGCGGCGACGAGAAGCAGCGGCGGCAGGGCGCCCGGAGCCAGGCCCGGTTGGGCGGCGGGGAAGTGGAACAGCTTCATCATGCCATGCTCCATGAACAGCAAGGCGGCGACTATGCGCAGCAGGCTGAGCACGCGCGGCGCCCAGATACCCAAAGCTCCCATGATCTAGCCCTCTCCCAAGCGTACTACGCCGCCCGCGCCTCCGTTTCGGCCATGCGCTGGATGGCGACGTAGTCGGTCTTGCCGGAGCCCAGGACCGGCACCTCCGGCACCTTCACGATGCGGCGCGGCGCCACCAGCTCCGACGCACCCACCGACTGGGCGTAGGCCAGCAGCCTGGCGACGTCGGCGTCGGGACGGTCGGTGACCAGGACCAGCCGCTCACCCTTCCTGGAGTCCGGCATGGCGATCACCGCGTGGCGCGAGTCCGGCCATACTCCGGCCGCCAGATCCTCGGCGGCGGTGAGCGAGACCATCTCCCCGCCGATCTTCGCGAACCGCTTCACCCGGCCAAGGATGCTGATCCATCGGTCTTCGGTCATTTCCACCACGTCGCCGGTGTCGTGCCAGCCGCCCTGAGGCGGTTCAAGCTCGCCCTGGTCGTTGAGGTAGCCGCTCATGACGTTCGGCCCACGCACATAGAGGCGGCCACCTCGCATGATGCCCTCCACGGGCTCGATGCGGGTGTCGATGCCCGGCAGCAGACCGCCCACGGTGCCGCGCCGGTTGTCCTCGGGCTTGTTCACCGCGATCACCGGCGCCGCCTCCGTGGCGCCATAACCCTCCAGCACCGGCACCGGGCCGAAGCGTTCGGCGATCAGATTGTGGGTCTCCTCGCGCACCTTCTCAGCGCCGCAGACGATGAACTTCAGGCCGCTCATCTCCTCCGGTTCGGCTGAGCGGGCGTACTGGTTCACGAAGGTGTCGGTGGCCAGCAGGATGCTCGCCCCGCAGTCGCGCAGCAACGGCGGGATCAGCTTCACGTGCAGGGGCGAAGGGTACTGAAACGCCTTCATCCCGGTGAGGATGGGCAGGAACACGCCCCCTGTCAGGCCGAAACAGTGGAAAATGGGAAGGGGATTGAACATCACCCAATCCGGGTCGAGGTCGATGTGCGCGGCGATCTGCTCCACGTTGGCCAGCACATTGGCCTGGCTCAGCACTACGCCTCTGGGCGCGCCGAAGCTGCCCGAGGTGAATAGGATCACCGCCGGATCCGACGGCTTGGTCCTGGCCAGGAACTGATGCGGCAGGAGCGAGGCGGTGAGGGCGAAGAGCCGGTCGCTCAAACCGATCGTGGCGCGCATGTCCTCCAGGTAGTTGATGGCGCAGGTCTGCTCGAGAGCGTCCACCACGTCGTGCAGCTTGCCCTGCTCGACGAAGCGGTGCGCGGTAAGCACGCGCTTGACCCCGGCCAGCTTCACCGCAGCGCGCAGGTTGCGGATGCCGGCGGTGAAATTCAGCATCGTGGGGACCCGCCCGAATGCGTGCAGGGCGAAGAAGGTCACCACCCCGGCCGAACTCGACGGCAGCAGCACGCCCACCCGCTCGCCGGGCCGAGTCACCGCGGCGATCTTGCGCCCCAGCGCGAAGCTGGCGCGGATCAGGTCTGTGTAGCTGAGGGGATTGCGCTCCTGATCCTCGAGGATCGGCTTCCTGAGGCCATAGGTGCGTGCGGCCCGCAGCAAGGCCTCGAAGATGGTCTGTTGGCTCTTGGATACGTCAAACGCGCGCGACATGCGCTGAAACCAACCTCCCGGAAGCCCACCCTTGTCTTTTGGGGCGAAGCTATCGCCCGGGCCTCGGGTTGAAAAGCTCTGTTACCGACCGTGAGGTTCGGGTGGGGGTGGTGCGGCGGCGACTTCCGCCTTGGAAATGAAGTCCTGCACCGCTTCGAGCCAGGGCTTGCGAAGGTCGTCACGTTCCAGTTCCAGCTCCGGTCCAGCGCCCGGGAACCTCCGGCGCTCGGCGCCCGGCGGCGTCAGGCAACGCGTCACCCGGTCGTCGTCGAGCACCAGGGTCGGCGCGTTCAGCCGGTCCAGTTCGGCGTTGTCGGCGTCGCGCAGGGCGTCGCGGGCGGCCAGCCAGTCGAGGCTGGGGCCGCCCATGCGCAGGTCCGGATTGGCCAGTTGCCAGGCATGTGTCACCGCGCCGCGCCAGGCGTCGTGTGTGGCGCCCGACCCGAACGCGTCCGGCGCCTCGCGTCGCCAAGGCCGCCCGCTCGGGGCGCGCAAACCGCCGAGCCCAGGCAACCAAGGTCCGTCGCCGGCCAAAAGGGACGGCGCGCAGTCCGGGGCGCTGAGGATCAGTCCGCCGGGCCGCAGGCCGGTCTCCACCGCCCGCGCGGCGATCAGGGCGCCGTCGCCCTGACCCAACAGGATCAGGGGCGTGCGAGCTTCCGGACGGATGACGGTCGCCGCCATGGCCCGCACCGCGGCCACGTCCCCGGCGAAGCTGCGCACCCGCCCGAGGTCCCGCGGGCTCTGCAGCCGGCCCGAGCCGCCCTGGCCGATACCCTCCAGAACCCAGACCACCGCACCGGCGGCGTTCAAGGCGCGGGCGGTCTCGAACCAGGTCTCCGCCGTTTCGCCGTAGCCGGGAAGGATGAGCACCTGCGCCCGCGGCGTCGCGGCGGCCGCCGAGACTCCGTAGCGCTGAGCGGGCTGGCCCTCGACCTGGATCAGGCCCCAGGCCCAGCCCTCGGGTGGATAGAACCGCTCGGCGAGCCCGGGCGGCGGCCGGGAGTCCGTGAAGGGGTCCTTCTCGGAGTGGCGATCACAGCCGGCCAGCAGGATGCACGCGGCCAGGAGCGCCGCTGCGCCGCACACAGCCGTCGCGGCCTGGCGCAGTTGGCCTGTGCCTTCCAAGCGTCGAATCCCGGATCAGCCCTCACGGCGAGGGTAGCTGGCGGCAAGCCCCTGCGCCACAAGGCGTCGCTCGCCCCGACTTGATCCGAACCGCGGAACAGCCGATCTAAGCCGCATGGCCACTGTCATCGACGCCCTCAGCGCGCGCGATCTGCGTCATCCAGAAAAGCGCAATCGGCCGGAGACGCCGCTGCTGCGCAAGCCCGAGTGGCTTCGCGTTCGCGCGCCGGGCTCGCCCGGCTATGCGGCCACCCGGGCCATCGTGCGCGAGCACGGCCTGGTGACGGTGTGCGAAGAGGCCGGGTGTCCCAACATCGGCGAGTGCTGGCAGAAGTCCCACGCCACCATGATGATCATGGGCGAAGTCTGCACGCGCGCCTGCGCCTTCTGCAATGTGAGCACCGGCCGGCCAGGCCCGCTGGATCCCACCGAGCCGCGGCGCGTGGCCGAGGCCGTCGCGAAGATGGGCCTGCGGCACGTGGTGATCACATCGGTCGACCGCGACGACCTGGACGATGGCGGCGCCGAGCACTTCGCCCTGACGGTCGCCGCGATCCGCGCCGCCGCGCCGGACGCCACCGTGGAGATCCTCACCCCCGACTTCCTGCGCAAGGCCGGCGCCGCCGAGCGGGTGATCGAGGCCAGGCCGGACGTGTTCAACCACAACCTCGAGACCGTACCGCGCCTCTACCTCTCAATCCGCCCGGGCGCGCGGTACTACCACTCGCTGCGCCTGCTCGAGCGCGTCAAGGAGCGCGACCCCGACCAGTTCACCAAGTCCGGCCTCATGGTCGGCCTGGGTGAGAGCAAGGAAGAGGTGATGCAGGTGATGGACGACATGCGCTCCGCCGGCGTCGACTTCATCACCATCGGCCAGTACCTGCAGCCCACCCGCCGCCACGCCGCGATCGAGCGCTTCGTCACGCCCGAGGAGTTCAAGGCGCTTGAGACCATCGCCTACGCCAAGGGTTTCCTGATGGTGGCGGCCAGTCCGCTCACCCGCTCGTCGCACCACGCCGGCGAGGATTTCGAGAGGCTGCGCGCGGCCCGGCGCGGCGCGGCCTGACGCTTGCGCCACAGCGTCACGCGCATTCTGCCCTACACGCCCGGCCAGTTGTTCGACCTGGTGGGCGACGTCGAGCGGTATCCCCAGTTCGTACCGTGGGTCACCCGGCTAACCACCCGCAACCGGCGCGGCGAAGGGGAGGGGGTCACGCTGCTCGACGCCGACGCCGAGGTCGGCTTCTCGGTGATCCACGAGCGTTTCGCCACCCGCGTGCGCCTTGACGAGCCGGCCCTGGCCATCAACGTGTCCCTGCTGTCCGGACCGTTCCGCCGCCTGGAGAACCGCTGGCGATTCATCGCCCACCCCTCCGGCGCGGAACTGAAGTTCGAGATCGATTTCGAGTTCAGGTCGAGGCTGCTCGACGCCCTCCTCGCCGCGAACTTCCACCGCGCGGTCAGCCGGCTGATGACCTGCTTCGAAGGGCGGGCGAAACAGCTCTACGGCTGAGCACTCCCTCACCTTCATGGCGAGGGACGACCGCGAAGCGGTCCGGGTGGGGGAGTTTGGAGGCTTCAGCGCACCTCGCCGGACATCCCCACCCCGGCCCTACGGGCCGACCCTCCCCAGGAAGGGGAGCGAGATCAGCGCAGCCGATCGCGCAGCATCTCCAGCGCCACCTGCACCGCAGCCAGCTGCACCTCCTCGCGCGTCTGCTGCTCGAAGATCTCGTGGCGGTGATGCACCGACTGGTTGGAGCGCACGGTAGCGAAGTGCACCGTGCCGACGGGCTTCAGCGGGGTGCCGCCGCCGGGTCCGGCCACGCCGGTGATGGCCACCGCGACATGGGCGTGGGAGTTCTCCAGCGCGCCCTCGGCCATCATTCGGACGATGGGCTCCGACACCGCCCCGAGGTCGGCGATCAGGTCGCCGGAGACGCCCAGCTGTTCCTGCTTGGCGCGGTTGGTGTAGGCCACGAAGCCGCGCTCGAACACGTCCGAAGCGCCGGCGATGGAGCAGATGGCTCCAGCCACCAGGCCGCCCGTGCAGCTCTCCGCGGTGACGATGCGCAGGTTTTTCTCGCGCGCGTCGTCGATCACCAGTCGCGCCAGGGTCTCGATCTCCAGCGAAAACATTCGGCCGTCCTCCAGACTCCGGTCAAACCTTGGCTTGCTACGATCCACCGCGCGCTTTCAAGACGATTCGCAACATGGCCGACATAGCCGATCGTACGGAACCCGGTATCGCCGGCCCCGCCTTGGCGGTTCCGGCGGCGCTGTTCGCATTCACCGTATTCGCAAGCGCGGCGCTCGTCTTCATGGTCGAGCCAATGATGGCGCGGCTCGTGCTGCCGCTGCTGGGTGGGACCGCGGCCGTCTGGAACACCAGCCTGGCCTTCTTCCAGGCCGCCCTGCTCGCCGGCTATGTCTATGCCCACCTGCTGCAGCGGATACGGCGCATAGGCGCGCAGATCGGCCTGCACCTGGCAGTGCTCGTCGCCGCCGGCCTGACCCTGCCGCTGCAGGTGAGTACGGTCTTCGGGGACCCGTCGGTGACCCAGCCGGCGCTCTGGCTGGTCGGCGTACTGGCGGTGTCCATCGGCGCCCCCTTCGCGGCCCTCTCGGCCACGGCCCCACTGGTGCAGGCCTGGCATGCCCGCGCGGTCCGCCACGAGGGCGCCCGAGAGCCCTATGTGCTCTACGCCGCAAGCAATCTCGGCAGCCTGATCGCGCTGATCGCCTATCCGGTGCTGGTGGAGCCGAACTTTCGGCTGCACAGCCAGACCGCCGCCTGGAACGTCGGCTACGGCGGCTTCATCGTTCTGGCGGCGGTCCTCGGGTTTACGGTCCGGCGCGCGGCGCTGGCGCTCGAACAGGCATCGAGGCCCGTCACGACGGCCGCCTCGCCGGGCGATTGGCGCGAACGCCTGTTGTGGGTCACGCTGGCCGCGATCCCGTCCAGCCTGATGCTCGGGGTGACCACCTACGTCACCACGGACCTCGGGTCCGCCCCATTCCTGTGGGTGGCGCCGCTGGCGCTCTACCTCGCCACCTTCATCATCGCCTTCCAGGAACGCCCCCTGATCCCGCGTCCAGTCGCCCTGACCCTGCAGGCGGCCAGCCTGGCCCTGTGCGCGGTGTTCATCCACTTCTGGGCCGGCGGGTTCCTGCTGGAGTTGGCGATCCATCTGACCTGTTTCTTCCTGACCGCGCTAGTCTGTCACCAAGCCCTCGTCGCCAGGCGGCCCCGAGCGGAACGGCTGACCGACTTCTATCTCTGGATGAGCCTGGGCGGAGTCATCGGCGGCGGGTTCAACGCCTTCGCCGCGCCGCTGCTGTTCAACAGCGTAGTGGAGTATCCGGCGCTGCTGATCCTGGCGTGCCTCGCGCGCCCTTGGGGACGTGGGCCCGTGCCCATCTGGGCTTGGGCTGCGAACGTCGGGGCGCTGGCCGGCGCCGTAATCGCCGTACAGCTGGTCTTTCCGCCGCCTCCGCTCGCTGGGGTGATGCATGCGCTCTCAACCTACGTCCCACCGGTCGCGCTGGCCCTGACGATACTCGGCCTCACCGCCGTCGCCGCTTTCCTGCTTCGTGGCAGGGCGGTGCTGTTCATGATGGCGATCTTTGTGCTGATGGTCTCCGCCAACAAGGTGTCCGATCGGGCGGATACGCTGGGCTCGTGGCGCGGATTCTTCGGTGTACTGAGTGTTTCTCACATCCGCCTCGGCGCGCTGGGAGAGGTGAAGATGCTGCAGCACGGCACCACCTTGCACGGCGCGCAGTCCCAGGTTCCGGCCTATCGTTGCCACCCGCTGATCTACTATGGCGCGGAGACTCCGATAGGCCAGGTGTTCAGGGCGGCGCGCCAGCGCAAGTCGGCGATAAACGTGGGCGCGGTGGGACTGGGGACCGGCGCCGTCGCCGCCTACACCCGGCCGAGCGACCGGTTGCGCTTCTTCGAGGTCGATCCGCTGGTGATCCGCGTCGCCACCGACCCGCGGTACTTCAGCTACACCACCGCCTGCGCCTTCGGTCACATCTTCTACACGCTGGGCGACGCGAGGCTGACCCTCGCGCGGCAGCCGAGCGGCCATTTCGACATACTGCTGATCGACGCCTTCACCTCCGACAGTGTGCCGGCGCACCTGCTGACGGTGGAGGCGGTGCGCATGTACCTCAGCAAACTCACCCCCGACGGCGTACTTGTCCTGCACCTCTCCAACCGCAACCTCGACCTCATGCGCCCAGCCCAGGCAGTGGCCCTGGCCGCCGGCGGGCAGGCCTTGAAGCAGGAATTCTGGCAATCGGACGCGGTTTCGCCGATCTGGGCCTCCAGCGAGCAGGCGGTCATCGTGGCCAATTCCCGCGCAGCTCTCGCGCCGTTTCTCGCCGATCCGCGCTGGTCGACCGCCGATGCGGAAGGGGTCCAGCCCTGGACCGACGACTACACCGACCTGTTCGGGGCCCTGGTCCGGCGAACCGCGGACCACCTGGAGGGAATTTCGTAGCGCGCCGCGCCACCCCACTCGCGTGAGCGGGCTGCGGCTCTCGCCTGGCTAGACCGGCAGCTCCACCGCGGCGACGGCCTGCGCCGCCAGGCCCTCTTCGCGGCCGGTGAAGCCCATGCCTTCGGTCGTCGTGGCCTTGACGCTCACCTGATCCAGCCCGACGCCGAGCAGTTCCGCCAGGCGGGCGCGCATGGCCTCTCGGTGCGGTTTGATCTTCGGCCGCTCGCAGATCAGGGTGACGTCGGCGTTCAGCACGCGGCCGCCTCGCTGGGCGACGAGGCCGACAGCGTGCTCGAGGAACCGGTCGGAAGATGCTCCCCGCCATTGCGGATCGCCGGGTGGGAAGTGGTCGCCGATGTCGCCGGCGCCGATGGCGCCCAGCAACGCGTCAGTGAGGGCGTGCAGGCCGGCGTCGGCGTCGGAATGGCCGATCAGGGCGCGGTCGTGGGCGATCTCCACGCCGCAGAGCCTCACCGAGTGGCCAGGGCCGAAGCGGTGCGCGTCGTAGCCCTGTCCGATTCGGGTGACGCGGCCGGCGCCGGCAAGCCTTTCGGCCATGGCGAAGTCCTCCGGGTAGGTGAGTTTCAACAAGGTCGGATCGCCGGCCACCAGCGCCACGGCGACGCCGGCCCGCTCGGCCACCATGGCCTCGTCAGTGGGCTCTTCACCGACCGGCCAGGCGTCGAAGGCCGCTCGGAGCACCCCTAGTCTGAACGCCTGCGGCGTCTGCGCCCGCCAAAGTCCCTGCCGCGACGGGGTGTCCGTCACGTCGCCCCTGGAGTCGCCCCGCTTCAGCGTATCGGCCAGGGGCAGAGCGAGCAGCGCCGCGTCGCGGGTGTCCAACGCCGCAAGCAGACGGGCGATGTGCACGCGCTGGAGCAACGGTCGCGCCGCGTCGTGGACCAGGACGACCTCGTCACCAGAGCCGCCCAGCGCGGCAAGCCCGGAGCGCACGGAGGCCGAGCGCGTCGCTCCGCCCAGGGCGGTGCGCCAGCGGGGCAGTCCCAGCAACGCCGCCTGCGCCATTTCGTCGCCGTCAGCGGCGATCACCACCACCACTTCGCGCGCGCCGGCGGCGACCAGGGCCTCCACGGACCAGCGGAGCACGGGCTTTCCGCAAAGGGCGCGCCATTGCTTGGCCTCGCCCACGCCAGCCCGCGTACCCGAACCGGCCGCAACAACCACGGCTGAAAACTCCATGCCGGGTGTTTAGAAGAACGCCGCCGTCTGTCCAGGCTTTACGGCGCCGCACAATATGCCTAAAAAGACGGCGTCGGGGATGTATACAAAATGGGCAAAGCCCTCAAATTGGGGTCCGTGGAAGTGTCGGGGCGCGTCTGGACCGCGCCGATGACCGGCATTTCGGACCTGCCGTTCCGCCAGATCGCCTCGCGTCTGGGCGCACCCTATGTGGCCACGGAAATGGTCGCGTGCGCGGAGCTGGCGCGGGGCAGGCCCGATGTGGTCCGTCGCGCGGCGGTGGGCGAGGGGCTGCCGCTCACGGTCATCCAGCTGGTCGGGCGAGATCCGGCGATGATCGCCGAAGGGGCCCGCATGGCCAGGGCCGCCGGCGCGGACATCATCGACCTCAACTTCGGCTGCCCGGCGAAGGAAGTGACTGGCGGGCTCTGCGGATCGGCGCTGATGCGCGACCTCGACGTCGCCGAACGTCTGGTGGCCGCCGCCACTGGCGCGGTTGATGTTCCGGTCACGGTCAAGATGCGGCTGGGCTGGGACGATTCCTCCCGCAATGCGCCGGAGTTCGCGCAAAGGGCCGAGCAGGTGGGCGCGGCGGGATTCACGGTGCACGGCCGCACACGCTGTCAGTTCTACCGGGCCGCGGCGGACTGGGCCGCGGTGCGCGAGGTGAAATCCGCCGTGACTGTCCCGGTGCTTGTCAACGGCGACGTTTGCGATGCGGCCGGTCGCGACGCTGCGCTGTCGGCCTCCGGAGCGGACGGGGTGATGATCGGCCGCGCGGCGACCGGGCGGCCTTGGCTGCCGGCGCTGCTGGAGGGGCGGCGCGCCGCTGAGCCGGGCCGAGCTGAGCGCACGGGAATCGTGCTGGACCACCTGGCGCTGAGCCTCTCCTTCTATGGCGAGCGATTGGGGCTGCGTGTCTTCCGCAAACACCTCGCGGCCTACATCGAGGCGGCGCCCTGGCCCTCATCCGCCCAGGCGCGCCGCGCAGCCCGCGCCGATCTGTGTCGGCTGGACTCGGCGCGTGAGTTGGAGGCGCGCCTGTCGGACCTGTGGAATTCGGAACCGCGGAGGCTGGCGGCATGAACGACGCGCGCGCCCTTGCTGCGCCGACGCACGACGCCCTGGATGGGCTGAAGGCCACGGCCTTCGACCTGATCCCGGAACCGGCCCTGGTGCTGGACAGGGATGGCGCGCTGGTGGCGGTGAACGAGGCGGCCGAGGCGTTGTTCGGCCAGGGCCTCGCGCTGCTGGCGCGGGGCCGGTTCAAGGCTGCCCTGCCGGTGGACTCGGCCCTGGTCTCGCTGATCAATCGCGCGGTGGCCCAGGACGGGGCGGTACGCGAGCGCGGCCTGGAGATCGCCCTGTTCGGACACCCGCCCTTCGAGGCGGACGGCGCGGCCGCGCCGCTGGGCGGCGGCGCGGTGCTGCTGACCTTGCACGTGCGCGGCGGCGCCCTGGGCGTCGACCGCGCCGGGGACGTCGCCGGCTTGCGGTCCGTGGTTGGACTCGGCCGCATGCTGGCGCACGAGATCAAGAACCCCCTGGCTGGCATCCGCGGCGCGGCTCAGCTGCTCAAGGGCGGCGCCAAGGCGGACGACGCGCCGCTGGCCCAACTCATCGTCGACGAGACAGACCGGATCCGGCGGCTGGTGGACCGAATGGAGGCCTTCTCGGAGGATGCCCCCATCGAATGCGCGGCGGTGAACATCCACCAGGTGCTCGACCGGGTGCGCGCCCTCGCCGCCAACGGCGTCGCCGAGGGCCTCGCGCTGCGGGAAAACTTCGACCCGTCGCTGCCGTCGGTGTGGGGCGACGAGGACCAGCTGATCCAGATCTTCCTCAACCTCGTGAAGAACGCGGCCGAGGCCGCGCATTCGCGCCGGGATGATCAGGGCGAGGTGTCGATCTCCACCGCCTACCGGCACGGCGTGCGCGTGCGCGCGGGCGCCGGCAAGGCAGTCCAGGGCGCGCCGCTCGAGGTGCGTGTGCAGGATAACGGTCCAGGCGTGCCAGTCGCCCTTCGCGACCATCTGTTCGAGCCGTTCGTGACCACCAAGCGCAACGGCGTCGGCCTGGGCCTTGCCCTGGTGGCCAAGCTGGTGGCGGCGCACGGCGGCCTGATCGATTTCGAGTCGGAACCCGGCCGCACGGTGTTCCGCGTCCTGCTGCCGGCCGCCCCGGCGCCGGGCGAGCGAGAAAGGGAAGCATTGGGGATGGCGTCCAGATGAGTGCTCAGCCGCAGAAGATCCTGATCGCGGACGACGATTCCTCGATCCGGCTGGTGCTCAGTCAGGCTTTCAGCCGCCTCGGCTATCAGGTTCGGGCCACCGGCAACGCGACGACCCTGCTCAAGTGGGTCACCGACGGCGAGGGCGATCTGGTGATCACCGACGTGGTGATGCCGGACGAGAACGTCTTCGACGTGCTGCCGCGCATCAAGAAGCTGCGCCCGAAGCTGCCGGTGATCGTGATGAGCGCGCAGAACACCTTGATCACGGCCGTGAACGCCGCCGAGATCGGGGCCTTCGACTACATCCCCAAGCCGTTCGACCTGGACGACATGACGGCCACCGCAAGGCGGGCTCTCTCGCGGCCCGCCGACAGCGAGGCGGCGCGGGCCCAGGCGCGGGCCATGCGCGACGAGCGGCTGCCCCTGATCGGACGGTCGACTCCGATGCAGGAGGTCTATCGCACCATCGCCAGGCTGGTGGGCACGGACCTCACCGTGCTGATCCTGGGCGAATCCGGTTCCGGCAAGGAACTGGTCGCCCGGGCGCTGCACGACCTCGGCCGCCGCCGCGACGGGAAGTTCGTGGTGATAAACTTGGCCGCCGTGCCGCGCGAGCGGGTGGAGACCGAGCTGTTCGGCAAGGGCGACGGCGACTTCGGCAAGCTGGTCGAGGCCGACGGCGGCACCCTGTTCCTGGACGAGATCGGCGACATGCCGTTGGACGCCCAGACCCGCCTGCTGCGGGTGTTCGACGGCGCCGATCCGGCGATCAATCCGCGCACCGGCAGAAAGCCCAGCGTCCGGGTGATCGCCGCCGCCAACCGCGACCTGAGGGGTCTGATCGGGCAGGGGCTGTTCCGCGAGGATCTGTACTTCCGCCTGAACGTCGCGCCGGTGCGTCTGCCGCCCCTGCGCGAACGCACCGAGGACATCCCCGACCTGGCCGGCGCCTTCCTGCTGCGCGCCCACCGCGAGGGGCTGCCGGCCAAGACCATAGACCCGGGTGCGTTGGAGCGGCTGAAGGCCCATTCCTGGCCCGGCAATGTGCGCGAGCTGGAGAACCTGATCCGGCGCATGTGCGCGCTCTACGCGGAGGAGACCATCACCGCGCGCATCGTCGAGCGCGAGCTGGCCGAACAGGCGCCGGCCGCGTCGCAGCACGAGGGCCCGATCACCCTCTCGACCATGGTCGAGCGCCACCTGGCGTCCTACTTCGCAGAGCAGCCGGATGGCGTGCCGCCGAGCGGCCTCTACGACCGCGTGCTGGAGGATGTGGAGCGTCCGCTGATCCAGCTGACCCTCGCGGCGACGCGCGGCAATCAGGTGCGCGCCGCCGAGGTGCTGGGTCTGAACCGCAACACCCTGCGCAAGAAGATCCAGGACCTCCGCGTGGAAATGGTGCGGGGCAGGCGCTAGGGCGTCCGAGGCGCTGAAGCGTCGCGGCCACAAGACTGTTGAATTTGGGGCACAGTTGCCCCTAGGTTCTGCCGATGGAGTCTTCGTCGGCCCTCCCAGCTTCCGCCGGCCGCGCGGCCGCGTTCGGCCGCGGTTGGCGAGACATGGTCGAATCGCGCCCCGTGCTCGCGGTCGGCTACGCGGCTTCGGCGGCGCTGACGGCCGCGGCCGTTGGCCTCGGCGCTTCGCCGACCTTGTCCGGACCGCTCGGCCCCGCGAGCCCGCTGGTGATGACCTTGCTCGGGCTCAATCTGGCGCTGATCCTGGCCCTGAGCGCCCTGGTCGGCTGGCGGATCGTCCGCCTGCTCGACGCCCAGGACAGTGACGCCGGCGCACGGCTGCACCTGCGCTTCGTCGCCCTGTTCGCCCTGGCGGCGGTGACCCCGGCCCTGATCGTCGCCCTGTTCTTCGGCGTGTTGGTCACCAGCAGCGTGGACAACTGGTTCAGCGCCCGGGTGCAGACCGTGGTGGAGAACTCCGGCGCCATGGCGCACTCCTACGTGGAGGAACAGAAGAACTACATCGGCACGCACATCGCGCCGATGGAGCAGCGGCTGGATAGCGCGGCCCCGACCCTGGCCCAGTCGCCGGTGGCCTTCGGTCTCTATCTGCGCCAGCTGGCTCAGGACCACGGCTTCTCCGCCGCCTATCTCATCGACCACGAGGGCCGGGTGCTCTCCCGCGCCGACGCCGGGGGCGTCGTCGGCTTCCTCACCCCGCCGCAGAAGAGCTTCCGCAACGCCGACGAGGGCGACGTCTCGCTGGAGATGTTCCAGCACGCCAACGTGTTCCGCGCCCTCTACCGCCTGCGCGCCTATCCCGACGCCTACCTCTACGTGGTGCGCCAGGTGGAGCCGGGGATCATCAGCAATCTGTTCGACAGCGACGACGCCCTGGACGCCTACCGCCAGGCCAAGGCGCGCAAGACCCACATCGAGCTGGGTTTCGCGCTGAGCTATGCCGAAACGGTGCTCTGGGTGCTGCTGGGGGCGGTCTCCCTAGGCATGTCCGCGGCCAGCAGCATCTCCGCCCCAGTGGCGCGGCTGGTGCAGGCCGCCGGGCGCGTGGCCGGCGGCGATCTCACGGTGCGCGTCGAGACCGAGAACGACCCCGACGAAATCGCCGTCTTGTCACGTGCTTTCAACAGCATGACGGGGGATCTTGAGGCGCAGCAGGAAGCGTTGCGCGCCGCACACAAGGAAGCCGAGTCCAGGCGCCAGTTCATCGAGACCGTGCTGTTCGGCGTGAGCGCCGGGGTCATAGGGCTCGACGCGGAGCGGCGGGTGAGCGTGGCCAACCGACAGGCGGCGGCCCTGCTTGAGCTGCCGCCGACGCGCCTGGGCCGCCTGATCGGCGATCTCGCGCCGGAATTCCTGGGCGTCGTGGAGAGCGCCAGCTCCACCGGGCTGGAGGTGGAGGAGGACGTCGACCTGGTGCGCGGGGCGGAGTCCTACCGCCTGCGGGTGCGCGCGAGCCCAGGTCCCGACGGCCTGGTGCTGACCTTCGACGACATCACTCGCCTGGTGGCCGCCCAGCGCAACGCCGCCTGGAAGGACGTGGCCCGGCGCATCGCCCATGAGATCAAGAACCCGCTGACCCCGATCCAGCTCTCCGCCGAGCGCCTGCGGCGCAAGTACCGCAAGGAGATCAGCCACGACCTCGAGACCTTCGATCGGTGCACCGACACCATCATCCGCCAGGTGAACGACATCGGCCGGATGGTGGACGAGTTCTCGTCCTTCGCGCGCATGCCGGCGCCCAGGTTCGCCGAACAGGAGCTGGCCGAGCTGCTTCGCCAGGCGGTGTTCGCCCAAAGGGTCGCCGACGCCGAGGTCGCCGTGGAGATCGTCGAGCCGCTGCCCGAGGTTTCCGCCCTGTGCGACGCGCGGATGATCGGCCAGGCGTTGGCCAATGTGCTGAAGAACGCCGGCGAGGCCATCGCCGCCCGGCGAGCGCGCCAGCCTGAACCGCCCGGCCTGATCACGGCCCGCTTGGTGGTGGTCGGCGGGGTGGCGTCCTTCGAGGTGGAGGACAACGGCGTCGGCCTGCCGGCGAAGGACCGCGACCGCCTGACCGAGCCCTATGTGACCACCCGCGAGAAGGGCACCGGCCTGGGCCTCGCCATCGTCAAACGCATCATGGAGGAGCATGGCGGCGACGTCGCCCTGAGCGATGCGGTCGGCCACTCCGGCGCCCAGGTGGCGCTGCGCCTCCCCCACATCCATGCCGCCGAACGGACGCCGGCGCCCGCCGCCGCATCCGCCTGAGAGGAGCTCGAATGACCGGCGATGTCCTGATCATCGACGACGAGGCCGACATCCGCGAACTGGTGGCGGGGATCCTGTCCGACGAGGGCTACAATGTCCGCACCGCGGCCGACTCCGAACAGGCGCTCGCGGCGATCCGGGCGCGCCGGCCCTCGCTGCTGATCCTCGACATCTGGATGCAGGGCGGGGGCATGGACGGCCTCGAGCTGCTCGACCTGGTCAAGACGCTCGATGCGGACATGCCGGTGATCATGATCTCCGGCCACGGCAACATCGAAACCGCCGTCAGCGCGATCAAGCGCGGCGCCTATGAGTTCCTCGAGAAGCCCTTCAAGTCCGACCGCCTGCTGCTGGTGGTCGAACGGGCTCTGGAGGCCGCCAATCTGAAGCGCGAGAACCGCCGGCTGCGCTCGCTGACAGTCTCGCCGGACGGCCTGGTCGGGGCTTCGCCGGCCGCCCAGCAGCTGCGCCAGATGATCGCCAAGCTGGCCTCCGCCAACAGCCGGGTGCTGATTTCCGGCCCGCCCGGCGCCGGCAAGGAGACGGCGGCGCGGCTGATCCATGGCGCCAGTCCGCGCGCCAAGAGCGAGTTCGTCCCGGTCAGCGCCGCGGGGATGACCCCCGAACGCATGGACCTGGAGCTGTTCGGCGAGGAAGGCGAGGGCGGGCGCCCGCGCAAGATCGGAGTGTTCGAGCGGGCCCACAACGGCACCCTCTACCTCGACGAGGTCGCCGACATGCCGCGCGAGAGCCAGAGCCGCATCCTGCGCGTGCTGGTGGACCAGCGGTTCCGCCGGGTGGGCGGCGACACCGACGTCCAGGTGGACGTGCGGGTGATCTCCTCCACCTCCCGCGACCTGCGCGAGGAGATCGCGGCGGGGCGTTTCCGCGAGGACCTGTTCCATCGGCTCAACGTGGTGCCTCTGCGGGTTCCCGGGCTCACCGAGCGCCGCGAGGACATCCCCGAGCTGATTCGGTTCTACCTCGACCGCCTGAGCGGCGCGTCCGGCCTGCTCAAGCGCGACCTGGCGGACGACGCCATGGCGACCTTGCAGGTGCAGGCCTGGCCCGGGAATGTCCGCCAGCTGAAGAACGTGGTGGAGCGCATCCTGATCCTGGCGTCCGGCGACGTCGCCGAGCCGATCACCGCCGAGATGCTGCCCTCCGACGCCAGCAACCAGACCCCGGCCGGCGGTCTCGGCGCGGAGCGGATCATCGCCCTGCCGCTGCGCGAGGCGCGCGAGCTGTTCGAGCGCGAGTATCTGAACGCCCAGATCATGCGCTTCGGCGGCAACATCTCGCGCACGGCGGCGTTCATCGGCATGGAGCGCTCGGCCCTGCACCGCAAGCTGAAGTCCCTGGGCTTCGGCGCCGTGCGGGCGCTGGAGGAGATCGAGGACTGATGCCCATGTTCCGCCAAGGCTGCGCAGGACCGGCCCCGTCCTCCGAAGCTCCACTGGGAGCGTAGCAGCATGTCGCGCGTCGCCTATGTGAACGGTCTCTACGTCCCCTTCGGTGAAGCCAGCGTCCATGTGGAGGACCGCGGCTTCCAGTTCGCCGACGGCGTCTACGAGGTATGGGCGGTCACCGGCGGACGCCTCGGCGACGCGGACGGCCACTTCGAGCGGCTGGAGCGGTCGCTGCGCGAGCTTTCCATCGATGCGCCCATGTCGCGGGCGGCGCTGCAGGTGGTGCTGAAGGAAACCGTGCGCCGCAACCGCGTGCGCGACGGGCTGGTCTACCTGCAGGTCACCCGCGGCAGGCCCTCGCTGCGCCAACGCCCGCGCGACCTCACCTTCCCCGATCCCTGGGCGCCGCCGAGCGTCGTGGTCACCGCCCGCACCACCAACCGGGCGGCCGCCGCGGCCCGCGCCGAACAGGGCATCGGCGTCGTCACCACGCCGGAGACCCGCTGGGCCCGGTGTGACATAAAGACTGTCGGCCTGCTGCCCAATCTGCTCGCCAAGCAGCAGGCGAAGAGCGCCGGCGCGGTGGAAGCCTGGTTCGTCGACGACATGGGGCTGGTCACCGAGGGCGCCTCGTCGAACGCCTGGATCGTGGACCGCGACGGCGTGCTGCGCACCCGCGACACCCAGGCCAACATCCTGCGCGGCATCACCCGCAAGACCCTGATTTCGGTCATGGCCCGCGACGGGGTGAAGGTCGAGGAGCGGCCGTTCAGCGTCGAGGAGGCGCGACAGGCGCGGGAAGCCTTCATAACTGGCGCCGGCACGCTGGTTATGCCCGTCGTGAAGATAGACGGCGCCAAGGTGGGCGACGGAACCGTGGGTCCAGTGGCGAAACGGCTCCGCCAACTCTATATCGAGGAGGCTCGCAGAACGGCGCTCTGAGACGCCGCAATGGGGGGCTGTAGACTGATGTGTGTGGCGGCGATGGGCCGCCGTTCAGAACAAAACAGGGGGATAAACCCGATGACGACAACCACCGAAAAGAAGCAGAACCTGCAGGACACCTTCCTGAACAGCGTTCGCCGCTCGAAGACGCCGCTCACCATCTTCCTGGTCAACGGCGTCAAGCTGCAGGGCGTGGTCAGCTGGTTCGACAATTTCTGCGTGCTCCTGCGCCGCGATGGACAGTCGCAGCTGGTCTACAAGCACGCCATCTCCACCATCATGCCGGCCCAGCCCGTCCAGCTGTATGAGCCCGGCCCAGACGACGCCGAGTGACATCCAGATCCACCGACCGCGGCGCCCCGGTTCAGGTCGCCATCGTCATCCATCCCGCCCGATCCCGCGACGCCGAGCTTCGCGGCGAGGCCGCGCGCCTGGCTGAAGCCGTCGGCCTTGCCGAGGCCCTCGACCTGCGCGTCGCCAAGGCGCTGACCGCCCCCCTGCGCGCGCCGACCCCCGCCACCTTGCTGGGCAGCGGCAAGGTCGCCGAGATCGCCGAGCTGGTCACATCCCAACACGCCGACGTGGTGGTGATCGACGACGCCCTGTCGCCGGTGCAGCAGCGCAACCTGGAGAAGGCCTGGGACGCCAAGGTCATCGACCGCACCGGCCTGATCCTGGAGATCTTCGCCCGCCGCGCCCGCACCCGCGAGGGCCGCCTGCAGGTCGAGTTGGCCAGGCTCGACTACGAACGCTCGCGCCTGGTGCGCACCTGGACCCACCTGGAGCGTCAGCGCGGCGGCTTCGGCGTCATGGGCGGCCCAGGCGAGACCCAGATCGAAACCGACCGGCGTCTGCTGGCCGACAAGATCGCCAGGCTGAAGCGCGACCTGGCCGAGGTCCAGGGCCGCCGCGGCCTGCAGCGGCGCGCCCGCAAGCGCACGCCGATCCCCACCGTCGCCCTGGTGGGCTACACCAACGCCGGCAAGTCGACTCTGTTCAACCGGCTCACCTCCTCGGCCGTGCTGGCGCGGGACATGCTGTTCGCCACCCTCGACCCGACCCTGCGCCGGCTGAAGCTTCCGGGCGGCCGCGGCGCGATCCTGTCCGACACGGTGGGCTTCATCTCCGACCTGCCGCACGAGCTGGTGGAAGCCTTCCGCGCCACCCTGGAGGAGGTGAAGGAGGCCGACGTCATCCTGCACGTGCGCGATATCGCCAGCCCGGAGAGCGAGGCCGAGGCTGCCGATGTCCGCAAGGTACTGGCGGAGCTCGGCGTGGAGGAGGCCAGCCGCATCCTCGAAGTGTGGAACAAGATCGACCTGCTGTCGCCCGAGGCCCGCGCGGCGCTGCCGGCCAAGGTCCGGCCCTTCGGGGATGCGGCGGTGACGGTGTCGGCGGTCACCGGCGAAGGCTGCGAGCGCTTGGTGGACCGCATCGCCGGGCTCATCGACGAAGGGCCGGTGGTGACGATCAGCCTGGCCGCCGGTGACGGGGAGGGCCTGGCCTGGGTCTATCGTCACGGCCGCGTGCTCGAGCGTGGCGATGACCTCGAGGGCGTCGTGCGGCTGAAGGCGCGCCTGGAGCCCGGCGCGCTCAGCCGCTTCGAGCGCATGCGCCCCCACGGACTGCCGCCCGCCGCGGCGGAGTAGGGCGCAGCCGCGCCACCTGCTCCACCTGTTCCGACCTGTTTTTCACCTGTTCCACCTGTTATTTCGGTGTTTTTTCCACCTGTTACGGTCTGGAAGCCGTGACTGTTCAATAGGTTGCGGCCACCTGATATCCGCCAGGAACAGGTGATAACAGGTCATAACAGGCGCCAAACAGGCCTGTTATCGATGCATAACAGGTGCGCAACAGGTCAGCGGCGGACGCCAGCGCACGACACCCCCCAATCCGAAACTCCCCGCGCAAGCGGGGACCCAGGCGTGTTTTGTTTTTTCCTTCCGTCCACACCCGCGCGGCCCAACCGATTGCAAAAAAGCCTGGGTCTCCGCTTTCGCGGGGAATCTCGGGTGTGGGGATTGCAGGCGTGCAGGCAAGCGCCGGCCGCCGCTGGTGCGCCGGCGGTGTAATTCTTCACGATGTCAAAGACCGCCGCCCCGGTTGGGGCGAGGTGAGACATTACCATATGTAACGCAACTTTGCAAGACACCCAGCGGCTTCCGAAGCGCCGCCTCGCGCGGCGCCCAGCTGACGAATCTCACTGCCTGTTCCCTATTTGTTCTTGCGAGACAGAGCCAAACTCCGTAGGTTCCAGAAAAGCCCGGGGAGCCCGATCCATGACCGCCATCCTTGCGCGTGAACGCTATCTCGCCGCGCGCGACTTCATCGAGCGCGAAGCGCGACCCCTGGATCGAGCGCTGCTGCGCCAGGGGCTTGGCGAGGCCGACGGCGCGGCGGTGATCGCCGAGCTGGCGCCGTTCCAGAACCTGGACGGCGGCTTCGGCCACGGCCTCGAGCCGGACCTGGCCACGCCGGCGTCCAGCGCCCTGGCCACAAGCATCGGACTTCGCCTGGCGCGGCGGGCGGGGGCGGGGGCTGACCACCCCATGGTGCGCGCCGCCCTGGCCTGGCTCGCGGCGAACCTGGACGGCGAGACCGGCGTGTGGCCCATCGTCCCGCGGGCGGTGGAGGACGCGCCGCACGCCCCGTGGTGGACCTGGTCGGAGCAGCTGGCCGAGAACTGGAACGGTTTCCGCTTCAACCCCACGGCGGAACTGCTCGCCGCCCTCTACGTCTGGCGCGCCGCGGTGGATCCCAAGGTGCTCGCCAAGGCCGAGGCGGCCATGCGCCGCGCGATTGCCGAGACGCCGGTCATCGACGGCGCCTACGACCTGAAATGCGCCGTCCGACTGGCGGAGACGACGCAGGCCCCGGCCGACCTTCGCGCCGCCCTGACGGCCCTGGTGGTTCGCTCCGTCGCCGATCACGACCCGGACGATGAACACCTGCCGGCCCTCGAGCGGCCGCCTGTCCGCGGAGCCTGGTGGTCGAGGCGCTGGGACCGCGCCTGGACGCCGCGGCCGGGCGGCTCGTCGCGACCCAGGACGCCGACGGCGGCTGGTCGCCCTTCTGGGATTGGAGTTTCGTGGACGAGGCCGCCTGGACGAAGGCCAGGCGCGACTGGCGCGGCTGGCTGACCCGCGAGGCGCTGGAGGCGCTCACGGCGCACGGTCTGGTCGCGGAGTAACCCTCCCTCCCCCTCGTGGGGAGGGAAGATCGCGCCAGCGATCGGGTGGGGAAGTCCGAAGTGTCAACGATAGTCAGCAGGATCTGCGAACCACCACGAACCCCCACCCGGAC
>JBIOEG010000046.1:0-32713 GCA_044445825.1 Caulobacterales bacterium
ACGCCTGGGTCCCCGCTTTCGCGGGGAATTTCGGGTTTGGGGTCATTTAGGTGGTGGTGCGCTGGCGTTCGCCCGCCACCTGTTCGCACCTGTTATGCATCGATAACAGGCCTGTTTGGCGCCTGTTATCACCTGTTATCACCTGTTCCTGGCGGATATCAGGTGGCTGCAAGCCATTGAACAATCACGGCTTCCAGACTGTAACAGGTGGAAAAAACACCGAAATAACAGGTGGAACAGGTGAATAACAGGTCGGAACAGGTGATCCGGCTGGCCGCTTCCTACCCCTTGATCGGCAGGGTCAGGCGGATGTGCAGCTCCTTCAGCTGCTTTTCCGTCACCTCGGACGGGGCGTTCATCATCAGGTCCTGGGCCTGCTGGTTCAGCGGGAAGGCGATCACCTCGCGGATGTTCTCCGCCCCGGCCAGCAGCATGACGATGCGGTCGATGCCCGGGGCCATGCCGGCGTGCGGCGGGGCGCCATAGCGGAAGGCGTTCAGAAGGCCGCCGAACTGCCGCTCGACCTCGCCCGCCGAATAGCCGGCGATCTCGAAGGCCTTGATCATGATCTCCGGCCGGTGGTTCCGCACCGCGCCCGAGCACAGCTCCACGCCGTTGGCGACGATGTCGTACTGGAAGGCGAGGATATCCAATGGATCCTTGCTCTCCAGCGCCTGCAGTTCGCCCTGCGGCATCGAGAACCCGTTGTGAAAGAAGTCGACGTGGTTGAACTCGTCGTTGAACTCGAACATCGGAAAATCGACGATCCAGCAGAAGTCGAACCGGTCCTTGGCGACCAGATCCAGCTCGGTCCCGAGCTTGGTGCGGGCGAGGCCGGCGAACTTGTAGAATGTCTTCGGATCGCCGCCGACGAAAAAGGCTGCGTCGCCGACCTTCAGGTCCAGGACGCTGCGGATCTGTTCGGTGCGTTCGGGACCGAGGTTGCGACCGATCGGGCCGGCCGCTTCCAGCTCGCCGCCATCCTCCTGGCGCCAGAAGATGTAGCCGAGGCCGGGCTGGCCTTCGCCTTGAGCCCAGGCGTTCATCCGGTCGGCGAAGGCGCGGCTGCCGGCGCCAGGGGCCGGGATCGCCCAGACGGCGTTATTGGGGTCTTCCAGGAAGCGGGCGAACAGGCCGAAGCCGCCGCCCCGGAACGCCTCGGAGACGTCCTGCATGATCAGCGGGTTGCGCAGGTCCGGCTTGTCGGTGCCGAATTTGGCGATCGACTCCCGATAGGGAATCCGAGGGAACGGATAGGGCATAACCGCCTTGCCGTCGGCGAACTCCTCGAACAGCCCATGCATGATGGGCTCCATGGTGGAGAACACGTCCTCCTGGGTGGCGAAGCTCATTTCCAGGTCGAGCTGGTAGAATTCCCCCGGCGAGCGGTCGGCGCGGGCGTCTTCGTCGCGGAAGCAGGGCGCGATCTGGAAGTAGCGGTCGAAGCCGGCGACCATCAGCAGCTGCTTGAACTGCTGGGGCGCCTGCGGCAGGGCGTAGAACTTGCCCGGATGGATGCGCGAGGGCACCAGAAAGTCGCGCGCGCCCTCCGGCGACGAGGCGGTGAGGATCGGCGTCTGGAACTCGGTGAAGCCGGCGGCGACCATCCGGCGGCGGATGGAGTCCACCACCTGCGAGCGCAGCACGATGTTGCGGTGCAGGGTCTCGCGGCGCAGGTCGAGGTAGCGGTACTTCAGCCGGATGTCTTCCGGGTAGTCGGGCTCGCCGAACACCGGCAACGGCAGTTCGGAGGCCTCAGACAGCGCCTCCACCGCGCGCACCCGCACCTCGATCTGGCCGGTGGGCAGGTTCGGGTTGACGGTCTCGGGGGTGCGGGCGACGACCTCGCCGTCCACCTTGACCACGCTCTCGGCGCGCAGGCGGTCCAGGGTCTCGAAGCCCGGCGCGCCGGGGCTGGCCACCAGCTGGGTCAGGCCATGATGGTCGCGCAGGTCGACGAACAGCAGGCCGCCGTGGTCGCGCTTGCGGTGGATCCAGCCCGACAGGCGCACATTCTCGCCCTGATCCGCGTGCCGAAGGGCGCCGCAGGTATGGGTGCGATAGGCGTGCATGGGAGTGGTCCGGCCTTGCTTCAAACTGGGTTTTGGAAAGGCGCGGAAGGGCGCATGAGGCCTGCCCAATGTCAAGGCGGACCATTTACTCACAGGTTGCGACACCTGGCCGTTTGCGCCTGCCGGCGAAGCGGCCCATATTGAGCGTCCCTGTTCAACAGCTGAAAGGAGGTGATCCAGTGTCTCATTGTCTCCAACCGCGGTCGCAAGCGACCTGGAGCCTCAAGAGCGAGGTTCACGTCTGACGGCGCCTGACGTCTGAAAGACAAGGTCGCGGATGGACGGGATCACCTCCCTACACCACCGCGGTCACGACGATGGAGGGCCGCTCCGGCGACGGGGCGGCCCTTTTCGTCGGCTAGCCCGTTCCCTCAGAAAGCCACGCAGGCCGGCGCCTCGACCAGCAGCACCGACTGCTGATTGAACCGCTGCTTGTAGGCCTCGCGCACATAGCTGAGGTTGACCTGGTCGTCGTAGTCGTGGGTGATCACCACGAACAGGGCCTTGGACGGCTCGCGCACGAAGCCCTTGTCGCCGTGCCATTGCCCATAGACGTCGCTGACGGTGAGCCCGTCCGGGAACCGCGGAGTCACCTCCTCGGAAACAAAGGTCGCCCAGTCGTCGTCGGAGACGGCGAGTTCCTGGCCGTCACTGCGGCCGAAGAACAGCTCGGCGGTGGTGGCCGGGTGAAGACCTGCGGGGCAGACGTGCGGCGCGGGGTTCGTGGCGCTGGCCGGGGCGGCGCTCGCGGCTTGGGCGCCGGCGGCCAGGACAAGGGCGATCATCAGGCTTCGCATAGGTTCATTTCGCTCCACGCTGGGGACTCGTGCGCCAGCGCATCACGTTCCGGGCCAAAGCGCTACCCCGCGCCCACCAATTCGCGTCCGATCAGGAACCGCCTGATCTCGTTGGTGCCCGCGCCGATGTCGTAGAGCTTGGCGTCGCGCAGATAGCGTTCCACCGGGAAATCCTTGAGATAGCCGGCGCCGCCGAGGGCCTGGATCGATTCGAGGGCCACGCGCACGGCGTTTTCCGACGCCAGCAGGATGGCGCCTGCGGCGTCGAAGCGGGTGGTGCGGCCGGCGTCGCAGGCCTTGGCGACGGCGTAGACGTAGGCGCGGGCGGAATTGAGGGCCACGTACATGTCGGCGATCTTGCCCTGCATCAGCTGGAAGGCGCCCACCGGCTTGCCGAACTGCTTTCGCTCGCGGACGTAGGGCAGGACCGCGTCCATGCAGGCCTGCATGATGCCCAAGGGACCGCCGGCCAGCACCGTGCGCTCATAGTCGAGGCCGCTCATCAGCACGCCCGCCCCGCCGTTCTCGGCCCCCAGCACGTTCTCCTCGGGCGCCTCGCAGTCCTCGAACACCAGCTCGCCGGTGTCCGAGCCGCGCATGCCGATCTTGTCGAGCTTCTGGGAGCAGCGGAAACCCTTGAAGGACTTCTCGATGATGAAGGCGGTGACGCCGCGGCTGGCGCGCGCCGGGTCGGTCTTGGCGTAGACCACCAGGGTGTCGGCGTGCGGGCCGTTGGTGATCCAGAACTTGGTCCCGTTGAGCACATAGACGTCGCCGCGCCTGTCCGCGCGCAGCTGCATGCCGATGACGTCCGAACCGGCGCCGGCCTCGCTCATGGCGAGCGCGCCTACGTGTTCGCCGCTGATCAGCTTCGGCAGGTAGCGGCGCTTCTGCTCGTCGGTGCCCCAGCGCCTGATCTGGTTGACGCAGAGGTTGGAGTGGGCGCCGTAGCTCAGGCCCACCGACGCCGAGGCCCGGGACACCTCCTCCATGGCCACCACGTGTTCGAGGTAGCCGAGGCCCAGACCGCCGTAGTCCTCCTCCACGGTGATCCCATGCAGGCCGAGATCGCCCATCGGGGCCCAGAGCTGGCGGGGAAAGCTGTTGTCGCGATCGATGGCGGCCGCCAGCGGCGCGATGCGGGCGGCGGCGAAGCGGGCGGTGGTCTCGCGGATGGCTTCGGCGGTCTCGCCAAGGCCGAAATCCATGGTCGGGCCGTGGTTCGGGATCATGCGGCCGGGTCTAGCACGCAGCGCCCGGAGCGCGCGAGGCTTACAGCCGGCGGCGGTTGCGCTGCGCGCCGATGCGCTCGAGCAGGAAATACACGGCCGAGGCCACGCAGGCGACCCCGATGAGGCCGATGGCCCAGCCGGCTGTCACGGCCGGGATGCCGAGCACCTCGGCCGGCGGAGCGCGGAAGCCCCACTGCGCCGCGGCGGCGAGGAAGCCGGCGCCGATGGCCGCCAGGGCGACGAAAAAGATGGGGTGAATCCGCGCGGTCCGCGGCGGCATCATCTTCACCGTGGAGAACATCGCCATTTCCTCCGCAGCGATCTCGGCGGACCTCATGGCGCTCTCCGGCGCCGAGGCCCTCGTGCTCTGCTCCGGCGCCTCGACGAGTTGCTGCGCCGGCGTCTCTTCGGTGTCCGCCAGGATGGACTCCAGCCGGGAGATCACCGCCGCCGCGGCCACTTCGCTGGCCGAAGCCACCTCGGTGAGTTCCAGCGGCTCTTCCGTATCCGCCTCGCGCCGCGCCGCGGTGCGATCGCCGGCCAGGATGCTGCTCACGACGGCCGGCGACTCTGTCAGGCCGTAGGCGGCGACGTCGTAGTCGATGTGCGGCGGCAGCACCGGCGTGGGCGCCGGCACCCAGCCGTCGGTGGGCTTCAGGAACAGGGCTTTCTCGGCGGCCCGGCGGCGGACCAGGGCGTCGACGACTATGCGCTGGCCCTCGAGATCCGACTTGCGCCACAGCTCCATCGCCAGGGCCGCTTCGAGCATGCGCCCTTCGTTCAACCGCCGCCGCGTGGCCGAGCGCTGGAAGTTCTCCACGCCGATGTTGAAGGCGAAGGAGACCAATGCGTCGAACTGGTTCTGGGTGAGCGGGGTGTAGACGTGTTCGTTCACCGCATGGGAGACGGCGATCAGGTCGTAGAGCAGCAGGGCCTCGGCCTCGCGCTCGCTGACCTTGGCGCCCTCGCGGGCGCTCCTGGTGTGGCCATAGCCGATGGTCCAGCGGCCGCTGGGGAGCTGGGCGGCCTGGGCGCGGTAGCCCTCGAACGCCTCGATCAGCTCTACGGCAGCCCGGGAAACCTGTAGCCGCGGATTCATCGCCCTTCGACCCACTATGGCACATGAGGCGCCGGCCTCGGCGGTCTTGCGGCAAAACCGGGGCCGTGACGGCGCTGCGGCCGCCTAGCGCGAAACAGTGACCGAACCGGATCGCTCATCCAGCGCGCAGGCGCCGCCTCACTGCACTGGTGCGGTCGAGAAGACTCGAACTTCCACGGGTTGCCCCACAGCGACCTCAACGCTGCGCGTCTACCAATTCCGCCACGACCGCGACGTGGTGAGGCGCGGGGGTTAGCAAATGGCCTCCTGTTTGTGAAGGCTATGCCGGACGACGGATGGCCGCGCCGATCACGTCCTGCAGCAGCGGGCTCGTGGGATAGGGCATGTGGCGATACTGGCGAAAGCCCTCGGCGTGCTCGACGCCGAAGTCGCGGCCCCGCTTGTGCGACCAGGCGATCATCGAGCCGAGGTGGTCGGCGACCCCGTGCTGCTTGAGCAGCCAGTCCTTCTGGCTCGCGTGCGCGGCGAGCATGGCGCGCTTGGTGTCGAAGAAAGTGGAGATGTCGACGCCGAACTCCGGGACCACTGGACGGCCCTCCCGGTCGCGCCCGCCGATGGGATCCATGAAGTAGAGGTGCGGGATGGCCGCGAGCGGCTCGGCGGCGCCGGTTTGGTAGTTCGGCGCGGAGGCGGCGAAGCAGGCGTCGCGCACCAGCAGGCTCGTGGCCTCATGGTCGGGATGGTAGTCGGCCGGCGAAGCGGTGAGCACGATATCTGGCCGCGCCAGGCGCACCAGCTCGGTCACGGTCCGGCGCGAGACGTCGTCGTTGAACACGGACAGGTCGCCGAAACCCGCGCACCGGTACTGCGCCCCGATCATCGCCGCCGCGGCGGCCGCCTCGCCGCGCCGGATGCGCCCGGTCTCCTCGGGACCCGCGGCCGCCGAACCGCAGTCGCCGGCGGTGAGCGTGGCGATGACCACGCCGTGACCAGCGGCGGCGAGCAGCGCCAGCGTTCCCGCGCCGAGGGTCTCGATGTCGTCAGGATGGGCGTGGATGGCGAGGATGGCGGTCATGGCGTTCGCATGTGGGCCTGCAAGACTCCGACCTACGCCCTTGTCTTGTCGGCGCAAAGGCGAACCACGCGCCCTAGCCGCCCGCCAGCATGTCCCGGAAGGCCTGTAGAATGCGCTCGATGTAGGGGTTCTTGCGCGCCAGGCGCCCGTCGACCGCCTCGGGATGCACCAGCATGGAGGCGTTGGCCTCGAACACCAGCACGCTGCCGTCGGCCAGGATCGAGAAGTCGATGCCGCAGAAGTCGAGGTCCATGCGCCTGCCGATGGCCTCTATGGCGGCCATGGCTCGCGGGCCGATGGCCTCACCGGGCGCCTCCAGGAAGCGCATCTCCTCAGCCAGGCGCTCCGGGTGGTCTTCCATGCCGGCGGTTTCGTAGTGGACCATCCAGCCGGGGGCGATGGCGAGGTGATAGGGATAGGGCCTGCGGTCCACGAAGATCGTCCGGTACTTGCGCCACAGACCGTCCGGCGACCGGAAGTCGCGGAAGGCGGTGACATAGTGGTCGAGCGCGGCGGTCTGTGGCGGCAGGGCCGCCGCGACCTGGGCCTCGCTCTCGGCCAGGGTCAGGCCCCTGCCGCCATGCGAGCCGATCGGCCGGATCAGCACCGGCGGCGCCAGGCCGGCGCGGCGGACGGCCTCGGCGAGGCCGCCCGCGGCGATCTCAGCGGCGCTAAGGCGAACCGTGGCCGGCGCAACGACGCCGTCGATGCCGCCCAACAATTGCGGAATCATGTGCCGGCAGGTGCGGGCAATCCGGTCGGGCCGGTTGAAGAACGGCTTGTCGCAGACCTCCAGGAAGCGGGCGACGTTGCGCGCCGTGGGACCGGCCAAGTCCTCGTCCCCAATGCCATTGAACACGAGGTCGAAGGGCGGCAGCTCGGTCATCTGGGCGTCCGAGGCGTATTCGATGAACCAGAACAGGCGAGTGTACAGCGCCGGCGGCAGCAGGTGCCGTTCCGGCGTGTTGCCGCTCCGCGTGGTGGTCAGCAGCAGCACGCGCGCCAGCGGGTGAGCCGAGGTCTCGATGGTCAGGTTGCGCTCGCTGTAGGCGCGGTCGCGATGCGCCTCGGCCGCCTCGGGACGGCCTGCCTCCTCTTCCAGCCCGGCGAGGTTCTGGTGCGCCGCCATCAGCCGCGGATCGATCTCCAGGGCGCGGACGGCATGCGCCCTCGCCTGCTCGCGGCGGCCGGCGCGCAGATAGACCGAGCTGAGGCTCGCGTGCGCCTCCTTGCTGAGCGGATCGAGGTCCAGGGCGCGCAGCAGATGCCGCTCGGCGTCGTCGGCACGCTCCAGGTCGACAAAGGCGAGGCCCAGGCACAGGTGGGTCTCGGCGCGCGCCGGGTCGAGGGCGATGGCGCGCTGGAACGCCTCCGTCGCCTCGCCCGGCCGCAGCAACGCCCGCAGGGCCGCGCCGCGGGCGAACCAGGCTTCCGCCAGGGTCTCGTCGGCGGCGATGGCCGCATCGGCGCTGGCCAGGGCGGGGTCTGCCTGGTCGAGCTGCAGCAGGGACAGTGCGCGCCCAACGCAGGCGGCGGCGTTCTGCGGCGCGAGGCCGATCGCCTCGGCGAAAGCCGCGGCGGCCGCCGCATGATCGCCGAGGCTCGCCTGGATGTTGGCGAGGGCCAGATGCGTCTCGGACGCTTCGGGCGCCTGGGCGGCGGCCGCCCTGGCCACCGCGAGCGCGCCCGCCAGGTCGCCGGCGGCCTGAAGGCTATGCGCCAGGCCGACCAGCCCTCCGACGTGGCCGGGCTGCAGGGCCAGCACCTGTCTATAGCCGGCGGCGGCGGCCGCGTGCTCGCCCCGCCACTGTCTCAGCCCGGCCAGGGTGAACTGGGCCTGGACGTGGTCTGGCCGCAGCGACACGACGCGCTCGAACAGGCCGGCCGCCTCGTTCGCATCGCCGCATTCAAAACGCACCATGCCCAGCAGATAGAGCGCCGTCGGCTCGTCCGGACAGGCCTCGGCGGCGCGCCGAAACAGGGTTTCCGCCGCCACGCGATCACCCGCGCCGTAGTGCTCGAGGCCGACCTCGAGCAGCTGGTCGGGCGTGATGTCGGCCTCCGGGCGCGGAGCGTGAGCCTCGCTCAACGGATCATCTCCGCGATCCAGGTACGGCTGCGCGCCGGGTGGTCATCGCCCGAGTTCCTGGGGAGCTCGCAAGGTCCGCCTCTGCGAATCAGTGGTTGCAACAGTCTACGCGCGTAGCCCGAGGATGAAGTCTGCGGGATGGGCGCCCCATTCGCCCTTGACGGACCTCCAACCTCGAAATAATACATCGTATTAAATCAGGAGCGTCGCGTGAGCGCCGAAGGAACATTACGTCCGGAAGGCGCGGCCGCGGCGACCGTGGACGAGCTGCTGAACGTCGCCGAGCGGCTGTTCGCCGAGCGCGGCGTCGAGAATGTCGCCCTCACCCAGATCGTCGCGGCCTCGAGCCAGCGGAACCGTTCCGCCCTGCACTACCACTTCGGCTCCCGCGGCGGCCTGCTCACCGCCGTGCTGGACCGCCGCCTGGCGCCGATCAACGCGCGCCGGGAGGCGATGCTGGACTGCCTGCCCGCCGCTCCGACGCCCTTGGAGATCATGCGCGCCACCGTGGCGCCCCTCGGGCTGACTGCGGTGGAGGAGGTCTGGGGCCCGGACTATCTGGGCGTGCTCGCCCAGGTCACCTTTCACCCGCAGCTGCTCGGCGAGCGGACGGTGGATGACCGGCTGCTCAGCGGCGTCCGCCGCACGCGCCGGCTGATCGCCAACGCCCTGCCCGATCTGCCCGCCGCCCTGCTCGGCCAGCGACTGACCTGGTTCACCGACAGCGTGGTGTTCGCCATGGCCCGCTGGGTGCGCGACACGCCGGCGCCCGGACGCACGGCCGCCGGCATGCATGACCTCATCGAACAACTCGCCGCCTACGGAACCGCCGGCCTCTCGGCGCCCGAACCCATTCTCGACGCCCCAGCCACGGACAGCACCGCATGACCCGCAAACCCCCCTCCGGCGAAGAGTTTCACGGCGTCATCGGCAACACCCACGCCGAATCCACACCCTGGTGGCCGCCCGCCAAGTACAAGACCGGGTCGCCCAACGTGGTGCTGGTCGTGCTGGATGACACAGGCTTCGCGCACCTGGGCTGCTACGGCTCGAGCATCGCGACGCCCAACATCGACGCCCTGGCCGCCGGCGGACTGCGCTACACCGGCTTCCACACCACGGCGCTCTGTTCGCCGACCCGGGCGTGCCTGCTGACCGGCCGCAACCACCACGCGGTGGGCATGCGGGCCATCTCCAACTTCGACACCGGCTTTCCCAACATGCGCGGCGCCCTGCCCCGCTCGGCGGCCACCATCGCCGAGATCCTGCGCGACAACGGCTATGCGACCTTCGCCGCCGGCAAGTGGCATCTGGCGCCCATGGCCGAGTGTTCGGCGGCCGGACCTTTCACCAACTGGCCCCTGCAGAAGGGCTTCGACCGCTACTACGGCTTTCTGCAGGGCGAGACCGACCAGTTCTTCCCGGAACTCACCTGCGACAACCACTTCGTCGACCCGCCGGCGAGCCTCGAGCAGGGCTACCATGTCTCCGAGGACATCGTGGACCGCTCCGCCGGCATGATCCGCGACCTGACCTCGCTGGTGCCGGAGCGGCCGTTCTTCCTCTACCTGGCCTTCGGGGCCATGCACTCGCCGCACCAGGCGCCGCGGAGCTATCTCGAAAAGTGGCGGGGAAAGTTCGACGCCGGCTGGGACGTGGTGCGCGAGCAGTGGTTCGAGCGCCAGAAAGCCCTGGGGGTGATCCCGCTGGCGACGAGGCTCGCGCCGCGCAACCCCGGCGTGAAGCCCTGGGCCGATCTCAGCGCGAACGAACAGAAGTTCGCCTGCCGCCTGCAGGAGGCGTTCGCGGCCATGCTGGAGCACACTGACCACGAGATCGGCCGGCTGATGGATTTCCTGAAGTCCGTCGACCAGTGGCGCAACACCGTCTTCATCGTCATGTCGGACAACGGGGCCAGCCAGGAGGGCGGCGCGAGCGGCGTGCTCGACGAGATGAAGTGGTTCAACGGCATCCGCGAGAACATCGACGAGGCCGTCGAGCGCCTGGACGACATCGGCGGCCCCGACAGCCACTGCAACATCCCCTGGGGCTGGGCCCAGGCCGGCAACACGCCGCTGAAGTGGTACAAGCAGAACACCCATGGCGGCGGCGTGCGCGATCCGCTGGTCATCCATTGGCCGGCGGGACTGGAGGCGGCCGGCGAAACGCGCGGCCAGTTCTGCCACGCCATCGACGTCGCGCCTACCATCATGGACCTGATCGGCATCCCTCAGCCGGACGTCGTGGCCGGCGTGCCGCAGATGCCGGTGCATGGCGTGAGCCTCGCGCCCACCTTCGCCGATCCGGCCGCGAAGCTGGCCCGCGAGCCGCAGTATTTCGAAATGCTGGGGCACCGCGGCATCTGGAAGGACGGGTGGAAGGCCGTGACCCACCACCCTGCGGGCAAACCCTTCGACGACGACCGCTGGGAGCTTTACCACCTCGCCGACGACTTCTCGGAGTTCGAGGACCTGGCCGCGCACGCGCCGGCGAAGCTCGGGGAGATGATCGACCTTTGGTGGGCGGAGGCCGACCGCCACGGCGTGCTGCCCCTGGACGACCGCCCGGCGACCGCCCTGTTCCGCGCGTCAATGCGGCCGGGGCTGCCGTCGTCGCGCCGCAGCTTCGTCTACTATCCACCGGTCTCGCACATCGTCACCGACGCCTGCCCCTCGGCGGCGCGGGGGTGGATCACCACGGTCAGCCTCGTCCACCCTCCCGGAGAGGGCGACGGGGCCCTGATCGCCCGCGGCAGCCTGAACAGCGGCTTCGTGCTTTGCGTGAAGGACGGCCGCCTGTTGTTTGATTACAATGAATTCCACCGGCACACGCGCATCGAGGCGCCCGGCCCGCTTAGCGCCGGGCCGCACGAGGTCGGACTCACCGTCCTGCGCACCGCCAACGGCGGCGGCGAGATCAGCCTGGCGGTGGACGGCCATGTGGCGGCGTCCGGCGAGGTGCCGCGCCTGCTGTTCATGATCTCCTCCACGGGAATGGACCTGGGCCGCAGCCTGTCGCCGGTCACCGACGACTACGCGGCGCCGTTCGCCTACCCTGGCGTGATCTCCAAGGTAGTTTTCGAGACGCCGCAGACGCCCGAGCGCGGCGAGGTGAAAGCCATGGTCCGCGCGGAGATGACACAGCAGTAGCCGCCGGTAGGGCTTGGACGCACTAGCTGGCCAGGTCGAACTCGAACATCACCACGGCGTCGCCCTTGGCCTCGTCCTGGCCACCGACGGAGATGTAGAGCGCCACCGCGGCGGTATTGTCCCGGTCGGTGAGCACCCAGGCGCTACGGCAGCCCAGCGAGCGGCCGAGGTCGAGGATGGCGCGCATCACGCCCTTGCCCAGGCCGCGGCGGTGGTGCGTGGGCGCCACGGCGACTTCGTTGATCCAGAGCTCCCGCGGCTTGTCCGGGTGGATGTAGTGGACCGCCGAGGCGAAGCCGACCACCACGCCGTCGTCCACCGCCACGGCGATGTGGTGGCGCGGATCGGCCAGGAACTCCCGGGTGAGGCCAGGGTCGACCGGATCGTCGAAGACCTCGGGCGCGACGGCGCCGAGCACCGCGTCGTCCCCAGCGCCGAGGGTCCTGATCTCGATGGACATGGCATGTCTCCTGCCTGCCCTCCATATGGCGCGCGCCGGAACTCGCGCTAGGTTATCGTTGCAACCCCGCGCGCCAGGACGCCACGCATGATCGAGTTCTTCTTCGACTGTTCCAGCCCCTGGACCTACCTCGCTTTCCACAACATCCAGCCGATGGCCGAAGAGCTCGGCGCGCCGATCGTCTGGCGGCCGATCCTGGTGGGCGGAATCTTCAACAGCATCAATCCCAGCGTCTATGAGAGCCGCCAGCGGCCGGTGCCCGCCAAGGCGCGATACTCGGGCAAGGACCTGCAGGACTGGGCGCGTCTCGCCGGCTTGAAGATCAAGATGCCGCCCAGCGTCTTTCCGGTGAACAGCGTCAAGGTCATGCGCGCCTGCATCCTCGTGGCGCCCGACGGGAAGCTCGTCGACCTGGCCCGCGCCGCTTTCGAGGCATACTGGGGCGAGGACCAGGACATCTCGCAGGATGCGGTGATCGCCGAGGTATGTCGGCGCGCCGGGGTCGATGCCGACCGTGTGCTGCAGGGCGTCGCCGACCCGGCGATCAAGGAGCAGCTGAAGTTCAATACCGACGAGGTGATGCGCCGCGGCGGCTTCGGCTCGCCGACCATATTCGTAGGCGGCGACGACATGTTCTTCGGCAACGACAGGCTGCCGCTGGTCAGGGCCTCGGTGGAGCGGCTGAAGGCGTGAAGCTAGATGCCGTGACGCTAGATGCCGCCGGCCATGAAGTCGTAGACGCTGGCCGGGCGGGTGACGGTGATGGAGATCTTGTCGTCATTGATCTGGATTTCGCCGCGGGCCACGGGATGATTGTTCGCCAGGATCCAGACTTCGTCGCTGGCCTTGGCGTCGAGCGGAATCACAGCGCCGCGCCCCATGCGCAGCAGCTGCTGCATGGGCAGGGTGGAGCGCCCCAGCACGACGGAGATCTCCACATTCACCGCCTTCACCTGACTCAAACGGGGGGCCCTCCGCGCCCGGAAACGAATCAAACCAGCGCTTCGCCTTTGCGAAGGCGACGCTTACCCCCACATTGCAGGCCCTATGCTTGACCGCTCGTTAAGTCTGCCGGCGGATGCGCCGATGATGCCCCGCGCGGATGCCGCATCCGTGGGCTGGGCGGTGTCGCCAGGCCATGTCCCCTATCTCGAGGCGGTGGCGGCGATGGAGGCGCGCGTCGAGGCTATCGCCGCGCGCCGGGCCGGCGAGCTGGTCTGGCTGCTCGAGCATCCTCCGCTCTACACCGCGGGCGTCTCCGCCAAGCCGGGGGACCTGCTGGACCCGCAGAGATTTCCGGTGTTTCGCACCGGCCGTGGCGGTCAGTTCACCTACCATGGCCCTGGCCAGAGGGTGGCCTATGTGATGCTTGACCTCAGTGCGCGCGGCCGCGACGTACGCGCCTTCGTCGCCGCCCTGCAGGCCTGGCTGATCGACACCCTGGCGAACTTCAACGTGCGCGGCGAAACGCGGGACGGCCGCGTGGGCGTGTGGGTGGCGCGCGGGGTCGCAGGCATGCCCGACCGCGAGGAAAAGATCGCGGCGATCGGCGTGAAGCTGCGCCGATGGGTCAGCTTCCATGGCGTGAGCCTCAACGTGGACCCCGATCTGAGCCACTTCTCTGGAATCGTGCCGTGCGGCGAGCGCGAGCACGGCGTCACCAGCCTCGCCGACCTCGGCCTGACCGCGGATCTGGCGGACGTGGACGAGGCGCTGAGGAGGTCGTTCGAACGCACCTTCGGGCCGCTGGCGTCCGCGCCTCCGCCCCTGTGAGCGGCGGCCGAGGCGAGCGCCCACGGGCTGTCGCGCCGGGCGGCGGATGTGTAGAAGGTTCACGGTTCCGCGTTCGCGGTGATGCTCCCAAGGGCCGATGCTGATCGAGCGCTATCTGTTCCGGCAATTGCTCGGCCCGACCGTCGTCGCGACGGCGGCGCTCACCGGCGTCGCCATACTGGCCTCCAGCCTCTCCGCCCTCGACATTCTGGTCTCCGAGCGCCAGAGCCCGCTGATCTTCTTCGAGGTCACCATGCTGGGCGTGCCGCAGCTGCTGGCGGTCATCCTGCCGCTGGCGTCCTTTGTGGCGGCGCTGGTGGCGCTCAATCGTCTGCAGACGGAGCAGGAGATCACCATCTGCTTCGCCGGGGGCGTCAGCCGCTGGCGTGTTGCGGCGCCGGCAATCCGGCTCGCCGGCATAGTCGCCATCATCGCCCTGGTGATGGGCCTTTGGGTGCAGCCGCTGGCTTTCCGCACCCTGCGCCACACGCTCGAAGCGGTGAAGGCGGACCTGGCGTCCACCATGATCCGCCCGGGCGAGTTCACCCACCCGGCCGCGGGCCTATCGGTCTATGCCCAGTCGATGGACGACGACGGCGCGATCCACAACCTGTTCATCTACCAGCAGGGCGGCAAGGAGGGGCCAACCGCCCTCACGGCGAGCGAGGGGCGCATCGCCAAGCGCTACGGCTCGCCGGTGCTGATCATGCGCCACGGCTCGAACCAGAGGTTTTCGACCGCCGGCGTCCTGAACTTCCTGTCCTTCGACGAGTACGAGTTCGACCTGCGTCCCTTCATCGCCGCCGACAGCGATGTCCACTACCGGCCGTCGGACCGCTACCTGCATGAACTGTTCTTTCCGGATCTGCGCCAGCCGTGGGAGCGCGACAACCTGCGGGCGTTGCTGGCGGAGGGCAATTCCAGGCTGGCCTCGCCGCTCTACAACCTGAGTTTCGTCGCCATCGCGCTGGCCGCCGTGCTCGGCGGATCCTTCAACCGCCTGGGCTACGGCGCCCGCATCGCCGTGGCGGCGGTCGGGGGCCTGACGATGCGGCTCCTGGGCTTCGTGGTCGAGGCCGTTTCGAACAGCAACTCCGACGCCAATGTGCTGCAGTACCTGGTGCCTGTCACCGGTTTCATCATCGCCATGCTGATCGTGCTGCGACAGCGGCCGTTGCGCGGTCGACGAGACAGCCCGGCGGTCGCCGCGCGCCCGTTGCGGAGCGCCGCCTGATGGGCCGCCTGCAGGCCTATGTGCTCACGCGCATGCTGGCCGGCGTCGGCGGCGCCCTGGCGATCCTCGGCTCGCTGGTGATGCTGATCAGCTTCGTGGAGCTGTCACGGCGCTTCGGCGCGCGCGTGAGCGTCGGCTTCTTCCAGCTGGTCGGCCTCATGCTCTTGCAGTCGCCGTCCATCATCCTGCAGCTGTTGCCTTTCGTGTTCCTGTTCGGCTCGCTCGCGGCGTTCGTCACGATGAACCGGCGCAGCGAACTCGTGGCCATGCGCGCCGCCGGGGTGTCGGCCTGGCGGTTCATTTTTCCGGCCGCGGGCATCGCCTTCCTCATCGGCGTCGTGACGGTGGTCGCGCTCAATCCGATGGCCGCGGCGCTCAATTCGCGGTTCGAGACCGACCGCATTGAACTCACCGAGGGACACCGCAGCGTGGGCGAGGCGCACGAGCTGTGGTTGCGGCAGGGCGACGAGCGCACGCAGATCGTGATCCACGCCAAGGATCACGACATGCAAGGCGGCGCGGTGCGCCTGCGTGGCGTCTCCCTGTTCGTCCAGAGCATCACACCGAGCGGCGGGGTGGAGTTCACGCGCCGCATCGAGGCGGCGGAGGCGCGGCTCGATCCGGGATTCTGGCGGCTCAGCGATGTGCGCGAGGCAGCGCCGGGGGCCGCGTCCGTTCGCTCCGAGACGCTGTCGATCCCCTCCACCCTCGACCGCGGTTCGGCCATGGAGAAGTTCGCGCCGGCCGGCACCGTGGGATTCTGGGCGCTTCCGGTGACCATCAAGCGCGCCGAACAGGCCGGTCTGGCCTCGTCGCCCTATCGCCTGCTGCTGCAGCAACTGCTCGCCGCGCCGCTGCTGTTCAGCGCAATGACCATACTCGCCGCGGCCTTTTCGCTGCGGCTGATGCGGCTGGGCGGGCTCGCGGGTCTGTCCGGAATCGGCATCGCCCTTGGATTCGCCATTTTCTTCTTCAACCAGTTCTGTGGCCAGTTGGGAGCGTCTGAGGTCATCCCGCCGGTGATCGCCGCCTGGGCGCCGCCCCTCGTGGCGCTGCTGTCGGGCTTCACCCTGATCTCCTATACGGAAGACGGCTGAGTCCCGCGTGGGGTGGCATGGAAGGCGGAAGGGTCGCTGGGTGAAGTGGGGCTGCCGCCGGCGCGCGCGCGCATGGAGCTTGCTGCTGGCCGGCGCCGCGGCGCTCGCCATGTCGCAAGCCGCCGTCCCGGCTACGGCCGCCCCAGCCTCGCCGTTTTCCACCCTGATGGCGCCCAGGCCCGCGCCGGCGCCGCCCACGCCGCCGCCGGACGATGCGCTGGCGCCTGACGGCTTCTACCTGGAAAGCGACAAGCTGATCGAGGACGAGGCGAACCACCTGGTGGTCGCCCAGGGCGGGGTCGAGGCGCGCTACCAGGGCCGCGTGCTGCGCGCCGACCAGCTCGAGTACAACACGGTGAGCGGCATCGTCACCGCGCGCGGCAATGTGGTGCTGACCAATCCGGACGGCACGACCGAATTCTCCACTGCCTTCACCGCGGACAAGGACTTCGCCCAGGCGGTGGCGCTGGGTTTCGCCACCCGCCGGTCCGACAACGTGAAGATCGCCGCGGCGAGCGCGATCCACCGCCCCGGCCAGATCAACGATCTCAACGACGCGATCTTCACGCCCTGCGAGGTGTGCGCGAAACACCCGACGCCCACCTGGTCCATCCGCGCGCGGCACGTCGTGCAGGACCACAAGAGGCAGACGCTGACCTTCCGCGATGCGGTGATCGAGGTGAAGGGCGTGCCGGTGTTCTACACGCCCTACCTGAGCCAAGCCGACCCTCAGGCGCCGCGCAAGTCGGGCCTGCTGATGCCCATAATCGTGATCAACAGCACCCGCGGCCTGTCCTGGGAACAGCCCTATGTGCAAGTGATCTCGCCTTCGCAGGAGCTGGTGATCTCCCCGCAGATCAACACCAAGGTCAATCCGTTCCTGAACCTCGACTACCGGAAGCGGTTCTATTCGGGCGCCATAGACGCACGGGTCGGCTACACGGACGAGGCGGAACTCGACGGCGAGGGAAACCGCATCGGCCCGGCGCGGTCGCGGGCCTATGTGCTCGCCAGCGGAGCGTTCCAGATCGACCGGAACTGGCTCTGGGGCTTCACCGGCGAGCGCACCTCGGACCCGCTGATCTTCGACAAGTACGGCGTCCAGAACGTCTTCGAAGAGCGCGGTCTGTATGCGTCCGACGACCGTCGGCTGATTTCGCAGCTGTATGCGACGCGCCAGGACCGGGAGTCCTACTTCTCCATTGCCGCCATAAGCGTCCAGGGCCTGCGGCCGGCGGACGTCAACAGCACCTTTCCGACCGTGGCGCCGCTGATCGAGTGGCGCTGGGACCCCAGCCAAGCCATCCTTGGCGGGCGTCTGCGCTTCGACGCCGATGGGGTGGTGCTGGCCCGCAACGCCTCGCCCGTCGATCCGACCGAACCTGGGGTGAACAGCCGGCGCGGCACGATCGAGGGCGACTGGCGAAGGACTTTCATCCTGCCGGACGGCATCCGCGTCGATCCCTTCGTCCACGCCCGGGCGGACCTCTACAGCGTAGACGGCCTGGAGGCACCGCTGTCGCACAGCGCCTTGATCACCCGCGGCCTTCCCTCTGCCGGGCTCGACTTCAACTGGCCGTTCATGCGCCGCACAGGTGACGCCACGATCGTCCTCGAACCTATCGCCCAGCTCATCCTGGCGCCTGTCCTGCGTCAGGACCCGCGCATTCCCAACGAGGACAGCGTCGACTTCACCCTGGACCAGACGAACCTGTTCAGCATCGACCCCGCCCCCGGCTTCGACCTGATCGACAGCGGCAGTCGGCTGAACGTCGGGGGGCGGGCGACCGTGAGCTGGCCGGGCAATCATTCCGCGAGCGTGCTGCTCGGCCGCAGCTTCCGCAGCGGCCCGGATCCATCCCTTCCGGCGATCAGTGGGCTGCGAAGAGCCGGCTCCGACTGGATCGTTTCTGCCGACGCGACGCCGGCCAAGGGCGTGCAGCTATTCTCGCGCCTGCAACTGGCGCCGGACGGCTTCGCCCTGCGGCGCGTGGAGTTGGGCGGCGACTTCGTGACGTCCAGGGTGGAGGGCTTTGTGCGATACCTGCAGGAGGCCCAGGACGCCACCGGGGCGCCTGTCCGCGACCTCGACCTGAAGGGCAGCGTCTTCGTAACCCAGCACTGGGGCCTCACCGCCTACCTCATCAACGACTTCACCACCGGCACCTGGCGGCGCCAGGAGCTGGGCGTCGTGTATCGCGACGACTGCGTGCGGCTCGAGGTGGTCTATCGGCACGACGAAACGTTCAACCGCACACTCGGTCCCACCACCGGCATCGGCGTCCGCCTAACGCTCGCCACATTGGGCAATTCAGGGTACACGCAGTGAACGAACGCTTCGCCAGGTCCAAGGCGAGCCTGTTGCATGAGGATCCGGTCTAGACATGCCTTCGGTTCCTAGGGTCTGCCGCGGCGCCGCCGCGGCGTCCGCGCTCCTTTTCGCTATCTTCGCTCTTACACCCCCCGCCGCCGTAGCGCAGGATCAGCCCGTGGCGGCCACCGCCAATGCGCTGCCGCCCGGCTTGTCCGAGCGAGTGGTCGCGTCGGTGAACGACGACGTGATCTCCACCTACGACGTGCTTCAACGCATGCGGCTGCTGATCGTCACCGCCGGCATCCAGCCGACCAACGACAACATCCCGGAAATCCAGCGTGAAGCGATCAGCTCGCTCATCGACGAGCGTCTCGAGATGCAGGAACTCAAGCGCGAGGAAAAGGAGCAGAAGATCTCCATCCTCTATACCGACGCGGACGTGGACGACGACATCGCCGACATCGCCAAGAACAACAACACCACGCCCGAGGCGCTGCTCGCGTCGCTGGCCGGGCAGGGCGTGGGCGTGGAGACCTTTCGCTCGCAGATCCGCGCCGCGAGAAGCTGGCAACGATGGATCCAGGGTCGCTATGGATCGCGCCTGCGCATCGGCGAGGACCAGATCAAGGCCTACCAGCAGCGGGCCGCAGCGGAGGCCAACCTGCCGCAATATCAGGTCAGCGAGATATTTATCGACGCCCAGCGGGCGGGCGGCGAACAGCAGGCCGTCGACGGCGCGACACAGCTGATCGGTCAGCTGCACCAGGGCGCGCCCTTCGCGGCCATCGCCAAGCAATTCTCCGGCTCCTCCACGGCTGCCAATGGAGGCGACGCCGGTTGGGTTACGCCCGGCGAAATGCCCGCCGAAGTCGACCGCGCGCTCGAGCAGATGCGCGCTGGCACGCTCAGCGCGCCGATTCCGGTGAAGGACGGCGCCTACATCATCTATCTGCGCGACAAGCGCGCCGGCGGCGGCGCGATCCTGGTCAGCCTGAAACAGGCGGCCATCGCCCTGCCCGCTTCGGCGCCGCAGGATCAGGTGGACGCCGCGCGCGCCAAGCTTTCCGCGCTCAAGGCGCAGCTCACCGGCTGCGACGGGCTGGAAGCGACGGCGGGGAAGGTGGACGGCGTCGTCGCGGGCGATCTCGGCGAGGCCGACGTGAAGGACCTCGCCCCGGCGTTCCGCCAGGCCGCCGAGACCCTGCAGGCCGGCCAGATCTCAGATCCGATCCGAACCGACCAGGGCGTCCACCTGATCGCCGTCTGCGCCAAGCGCACCAACGCCGCCCAGGGTCTGGACCACGACGACATCGAAAACCGCCTGTACGGTGAGCAGCTGGTCATGCTGTCGCGGCGCTATCTGCGCGACTTGAGGAACTCGGCCACCATCGAGACCCGGTGAACAAAACACCCCTCGCGCTCACCCTCGGCGATCCCGCCGGCATAGGCCCCGAAATCGTCCTCAAGGCCTGGGCCGCCCTGCGCGACCAAGGCCCGGCATTCATGGTGGTGGGCGACGCCCGGTCCCTCGCGACCGTGTCGCCCTCGGGCGGCGCCGTCATTCGATCGGTGGCCGGGCCGGACGAGGCGGCCCAGGTGTTCGCCGCTGCCCTGCCGGTGCTCGACATCCCGCTCACCGCGCCGGTGATCGCCGGCCAGCCCTCCCCCGCCGCCGCGCCCCTGGTGATCCGCTGGATCGAGACGGCGGTCGGCCTGGCGCTCTCGGGGGCGGTAGGCGGCGTCGTCACCGCCCCGATCGCCAAGGCGCCGCTGTACGAGGCCGGCTTCAAATTCCCCGGACACACCGAATTCCTGGGTGAACTCACGGCCGCGACCACCTACGACGGCGCGCGAGGGCCGGTGATGATGCTGACCGCCAAGGATCTGCGGGTCTCGCTGGTCACGGTGCACGAGCCCCTGGCGAAGGTCCCCGGACTGCTCTCCGTCAGCGGCGTGGTCAACGCAGGGGTCGTCACGGCGCAGGCGCTGGAACGCGACTTCGGCGTGGCGCACCCGCGCCTGGCGGTGGCCGGCCTCAACCCCCACGCCGGCGAGAGCGGGTCGATCGGCGACGAGGAGATCACCACCGTGAGCCCCGCGGTGCGCTCGCTCGTGGACCTCGGCGTCGACGCGCGCGGCCCGTTCCCCGCCGACAGCCTGTTCCACGCCGACGCGCGGGCGGCGTACGACGCGGTCCTCTGCCTCTATCACGACCAGGCGCTGATCCCGGTGAAGATGCTCGACTTCTGGGGCGGGGTGAACGTGACCCTCGGCCTGCCTATCGTCCGCACCTCGCCGGACCACGGGACTGGCTTCGACATCGCCGGACGCGGCCTGGCGCGGCCGGACAGCCTGATCGCCGCCATCCGGCTCGCCTCCGACATCGCCGGTCGGCGCAGCGCAGCGTGAGCCTCGCGGACCTGCCGCCGCTGCGCGAGAGCCTGGCCGTCGCCGGCCTGCTCGCCCGCAAGAGCTTCGGCCAACACTTTCTCTTGGACCTCAATATCACCCGCAAGATCGCTCGGCTGGCCGGACCGCTCGAAGGCCAGACCGTGATCGAAGTGGGGCCAGGCCCTGGCGGTCTCACGCGCGCCCTGCTGGAGGCCGGGGCGCGGGTCATCGCCATCGAAAAGGACGCCCGGTTCATGCCGCTGCTGGAAGAGCTGGCGGCGGCGGCGGGCGGGCGCCTGACCCTGGTGAACGCCGACGCCCTGACGGTGGACGAGGCGGCGCTGGTTGCGGCGCATGCCGGGGGCGGGACCGCACAGGTGATCTCGAACCTGCCCTACAACGTGGGCACGCCCCTGCTCATCAAATGGCTCACCGGACCGTTCCGCCCCGTCTCCATGACCCTGATGTTCCAGAAGGAGGTCGCCGACCGGATCACCGCCTCACCGGGTTCCGACGGCTACGGCCGGCTGTCGGTGATCGTCCAGGCGGTGGCCGAGCCAAGCAAGGTCTTGGACCTGCCCGCGCGGGCTTTCACCCCCCCGCCCAAAGTCAACTCCGCGGTGGTCAGCTTCGCCCCCCGCGCCGACCGACCGCCCGACGACCTCCTGCACGCCCTGCAGCGCGTGACGCAGGCCGCGTTCGGCCAGCGGCGGAAGATGCTGCGCTCGAGCCTGAAGGTCATGGGCGGGGAAACGCTCTGCCGCGGGGCGGGCGTCGACCCTGACGCCCGAGCGGAGACCGTGTCGGTGCAGGGGTTTCTGGACCTCGCGCGACGGCTCCTGGGCGCCTAGAACCGCTCGCGCTCTAGGTCGGCGACAAACCCCACCAGCCAGGGGTTGCGCACCCGGCGCTGGCGTTCGGCGTGGTAGATGTGCGCGAGTTCCGCATAGGCCAGGTCGAAGTCGTCGTTGACGACCACATAGTCGTAGTCGGACCAGCGGGAGATCTCGTCGTGCGCGCGCGCCAGGCGCCGGTGGATCACATCCTCGGCGTCCTGGGCGCGGGCATGCAGGCGGCGAGACAGATCGGCCATCGACGGCGGCAGGATGAACACGCGCACCACGTCGTCCGGCGCGTGGGAGTGGATCGACCGCGCGCCTTGCCAGTCGATGTCGAACAGCACGTCCTTCCCCTCGGCGAGCGTCTCGAGGATCGGCGCCTTGGGGCTGCCGTAACGGTGCTCGTGCACCTCCGCCCACTCGAGGAACCCGTCCTCGCGCACCGTCTCGTCGAAGGTCTCCGGGGAAAGGAAGTGATACTCGCGCCCGTCCATCTCGCCGGGCCGCGGCGGGCGGGTGGTCGCCGAAATCGATAGGGTCAGGTCCGCGTGGTCGGCGGCGAGCCGGCGCGACAGCGAGGTCTTGCCCGCGCCGGACGGGCTGGACACCACCACCATCAGACCCCTTCGCCGTCGTTCACTCGACATTCTGCACCTGCTCGCGGAACTGATCGATGGTGGCTTTCAACGCCAGGCCGATCCCGGTCAAGCTCGTGGTGGCGGACTTCGCGCAGAGGGTGTTGGCCTCGCGCATGAACTCCTGGGTGAGGAAGTCCAGCCGCCGTCCCGCGCCGGCGCCTTCCTTCATCAGGGCTTGCGCCGCGGCGACGTGGCTCTTCAGGCGGTCCAGCTCCTCGCGCACATCGGCCTTCGCCGCCATCACGGCCGCTTCCTGCATGATGCGGTCCTGTGGCGCCGCTTCGCCGAGCAGTTCGGCGAGGCGGCGGGCGAAGCGGTCCCGAATGGCGGGCGCCTGCGCCTCCGCGGCCGTCTCGCACTGCGCCGCCAGCTCTTCGATGCGATCGACAAAGCCGCTGAGCATCGGGGCCAGCGCCGCGCCTTCCGCCAGGCGAGAGACCTTCAGGCCGTCGAGGGCGTCGACGATCGACGCCGCCATGGCGGCCTCGAGCGCCGCGTGCGCCTCGGGATCGGCTTCCTCCTCGCTGATCTCGATGACGCCGCGCAGCGCCAGCAGACCGTCAAGACTGGGCGGGGCCACGCGGCGGCTGCCGGAATATTCCTCGCCCAGCGCCAGGTAGCGCTCGAGTTGCGCGATGTTGACGCGGACGCCGGCGGCGGCCTCGGACCGCCGCGCCTGGATGTTCACGGTGAGCTGGCCGCGCTGGAACCGCGCCTGGGCGGCCTCGCGAGTCGCGCGTTCCAGACCGTCGAAGCCGGGGGGGCCGCGGTAGCGCACTTCCAGGTTGCGCCCGTTCACCGAGCGCGCCTCCACCGCCCAGGCCCACGCCCCGGCGGCGCCCTCGCGGCGCGCGAAGCCGGTCATGCTGGAAAGTTTCAGCACCCCGCCGGCTTTCCCGCACCGGTCGCGTGCTGCTGACAGTTGTGCATGGCCGCCTCCACCGTCCGCCAATGGGCGACATTCTTCAGATGCTGTTCGAGGGATGAGGAGAATACATGCCCGCCGGTCCCGTCGGCCACGAAGTAGAGTTCGGTCGTGTGCGGCGGGTCGAGCACCGCGGCCAGCGACGCGCGCCCCGGGTTGCCGATGGGGCCGGGAGGCAGGCCGGCGATGACATAGGTGTTGTAGGGCGTCTGGGAGGCGAGCTCGGAAGCCTTCAGCCCGTGGCCCAGGGGCCTGCCGCCGGTGATGCCGTAGATCACTGTCGGATCGCTCTCCAGCTTCATGCCGCTGTTCAGCCGGTTGATGAACACCGCGGCGACGCGCGGGCGTTCGTCAGGCCTGGCGGTCTCCTTCTCGACGATCGAGGCCAGGATCACCGCCTCGTCGGGGGTCTTGTACGGCAGGTCGGCCCGACGTTTGCTCCACAGCACCGCCAGCAGCTTGTCGCGCGCATCCATCATCTGCTGCAGCACCGCGGCGCGATCCTCGCCGCGCTGAGCCTCATAGGTCTCCGGCAATACGGCGCCCTCGGGCGGCGCGGGGGCGACCCCGGTGAGGAAGTCGGCCTTGGCGAGGATGTCCATCACGGTGTCGGAGGTGACGCCTTCCGGAATGGTGACCCAGTGCGGCGTCACCCGGCCGTGGCGGATGTCATCGAGGATCTTCGCCAGCGAGGCCCCGCTGGGAATTACGTATTCGCCGGCTTTCAGGTGACGCGAGGCGCCGGTGACCTGGGCGGCGGCCAGGAAGATCTGGGCCGAGCCGATGACCCCGGCGCGTTTCAAGGTCGCCGCGATCTCCGGCACGCCGGCGCCGGCTCTGAGCACCACGTCGGTGGACGAGCCGCTGCGCGCCTTCGGACCCGGGCCCTCGAAGGTGAAAATCGCGAAACCCAGGATCAGCAGCAAGGCGATCGCCACGGTGATCAGCGCGCCGAGCATGCCTGCGGTCGAGCGGCGCCCGCGCGAGCCCGCTCCGAACCGGGATCGCGGCCGTCGGCTCACGACACCTTCTTGAACACGACCGAGGCGTTGGTCCCGCCGAACCCGAAGCTGTTGGACAGCGCCACGTCGATCTTCATCGGTTTGGCGACTTTCGGCACCAGGTCCAGGGCGGTGTCCACGGAGGGATTGTCGAGGTTGATCGTGGGCGGGGCGATCTGATCGCGGATGGCCAGCACCGAGAACGCCGCCTCCACCGCGCCCGCGGCGCCCAGCAGGTGGCCGATCGCGGACTTGGTGGACGACATCGCGGTCTTGCCGGCGGCCTGGCCGAGCAAGCGCTCGACCGCGCCCAGCTCGATCTCGTCGCCAAGCGGCGTCGAGGTGCCGTGGGCGTTGATGTAGTCGATATCGGCGGGGTCGATCCCGGCGTGCCCGATGGCCGCCTCCATCGCGCGATACCCGCCGTCGCCGTCCTCGGACGGGGCGGTGATGTGGTAGGCGTCGCCGGCCAGGCCGTAGCCGGCCACCTCGGCGTAGATCTTGGCCCCGCGCGCCTTGGCGTGTTCATACTCTTCAAGCACGAGGATGCCGGCGCCCTCTCCCATGACGAAGCCGTCGCGGTCCTTGTCATACGGGCGCGAAGCGCGCTCGGGCGTGGCGTTGAAGTTCGTGGACATGGCGCGGCAGGCGATGAAGCCGGCGATGCCGAGCGGGCAGACGGCCGCTTCCGCGCCGCCGGCGATCATCACGTCCGCATCGCCGAACTGGATCAGGCGCATGGCGTCGCCCACCGCGTGGGCGCCGGTGGCGCAGGCGGTGACCACCGCGTGGTTGGGGCCCTTGAACCCGTACCGGATGGAAACCTGGCCCGCCGCCAGATTGATCAGAGCCGAGGGGATGAAGAACGGGCTGACCCGGCGCGGTCCCTTTTCTTTCAGCTCGATAGCCGTCTCGGCGATCGCCTGAAGGCCGCCGATGCCGGAGCCGATGATTACGCCGGTGCGCCGGCGCTCATGCTCATCCTCCGGCCTCCAGCCCGCGTCCCGCACGGCTTCGTCGGCCGCCGCCATGGCGTAGAGGATGAAATCGTCGACCCGGCGCTGTTCCTTTGAACTCATGGTCTGGTCGGGGTCGAAGGAGAACGGCACGTCCGGTCCGCCGCCGCCCCGACCGTTCAGCCGCGGCACCTCGCAGGCGACCTGACAGGCATAGTCCGTCGCGTCGAAAGCCGTGATCCGTCCCGCGCCCGACTTGCCGGCGAGCAGGGCTTGCCAGGTGGCCTCCGCCCCCCACGCCAGCGGGGTCAGCGCCCCGATGCCAGTGACCATTACGCGACGCATCTGCGCTGAACCTCCCAGATCGCGAGACTATACATGATCCGCCGGATGCGCAGGCGACTAGCGGCGCCGCCTGCGCGGCCGCGAGCTGGCCCCCGCGGCGTCAGGCGCCCAGCCGCTCCTGGATGAACTTCACCGCGTCGCCGACCGTCTGGATGTGTTCGGCCGCGTCGTCAGGGATTTCGATGTCGAACTCTTCCTCGAAGGCCATCACGAGTTCGACGTTGTCCAGGCTGTCGGCGCCCAGATCGTCGATGAAGCTGGCCTTTTCGGTGACCTTTTCCGGGTCCGCGTCCAGGTGTTCGATCACGATCTTACGCACGCGCTCAAGAATGTCGGACATTCAGTTGTAGTCCCTCGTTTGGGTTAGCCGCACGGGTGGCTCGACAATCCCGCAGCCGCGCAAGAACTTTGACCATTCAGAGCGCCGCCTGAAGCGCCGCCATGCCTGGGTCGCGATTTCGCTAGCATGTTCCTTTCGGCGAGGCCAGCGGGGGGCGCGCGCCGTCAGATCATCGCCATGCCGCCGTTGACGTGCAGGGTCTGGCCGGTGACGTAAGCGGCCTCGTCGCTGGCCAGATAGACGCACGCCGCGGCGACATCGTCGCCCGAACCCAGCCGGCCGAGCGGGATTGTCGACAGGATCTGGGTCTTCTGCGCCTCGCTGAGCGCATCGGTCATCGGGCTTTCGATGAAGCCTGGCGCGATGCAGTTGATGGTGATGCCGCGGCTTGCGACCTCCTGCGCCAGAGCCTTCGAGAAGCCAATCATCCCGGCCTTGGACGCCGCATAGTTCGACTGGCCCGGATTGCCCATGACTCCCACCACCGAGGTAATCCCGATGATGCGCCCCCGGCGCCGGCGCATCATGCCGCGCAGCGCCGCCCGGGCCAGGCGGAAGTAGCTCTCCAGATTGACCTTCAGCACCGTGTCCCAGTCCTCGTCCTTCATGCGCAGCAGCAGCCCGTCCCGGGTGACGCCGGCGTTGGAGACCAGGATGTCGAGGTCGGCGCCCGATGCGGCCTCGGCGGCCGCGACGAGGCCGTCGACAGCTGCGGGCTCGGACAGGTTCGCGGCGACGCAATAGGTCCGCTCTCCGAGTTCCAGGGCGAGGGTCTCGAGCGCCGTCTCGCGGGTCCCGGAAAGCACCACCGCGGCGCCCTGGGCGTGCAGTCTCCGGGCGATGGCGCCGCCGATGCCCCCTGAGGCCCCCGTGACCAGGGCGGTCTTGCCGGTGAGATCGAACATGACTGCAATTCCTCTCAGAGCGACGCGGCGAAGGCTTCAAGATCGGCCGGGGCGTTCAGCGCCACGCCTTCCGCGTCCGGTGCGATGCGCTTGACCATGCCGGTGAGCACCTTGCCGGAGCCCGCCTCGGCGAAGCGTGTCACGCCGCCCTCCCCGGCCAGCCACTCAAGGCTCTCGCGCCAGCGAACGCGGCCGGTTACCTGCTCCACCAGCTGCCGGCGGATGAGTTCCGGATCGTCGGTGGGTCGCGCCGTGACATTGGCGACGAGAAAGGCCCTGGGCGCTTTGATGGTCACGGCGGAGAGAGCGTCGGCCATCTCGTCGGCGGCGGGTTGCATGAGAGGGCAATGGAAAGGCGCGGAGACGTTCAGCGGAATGGCGCGCGCGCCGAGTTCCTTGGCCTTCTCGATGGCGCGGTCCACGGCCGCCTTCGCTCCGGATATGACCACATTGCCGGCGTTGTTGTCGTTGGCGACGACGCAGACGCCGAGTTCGCCGCCGGCCAGCGCCGCCGCCTCGGCCAGCGCCACATCGCTCTTCGGTCCGATCAGCGAAGCCATCGCGCCCGCGCCCACCGGCACGGCTCGCTGCATGGCCTGACCGCGCCGCTTCAGCAAACGCGCGGTGTCCGCGAGACCGAGCGCGCCGGCGGCGCAGAGGGCGGAGTACTCGCCGAGGGAATGGCCGGCCACGAAGGCGGCCTTCTCGACGCCCACGCCGAAGTCCCGGTCCAGGACGCGCATCACGGCAAGGCTCACCGCCATCAGGGCCGGCTGGGCGTTCTCCGTCAGGGTCAAATCCTCGATCGGCCCATCGCGCATCAGCAGGGAGAGCTTCTGTCCCAGGGCGTCGTCCACCTCCTCGAAGACCTCCCGCGCCGCGGCGAAGGCCCCGGCGAGGTCCGCGCCCATGCCGACGGCCTGGCTGCCCTGGCCGGGGAAGAGGAAGGCGAGGCTCATGTGACGCTCCTGGTCAGTCGCGAAGGCGGTGAGGGTTAGGTCAAGAACGCCGCCTGCTCAAGCCGCCCCGGCAAGAGCCGCAAACTCAGGAATTGTGTTTTCCGTCAGGCGCAACCGCCGTAAGAGTTGCGCCTTGCGCCGCCCACCCTCGGGGATCGTCACCATGAAGCGTCTGATTGCCGCCGCCGCCGCGGCCGCCGCCCTTTTCGCCACCCCCGCCTGGGCCGCCCTCTGCGTCGGCGCCCCCGCGCCGCAGTTCAAGGCCGACGGCTACCAGGCCGGAAAAGCGATGAAGTTCGATCTGCACGCCGCCCTGAAGAAAGGGCCGGTGGTGCTCTATTTCTTCCCGGCGGTGCACACGGGCGGCTGCAACCTCGAGGCCCACCTGTTCGCCGACGCCATCGACCAGTTCAAGGCCGAGGGCGCTACGGTGATCGGCGTGACCGCCGGCAACCTCGACCAGCTGGCCGCCTTCTCCAGCGAGACCGAGCACTGCTCCGGCAAGTTTCCCGTGGCGGCCGATCCGGACCTAGCCATCGCCAAGCAATACGATTCGACCCTGCCGGCGGGTCCGCACTGGTCCAACCGGACCTCATACGTCATCGCGCCTGGCGGCAAGATCATCCTCGCCTATTCCGACCCGAAGGCCGACCAGCACGTCACCCAGACCCTGGACGCCGTGAAGGCCTGGCGGGCGGCGCACCCGCGCTGACACCCTGCGCTATATGACGTAGGGAAATCGCACGCCCGGATCGTCGGCGGGGAAATCCTTCGTGTTCCGGGTCACAAGCAGACGCGAGCCGGTCGCCGCGGAAGCCCAGACGATGGCGTCGGGAAGCTTGATGCGATGTGTGCGCCGCAGGGCCACCGCCGCTTCCGCGACGCCCTGATCGAGGCCGATGACCTCGAACCGCGCCAGGAAGCGTCGCGTGGCCGGCGCGGCGGCCTCGTCCGCGCCCACCATGACTTCCATCCATGAAATGACGCTTATCGCGGGCTCCGCGTAGCGCGCGAACTCGGCGCGAGCGGCGGCGGCGCCATTCAAGTAGTCGATCAGGATGTTTGTGTCGAAGAGCGCCTTCACCACTCGGCGCGGATCCGCCGCTGGTATTGCAACCCGTCCTCGCCCCGGCCCGCCCAGAGACCGAATGCTTCGTCTTCGACGGAAGCGCTGTTCTTCACCAGAAATTCGCGGATCGCCTCGCGAATGATCCGCGCGCGAGACGCGCCGCGACGCTCGCGTAGAGCGTCCAGCGCTTGGACGTCCTGATCCGGAATATCCACTAGCGTGCGCATGTCGTCCTCAACTGATATCGATATATGATATCGTTAGAACGCCCGCGTGGCAAGCAGGGCAACGAATCCGGATGAACAACGAGTAAAGCTCACTCGTCACCCCGGCCAAGCGAAGCGCGAGCCGGGGCCGGACGGGCCGTCGCCGAGCTGGAGGTCGTCTGTGAACCGGCCCGTCCGGCCCCGGATCGCCCCTTCGGGACGTCCGGGGTGACGAGTTTGGAGATTCGAACGACTGTTGCCTCCCACCGCAACCCTTGCCTTTCCGCGGTTTTCCCCCTATCAGCGCCCCTCTCTCGGAGAGCGGTCTGTCGCGGAACGTCAATGGGTCGGGAAAGTCCCGGCCGCCGCGGCGAGATCCATCGTATCCGGCGGACCTTCCACCGCCGGACGCGCCGCCCTCCAAACGGAAGAAGGAAATCATGGCGTTCTACGAGCACGTGCTCATCGCGCGTCAGGACATCTCGCCGCAACAGGCCGAGACCCTGAACGAAGAGATGAAAGCCCTTATCGAAGCCCAAGGCGGCCACATCGCCAAGATCGAGTACTGGGGCCTTCGAAATCTCACCTACCGCATCAAGAAGAACCGCAAGGGGCACTATTCCCTGCTGGCCATCGACGCTCCGGCGCCGGCGGTGAAGGAGATGGAACGGCAGCTGTCGATCAACGAAGACGTGCTGCGCTACCTGACCATTCGCGTGGACGAGCTCGACCTGGAGCTCTCGCCGGTGCTCGCGCGCCGCGACCGCGACCGCGAGCGGCGTGACGACTTCGCCGTGCCCGGCGGCGACCGAGGCTTTGGAGGCGACCGATGAGCGACGTTGTCATTCCCGAATCCGCAGCCCCGTCCGCCGGTGGGCGCCGCAACTTCATGCGCCGACGCAAGGTGTGCCCGTTCTCCGGCGCCAACGCCCCGAAGATCGACTACAAGGACGTCAAGCTGCTGCAGCGCTACGTATCGGAGCGCGGCAAGATCGTGCCCAGCCGCATCACCGCCGTCTCGGCCCTGAAGCAACGTGAACTCGCCAAGGCGATCAAGCGCGCGCGCTTCCTGGCCCTGCTGCCTTACGTCGTGAAGTAGGGGCCCGGCTCATGAAAGTCATTCTGCTAGAACGTGTCGAGCGCCTGGGCGCCCTGGGCGATGTGGTCACGGTGAAGGACGGGTTCGCCCGCAACTTCCTGCTGCCCCGCTCCAAGGCCCTGCGCGCCACATCCGGCAACATGAAGGTGTTCGAGGCCCAGAAGGCCGAGATCGTCCAGCGCAACTCAAAGGCGGCGGAAGCCGCCGCCAAGTCCGGCGAGAAGCTTGACGGCGCCACCTATGTGATGATCCGGCAGGCCGGCGAGAGCGGCCAGCTCTACGGCTCGGTGAGCGGTCGCGACGTGGCCGACGCCGTCAACGCCGAGGGCGGCAAGATCGACCGCGCGATGGTCGTGCTCGATCGGCCGATCAAAAACCTGGGCGTCCATCCGGTGAAGGTGCGCTTGCACGCCGAGGTGGCGATCACCGTCAACATCAATATCGCCCGCAGCGTCGACGAAGCCGAACGCCAGGCCCGCGGCGAGAACGTCATCACCTCGCAGTTCGAGGAAGAACGCGCGCTCGACGCCGAGCAGCAGGCCGAACTGCTGGAAGGCGGCGCCGGACGCCAGGAGTTCGTGGCCGAGGAAAGCTAGAGCGAAGTCCAGCTCCGGGTACGCCTTGTGCGATCTGTGAGGATATGGCTTTAAGTAGCTGATTTTAAGCTATCCCTGGCTTGCGGACAGTGGCCGGGATATCCTCTGCGGCGTGCTCTGGCGCCCGTGAATCCGCTGCTGTCCACAGACCAGCAATTAACTGTGCGAATGTCATATTCGCCACATGCGCCCCAGTGTCCGGCTGAGCTATGACCGGGGCATGGCACTCGCTCCCGCCCTGGACCTGCGCTCCCCAACCACCGACGCCGGCATCCCTCACGCGCCCGCCAACATCGAGGCGGAGCAGGCGCTGCTGGGGGCCTTGCTCTACGACAACGCCGCCTATGAGCGCGTGCCCGACAGCCTGCAGGCGCGGCACTTCTACGAACCTTTCCACGGCCGCCTCTATTCGGCGATCGAGTCGCACATCCGACGCGGCCAACTCGCCGAGCCGATCCTGCTGTCCGAGCAGTTTCAACGCGACGCCGCGTTCCAGGAACTGGGCGGCGTGCGCTACATGGCCGATCTCGTCGACCGCGCGCCGCCCGGCGCCAAGGCGTCCGACTACGCCCGCGTGATCTATGATCTGGCGCTTCGCCGCGAACTCATCCGCATCGGCGGCGAGATCTCCGAGATGGCCCAGACCGGCGATCCGGAACACTCCGCCCGCGACCAGATCGAGACCGCAGAACAGAGACTGTACACCCTGGCGGAGAGCGGTTCGTCCTCCACCGGCTTCATGCCGTTCGAGGACGCCCTGGCCGGCGCGGTGAACATGGCCGCGGAGGCCTACAACCGCGACGGGGGCCTGGCCGGGCTGTCCACCGGGCTGGCGGACCTGGACCAGAAGCTGGGCGGCCTGCATCCGTCAGACCTGCTGATCCTTGCGGCGCGGCCGTCCATGGGCAAATCGTCCCTGGGCATGAACATCGCCTTCCACGTGGCCCGCCACTACGCGTGGGAGCCGCAGCCCGACGGGAGCCGAAAGACGGTCAATGGCGGGGTGGTCGCCTTCTTCTCCCTGGAAATGTCCGCCGAGCAGCTGGCCATGCGCCTATTGGCGGAAGTCACCGAAATCCCCTCGGACAAGATCCGCAAGGGCGAGATCACCGCCGCGGAGTTCGGCCGCATCCGCGACGGCGCGCTGGAAATCCAGGAAGCGCCCCTGTTCATCGACGACACCGGCGGCCTGTCGCTGGCCAAGCTCACGGCGCGCGCGCGCCGTCTGAAGCGGTCAACCGGCCTCGACCTGCTGGTGGTCGACTATCTGCAGCTGATCACCACCGGCGATGGGCGCGTCGAGAACCGGGTGCAGGAGGTGAGCCAGATCACCCAGGGCCTCAAGGCCCTGGCCAAGGAACTGTCGATCCCGGTGCTGGCCCTGGCGCAGCTCTCGCGTCAGGTGGAGAACCGCGACGACAAGAAGCCCCAGCTGGCCGACCTTCGCGAGTCCGGCTCCATCGAACAGGACGCCGACGTGGTGATGTTCATCTTCCGGGAGTCCTACTACCTGGGGCGGGCGGAGCCGAAGGAAGGCACGCCGGAACACCTGGCGTGGCAGGAGAAGCTCGATCCGATCAAGAACCTAGCCGAGGTGATCATCGGCAAGCAGAGGCACGGACCCATCGGGTCGGTGAAGCTGCACTTCAACGAGGACCTGACCAAGTTCTCCAACCTGGGCCGCGAAGGCCGCTACGAGCCGCGGTAGCCGCCAGCAGCGCCCGTGGCGCCTTGCTTTTGGTCGTTACATATGGTAATGTAATTGGCTCGCCCACTCGAGGCGACGGTCTTTGACATCGTGAAGAAAAACAAAGCCGGCGCCAGAGCGGCGGCCGGCGCCCCCTCACGCACCCCCAACCCCCACACCCGAAATTCCCCGCGAAAGCGGGGACCCAGGTTTTTTTGCAATCGGTGGGGCTCGCGTGGGTTGTTACGTAAGAAAAAAACACACACGCCTGGGTCCCCGTTTTCGCGGGGAATTTCGGGTGTTGGGGTTTGGAGGCGTGCGTGCCAGCGTCCGCCTCCACCTGTTGCGCACCTGTTATGCATCGATAACAGGCCTGTTTGGCGCCTGTTATCAACTGTTATCACC